>CAZUSH010000041.1:0-31524 GCA_964622705.1 uncultured Geobacter sp. | reverse complement strand
TCATCCTCCTGCCTTTACAGCGTCAACCATTAATGGGTATGGTGTCCCTGTATTTCTTTTCGGCACCATTCGGCCATCAAGGCAAGATACGCTTGATAGTCTTCATCCCGGAAGTATGTTTCCATTCTGCGATTACCACGTTGGGTAACGTGATGTGGTATACCGGGTGCAATGATGCGGGCTATTCGTGGCATGCGATAAAATCATCCTCCTGCCTTTACAGCGTCAACCATTAATGGGTATGGTGTCCCTGTATTTTTCCCCAAGGCAAGGGCACGGGGCTACCGAAATCCCAAAAACATGATTACCGTGGCATACCTGATCGCTGGAAAGCTCAGCTTGATAGGTACTGCCATCAACCCACGTGAAATGACGAAGAACCTTTTAGGCCGGTCTTGGCGCTAGTTGAACATTTGATTTTCTTCGTCAATTTGCCCAAATATGTGATTACCTTTTGTAATAAATCTCAGCACTACCTGCTTTGATTGCTTTAGAGTACTTTTCAAATGCTCTATTTTTGGTTTCAAGCGCAAAAAATAGGAAAGAATATTTTCTGTTTCCTTTAAGCCAGAGCATCATTTTATCAGCAAACGTATAAAGAGCGAAACTTGGCATTAATACGCTTAAGGACGCAATAACTGATTCTTTGGTAATATCTTTACCCAAATACTTTAATGACTTGTCTTTCGCCAGTTCTGTTATAAGAGAATTCAATTCTAAAATTATGTCATCGCACTCTGTTTTTATGGAATCCTCACAAGGTGGCATTTCAATCATTTTAGAGTTAATTGGCTCTGCTAATCTTGCTCTTAATGCCTCTGATTTACCGCGAATTTCTTTGATATCTTTACATGACAAAAATCCTAAAGGAGGCATTTCAAGCTGCTCAAATATATTCTCAGTATACTGTTTATTTATTATTTCGTATTTATAGTAGCTTGAATAATTACCCTTCATTCTGGTTGGTGATTTGTCATAACATATAGAACTAATATCAAGTAGACTTGCTAGTCCTATATTCCATAATTCGTGTCTGTATTGTATTATTTTTGATGTTACTTCAGCACCTTCGAGCTCTTGACCAGATAGTGTGCCCATAGCAGAATAATTTTCTATTTGGTAATTTACATTAGAATAGAGTGTTTTGATGTCTTCATTATGCAGTGTCTTTAAATGATACCCTGATGGATTATTTGAATATTCGTAGTCCCATGTACATATCAATCGATCCTCTTTCAATTCATCAAAAGTGTGACTTATAAGTCGTCTTAGTTCACTGGGAATATGTTTTGAGATAGACACGCTAGTGTGTAGCCATATCCTTTCTCCGTAAGTGATTAAGGCATGAATAATTTTTTCCCAAGATTCTAAGGTAATCTCTGAAGAACCGGTATACATGATGTCAAATGATTCAGAACTTTGTTTCATGGTGTACCTACTTTGCAAAAGTTACTTGCGGTTAGATAATCCATTTCATAAAGGTGATAACTTACCGATAATTGGCTATAACTACCGACGTCTATTTTCAGTTTATTTGCAATATGAGACTGCAGATTTGTTAGCGCTAACATGTCTACAGGAGCAGCAAGCCAAGCATCATTGCTCCTAAGAACTGTTGTTAAATTAAGCTTCTCTTCGCGTACCAATAATTGCAGGTAGATCGTACATGGCGGATGAGTGTTTTGTGAATCTACAGCAGGATCCCATGTTGTTAATACTGCTCTTCGGCTAGACCATGAACTGATTAATTGATCACACACAGCAGAAACCTGATCGAGACCTTTTGATCCGAAGCTATATAGTCTGTTGTACACAGATTCAGTACTTACAACCTCAGAAATTAATGAATTGGCATATTCTTCTATAAATTTGGTTGGGAAAGGATAATGAGCAGGTGTTCTTGGTTGAGTAAGAGGCTCTGTAACATGCAATTGCATGTTACAGAGCTCAAGCGCTCTTAGACCGCGATCAGTAGGAACCCATTTACCTTCAGATAATAACTTAGTAATACTTTGACTCCATACTTCTGCGATGGTAGTCCCTTTTACTTCCATAGCTATATATTCCTATTTATTTTCAAGATATTTTTTATAATTTCTGAGTGCAACTGAGGTTGTCATGGTGACGTTGCTTGGCAGATTGTTAATAGGGAACCAGTTTAGGTCTGAATGAGAATGTGGTTCCATATTTCGTGGTTCACCACCCGTAATGCGTACCAAGAAAGCAGGTGAAACCCAGTGCGTCTTTTCTTCTGCTAAAATATGGTTGGTTACGCCTAGTAATGCAATAATTTCACTTTTGACACCCAGCTCCTCTTCAATTTCGCGAATTATGGTGTCCTCAACCTTCTCTCCGAACTCAACCGTACCACCTGGTATTGTCCAACTCCCGATTTCTGGCGCTTTGTTTCTACACAATAGCAATATTTCATCTTTGCCATTTACAATAACAGCGCCAACACCCACACCAATGTAATCTTTACCTCGTTTCATTTGTTAACCTCCTTGTAATTGACAAGATCGTGAAACCAATTCTCAGCTTCTTCTATCAACAATGGGATATTGAGTGATCTAGGACATGTTGTTAAACAATCGCCACAACGATCACATTTGAGAGTGTAGCATTTTGTAAATCCAGTTAAAGCCCAGCGGTGAAAACCTGACAAGGCGTAAGCTCTATACCTCAATAATTTAGAGATATTTATGCCTTTAGTACAAATACAGCTTTGGCATCTGTTGCACTCTGAATGAGGTAGTAAGATTGTATTTTCATTATTTATGGTGTGTTCATAAGCTTGTCGTAGTTCTGATAATTGGTAGAAATTACCTATGCCTACTAGAGCCGATACTGGTTTTTCCTTTAATGCAAAATGAAGCAAGCTACTGATAGAGCATAGTGCAGGCAACATGCCACCACCAAGTATTTTATGAAACACCACTTTGTTTTTGTCTAAGCCAGCAGTAAGAGCTGAATCATATAGTCCATACTCTAGTGGATTGTAAGGTAATTGCACCATATCAATATCTGTAAACTTACTACATTCAGCTGCAATATCAGCGTGATGTGTACCTACTGTTATTGATCTAATAGTTCCTTTTGCCTTTGCTTCCCTAAGGGCACATATGGCACCATAATCTGGATTCATAGCAGTTTCATAATTAGTTGGTGATATTTGATGTATTCCGTATAGATCAACATAATTTGTATCTAAGTTCTTTAAACTGCTCAGCATTGCCTTTTCCATATCACTTTTTGTATACGCACGTGCTTTGCTAGAAATAACGATCCTGTCGCGCAGTTTGTTGAATGCATGACCAATTTTAATTTCCGAATCACCATATTCCGTATGTATAGCTGTGTCATAAAAATTTATTCCGAAATTATATGCCTCCAGCAGAAGCCGTTTTGAGTCTTCTTTGTCAAGGTTGAAATGTGGTGGCATTATATCAAGACCACCTGATAACATCGCTATTCCGCCAAAACTCACTTCAGATACCTTTATGCAATCGCCAATTTCATTGTATTTCAAAGTCAGCTTCCTTTTCTTTGTCGTGATTTGTTTTGTTGTTCAACTCCTTATTGACCAGCTTAGGCTGGCATATAATAGTATATGCCAGTATCTAATATTGTATGCTGGCATCCAATATTAGATACTGCGTAGGTATATAACATTAGATGCTTTTCTGCTTTGATTGGGCATCTAATAATATATGCTTTTCCGGTTCCGTACCGGCAATGCAACCGTACGGGTAATTTCAGGGACAATATACTTAATTATCATTCAGCCTTTTCACCAAACTCACTCAACCACAGCATTCCACCACTATCCAGGCATAGCTCTGCGTAGTTCGTATCGCCTTCAAGACGCGCAACCACGGTGGCATCCTGCTCCAGCCGGGCGGTGTTGCGGTTTGCTGCGCCCAGGAAGGTTTGGGCTGCCAGCAAGTACTGCTGCACAGCCTGCGCCGTGGTGGAAGAGGCGGTAGTCGGAAAGCCCGTATGACGCGCCACCTGCTGGACTGCGCGGGCTACGCTGCTGAAACCAAGCAGCTTCTGTTGTGCGTTCAAAGAGCTGATGACCGCTCGTATTTCCGCTGGCGAAGCACTGCCACTGAGCTGTGGGCAATCAAGCGCGCCAAAAACGAGTGGACTCAGGGTGGTGAACACTGCCAGCGCCTTTTGGCTGCGTGCTGCGGGGGTGGTGTCAGTGGTATCTGCTGCGGCAAGGTCCAGGTAAAAGCGGCAGTAGTCGCAGAACTCGCGTGGCGTGGTTGCCTGTTGCACGGCAAAGTCGGCAGCCTCTTGCATCTGGTCCAGAGTTGTGTCGTTCTCTCCAACCAGCAGCTGATGCAGCGCTAGGCTGTCGCTTAGGTCCGGGGCCTGGAACAACGGCAGGGTGGACACCCCAAGCTCTTCCAGGCAGGTGCGGACCAGGGCGAGGTCGTCACGGGTCAGCAAGCCATGCGCTGCCAGCAGTGCCCGGGCCTTGATGATGCTTACTGCGCTCTCATCCCCTGCCTCTACGGCTGCCAGCACCTGCAGATCATTCAGCCCTAACGACAGCAGGGTGACCGGGCTGATCAGCAGTTGCAGCCGTGGCAGCAGCATGAAGCCCGAGGCGTGCAGCCTCTGTTGGAGCTGGCTGAGCAGGTCGGCCTCGTCAGCAAAGTTGTAACGCTCTGTTGGGCTGGTAGCGGCCCAGGCAAACCATTGGATGCCGCCTTCGAGCAAACCAAGCACAAGCTGGCAAGCGTGGCTAAGCTGGGTCTGGTGCGTGATGAGTTGTCCGCCAAGGCTCAGGCTCATGCTGTTTTCTCCTGTAAAAATTTGTAAAGATTACCAGTCGTTAGCGAGAAGTGTAAAATTTTTTTACACCCTGAAAATGCGAAGACCCCGCCTGGTGGGGCGGGGTCTTTGAGTGGTGCGTGCTGTACGCAGTGTATGGGCCGGGTTCGCATGGGCGATCCTTATGCATGGTTGAATGGGGTTGGTATAGAACAGCCGGGCTGGGGCTGTCCAGCAAAAAAAATATTGAGACTCATTTTGCACGAGGCTTATGGAATAAGCAAATCTGGCATATTGATTCAGTCAATGCATTGACCGATACCAATAAATATTATAATTTGTGATTGAGTCAGTGTTTACGGAGGTTGTGCCATGTCAAAGAATACCAGTGTTACCCTTGGCCCCCACTATGAACAGTTTATCTCACAGCAGGTATTGCACGGGCATTACGGTTCTGCCAGCGAGGCGATTCGCGCCGGTTTACGGTTGCTGGAAGAGCGTGAAACCAAACTGTCGCTGTTGCGGCGTGCCCTGGTTGAAGGGGAGGAGAGCGGTGCGGCAGAGTATAGTCTGGATGCCCTTAATGCAGAGCTTGATGGCGAGATGATTCACTGATGCCGGACTTTATCCTTACGAATGCGGCAAAGGCCGATTTGAAGGAGATCGGTCAGTATACGCAGGAGGTTTGGGGCCGAGAGCAACGTGTGGTGTACCTGACCATGCTTGACGGCTGTTTTCGCCGCTTGGCGGTAAATCCACTGCTCGGTAAGGATTGCAGCGACATTCGAGCCGGCTACCGGAAATTCAGCGCTGGCAGCCACATGATTTTTTACCGCCAAACATCGCTTGATCTGATTGAGATCGTCCGTGTACTGCACTGCCGCATGGAGATGGAGATGCGCTTCTCTATGCCGTAGGTCTGCGCATCAAGGCTGCACGAGATATCTCAGCCGGTTTCAGTGCAAGGATGATCTCAAGGCGGCGAGGAATGCGGCGACGCAGGCGTACACGCAGTACGTCGAAGAGACGCTGACGAGCCAACGCTGAGAGCGCCTTGCAATGGAAGCGGCCTCAATCGAACAGGATGCTTGAAAGATACTCACCATAATAGGCCCGATTTTGGGCCTCGTACTGCTTGGCCAGGGCCTTGAAACGGGCAATGCGGGCGTCAAGCAGACGATACGGAAACAGCACGGTCATGATCCGTTGATAGAGCGTCATGGCTGCCCCCACTCACCGTACTTCCTTTGCCAGCAGAAACACACCGCTCATCTTGAACAGCATGCTGTTGATCTGGTTCAGCCCCCGCACCAGCACAATGGTCTGCTGCTCGCTGCTTAAGCGCTTGAAACAGCGCAGCAGCAGGGCAATGCCCATGGAGTTGATCCGGCCGACACTGCCGAAGTCAAAGATCACGCTTTGGCTGGCAATCCGGTTGGCAAGCTCGTCAAAGCCGGTCTCAGCCTGCATATCGATAATGCCCGCAAGCAGGACAACCTCTTGCTGGGCCTCTTTGGTCAGGGTGATGCTACAGGTTGCAGACATAGGGTCTTCCTCACTAATTGATAATCCAAAAACAACTCATTGGCCACAGAGGCGCAGAGACTCAGAGACAACAAAAGCGCTTGTTCGGGGGTACTTCCAAAACAGGTTCACCCGGTGCTTGGTGCGGCCTTGCTCTGGGATCTCTGTGGCAAAACCTTGTTTAGGTCATGCCTCCTGCAGCAGCAGGCTGCCTCCCACCACGGTCTCGCGGCCGGGATAGATCCGCACATAGAACTGGTCGAACAGCCACCACATGAAGAACAGGCCCCGCCCGGTGCGGTCAGGGTCCGGTGCTTGCTCTTTGGTATTGACCGCCAGATAGGAGAAGACCTGGCCCTGGGTCAGGGTGCCCCAGGAGTCCCGTACCTCAAGCAGCAGCCGGTCGCCGTCAAAGCGGTAGCGCAACAGGATGCTTTCAGTGGGCAGCAGACTGCGCGGCTGGCGGTCGCTGAACAGCGGGGTGCCATCGTCCTGACGCGGGGCGGCATAGAGGGCGTTCTCCAGCATCTCATCCAGCATCAGGGCCGCCTTTTGCCCCAATAACTGGTGCTGTTCGTCCTGCTCACCGATCAGGGCGGTCAGCTCTTCGATCAGGGCCGGTTTGTCGGCTGAACCGTTTACGTAGCGCTCGATGGTGTCCAGGCTGTCGGGAAACAGGCCGTTCAGATCCGGTGTTGCCGTATCACAATTGCCCGCAAAGACCATGGTGGCGGGGCCTGATTTGTCATGGTTCAACATGCTGATGCTCTCCTTGATCTGCTGCAAGCAGCAGGGTCACGTCATCCTCGAACAGCTCGTGGCCGGTGAAGCTGCGGGCCTCGGCCAGCAGCCGGTCTTTAAGGGCCTCCGGTTCCAGGTCGCAGCCTTGCTGCAATACCTGCTGGAAGCGGACCGCGCCGAACGGCTCGCCTGCGCTGTTTTCCGCCTCAATGATCCCGTCGCTGAATAGCAGCAGCCGGTCGCCGGGCAAAAAGGCCAGCTCTGCCTCGCAATAGGCGGCCTGTTCGTCAAAGCCGAGCGGAAAGCCCGGTTCAAGCGGCAGTTCATGCCAGGTCCGGCTGGCTGCCCGGTACTGCCGGGGAAACGGGTGGCCGGCCGATGCCAGCCGCAAACAGCCACGCTCCTGATCAAACAGGGCGATCAGGGCGGTCATCATCAACTGCTGGCGGGCCGTGGCCAGGATGCTGCGGTTGATGCCGCAGAGCAGCTCGGCAGGACGGGTAACGCCGTTGTCCAGCAGGGTCTGCAGCCCGGCCTTGGCAGCGGTGGTGACCAGTCCGGCCTGGACCCCGTGGCCGGTCACATCGGCCACCAGCAAGCCGGTCTGACCGGGCGTGGGGAAGAACAGGTCAAAGAAATCGCCGCTGATCTCGGTGGAGTTGACCAGATCCCCCACCAGCAGCAGGTTGTTGCGCGTAAGCGGGGTAACCGGCAGCAGGTCGTTCTGAATCCGGCGGGCCATCTCCACCTCGCTGCGGATACGGCGGCTGAGCTGCTCCAGGGTCTCCAGCAGGCCGGCCTGCATACGGGAGATGGTCATCATCAGGTCGGCCACGGCCACAATTCCGATGCAGCGCCCCTGGTCGGTGACGGCAAAGCAGTCGTGGGACAGGGCCGGGTCGTGCTGCAGCAGCGCTTCCAGGCCCTGGTGGATGTTCCAGTCGGCCGGCAGCACCAGCGGGCGGCTGTCCAAAAGCTGGCTGATCGGCTTCTTGCTGTAGAGGTCGCGGGCAAATGGCTTGGCCAGGTGCTGGAAAAACAGATCCTTGCGGCTGCTGATCCCCGCAAAACTGCCATCGCTTGCCACCGGCACCGCCAGCAGGGCGCTGTCACGCTGGAAGCGTTCAACCACCTGGCTGACCAGGGCGCTGCCCGGTACCGGCTCGATGGTCTGGGCAACGGCCTTTAAAAGTGGGATCTCACTACTGTACACGGAGCTGTCCTTGCAAATAGGTCTGTCCTGCAACCACAGGAACAGCCTACCGTAGCAGTAAAAGATGACAATTGCGTGACGGGTGGGGGAAAAACTGGTTACATCTCAAATGGATCTCAGGCGGCTCAGGGTATCGGCCGGCAGGGCTTGCTTGACGCAGTACTGCTCCTCCAGCTCTTCCAGGTAGAACAGGTCGAGGCCGGAGCTGGCAATGAACTCCTGCCGCAAGGTGCGATTGCCCCGCAGCACCTGCGGCAGTACCACGTTGGTGTAGATCGCCTCCAGCTTGACCAGGTCAAAGGCCTTCTGGAACAGGCTGTCAGGGATATCCCCCTCTACGGCGTGTCTGCGGCGCAGTTCAATGGTGGTGAGCCGTTTGAGCAGTTCCCGCCCCTGGGGGGTGGTCAGGGTATGTTGCTGCTGTTTGACCTGCTCGGCCATGATCTCGGCCAGCTGCATGAACAGGCGCTCTTCCTTTTCCAGGGTCTCCAGTTGCCGGATGATGGCCTGCACCGCCTGCAGGTCAAAGCAGGTTACCTCCTGCTTCTGGGTTTTGACGGCGCCGACCTGGGCCAGCCCCTCCACCAGCAGCTTGACCCGGCGGCGTCCGTAACTGTCCAGAAGCGGGCTTTTCAGCAGGTCGTCCACCACCAGCCGCTGAAAAAAACCGGCCTGCAGCGACTCGAACCACTCCATGTCCTGCTTGAGTTCCACCAGTTGCGCCAGATCCATCCTGCCGCCGCCCATGAAGGCCAGATGGCTCAAATGCCTGATACCCAGTTCCAGCTTGTGAAAGCAGTCGGTTAAGAGGTCAAAGCGTTTCTTGACCGCAGCAGGTGCACCATCCCTGATCTGCTCGTCCAGCAGCTTGCCCAGATCGAACAGCAGGGCATCGATGCTGCGGTCGTCTTCGGCCAGGGTCCGTTTGCGGGCGCAGAGCAGTTGCATGAGCTGTTGTCGGGACAGGCTGGTGGAGCCTTCGCCGTTTAACAGCACGGCATGGCGCAACAGAGTCAGTGCCTCTTCAGTGGTCAATGGGGCGGGCTGACTGCTCATGGCGCAGAGACGGGCTTCAGGGCAGTTCGGGCAGGCTGGCGCGGTTCCAGCGGGCCCCCCTGCTTGCGGTTGCCAGCAGGTAGCCGAGCACCAAGAGCGGCGGTACGGCACACAGCCAGGCCCCCAGGGCCTTGAGGTTCAGCAGCAGTAGCAGCAGCAGGCGGTTATCGGCATGGCGGTGCAGTAAGCTGAAAAGTCCGTCAGCCGGAAGGGCGGGGCCCCAGGGGAACAGCCGCATCCCCAGGCTGCAGAACGGCAGCAACAGGGAGAGTTGCAGCGGGTACAGCAGGTAGTTGAGCGATTGCAGTACCAGGTGGTTCAGTTGCAGCCGTTTGGCGATCAGCAGGCAGAGCAGGGAGCTGCCCCACAAAAGCGGCAGCGTACCCACGCCGATCCCGATGCAACTGGTCAGCAGCAACTGCTGCGGTCTCAGGCCGCTGGAGAGGATGCTCGTCAAGCGTGTTGAGAGCGATTCAGGCAGCCGGGCCAACGCAGAGAGCGCCCTGAAATGGAAGCGGTGCTTAGACTCGGTCATGGTGGACATGGTAGCTGACAACGGCCCCGGTCACGCTGCTGCGGCCGGTGTAGTAGAAGATGGCCAGCCAGATCCCCTGCAGAAACAGCAGCAGGGCCGGGTGCCAGATACCGGTCAGGCCGCGGACCAGGTCGGCCGGGGATACGGCTTCATGCCCCAGCAGCAGGGCCATGCCCAGGGCATACAGCACCCCGATGATCCCCATGATCTGGTAGGCCGAGATCCTGCCGCTGCCGCGGTAATCGGCCCGCAGGGTCTCGGACCAGGAACGCCAGCCCTGGGTCACGCTGGTGGCCAGCAAAAAGGCGCTGGTGTGGTGGCCGGTCAGGAACAGCCCGCTTGCCAGCAGGCCGCAGCTGCAGTAGAGCACCGCAGTCAGGGCCTGGACCGGGATCAGCTCCACCGCCTCCAGGTTGTCGGCATAGACGGCCTTCTTGGTGCTGCCAAAGAAGCGGAAGCCCCTCCCGCTGAAGAGCCGCACCAACAGGCGGTTGCTTGTGGCCACCGGTTTGCCGTAGCAGCAGCCGAAGCTGATGCAGGCCAGCCGTCCCAGCCCCTCGCCAAAGGCATAGGCAATCGCAATGGCAGCACAGGCCGCCATGACCGGGATGCTGAAGCCCAGGCGCGGACCTGCCAGGCGGTTCACCAGGAGGATGATGAAGGGGGTCAGCAGGATGCCGACAAAGACCGCCCCGCCCACGGTGAAGGTGTGGGCCTTTTTCTCTACCAGCCGCGCCACCAGGCGTGAGGCCGGTACGCAGCAGAGCAGCATGGCCAGGGCCAGCAGGGCCGTGGCCGGCGGCGCCACTCCCACCGAGCCCAGCAGTATCAGCAGTACCGCCACTGCCACCAGGTAGGCGTTGGCGGTCAAGAGGCCGTACCAGGTAAAGTTGATCCCCTGCCAGCTGCCCTGGGGCTGTTTGTGTTCAGGCACGGTGGCCAGGATCTGCCAGCGCTCGGCCGGCAGGGCGGTAAAGCCCCACCAGAGGTACAGGGTAAGCAGCAGGGTTGCGGTTCCGAAAAGGGTGTAGGTTGTCATCTGCTCTGCTCGCAGGACTGGGGTATGACCTTGAAGCCGTAGAGGGTCCGGCCCAGCTGGGCATAGCCGTCATAGCCGATTATGGAGGCGGTATCGCGCCAGTAGCCTTTGCGCTGCATGTGGCGCTTGATGGCCTCGAACGGCAGCAGCAGGTTGGAGAGCTTGGCAGCGGTGTTGCCGGCCTGTAGCTGATAGACCGTGATGCAATCGGGGTAGGTCTGCATGGAAGGCTCCTGTGCGTGGTGATAGCCAGCCTGATGGGGCAACCATACCCGCTGTGTGTGACAGCGCGGTGACTGTCAGGTGATAGTTTGGTGAACCGTAGCTGGAAAACTATTGCGGAGGCCGTCTACTGCGTTGCAAAGCTAGCAGCTCCTTCGTCTCGCTACACGCCATGCCTCAGTCGCTGCACAACCTACGCCTGGTATCCGGCCTTCCTCATGACGTTTTTGCCGGTTTTCCGTCAGAATGAGCTCCCCCTTTAGCAAAGGGGGGATAACTGCTGGTGGAAGAATAGCGCTCATCAGGTGACATTTTCAGCAGCGCCTCTGTTTACGCTGCTGCGGCCTGGCGTGGCTGCAGAATGGTGCTGTACGTGGTGGCGCTGTCCGGGGCCTTTTCCAGCACAAAGTTGCGGGCTGCCTGGGCCATCCTGACCCGCAGCAACGGGCTCTGCGCCAGTCTGCGCAGCGCTGCCAGCAGTTCGGTCAGGTCGTCGGCCGGGAACACCAGGCCGGTGCTGCCGGCCTGCATCAGCTCACGCGGTCCACCCGCATCGGAGACGATCACCGGCAGACCCGCAGCCTGGGCCTCCAGCACCACGTTGCCAAAGGTGTCGGTGGCGCTGGGGAAGACGAACAGATCGGCCGAGGCATAGGCCTGCTGCAACTGCTCTCCCTGCAGAAAACCGGTGAACAGGGCTGGATACCCGGCCAGCTCAGCCTCCATCTCGGCACGGTAGGGGCCATCGCCGACAATGGCCAGACCAACCGGCAGCCCTTCCCGCACCAGGGTGCGAAAGGCCTCTACCAGCAGGTCAAGGGCCTTTTCCTTTGATACGCGTCCCACGTACAGCAGGGTCAGCTCCCCTGCCAGGCCGCGCTGTTGCCAGTATTGTTCCACCCGCTTGACAGGAGAAAACTGCTCCGTATCGACCCAGCGGGGCAGCGGCTGCAGCTTTTCCGGGGCCAGGCCGTGTGACAGCAGTTGCTCCCGCGTACCGGCCGACGGCACCAGTACCTCTTCCATCTGGTTGTAGAACCAGGTCATGTAGCTCCAGGCGGCCTGCTCCAGGAACTCGTCGTTGGTGAGGGTGCGCACGTACTGGGGGATGTCGGTATGGTAGGTGCCGGCCACCGGGATGTCCATCAGGCGGCCGATCAAGAGTCCCAGCAGCCCGACGGTGCCGGGGGTGCTGACATGGATGCTGGTGATGCCTTCCTGTTCAATGTACTGCAGCAGATCGAGGATCGGCGGGAAGCTCAGCTTCAGTTCCGGGTATTCCGGCAGCACAAAGTCGCCCACCGGCTTGAACTGCTTGACCCCTTCCCGTTGGCTGCTGTCATGGTCGCTGCAGGTGATGACGGTCAGTTTGACCCCCCGTTCGCGGGCCGTGCCGATCAGGCGCCGGATGGTGATGGCCACGCCGTTGATCTCATCCAGGGTATCGGTGAACAGGGCGATCTTCTCCTCAACCGGTTGCAGCGGCGCCTCGGGGAAACGCGCCCGGATGGCGGCGATCAGTTCCTTGCCTTTGTGCTGATGGAAGAAGGCCAGGTAGTAGGGCGAGACCAGCAGGTGCACCAGGCCGATGGTGCCGACGGTGTTGAGGTATTCGAAGAACCCGGCCTGCATGGTCAGGGAGAGAAAGCGGGTGGTGTACTGGTACAGAATCCGGTTCACCAGGCGGCTGGTGACCATGAAGATCTTGCGGTTTAAGTCGGCCTCTTTCAGTTCAGCCAGAAACGGGGCGTCGTTCAGCAGTTGGCGGGCCTCGCTGTCCAGCAGCTGCTCAAAGCTCTTCTCCCTGGTAGAGCCGGACTCCGGCAGGTTCTTGAGCACGAACAGCCTGATCTTCTCCACAAACGACCCTTTGGCCGGCCCCAGGTTGAAGAACCGGTCCAGCAGGGCGCTGACAAAGGGGGTGGCCGTGCGCCTGCGTTCGCCAAAACGTTCGCGGTAGAAGCTGTGGGCCACGCCGTACAGGCTGTGGGCCATGGTGAGCGGTCCGCCATGCTGGCCATCCGCCCAGCTTCGGCCATTCTGGATGGCCGTCAGGAACTCCGGCAGGGTTGCGCCGGCCTGGGCGCAGGTATGGGCCCGTGCAATGAACAGGCCGCCGTGGTCGTCCGAGCCGCCCACAATCCCTTTCAGCCAGGGGGTGGGGCTGCCGGGGGCGATACCGTGCTTGTCCGCCAGCCGTTCCATGATGGCCGGGGTGAGCGAGCCGACCAGGGTCTCGGTTACCTGGTTGAAACGCCTTGCCCGGCAGCCGTTTCTGACCTCGAAGGTTGAAAACAGCAGCAGGCTGCGTTCGATGATCTCGATGGTCAGCTTGTCGTTCTGGGCATAGAGCGGGTGGGCCAGGAAATGGGCGATCCGCTGCTGCTTGAGATAGGCGGTCAACTCATGCACGTTTTTGCGCAGTCCCATGATCTCGTGGAACTGGGACTCCGTGATGTCCAGCACCACCACGTGGACCTTGCAGCCGTTTTCGGGGAAATGGGCGGTGATCTCCGAGCTGATGAAGGTCTGGGGCAGGTGGGCGATCTCAAGGGCGCCGCTGATGGCGTTGTGATCGGTGATGGTGACAAAGTCCATCCCGCGTGCCAGGGCCGACTGGTAGAGCTGCAGCGGCGCGGTGTAGCTTTCCGGGCAGTTGAACTTGCGCATGGCCCAGTAGGTCGGTTTGTTGGAGTGGCTGGAATGGACGTGCAGGTCGGCTTTGTAGGTCTTCATAGCGCTCTGTCCCTGCCCGCTTCCATGGCAAGGCGCTCTCGGCGTTGGCTCGTCATCGTCTCCTCGGCGTACTGCCTGTATGCCTGCGTCGCCGAATTCCTCGCCGCCTTGAGATCATCCTTGAACTGAAACCGGGCTGTATGCTGTGGCAATAACGTGATGGTTTTGGCTGCTGTGACACTAGCATCCTCTCATGACGATCAGGTTGCGATTGTGTGAATAGTTGCGCTTTTTAATGCGAAAACAGACTTTTTAAGCCCAGTGTGCGCCACACATCCCACAAATTCATGAAAAACGGGTCAAAACGTCCCTGTTGCACCTGCTGCTCCTCCCGCTCCCAGAAGAACAGCCTGCTGGCGGGATAGAGGTAGCCGAACGGATAGGCGGTCAGGCTGCTGCGCCTGCGCGCCAACAGGTTGATTGGATAGCGGTAGCGCTGCTCCTGCCGGGTAACCAGGACCTGGGCCTGGGCCCGTACCAGTTGGGCGCGGCTGAGGTAATGCTGGCAAGCAGCCAGGCCGCCGCAGCTGCTGCGACGCTTGGCGATCAAGGCCCGCAGGGTCAGGCTGCGGTGCTGGGCCCGCAATGAAGTGACCTGCAGGGCCGTGACCAGCTCGTCAGCCAGACCGGCCCTGTCGCCGGTGAGGCGGTGCTGCTGCTGCAACAGTCTGATGCGTTGGCGCAACTGCGCAGTGAGCTGCCCCATGGCAACGCCATACTGCTCAAGCCGCGTAACCGGTCCCTGGGCGATTGCGCTGGCCTGTGCCTGATCAGCCCGCTTGAGCAGCCAGCCATAGGTGAAGTCAGGGGTGGGCTGGAACGGCAGCCTGAACGGCTCCGGCAGTTCGGCAAACGGCAGGGCAGCAGCCATGAAACGCAGCAGCTCGTGATCCTTCAGATACTGGTTCTGCAGTTGCAGGGCCTGCTGCCACAGCCTGCCGAGCGCGGGATCGGGCAAGAGGTCATTCAGCCCGGAAAGTGCCGTATCGCTACGCAGGCGGCCGTTTTGACGGTAGCGCCACGACCAGCGGGCAATGCTCCAGTCGATCAGCCAGTAGCCCCATTCCCAGCCCGAGGAAAAGGTCAGGTGACCGGCCAGCCCCAGTTGCGCCATTACGTTGATATCATCCAGGCGGCTGGAGAGGTATGGTAGCAACAGCAGTGGCACCGGGCTGTCAAAGCCGACCCAGTAGGATGACTCGGGCCAGTACCAGGTCAGGCGGTGCTGCTGTTCCGCTTGCGCTGCCTTCAGCATGAAACGTTGGTTGCAATTGCCGTACACCGGCGCCTTGGCCTCGGAGGCCGAGTAACACATGACCGTGTGGATCAGGATGCCGCTCTCCGGGCACAGGGGGCGCCGCACCGCCTTGTTTTGTCGGATGACATGGGTGGCATAGAGCAGCGGCCGGTGGTAGGTGTGGGCCACCAGCTGTTCCAGGTGGCGCTGGGCTGTTGGCAGCAGCAGGCTGACCAGCGGCAGATGTTCGCCCATCATCGCCTCCAGGGTGATGAAGTCCCAGGGTACCTGGAACAGCCAGGCCAGGGTCTGCTCAACCTGGGTGCTGTAGCCGGGGATGGGCCGCAGCAGGGTGAGGGCCTGAAAGGCCTGCTGCTGCAGCATGGCCAGTGAGATCTCCACCCCGCAGGCGATGCCGCGCTGGTGGGCATAGGCCACAATGCGGCGGGCATGGGGCAACCAGGTCGTGCGGTCGATCCCCCGCAGCAGGAAAAACTGGAAGCTGTTCTGGCCGTTGCGGGCCAGCCAGTCAAGGTAGGCGGTCAGATCCTCAAACCCGTTGGGGTAAGCGGGATCGTGCAGCTGTTCGGTCAGCTCAATCGGGTGCAGGGTGTGCAGATGAAAGCCCTGGTAGGCAAAGCGGGGCTGCGCCGAAAAACTGAACGCTGGCTTGAGCGGCCAGCGGGTATAGTGCGGGATGCTGGTCTGGCGCGGGTGGATAAACCTGATACCCAGTTGTTCCTGCAACAGCCCGTACAGGCCGCAGGCCACTCCGGCGGTGCTGCGGGCCTCCAGTCTGAGCAGCAGCCGTCTGCCCTGCCGTTTGGAGCGCCAGGCGTAGGAGCGGTCAGGCAGCGCTGGTTGCGGTATCAGTGCATTGACTGCGACAGTATACGTCCTGTTTTTAAGGCGAAAAACCGGTAGCTGCAGGACGATGTCGGCGCCCGGCTGGTTCAGGCTGACCCGTGCTGCGGGGAAGGCCTGGGTCAGCAGATGCTGAGCGTCCCTGATGGCTGGCCCGCTGACCGCCAGGCTGTTGAGTCGGGCCGGATCCAGCAGGGTAATGTGCAGGCGTGCCTCGGCTGTCTGGCAGATTGCCAGCAGGCACAGGCAGAGCAGCAGGACCATGCCTGTCTGTCTGCACAGGTGGCGGCTGGTCAACTCCGTGCCGTGGCCAGCAAGGAACGGACCTTGATGTCGGTCTCCACCAGCGGACGGCCGAACCCGTGGCTGAAACGGCTGGAAACACCGCTGCGGAGTTGGTTTTGCAGCAGGTCCGGCGCGAACAAGACCCGGCCGGGCTGGAACAGCAGGATGTCGGTGCTGCTGCCGGGGCGGTACAGGCTCTTGGGTTGTCCCTTTGCCAGGAACATGCCGTTTGTGAGCGGCTGTGGATCATCATAGCCGTGGCTGCTGTAGGCCTGTACGATCTCGCCGATCATCAATGCCACCACTTCGATCATGGCCACCAGTCCCACCTTGGTGCCATCCGCCACATCGGTGTCGATGATGGTCACGACCCGCTTGTTCTTGGAGTAGGGGGTGGCAACCGAAACCACGGCACCGGGGTTGCAGCAGTGATAGCCGCCCTCAATGGCGTAATGGGCAATCACCCGGCCCGCCACCGGGGTGTGGTTGTAGTGGTACTTGTCCGGGGTCAGGCGAAACACCGCAAAATCGCCCTGGCTAAAGCTGCGGTGCCAGTCGTGTTGGTCCGGCCCCAGCAGTTCTTCAAAGGAAAAGAATTTTTCCTTTAAAAAGAAGTGCGAGTGCTGCTGCAGCGATCCCACCAGCACCCGCGCATCGGCCGGTGAGACCACACAGCCCGGATCAGCAGGCATGGGGCGGCACTGTTCAAAGCGGATCTTGCGCTCAAAGACCTTGCGGGCCGTGTCCAGCTCGTGGGGCGGGTCAAGGCATTCGCGCAGGTCGATCCCGCAGCGGGCTGCAAAGGAACGGCGATTCAGCAGCGGCCGGTCAAAGGTAACCGCCCCCAGGATGCCGGAGGAACGGCTGCTGGTCAGCAGCCTGAACAGGGCCGTGCTGTTTTCGCGCACCTGGTGGTACAGCAGGTGCACCAGCCGGTCCCCCAGCAGTGCCTCGGTTACGACATCACCACTATCCCGCTCGATATACTGGTGCTGCAGCATGCCTGCCTTTACCTCCTGTCCGGTCTGATCCGGCGCTCTGCTGCGCCTCGTGATGCACCACCAGCAGTACCAGGTTCATCAGGCGCTGCAGGAGGCCGAGATCGGCCCGGTCCTGCAGCAGATCCTGTCTGACTGCCTGCAGAAAGCCGGCACTGTCCTGGCCCTGCAACACCAGCCGCAGGGCCGTGCGCAGCGGCTCGTCCAGCTCTGTCCCGGCCTGTTCAAGATGGCGGCACTGCTGCTGGAACAGCTCCAGGGCCTCCTCGAGTTGTTGGTTGAGCAGGGTGGTGCGGTAGTACTGTTCCGCCTCCAGGTTGAACCGGCTGGCCTCGGTCCTGAGGGCTGACCTGCTGTTGGTCCGCTCCAGGATGCCGCGGGTCAGGCGGCCTGCGGCAGAGTACAGCTCTGGCTGCTGCAGCCGTTGCTCAAGGTCGCGCAGGGTCTCCTGCAGGGACATGGCCTCGATCAGGTCGGCCCCGTCGGCCCGCACAAGCTGCAGCAGGGCCTTGCGGTATTCGTCAATCTGGACCCGCAGGTAGCCGGGATAGCGTCGGCTGGGGCGCACCCCCCTGGTCTTGGCGATGATCATGGTCAGGAAGCGGTTGCGGCTGTCCTTGCGGACAAAGAAGGTGGGTATGCCGATGGCGCTGCCGAAGAAGATCTGGCGCCGCTCACTCTCCAGGCTGGGGTCGTCCGGGATCCAGCTGTGATCAACGCCATGGGCCATGTACTTGTAGGCCAGGGCCGTCATCAGGGCCTGCAGGTCGGCGGCCCGCCCCATGTCGTTGGCAAAACTCGGGAACAGACTGTAGTGGCGCCCCTCAAAGCCTGAAAAGCCCATCTTGGCAAATTCCCGCTGCTTGTAGAGCAGGTAGACCGACATCTGCTCGTCAAAGACCCCCATGTCGGCCAGGTCCCGCCGCAGCAGATCGGTGTTGCCGAGCCTGCCGCTTAAGGCCGGGCTGTGGTCGGTTGAGAGCAGGCAGACCAGATAATCCACCAGGCGGTAGTCCGGCACAAAGTCGCCCTTCAGGCCAAAGACGCGGCTGATCAACGAATCCAGCGGCACGGGGCCGAAGGGGGTCAGCGGCTGACCGAAGATGGAGAGATCGGCCTTTTTGCGCCAGCGCCGCCAGAGCATCCGCAGGTGGGTGTAGTCCAGCTCGTGGGGCAGGAACCCCAGGGCCTTTTCCGGGTGGAAATCGGTGAAGGCCAGCCGGAACGGGGCGGCGCTGTAGGTGCCGACAAACAGCGGCAGGAAGTGCTCACAGAGTTTGATGGTCAGGTCGCCCAGCAGCTTTTCGTGCTCGGCCTTGAAGCCGCTGCTGCTGTCCTTCAGCGCCGCGGTCAGGCGGCGGCTGCCGAGGCTTACATGGGTGCCGTTGTTGGCCAGGCTGACATTGGAGACATTCGGCAGCACCACCAGGTTGTTGAGGATGATGCCGGCATCCTTCAGTTTGGCCACCGCGTTCAACTGGCTGCGGGACAGTACCTGGTGGCAGAGCTGCATGTAGCGGAACTTGTCCTCGCCCCGGTCCCAGCCGGCCAGGCAGGGGCTCATGAACAGCTCGCGGTAGAAGCTGTCCGGCACATGGTTGTTCAGCTCCTTCTGCCGCACCGGCGGATGGGGGGCAAAGTAGACCATGGCCTGCTGCCCCAGCTCGGACAGGCCGAAGCTGCGGTTGGCGTAACGCACCAGCAACTGGGTCATCAGGAAGCGGAGGGCGGTCTCGGCGGCAATGGCCCGGCCCATGCCCTCGTGCGGGGTCAGGCGGACCACGTTGAAGGAAAAGGTCTCCGGCGAGGTGTTGTCGTTGAGGTAATGCTCCAAAAGCCTGATGCCGGTCTTGCGCAGCAGCTCCGGCAGGATCTGCTGGGAACCGAGCAGGTCGGCCAGAGACAGTTTGAGCAGGTAGCTGATCGGCAGCCGCAGCATCACCTGACCGTTGTCGTCTTGGAAGAAGAAACGGCCGCTGTCGGCCCGCTGGCCCGCTGAGCGGTTCTGCTTGTCGGCCAGCAGGTCGTTGTCCAGTACCTGGCGGGCAAAGGCGGACAGGCGTTTGAGCGGAAAACGGACCCAGCTGTTTTCCCAGACCCTGGTCTGGTTATCGGCCAGAAACCGTTCCAGATCGGCCACCACCGTGCGGGGGGTCTCCCCGGCTGCGGCCCGCTTCATCATGTTGGCAAAGAAGTTGGACTGCTCAATGGCCAGCGGCAGGTCAACCTGCTGGCGTTCACCGCAGACCACGGCCTGCAGTTCGCTCTCGGAACCGGCGGTCAGGTCATCGGCCCCAAACGGTAGTGAGGCAGCCAGGCTGGCCGGATGGTCCAGTTGGACCCCGGCCAGGGCCAGGGCCTGTCTGATGGTTGCTGTCGTCTGCTTGTATTCCGGTTGGGGCACGGTATGGCTGGCCGGTGGTGTCATCGGTCCCCCTGGATTGCGTTCACTTTGACAATCGATTGTAGCGGGCAATTATGGCGAATCGGAACGGATCAGGTGACAATCCGGTGAATTGTGCACGGGTCGGGGCCGCGCCGGATCAGGGGGGCCCGCTCTCAGCGGCCCCTGGTGCCGGATGCGTCGTCTGTCTGAACCGGCCAAATTTATTTTTACACCGTGCCAGCAAAGTGACAGACAGCTGTCACCGGCCTTTGCTATAGTCCATGATTACGTTGTCATTTTAAAAAAGACCAATGATGTCCGTAACATCCTGTTCTGGACGGTGTATGGTCTGATCCAGGGTAAAGGGCTTCCCAGAGGGTTATGTACAAATACAGCAACAAGATCGATGCGCTGACCGCCATCCTCAAGAAACTGGACAGTGGTGAACAGGTCACGGCAGAACTGCTGACGCAGGAATTCCATGTCGGTATCCGTACCATCTACCGCTACCTGAACCACCTGCAGGCGGCCGGTTACCCGGTCTACTACGACAAGGACAGCCGTAGTTACCGCTTTCTGGACAACTTCAGGCTGAACCAGTTCAAACCGGGCATCAGCAGCGCCTCCTTCGACCTCTATCCGGTCAGTCAGGCCAACGGCATGGCCATTGCCACCTTCCGCACCACCGGGGAGTGCCTTCACAAAAACATGGCCATGGGGCGCCTGATGGGCTGCAGCAGCTGGCACCCCTGCAATGGCAACTTCCGGCAGCTGGACTGGTGGCGTGAGGCCGGACTGCTTGAGATGGCCGAGGAGGCGATCGCCGGCGGCCACGAGGTCTGCCGCGATGTGACCGTCAACATCGGCGGCCGGGAACAGTGGATCCAGGCCCATATGACCCTGGTGGAGCGGGGGAATGATACCTACCTGGTCTTTCTGGCCCAGGATCTCTCGCCGCGCATGTACAAGGAGATGCAGGTGGCGCGTTTTTTTGCCGCCATCAATCAGTCTCCCGGCCTGATCCTGGTGACCGACATCCGCGGCACCATCGAGTATGTCGGTGAACGGGTGGAGGAACTGACCGGCTACACCGCGGCGGAGCTGATCGGCGGCAACCCCCGCATCCTCCAGTCGGACCAGACCGCGCCCGAGACCTACCGCAACATGTGGAGCACCATCAGCCGCGGCTATGCCTGGAGCGGCGAGCTGTACAACCGCAAGAAGAGCGGTGAGCACTACTGGCAGCACCTGCATATTGCCCCGATCCGCAACCAGGAGAACCAGATCTGCCGCTTTGTAGGGATCATGGAGGATATCTCGCGCCAGAAACAGCTGGAGCAGGAAATCTACGCCTATGCGGTCTGCGACCGGATTACCGGGCTGTACAACCGCAAGATATTCCTGGAACTGGGCAACCGCGATCTGGTGGCGGCCCAGCGCTACGGCCGGGCCACGACCCTGCTGCTGGTGGACCTCGACCAGTTCAAGCAGTTCAACGATCAGCACGGCTATCCGGCCGGCAACCAGATCCTGCAGCAGCTGGCCGCCCTCTGCCGTGACTCGGTGCGTTCCAGCGACCTGATCGGCCGTACCGGCAAGGACTCCTTCGGCATACTGCTGAGCGAATCCGGCCTGCAGGATGCCGCCCAGGTGGCAGAGCGGATCAGGGAAAAGGCCCGTACCCTCCGTGTTCGCGAGAGCGAGGGGGCGGCCTGTACCGTCAGCGTGGCCGGCCTGCAACTGGCGGAGCAGCATCAGGATATGGAGCAGCTGGTGACGGCGTGCGAGGCCATGCTGCAGCAGTATCAGGGGCAGCAGCCGGCGGACGGCTGCGTGGGGTTTGCATGACCGAGCGTCTGAGACAGCGCAACTCCCTGCACTGGCTGGCCCTGGCTGTGGCCCTGGTCTCCTTTGGCAGCATCATCGCCTACAACCTGTGGACCATGCGGCAACAGCTCCTCAGCCAGGAGCAGCAGCGCCTGCTGACCCAGGCCCGGGTGATCGGCAAGAACCTCGAACGTCAGCTGGAGGCCACCAGCCTGGCCCTGCAGGGGGTGGTGCAGGATCAGCCGCTTTTGGGAAACCCGGCAAACCAGGAACGGGCCAACAAGCGGCTGGCGGTGCTGGCAGATGCCATCCCCGGTATCCGTACCATCTTTTTTACCGATGCCAACGGCACCATCCTGGCTGCCAACCGCGCCGCCATGGTGGGGGGCAACTTCCGGCACCGCGACTATTACCGCATCCCCCGGCAGCATCCCGATCCGCGGGTGCTGTATATCTCCCCGCCCTTTCAGTCGATCCTGAACGCCTATGTCTTTAATATCAGCAAGGTGATTCCGGCCAAAGACGGCGGCTTCGGCGGGGTGGTGACCGCCGGGATCGACCCGGACTACATCAACGACATCCTCAACTCGGCCCTGTACGCCCCGGACATGTGGAATACCCTCAACCACGGCGACGGTATCCGCTTCATGACCGCACCGCAGCGTGCCGGTCAGGCCGGCAAGAACCTGGCCGTGCCCGGCTCGCTGTTCAGCCGTCACATCCACAGCGGCAGGATGGAAAACATCTATACCGATCTCTCCTATGCCACCGGCGAACAACGCATGGCGGCGCTGTTGACCGTGCAGCCGCCCAAGCTCGCGATGGACAAGTCGCTGGTGGTGATCATCAGCCGCAGTCCGGCGGTCATCCTGCAGAGCTGGCGCAACGAGACCCTGTTCCAGGGCAGCCTGTTCCTGCTGACCTGCCTGGCCAGCTCCCTGGGGCTGGCCCTGCTGCACCGGCGCCAGGCCAGCCTTGAGCGGGCCGCCCACCGGGCAGAGGCGATGGTGCAGGTGCGCTACCAGTTGCTGGAGTTCGCCACCATGCACACGGTTGACGAACTGCTGCAGTACGCCCTTGATGAGGTCTGCCGTTTAAGTGAGAGCCCGGTGGGGTTCTACCATTTTGTGGACCCGGACCAGCAGGCCCTGACCCTGCAGGCCTGGTCAACCCGCACCCTGCAGGAGTTCTGCAGGGCCGAGACCCACGGCAGGCATTATGATGTGGAGCAGGCCGGTGTCTGGGCCGACTGCATCAGGACCCGAGTGCCGGTCATCCACAACGACTATGCCGGGCTGCCCAATAAAAAGGGGTTGCCGGCCGGTCATGCGCCGGTGATGCGGGAACTGGTGGTGCCGGTGAACAGGGACGAGCGGATCGTGGCGGTGCTGGGGGTGGGCAACAAGGCGGTGGACTATACGGACAAGGATGCCGAAGAGGTTCTGTACCTGGCCGATGTGACCTGGGAGATCATCGACACCCGGCGGGCCCAGCAGGAACTCAAGCATGCCAATGAGCTGCTGCAGACCCAGGCCCGCATTGATTTCCTGACCGGCATCTACAACCGCCGCATGTTCGATACCCTGCTGGCAGCCGAGATTGCCCGCGCCTGCCGCTACCGCACATCACTGTCACTGATCATGCTGGATCTGGACTTCTTCAAACAGGTTAATGATAAACACGGTCATCCTGTCGGCGACCAGGTGCTGCAGCAGTTTGCCGAACTGATCTCCGGCAGGATCAGGAGCCATGACATCTTCAGCCGGTGGGGGGGAGAGGAGTTCGTGGTGCTGACTCCCTGTGATGAGCAGCAGGGCTCCATCCTGGCGGAGATCCTGCGGGAGCTGGTGGAACAGTACGATTTCGGCAAGGGACTGCGGATCACGGCCAGCTTGGGGGTGACCAGCTACCGACCCGCCGAAACCGCCGCAAGCTTCATCGAGCGGGCCGATCAGGCCCTCTACCGGGCCAAGCATCATGGACGTAACCGGGTTGAGCTGCTTGCAGAATCCTCACACTGTGCTACAAACTAGATGTCGACAGCCTGCAGTGGGGAGATCTGCATGAGGCGTTTCATCCTGATCATAGCACTGCTGCTTCTTTCCTGCGTTTCGCACCTCACCACACCGGCTGTTGCCGTTTTTTGTGCCGATCCCCCGTCCCCCGTCTCTTCTTGCGATAGTGTGCCGCGCAGACTGCATGACCCACCCGCCGGTAGTGCCACTGCCGTTTCCCCCCACGATGGTCCGCCCGCCGGTTCGTTGCTTGCCGGTTTGGGAGACCAAAAGCAGGGTTCAGGTTATGGCGCCTTTGGGGTGGGTGGCCTGACGCTCCTGTTGCTGGCAGGTGCGGTTGCCTGGCGTTTTGCAAGTGTCAGCCGGCTGAACCGGCGCCTGCAGGAGGAGATGACCGGCCACCAGCACGCGCTTCTGCAGCTGAAACAGAACGAGGCCCGTCTGAGGACCTTGATCGAGACCATCCCGGACCTGGTCTGGCTCAAGGATAGCGAAGGGGTCTATCTGGGCTGCAACCCCAGTTTTGAAAGTTTCTTCGGGGCCAAAGAGGCCGAGATCGTCGGCAGGACCGATTACGATTTTGTGAGTAAAGAGCTGGCCGATTTCTTCCGTGAGCATGACCGCAAGGCGGTACTGGCCGGCCGGCCTTCCCTCAACGAGGAGTGGCTGACCTTTGCCGCCACCGGCTATCACGGGCTTTTTGAGACCATCAAGACCCCCATGTACGATGCCGAGGGGAACCTGCTGGGGGTGCTGGGGATCTCGCGCGACATCTCCGAGCGGACCAGGGCCTATGAGCTGTTACGGCTTTCGGAGGAAAAGTTTGCCAGTGCCTTCAAGGCCTCGCCCGATGCGGTCAACCTCAACAGGCTGGCGGACGGGGTCTATCTGGAGGTCAATGACGGTTTTGTGCGGATGTCCGGCTATCAGGCCGAGGAGGTGCTGGGCAAGTCATCGCTGGAGCTGGATATCTGGGCCGACCCGGCCGAGCGTGAACGGCTGGTGCAAGAGATCCGCGCCCATGGTTTTGTCACCAACCTGGAGGCTCGCTTCAGGCGCAAGGACGGCTCGATCTTTACCGGCTGGATGTCGGGGCGGATCATCAGCGTCAACGAGGTTGAGTGCCTGCTCAACATCACCCGCGATGTGACCGAACGCAAGCAATACCAGGAACAGCTGGAACAGGCCCGCCGTGCCGCCGATGCCGCCAACCACGCCAAGAGCGAATTTTTGGCCAACATGAGTCATGAGATCAGGACGCCGATGAACGGCATCGTGGGGATGCTGCAACTGCTCGGATTCGGCGAACTGAGCGAGGAACAACGTGACTATCTGAACTGTGCCCAGGCCTGTACCGCCAACCTGCTCTCGCTGATCAACGATATCCTCGACCTCTCCAAGGTGGAGGCGGGCAAGCTGGAGCTGGAATATACCGATTTCTCGCTGCGCCGCAGTATCCAGGAGCTGGTGACCACCCAGATCGCCCAGGTTCATAAAAAACATCTGGGCCTGGTGACACAGCTTGATGACACCATTCCCGACATTCTGTACGGCGACCAGTTGCGCCTGAAGCAGATCCTGCTCAACCTGCTCAGTAATGCCATCAAGTTTACGGAACAGGGCAGTATCCAAATCAGTGCCGTCATGACGGAGTGCAGCGCAACCAGTCTGACCCTTTGTCTGAGCGTGCGCGACAGCGGCATCGGCATGGCGCCGGAGGCGCTGGAACGGATCTTTGCCCCCTTTGAGCAGGCCGACAACTCCATCACCCGCAAATATGGCGGCACCGGTCTGGGGCTCAGCATCTGCCGCCGCCTGGCGGAACTGATGGGGGGGCGGATCTGGGCCGAATCAACGCCGGGCCAGGGCAGCTGTTTTTTCCTGGAACTGCCGTTCATGCTGCGCACCAAGGCGCTGCAGGCCGACCCGGGGTTTAGCGCGACAGGGACGGCGCTGCCGCAGGCCACCAGGAGCCTGCGCCTGCTGGTGGCTGAGGATAACCGCTTCAATGCCGACACCCTCAAGGCCATGCTGACCAAGCTGGGGCATCGGGCCGAGCTTGTCGAGAACGGCTCCCAGCTGCTGGAGGCCTGGCGTCAGGGCGGCTTTGATGCGATCCTGATGGATATTGCCATGCCGGTGATGGGGGGTGTTGAGGCCGCCGGGGTCATTCGCGGGCAGGAACGGGAGAGCGGCGCGCATCTGCCGATCATTGCCGTGACCGCCCATGCCCTGCGGGGGGACCGCGATACCTTCCTGCAAAACGGCTTTGACGGCTACCTGGCCAAACCGGTGCTGTTGGCGCAGCTCTCAGCCGAGCTTGAGCGGCTCTGCGGATCGGGTTGCGCATAGCCTGTACGCGGCTGCCTGTAGCGGTGGGCGGCGCCCGTTTCCCTGGCCGCGCTCCGTCCCCTCTCCTCCACGTTGCCGCTGGGCCGCAGATGTGGTTTTGCTGCGATAACAAGCCGCTCCCCTTACCATTTTTTACGTTTGTCCCCCTTGCAACTCACCTCAGTTCTGCTAGTCTTGAACAACTACCTTATTTAAGCGGTATGCCCACAAGGAGTGCCCCATGGCTGTTACTCTTCTGTCCTTGCGTACAGACCTCCGTGCTGTTGTTGCTGCCCTGCTCGTGTTGTGTGCCGGCCTGACCGGTTGCAGCAAAAAGGAACCGGCCAAAGCAGTCCAGCCGCCGAGTGAGGTGGCGGTACTAACGGTGCAGCCCCGCACCGTGCCGGCGGTCTTTCCGTTTGTGGGGCAGGTCCAAAGCTCCCATCAGGTCGATATCATGGCGCGGGTGAGCGGCTTTCTGGAAAAGATCAGTTATCGGGAAGGGGAGCCGGTCAGGCAGGGGCAGGTGCTGTTCCGGATCGACAAGAAGCCGTTTGTCGCTGCCGCCGATGCGGCCAAGGCCGAGGTGGATACGCGCAAGTCCCAGCTGTTCACCGCCAAGGCCAACCTGGAGCGGATCAGGCCACTGGCAGAGCAGAACGCTGCCAGCAAGAGCGATCTGGATAATGCCATCGGTAATTTCAAGGGGGCCGAGGCAGGGTTGCAGCAGGCCCAGGCCAATTACGCCAAGGCCCTGCTGGACCTGAGCTACACCACCATCACCTCGCCGATCAGCGGGGTATCCAGCCAGGCCCTGATGCGGGAGGGGGCCTACATCTCGGCCGGCAGCAGTTCGGCCAAACTGACCTACGTTGCCAAGCTCGACCCGGTCTGGGTTGAGTTCAGTGTCTCCCAGAATCAGCAGGCCACCGTGCACCAACAGGTGGAAAGCGGCCAGCTGATCCGGCCCAGGGATGGGCGTTTCACCACCGAGCTTGAGCTCTCGGACGGCAGCCGCTACCCCCAGACCGGTCTGGTCAACTTTGCCGACCCCTCCTACAGCAAAGATACCGGCACCTACCTGGTGCGGGCCGAGATCGCCAACCCCAAAGGGGTGCTGCGTCCCGGCATGTACGTCAAGGTCTGGCTGAAAGGGGCCAGCCGTCCCAATGCCCTGGTGGTGCCGCAGCGAGCGGTCCAGCAGAGCGGCAACGGCAATGTGCTGTACGTGGTGAACGACAAACAGCAGGCCGAACTGCGTCCCGTCACGGTAGGGGACTGGCTCGGCAACGACTGGATCATCACCCAGGGGCTACGGGCCGGTGAGCGGGTGGTGGTGGACGGCTTCATGCGGTTGGCGCCCGGTGCGCCGGTCAAGGTGGTTGCTGCGGACGAGCCGAAGCAGACCGCTCCTGCGGCACGGGCCGCGGCCAGGTAGGGGGCGGTATGGGCAGCTTCTTCATCGACCGTCCGGTCTTTGCCGCCGTGATTTCCATCCTGATCACCCTGGGCGGTCTGGTGGCGCTCAAGGTGACCCCGGTGGCCCAGTATCCCGACATCGCCCCGCCCACGGTGCAGGTCTCGGCCTTCTACCCCGGCGCCACGGCCGAGGTGGTGGCCAACACGGTGGCGGCGCCGATCGAGCAGCAGGTCAACGGCGTGGACGGCATGTCCTACATGGCCTCCACCAGCGCCTCTTCCGGCAACATGTCGCTGACCGTCACCTTTGCGCCCGGCACCGATCCCGACATGGCCCAGGTCAACGTGCAGAACCGGGTCAGCCAGGCAGCCTCCCTGTTGCCCGATGTGGTCAGCCAGCAGGGGGTCACGGTCCAGAAGCGTTCCCAGTCCTTCATGATGGTGATCAGCGTCTATTCGCCGGATGACCGCTATGATCCGGTCTACCTGGGCAACTATGCCAACCTCTACATCCTGGATGCCATCAAACGGATCCCCGGCGCCAACCTCTCCTCCATGTTTCCGCTGCCGGACGTGGCCATGCGGATCTGGCTCAAGCCGGACCGGCTGGCGCAGCTGGGGCTGACGGCCCAGGATGTGGCCAACGCCATTCAGCAGCAGAACAAGGCCTTCGGCATCGGTTCCATCGGCCAGTCCCCCTCGCCCAAGGGGACCCAGCAGACCTTTGTGGTAACCACCAAGGGGATGCTGAGCGAACCGGCCGAGTTTGAGAACATCATCGTCCGGGCCGCCTCCGAAGGCTCCGCCCTGGTACGGCTGAAGGATGTGGCCCGGGCCGAGCTGGGGGGCAAGGACTACTCGGTGAGCACCAAGGTGAACGGCAAGAAGTCGGTGGCGATCGTGGTCTACCAGCAGCCGGGGGCCAACGCCATTGAGACCTCGCGGCAGGTGCATCAACTGCTGACCGGTCTGAAGAAGAACTTTCCCCAGGGGCTGGATTACAAGGTAGTGCTGGATACCAGCGAATTTACGGCAGCCTCGATCGAAAAGGTGGTCCATACCTTCTTCGAGGCGGTGGTGCTGGTGGTGCTGGTGGTGTTCCTGTTCCTGCAGAGCTTCCGGGCCACCCTGATCCCGATCCTGGCGGTGCCGATCGCCATCATCGGCACCTACAGCGGCATCCTGGCGCTGGGCTTCTCCACCAATATGCTGACCCTGTTCGGCATGATCCTGGCCATCGGCCTGGTGGTGGACGACGCCATCATTGTGGTGGAAAACGTTGAGCACAACATGGCGCTGTACGGCATGACGCCGATGGAGGCTGCCAAGAAGGCCATGGCCGAGCTGACCGGCGCCCTGATCGCGATTGTGCTGGTGCTGGGCTCGGTCTTCCTGCCGGTGGCCTTCCTGGGGGGGATGACCGGCACGCTCTACAAGCAGTTTGCCGTCACCATCGCGATCTCGATGGTCCTGTCCGGCGTGGTGGCCCTGACCCTCTCGCCGGCCCTGGCAGCCCGTATCCTGAAACCGGGGCACGCCGAGAAAAAGGGCTTTTTCAAGTGGTTCGAGGAGAGCTTTGCCGCCTTGACCGAACGCTATGCCGCCGGGGTGCGCTGGCTGATCCTGCACAAAGGTATCGGACTTGGTCTGTTCATCGGGATGCTGGCCCTGGTGCTGCTGCTGTTTAAGCTGGTGCCGGGCAGCTTTGTGCCGGAGGAGGACCAGGGTTACCTGTTTGTGGGGACGATCATGCCGGATGCGGCCAGCCTGGAGCGGACCACGGAGGTCTGCGACCGGGTTGTGGCCCAGGCGCAGGGCAACAAGGCCATGGGTGACATCACTCAGATCAACGGCTACAGCCTGATCGACGGCAGCGTCAAGGATAATGCCGGGCTGCTGTTTGCCACCCTGAAGCCGTACGCCCAGCGGACGGAGAAAGGGACCGACGCCTTCAGTGTGCAGAAGGACCTGGGGCGCAGGCTGCACGGGATCAAGGAGGGGCTGGTCTTTCCGATCAACCCGCCCTCCATCCCTGGCCTAGGCAGCACCGGCGGCTTTGAGTTCTATATCCAGAGCAAGGGGGGCGGGACGCCGCAACAGTTGGAGAAGGTCACCCGGCAGTTTGTGGCCGAGGCCGCCAAACACAAGGAACTGGCAGGGGTGTCCACGACCTTCTCCGCCAGCCAGCAGCAGCTCTATCTCAATGTGGACCGGGCCCAGGCCGAACTGCTGGCAGTGCCGGTCTCGACGGTCTTCAATACCTTGCAGTCCTACTTCGGCTCGGCCTATGTGGGGCAGTTTCTGCAATACGGCCGGCTCTGGCAGGTGATCCAGCAGTCCGAGCCGCAGTACCGCGACAAACCGGACGACCTGACCCAGGTCTTTGTCCGCTCCAACAACGGCAGCATGATCCCGCTCTCGGCCATGGCGACCATCCGCTACGTGGCCGGCCCCAGCCTGCTGCCCCGCTTTAACGGTTTCCCGGCTGCCAAGCTCTCCGGCAGCCAGGCGCCCGGCTACAGTTCCGGCCAGGCCATTGACGCCATGGAAGCGGTTGCTAAAAAGGTGCTGCCCGACGGCTACGGCTATGCCTGGTCTGGCCAGGCCTATGAAGAGAAAAAGGCCGGCAACACCTCCGCCCTGGCCTTTGCCTTTGGCCTGGTGGTGGTCTTTCTGATCTTGGCGGCCCAGTATGAGAAATGGTCCCTGCCGGTTGGGGTGGTGCTGTCGGTGCCGTTTGCGCTGTGCGGCGCCCTGCTGCTGACCTGGGCCAGGGGGCTGGAAAACGACGTCTATTTCCAGGTGGGACTGGTGACCCTGGTAGGACTTTCAGCCAAGAACGCCATCCTGATCATCGAGTTTGCCGCAGAAAACCTCGCCAAAGGGATGAACCCGGTTGATGCCGCGGTTGAGGCGGCCCGTCTGCGGCTGCGCCCGATCGTGATGACCTCGCTGGCCTTTATTTTGGGCTGCGTACCGATGGCGGTCGCCTCCGGGGCAGGCGCCAACAGCCTGCGGGCCATCGGCACCGGGGTGATCGGCGGCATGCTGGCCTCGACCCTGGTGGCCTCGTTCTTTGTACCGCTTTTCTTTGTCCTGCTCGAGTCCGGCAGTGGTCTCTTCAGCCGAAAGAAGAAACCTGTTACAGCCGAACCAGCTGAAGGAGAATCACATCATGCGTAGTTTCTGGAGTATGGCGTTGCTGGCGCTGCTGGTGTCCGGCTGCGCCGCAGTCGGCCCCGATTATGTCCGGCCCGAGATCGCGGCCCCGGCAGCGTGGAACGTGGAGTACCAGGCCGCGGCTGATCTGGCCAATGTGCAGTGGTGGAAACGGTTTAACGATCCGGTGCTGGACAGCCTGATCGAGACGGCGGTGCGGGGCAACCTTGACCTGAAGAGCGCCACGGCCAAGGTTGACCAGTACCTGGGGGTGCTGGACACCACCCGTTCGCAGTACTTTCCGCAGATCTCAGCCGGCTTCAGCCCCAGCATCCAGCGCAGCGGCAACATCAGCACCGAGAGCTACCAGGCCACGGTCAACGCCACCTGGGAGCTGGACCTGTGGGGCAAGATCCGCCGCTCCAGCGAGGCGGCCCAGGCTCAGATCGCCGGGAGTGAGGCCGGACGCCGGGCCGTGCTGATGTCCGTGGTGGCCAACGTGGCCAGCGGTTACATCACCCTGCGGGGGCTTGACCGCCAGCTGGAGATCGCCCGCGACACCGAAAAGGCCTATGCCGAGAGCCTGAAACTGTTCCGGCTGCGCTTTCAGTACGGCACCATCTCGCAACTGGAGCTGTCCCAGGCCGAGTCCAACTATGAGGCGGCCCACCAGGCCATCCCCAACTACGAATCCCAGATCCGCCAGCAGGAGAACCTGATCTCGCTGCTGCTGGGGCGCGCCCCAGGCCCGATCCCGCGCGGCAAGACCTTGGACGAGCTGATCCCCCCGGGTGTGCCGGCCGGCCTGCCCTCCCAGCTGTTGGAACGTCGCCCCGACATCATCCAGGCCGAGCAGTCGCTGATCGCCGCCAACGCCGAGATCGGCGTGGCCAGGGCGGCCTACTTCCCCAGCATCACCCTGACCGGCGCCCTGGGTGCGGCCAGCAGCGATATCGGCAAACTGTTTGGTCCCGGCACTGCGCTGGCGTCGGCCGGTGGCCAATTATTGGCTCCGCTGCTGAACTTCGGCAAGATCTCCGGTCAGGTCAAGCAGGCCGAGGCCCAGCAGCAACAGGCCCTCTACCAGTATCAGCAGACCATCCTGACCGCCTTCCGCGAGGTGGAGGATGCCCTGATCAAGACCAGCAAGGG
>CAZUSH010000040.1:10617-31987 GCA_964622705.1 uncultured Geobacter sp. | reverse complement strand
CTAACTAATGATCAAAAATTATATCTGATTCGGCAAGCCGGGGCAGATGCAGGAGCAACGCCAAATCGGCGATGGGGCCGCGCCCCTGGATTCCTTAATCGCAAACTTAAATACAATATAAATGGCCGCTTCCCATGGGTGAACCTTATCGCAATCACCCCCGCACTGACCCCCATCCCCGCTTTTCCGGCAGTCATGCCGACATCTCTATCTGTATCATCAATCGCAGCAACTATCTCAGATCTCCCCCCGGCACCCCCCTGTGCTGCCAGAATTGCGGCTGCATACTACGATAGAGCAATCAGTAATGGTGCAACCGATATCTCGGTGATTGATTTTAGCCTCGCGCGCAGACTGATCGAGCGCTACAGCGCAGCAGAGGCGGCTGCAGCTATCGTGCAGTGCAGCCCAGATATACATGAGCGCAAAGGGGCCAGGGCAGGCGGTGCAGCTGCATATGCTGTGTTAGTCATACAAAATGCGATCAATAAAGGGTTTAAACATAATTCAGGGGGTGCCAGATGATCTATCAATGCTCACGCTGCAACACCATAGCCGACCCCGCAACAGCTTATAAATCCGGGCCGCATATGCGTATAGATTGCCCGGCTTGTGGCGAATATATATCATTTCTGCGAAAATCAGATGATCCAGGCGAATTAGTTATATATTTCGGCAAATTCAGAGGAAAAAAGATCTCAGAATGCCCTAAAATATATATTACTTGGCTTTCACAGCAAAATATTCGGCGCTATTCTGCTGCTGCTATTGAGTATCTGGCAGCGCTCTAAACAAACTTTTCCAACAAACTTTCTAACCTTCAAGCCTTGGCAAAACTGCCAGGGCTTTTTTGTGCCTCAAATCCAGCACCAGCGCCGATTAAGAGCCATTTTCCGGGTTTTTGGGGATTTGTGCTTATAGGGATAGGGAAAAAGAAAAACGGAGGGCATCAAATGAACATCAACTGGCTAACTGCATTAAGCGCAACACCTCAACACTCAGAAACTATTGCTGATATTTGCGAGAGATCACTAGATCCTGCTGATCATGCAGAATATCTCGAAAATGTTGAGTCAAAACTTTTTGCAAACTGGCTGGCTGATGAACTAATTCCATCCATACTTTAGCTCTAACAACATAAACCATCGAAAGGATTGAATAAATGAAAAAACATGGCGAATACATCACATCAATTGAGAGGCTGAGGAAAACGAGAAATCTGACTCTGCGCGAGTATATCGCAACTCGCCCTGCCGCTGAACAGGAAAACTTTTGGAATGCTCCGGCAAAACCAATGGCCGAAATTATGAAACATCGCGAGTTTTGGGTGATGGTGTGGCACCGGCATATCTACAAAAAACTGATTGAATTTACGGGGATACTGATATCTGGAGCGCTGATACTCTATGTTTTTTATCTGTATTTTTCGACATATTTTAATCGGGGCTAACTGTGATCAATCTGATTATCAGTAAAAACACTTACATATTAGATCAGCTGATTGAGCAGCTATTACGCGAAAAAGGCCCCATGAATCCCTATCAAATGAGGATTTATGGGGCTGAGCGCTTTGGCGTAACAATCGGACAGATGATCTATCTCAGATATCAGCAGCAACTGAAATCTATCAATTCTGATAGTAAAATAGAGGACTAAAATTATGATGACTATGAGCAGCGGAATGAGCGCGGGCGGGGCTTCAGGATACTTTGAGAAAGAGGACTACTATCTCAAAAACGATAATAATCAGTGGGTCGGCAAAGGCGCTGAAAGCCTGGGATTGACCGGAAACATTGAAAAAGATGACTTTAGGGCAGTTGTGGCCGGGGTTGACCCTCGTTCCGGCGAACAGCTGGTAGCCGGGAAAGCGCATGGCGACGGCGTTGAGGAACGCCGCGCGGGCAACGACGCTACTTTTTCGGCTCCAAAATCAGTTTCAATCGCTTATGCAGCAGGCGTTGACGGCATTAAAGAAGCTCATGATGCAGCAGTGCTAGCAGTCGCAGACTACATCGAGCAGCATTATTCGCACGCCAGAACGCCGGACGGCGCGCAGGCAGGCTCTTTGGTTGCGGCAAAATTTGATCATGCAACGAGCAGAGCCGGTGATCCGCAGCTGCATAGTCATCTTTTTATCGCGAACGCAACGCAAACGGCTGACGGAAAATGGCGGGCAAACGATCCAGTTAATTTGTACAAAGATCAAAAGGCGCTTGGCGAATTATACCGCTCAGAACTGGCTAATCAGCTAGAAAAACAGGGCCATAGCCTGGACTGGACAGATCGGGGGAAACTCCAGTTTGAGATAAAAGGTGTTGACGCTGAACAAATAAAAGTGTTTTCGGCACGGCGCGAGGCTATTGAGGCCAAAGTGGCTGAGTGGGATAAAAAGGGGGAGTATCAGCAGCTCTCAAAAGCTGAAAAATACGAGCAGGCGAATATGCAGACTCGTGATGCAAAAGATCCCACAATTACGACTGAAAACATAAAGGAGCAGTGGAATCAAGGCTTTGAAAAGGCCGGAACAACGGCAGAGCAGGTGAAATCTGGCATTGAGCGTATCCAGCAACACAATATACAACAGCAGCAGCAGCAGGCAGCAGATAAAGCCGGTGTGCAGCCGGGGCACAGATCTATTGATGATATCGTAAAATCAGCAGCAGAGGGGCTGACTGCGGTTGAGGCTGTAGTCTCTCGTGCAGTGCTGATGCAGACTGCAGCAGAGATCAGCGGCGGTAAACATACTATCAGCGATATCTCAAAATCTGTTGATGCTAATACTCAAAAATTTGAATCAATAAATGGCCGTGAAACTCGGACTACAGCAGCAATGCGGGAACTGGAATCTCGCAACATGGATGCACTAAAAAGCCTTGCCAATGCTGAGTTTAAGAGCCAAACCACGGCTCAGGAAGTGAAGACTTTTCTGGAAAAACTGGAAAAAGACGAAAACATTAAACTATCACCGGGGCAGCAGCAGCATGTAATCAACGAACTGGCCGGAAAAAGCGGCCTCGCAGTAACCCAGGGCGACCCCGGCACCGGCAAAACTTTTGCTTCCGAAATTGTAGAGCGATTTAATCGGGAAGTGCTTCAGCCATCGGGGCGCGACCATCAGACAATCAACGTTGCATTTACCGGCAAAGCAGCTGCTGAGATGTCGGCTGCGAGCGGCAAAGCGGCGTACACTATCGACTCATTTATTAATGCCTACAACAACGGCAACATCAAAATAGTCGATCCGGCGCGAGCTAATCAGCATCAGCAGGCTCAATTCAACAGAGCCGACAACATCACTGGCACAGCATCAAAACACGCTTCAGCACAGCATCAACAGCTTGCAGCACACATGCGCGACAATCAAAATGCACATCAAATTATCGGCATCGGCGCTCGCAATAATCAAGATTTGCTAACCCCTGGCCGGACATCTCTCGCTGTTGATAATTCTGGTTTCCGTCTCAATTATGAACATGCGCAGCGCACCGGCGTATTGGGAACAGGCGTAAAATGGGAATCGAGCAGCCGGAGCATTAATCCGTTTAAAGGCCAAAAGGCTGAACATTCCGGTTCTAAAGATAGCAATATTTTTCAAGCCAAACAGCAGGCGCAGGGTAGCTACACTGATGATCGTGGTAATAAAATTACATATAACGAAACCAAAACCACCAATCATCTCACTACTGTACAAAAATCGAGTCGGGTTGAACGTAGCGAAAACACCGTAAAATATACGGATAGCAAAACTTTTGCAGGCAAAACTACTGGAATCACTCGCACTATCAGCCGTAACGGCGAAGTAGTGACTACAAAATGGGAGGGGCAGAAAAATTGGAATGGACAGTTTGAGATAACAAAATCTCAAACATCTCGCAGTGTTGATGAAAAAGCGGCAACAAGGGAATTTTCATCAATGCTAGTGCGCGGCGTGCTGGCTGCTGAACGTATCGCATCACTCGCAAAAGCCGATATTATCAAGGTTGCGTCGGTGTTCGGGCTTGTAAAGGGCGATAAAACGGCTGCTCAAGAAAAAGTGGTGCAGGATCAGATACAAAAATCTCAACCGATCCAATCACAACCGGGGCAGCAGCAACCGGCCCAGGCATCGCCAGGGCAACAGCAACCAGGGCAGGGCGACAAACAGGTAACTACAATACCTCGCGGCGCTCAAGTTGTTCTTAAGGTCGATGAGGCAAGTTTTGTGGGCGCTAAACATGCAGAACAATTGCTGAAAATTGCAAACGAGCTGAAAGCCCAGGGTGTCGAAACTAAAATTTTGGCAGTTGGCGACACTAAGCAACTCCAAAATATTTCAGCCGGTAAATTTTTCGCCCAGGCTCAGCAAATAGCGCAAAAAGAAGGGAATTTTGCAGCTCTGAAGGAAATAAACCGGCAAAAAGACCCGAATTTGCTTGATGTTGCGAAAACTCTGAACCGCGACGGCAATAATAAAATGCTCAGTAAAAATGCAGTCGAGGCTATCAGCAAACTCGATCAGCAGGGCAGAATAACTGAGATAAAAGGCGGGCAGGATCTCAAACAAGCAACAGTCGATGCTTACATGCGCGAGAGCAATAAACTCAGCAATAAAGCGGGTCTAGCGGAAAAAGGGATCAAACAGTCAGTCGTAGTTGTCACGGCAACTAACAAAGATCGGCAGGAATTAAATACAGCGATTCGGGAGGCCCGGATTAATGCCGGGGAAATCAAACAGGGCGTGACTGTGCAGACTCTGCAACCAGCACAGCGCGGCAATACTGCTGATAGTTACAAATTAGGCGATCAGATTCAATTCTCCGGGGGCCGGGATGATTCCGGGAAAACTCAGGCTTGGGGCGCACAGCAGGGCGTTACGGGCACAGTTACGAGCATTAATACTGATAAAAATCAGGTGCAGGTACAATACTCATTTGATCGCGGCGGCAAGGAATATCACGTCTCAAAAACTTTTGCAGCTGATCAACTCTCACAAAAAACAACTGCATATGAGCAGCAAGACCGGCAGTTTGCTGCTGGCGATAAAATCATGATAGGCAAAAACGATAAGGGGATGGATGTTAAAAACGGGCAAACCGGCACTATTACTGGCATCAGCGAAAAAGGCGATGTGATAAAGGTGGCGATGGATAACGGCAAAAATGTGAGCATTAACACTGCTGATTACAAAACTATTGACCACGGATATGCTGGGACGGTGCATAAAAGCCAGGGCGCGACTGTCGAGAGCGCAATCGTGCATCATAATCCAGAAGCTGGCGGGCGGGCATCATATAATAGTCTCAACGTAGCGGCAACCAGGGCAACTCATGATATGCAGATTTTGACTGCTGACAAAAAGGCTCTGATAAAACAGACTCAAAATATCGACGAGAAAACAACAACTGTGCGTGAATCGGATCTACAACAACAGAAAGCTCAAGAGCCGGTTCAACAACAACAACAACAGGCACAAGTGCAGCAGCAGGCGCAATCGCAGATGCAGCCGCAGGCGCAGGAAAACCAGGCCCAACAACAGGTCTCACACATAAAAACTGACTCTGAGCAAAAACTGGATGAAAAACTGGACAGCATGGATGCTGCTCAACGTGCAGTCGCTGAAAATGAGATCAATGCTGCTGATAAATCGATTGTTGGGGATAAATCGGAACAGGCATTGGCAACTGTAGAAGCAGCAGAAAAACTAGCAACTCAATCAGAGTTGGAAAATCACGAGACTAAAGAGCAGCAGCAACAGGATTTACAATCTGCTGTTGCTGATCTCAAAAATGATCTCAACAATAATCAGGGCATTGATACTGCTGATGCAAAATCAGATCTACAAAATGCTGTAGCAGATCTCAAAAACGATATCAGCGATAGTCAGCAGCATAATGATAAGGATCAAGATCATCAGCAGAGTCAGCAACAACAGGATCAGGATCAAGCGGCGGAGTTAGACGGCCCGTAAAAAAAATCAAAAAAATAATCGTCTCAATAAAAGCCTTGGCACAACTGCCAGGGCTTTTTTGCGTCTTAAATTCAACGCCAGCGCAGCTTCACGGCCATTTTCCGGGTTTTTGGGGATTTGTGCTTATAGGGATAGGGAAAAAGAAAAACACGCCGGAGGAAATCAAAATGGAAACTCTGCTCAGCTTAATCATCACTGCAATCGTCTGTCTCTGGAGTCACCTCTATATCGAAAACAAAAAACAGGCTGAGCGCGATAGTCGCGCACGGATCGCTGCAATTATTAACGCAGAGCGAGCAGCGGCAGTCGCTCATTACAACGCAAGTTATCAACGCCTGAGCGGCGATTTCTACGGCTCATACTAATAATTTTTGATCAACAACAGGAGATAAAACAATGAAAAATCAAACTATCAAAACTCAAAAAACTGAAGAGTTTGACTCAAAAACTCTGGCAGCAGCTCGCGAATATATCAATCTCAAAAACCGCAGAACCCATCCCGACGGCAACTTTGACAAACAGCGCCGTTGGAATCCATCTGAATCTGAGTATTGCGATTGCTGCAGCAATATTCGTCGTCCGTCCGGCCGTTTCCCTTTTTCTCTCATGACCCATTGTCGGTCTGCTGAACACGTCGCGGCTCGCCACAGCGTTGATGCTGCAACTCTCAAGCGTGCAGCAAAAAGTCTGGAGGCAGCTAATGCATAAATCGATTTTTATTATCATCACACTACTGATGCTGACTACTGCAGCGACTGCACAATCGCAGCCGTGGAGCGAGCGGAACAATAACGACAAAATATTGCATTTTGTTTGGGGAGCCGGAACACAAGCGGCTCTCTCAATCAGCGCATCGGCTCTCGATATCAAATACGGCTCGGAAATCGGGCTGGCAGGGGCGCTGGCAACAGGAATAGCAAAAGAATGCGTCGATAAAAATTTTGACCCCTACGATTTTGCAGCAACAGCAGGCGGCGGATTGATCTCATATCTCGCAGATAAATACATCAGAGCTAAATATTTTTCTGAGCTACCACCGGTTCAAGTCGAGCCAACACGCGGCGGCGCAATGATCAGTTACGCCGGTACGTTTTAAATAATTTTGTGAGTCAAATTTAGAGAAAGGAGGGAACTAAAAATGAAATGTCCGAATTGCGGAATGAACGACTCTATTGAGATCAGGCCAAAATCTTTTAGTTGCACAAGCGAAGGTTGCGGGTTTGCGTTGTGGAAAAACTCACTCGAAAAGCTCGGTAAAGCTGAGTTGAGTGATACAGAGGCAACAGCACTGATTGCTGGTGAAAAAATTGAGCTGAAAGGTCTGACTTCAAAAGCTGGGAAAAAATTCGACTGTCGCGGCGAGTTGGAAAAATGGATTAGCGATGATCAATCGAAAATCCGCTGGTCAGTCAAATTGCTTTTCGAGTCAGTCAAACTGGCACCGGCCCCGGCTGCTGCTGTTGAAACTGAATCAGCTGATGAAACCGAAACTGAAACCGAAGACACCGACCAATACTAATTTTTTTTAACAGGGGCTGCGCATCACTCAACGCAGAGACAGGATAAACATCATGGCATCTATTGAAGATAAAATCAAAAAACAGTCTGAGAAACTGGCAGCTCTGAAAGCAAAGGCTAAGGCAGTTGCAAAAGCGGCTGCTGAGAAAGAAAAAGCTGATCAGCTAAAAAATCAGATTGCTGTCGGGGAGATCGTTTTAGCTTGGAAAAATTCTGGATACAAAATGAATTTTGCTGAGCTGAAAACTGAGATTGAAAAAGTGTTTAGCGTTCAATCTCAGGTAGTAGCTCAGTCTACTGATCAAATTGTTAATCAGACTGAGTTAGATGCAGGAGAAGTGGAGGCTGTTTAGTAGTTAATTATGTCTCTCAGAGTTGGTTCAGGCTGACTCTGAGAGATATTTTTTGGAGATTCAAAGGCAAAAGGCGTTCTTTTTATTTTTTTAGCACACCCCACGCAGGCCTTCGGCCTACGGTTAAGCATAAACCTTTGAAATCATTGAAAGGTAAAAGCTAATAGTCTGGTACCGGGTGCTTCAAATATATGATGTAAATACTTAATATCACAACGGTACCACTTGGTTCCAGAAAGGATTTAAAAATGGCAGTTAAAACCGCAGGTAAAAACCATCTTACTACTCGACTTAGCACTGAAACAATAGATCGCATTAAATCAATCTCTGCAACAGATCATATCAATATAGAAGATTTAATTAATGCTGCTCTTGATGATTATGAAATTCGTAAAAATGATCCAGCTCTTTTGTCTGAGCGCGTCGCATCGCTCGAATCAGCATTAGTCGAAATGATCACAACTATGCGCCCGGACTGGCATAAAACGCGACAGCTCACATCTGCAAATTGGGATGCAATACACTTTTTAATTACCGGCGCAACTAATCCTGAATTGCTCAAACAGTGGCCCAAACATAAAGCCGAAATTTTAGATCGAATTGGACTGAAAAAGAAGGAGGCAGGCAATGAAAACGGACAGTAATCTTTTTGCCGGATGGGAAATAATTTCGCATGAATTTAAAATGCGGGGGAAATTTTTTACAGAATTAATGGCAATCATGCTGATAATTCAGCTGATAGTTGCAGTTGTATTGGCTCGACTGTTTCTGGGATCAACTAATACTGATCTCGCCATTTCGTTTTTTATGTCAAAAATTTCGGTTCTGTTTTTTATGAATCCTTCTTTCAACATCGAAGGTCTCGGCCGTTATTCTGCGCGGCAAATCATTCAGCCCGGAGTTGTCGATACGGTAGTATATGGCACGGTTTTATTCAGAGTTTTTTTAGCAGTATTAGCAAGCGGCGCGACATGGCTTTTGCTTCCAATGATTTTAAAAAAATTACAGGGCCGTGCTGATTCTGAGATGAAATCAAAACATATTCGCGGAATGCAGCTTATATCCGAATCTGAACTGGCAGCTATTACAAATAAAAGCGAAGGCCTGCTGCCGTTCGGCTCTAAAATCAAACTGCCGCGAAAATACGAATCTGAACATATATTCATTGCTGGCAAATCACGAGTCGGTAAATCTGTGCAGATCAAGCAGCACATCATGAAAATTCGTGAGAAGATTTTGAGAGCCTGTATTTACGATTTTAAGGGTGAATATGTTGAATTGTTTTTTAATGCTGCAAAAGATTTTATTCTGAATCCGCTCGATAAAAGGGGCGTCGCTTGGAATATTTTCAACGAAATAAAATCAAAAGCTGATCTCAATGCATTAGTTGATTCGTGGATTCCAGAGGCGACCGGCGATGAAAAATTCTGGAGTAAGGCGGCTCGCGATGTATTGCGTGGTGTGATCGCAGCTCTTTATGTGCAAAATAAACGGACTCATACTGAGTTGTGGAAAGCTTTATCATCTCCAATTCCAGATATAGCGGCTCTTCTAAAAACTGTTGATGCTGGTGCAGCAGGCTATTCGTATATTCAGGATGAATCAGGCAAACAGGCTGCAGGCGTGATTGCAGTATTAATGAGCTATGTGTCGTGGTTGGAATTTGCGCAAAATGAAAATTCTGATCAGAATCAGCCGGAATTTTCAACGTTCACATTTTTGCAGTCGCGTGGGTTCGTTTTTCTCACCGGCAGACCGGAAGTTGAAGCAACGCTCCGGCCATACACCTCGCTTTTTATAGATCTGTTAGGCCGTCGGATGCTTTCAATGCCTGATAATGAGCTGAGCGATGAGCAGAAAACCTTTTTTGTTCTCGATGAATTCGGGAATATGCAAAAATTGCCGACGATTAAAAGGATTTTGACAGCAGCAGGCTCGAAAGGCGGCACGGTAATTATTGGTATTCAAGATTTTGCGGCACTTGTGAAAATTTACGGCAGAGAAGATGCTGAAACTATGTACAACAGCTGCGGCACAAACCTGATTTTAAACGTGACCGACCCGAATACTGCCAAAGTTTTTTCCAATCGTTTTGGTACATATGAATATGAATACAGTCAGAAAAACTACAAAATGAGTTCAGCAGATGCAAGCGACGGCACGACTGTCTCAAAGCAAGAAAAAGAAAAATCTTTGATTCTTGCATCTGAAATTCAGTCGCTGCCGAAACTACAAGGGTATCTGAAAATTCCTGAACTTAATCCGGCGTTGATCACTATATCAGTTGATGCACTAGCTAATTTAAAGCCAATCAATCAGGCTTTTATTCAAGCGCCCGGCTTCAACATGGATGATATAGTTGATCGTGTGACAGCAATAGTTGCAGCCGCTGAAATGGTAGCATTCACAACTAAAACTGTTGCTACATCGATAGATCAAAAAGAAAATGTTGATGCAGCTATAAAAACAGAGGAGGTAAAAAAAGCTCAACAAATAGATGATCTATCTCAGGCCGCTGTTGATTTTGATGCTATGTAGTAAAAAAACTTTGGCTACAATTTAATATCCACCACAGCCCCAGGCGTCATGCTTGGGGCTTTTTTTGTGCCTTAAACCCAACACCAGCGCGGCTTCACGTCCATTTTCCGGGTTTTTGGCAATGTGTGCTTATAGATACAGAGAGATTATCTCTCAAAAAAAACTATTGGAGGAATGAAACATGAAAAAAATCATCGCAACAATCGCAACCGTGGCCGCTTTGGCTACAATGGCAACATCGGCAATGGCAGTCGATAATAATGATAATCAGCCTGATTTCAATCGTTATATGTCGCGACTGCCGAGCATTAAAAAAACCGTTCCTGTAGTCCAGCCAGCTGTTCCTGTAGTCCGGCCTGTACTGACTCGTGCTCAGATTATTGCTCGCAGTCTCGCAGTTAAAGCGCCAACGGTGCAATAATGCTGATCGGGATTTTTACATCAGTAATACTGCTATCAGCTCCAGCTGCTCAGGTTGCCCCTGGATCGATTTTTCCGGCACAATCTATATCGCAGCAGTCGCAGCTGATTGAAGAGGCTCCGCAAAAGCTCCTAGCTCCAGCACTACCTGAGTATCTATCTGTACGGCTATCTGATCGCGTGCAGATAGATGCAGTAGCTCAGAGCTATGCTAGCGATATACACGAGGCGAGTCTCAATATCAGTATTCTGTTTTAAACTCCGACTACAATTTAATTACAATTTAATATCCACCAGCCCCAAGCGTAATGTTTGGGGCTTTTCTTTTGCCTTAAATCCAATATTGGTGCGGCTTAACGGGCATTTTCCGGGTTTTTGGCAATGTGTGCTTATAGGGATAGGGAAAAAGAAAAACAGGAGGAACACAAAATGAAACCAGCACCAACATCAACTAGCAGCATCGCAACTCTCATTATTTTGATCATCATCGGCCTGATCGGCTACTCGATGATCACTGGTAGCGGCGATAAAATACCGGCAGCAAAAGCCGTAAAAACGGCGGTTGGCGCGGCTAAAAAAGGGGTTTCTCAGGCCGTGGCAGGCACTGAGACGGCTAATCAATCAGCCCCGGCTGTACTGCCTTTTTCAAAATCAAAACCAGCAGCAATCAGCACTAGCAGAGATTGCAGAGGGCAGATCTATGTAGCGTCGATCAACTACGACGAGATCCATGATCCAGCCCCAAATCCAATTAATACAACCTACCCCGATCTCAGGTAATCGCGGGAAATACGGCTGGCAGCAGGGCCTACACTGCGAGAAAGAAGGAATAATTATGAAAAAACTGATTTTGGCAATGGCGATGGTAGTAGCAATGGCAACAGGGGCAGTAGCAGCAGGCTATGATTATATTGAGCCGACACGCTGTGATGTATCTAACTGCTCTCGCTCATTATCTCAACCTGCCTATGCAGTTGTTAGCATTGCTGCGGCTCCGTTTCATCTGCTTGCAGTGCCGTATAAAGCACTGCAAACAGTACCTTATTTCGGCAACTGGGCTGATCTGTTGAGAGTACCATTTGAGATTCCGGCAGCAATTCTCGCGGCTCCGATGCTCGGCATCGAGTCTATGTAGCGTCGATCAACTACGACGAGATCCATGATCCAGCCCCAAATCCAATTAATACAACCTACCCCGATCTCAGGTAATCGCGGGAAATACGGCTGGCAGCAGGGCCTACACTGCGAGAAAGAAGGAATAATTATGAAAAAACTGATTTTGGCAATGGCGATGGTAGTAGCAATGGCAACAGGGGCAGTAGCAGCAGGCTATGATTATATTGAGCCGACACGCTGTGATGTATCTAACTGCTCTCCGGATTTTTATTCACCAGGTCCGCTGCGCTGTGAAATCTCAGACTGTACTATCATTCCGCCGGAAACCCCGGTTGATTCTCTCAATCGCTCATTATCTCAACCTGCCTATGCAGTTGTTAGCATTGCTGCGGCTCCGTTTCATCTGCTTGCAGTGCCGTATAAAGCACTGCAAACAGTACCTTATTTCGGCAACTGGGCTGATCTGTTGAGAGTACCATTTGAGATTCCGGCAGCAATTCTCGCGGCTCCGATGCTCGGCATCGAGTATCTGGCTCAGTAGTTACAAATCAACCACCACAACAAATCCCCCGGCTCCGGCCGGGGGTAGGAGACACATCATGACAGGACTGGTTAAGGGCTTGGCTATTACAGCTCCATCATTATTGATAATTTTCGCAGCATCATGGTTTTTGAATCGCGAAACCACGACGGAACTCAGAGCCGATGAAGCCGCGTTCGACCGGGATTTTGCATACAGTCAGGCTCAAATGTCACCAGGGCGTGACGCTCGCTATCACTACATGCAGCAGGCGGCAGCGGCTCAGAGCCGCTACAGCTCAGCATCAGCAGATTTTCAGCAGCAGAAACGCAATATCGACAACAGAGACAGACAGATCAACCAGGGCGTCGATCAGGCTGAATCAGATCTACAATCTAAACTCAACAAAGGGGCAAAATAATGAAAAAAACAATTTTGGCAACACTGGCAATAGCAACACTGGCAATGGCAACAGCAGCACATGCTGGATCATGGGCTATTCACTGCACAAACGGCAGCTGTACGGCATCCCAAGGGGCGCTAGCTATACAATATTCTGGGATGGATATGATGGGTCATGGCGTGAGCCGGTTGACCGGCATTTCTGGCCTGCCGTTTTCTGCTGAAGATTTCCAGAGCCAGGAAAAAGCGCTCAATATGAGCGTTGAGAAATCTATCAGTAAAGATCGCAAGACTAGCGCAGGCATGGATGCAAGTGGCAGCATGGGCGAAGGCGCAACCGGAGGCGGCAAAATCGGGAATGATACGAGTCGCAGTAATGGATTGACTCGTAAAAAATCTCAATCAGTTAGTCAGTCGGCGGGCGGCAAAGTAACTGTTAATCACACGCTCGGATTTTTTAACTTTTATGCCGATAATACATTTCCGTGCAACATGCAGGGCGCATATAGTCTGCAAAAATATATGTGTGCCGCTGAAACAATCATGGATAGCTACGCCAAGGACGGCGGCGAGTCTGTAAAAACAGAGATGTACGGCTATCTATTCAGCATGAAATCGGCGGAAATTATGCCTGATGTTGATATCATGGCAAAAACAAATGCTGACAATAGCGAAATGCAGGCAATTAAATATGCATCGATCACAGTTGTACCGGCTGCTGGTGTTAATCGGTGGAAACTCGGCTATCAGGAATATCAGCGCAAAACTAAAGATGATGCTAGTTTTGCTGAGTTTAACAAATCATTTTTAGCTGATCAAATTGCAGTAAAATTGCTGATGAAACCGGGGCAAACAGCTAAAAAACTGGAAAATTCAGGCAAACATGATCTCGCGCTAGCAAAATATGCAGCAGATCATTTTGTGAAATGGCAGGAAAATCAGGGAATCAGCGATATAAAATCACTATCAGATAAATATCTGCTCGCAGTAGCACTGGTTCGTGATGCCGAATCAAAAACTGCTGTTGATACACAGTTTGCGATTGATCTCAAAAAAAATGATCCATCAGTAAATCTGGTAACAGTGCCGGTAAACTGGTCTAAACGCATATTAAATGCGGTTCTGGCTCTGACAGCGGGTGGAGCCGTGGCAGCAGGGATTGCGTTTGTGTTGAAGCGGAAAAAATCGGCAAAGGCGGTGGTTCCGGCAGATACAGAATAAGAGTCTATACGGTTAAAGAAAAAGAAAGGCCTCTGAGACAATCAGGGGCCTTTTTTGTGGCTATTTTAACGCTCTGGCAGCAAAGCCTGAGCCTGTAGTCTCAGCCCTGGCGGGTGCCGGTCTCTAATAGAAAATCAGGAACAGCACAGGCCCAGGCAGACTCACAACACAGCGAGCCAGTCGCCGTAATGTTCGCCCAAAACTCACACAACATCTAGTGCTAAAATATGTTGGCCAAGTCCACCGGCACACTAGATATTGTATCAACAGCAAACCGTGGAAAACTTGTTAATAGCCGCTGGCTATTCTGCTAGTCGTGGCATCCTCAACGGATTGCCTATTTTTTAAACAGCACCTTGCTTCTGGCTTCATCCTTCCACCTTCACGCCAATCTGTTACCACAAATCGGTTCCCCCGTGTCGGTTTCCCCCAATTTGTTTCCACAGACCGGGCTTTGCCCTTTGTCATTTGCCTCCAGGCCTCACCAGCGCAGCGGCTCTTTTCTGAGTAGTGCCCTGCTATGCAGTGTTTCGATGTTCCCTGAGTTGCACCCCTCGGTTTGGCGAAGGGGCGAGCAACTCAGGGAACATCGAAACACAGACAGAATCGCATAGCAGAACACGAAACACTCTCATATCGGGGGCTTACAATCTAGGGATCATCGGTTGATCCAACAAACCAAGGAGGCAACACCATGAACGTTTACGAAATCATCACGGCACGCATTATTGAGACACTGGAGCAAGGCGAAATTCCTTGGAAAAAATCATGGAACGCAGCTACCCAGGCACCCCGAAACCTGACCAGCGGTAAACTGTACAGCGGTATCAATGTTTTTCTGCTGTTGTCGGCACGGTATCAATCGCCGTACTGGCTCACATTTAAACAAGCAGCAGAGCGGGGCGGACAGATCCGCAAGGGCGAAAAGGGTTACCCAATCGTTTTTTGGTCAAAGACTGAAAAAGAAGACCAGCAGACCGGAGAAGTCAAAGAGGTTGGTTTTTTGCGCTACTATACAGTTTTCAACGTTGCCCAGATTGACGGCCTGAAAGATATTCCAGCGATTGAGACTCACCAGATCAGCGAAGACAGAGCAGAGGCAATCGACGCCGCAGAAATGATCGTCGCGCAGATGCCAGATCGGCCACAGATTACCCACGGCCACACTCGCGCTTGTTATTCCCCCGCATGGGATCGCGTAGAAATGCCTGTTTCGATCTCTTTTGACGGCCCAGCAGAATACTACAGCACCCTTTTCCACGAGCTGACCCACGCAACAGGCCATGAAAACCGCCTGAACCGCCATCAGACTATAAAAAACCATGCTTTCGGCTCAGCTGACTACAGCAAAGAGGAGCTGGTTGCAGAATTTGGCAGCGCCTTTTTATGTGCTGAGGCTGGAATCAGTCAGGCAGTAATCAACAACCAAGCGGCATATATTCAGGGCTGGTTACAAGCACTGAAAAACGACAGCAAACTATTGATTACGGCAGCAGCACAGGCACAAAAAGCCGCTGACTGGATCATGGGCCGGCAAGCCGTGGCAGCTTAATCACCACCAAAACCCCGGTATTAAAGCCGGGGCTGCAACCTTATTTACAACTTGAAAGGAATCAACACTATGAAATCATTCAGAATTATAGCATTAGTGGCAATCTTGGCAGCTCAAACTGGATGCAGTGGCGCTTGCAAGAGTTTGGGGCAGGCACCAGGGGCTTTTTCCGGTGGTACTGGCTGGACTGGTATAGCTAATATCGGAATAACAGGCATTCAGGCTGGTATATGCGGCGCAGGGGTGCTGATTGATAAAGCCGGTCAAAGCAATAACGGCGGCAGCAATGACACAGAAAAGGAAGGCAAAAAGCCAACAATCGCAGAACAGGATATGCAAGAATATATGAAGAGGGGTAATAAATAGCCCAAAAATAAAACGCCCCGGCTTTTGGCCGGGGTGTTGTCTTTTAAGGGAAAATCTCAAACTTTTTTTGTCTTTTATCTTGCCCTATCGGGCAACAGGCGGCGGCAAAAGTTTAGAATTGGTCGAGCTGTAAAACCTTCTTCTTTGAAGTCGGGCTGGCTATCAGAGCTTATTTTTAAAGGGATTCCGGCAGTCAGGGCCACAAACAATTTGGGTAAGGCGCAACGCTCCGCTCTGTGTCAGCTCCGCTTCGCGGACTGCCACCCTGTTTGGGGTTATTTTACTAAGTCAATCAGATATTCCGACCATTTAGACAGCCATTCCCTTTTTTCATCAAGATATTTATTGCGATTATAAATTCTTATTACCCCTTTTTTCTCGTGATTAAGAATTGCATCTACAACCTCATCCATGCAGCCTAACTTCGACAATCCTGTTGCCGCCGTTCGTCTTAAATCGTGAGGCGTAAAATTCATACCATTGAATGCTTTGTTTTTTCGGACATAATGCGACAGAGCGGCACGATCTAAGGATCTCATATCATCATTTACACCAACAAAAACTGATCCTGTGTATTTTGGATTAAAAGGTTTGCCAATAATCTGCATAGCAAGCGGATGTAAAAAGACATCATTTGCAATATCATTTTTAGACCGATCTGGCGGTATAGTCCACCAACCACATCGGTAACAGCTATTACATAAAAATTTTCCTTCGCCAAATTGAACCTCTTTAAATAATAACCCTGAACACTCTCCGGGGCGTTGCCCTGTAATTAATATCAGCATCAAGGCACGGCGGGTAAATTCGCTCCTGGGGTCGGCTTCGGGATCAGATAGCACCGACCAAACATATTTTATCTCATCGTCAGACAACACTCTATCACGTTCAGTGGCGCGGACAGCAGACACGGTTCGAGATATGCCGGAAAATGGATTTGTCTCTACATATTCCAGATCTATCGCCCAGGTAAACATTGCTCGACTGATTTTCATGGTAGCTCTGGCAGTACCGGGGGCCGTTTCAGACAATTTATCTATTAGTTTGATCGCATCACGGCGGCGAAGCTCAGAAGCGGGGAGGGGACCAAAGGCTGGCAAAATATGCTTTTCAAGGATGCGTTTATCTTCAAGGGCCGTTTTTTCGGTTTTATTTTTACGACTATGATCTATATATAGAGATATCAGGCTTTTAACGGTAAATATTTCAGGTGTTGTCTGAATTGCGGACTCTTTTAATTCTTCTTTTTCAGGCTTAGGATTGATACCATCTCTCAATAACATTACATTTGCAGAGTGCCGTTTTCGGGCTTCGGACAGTGATATTGCTGGATAGGAGCCTAAAACCACCCTGTAACGCTTTTTTTGAAATTCATATATATGGTTGAATGTTTTCGACCCATCCGGCCTGACACGTAGAACAAAACCATTTTTTTCGCGCAACGAATATTCTTTGTCTTGCGGCTTGAGGGCCTTAATTTTGAGTTCTGTGAGCTGTTCCATGTTGCCGCCTTTGTCTCATGGGTTCCGTTTTGGGTTCCGTTGTGGGTTCCGCTCAGCCGAAGCAATGACGTTCTAATAATACCAAAAAAATGCATTGATTACAACATAAAAGGGGACATTTTAGGTTTCGCAGGAAGAAGTATAAGGTGTGTAATATTGTGAAAAAACCTGCCTTGGGAGCAGGGGGTCGAACGTTCGAATCGTTTCGCTCCGACCAATAAAAACAACGGCTTACAGATTTTGTCTGTAGGCCGTTTTGTTTTGTGTGATCTTTTGTGCTGTCTCTGTCTAATCAAATTTGTCCCATAGGAAGACTTTGAACCAATGAGGAATGACATCGGTTTTCAGTTCCAAGACTTCACCATCAGTTACTTCTGCAATCCAGACTTTTTCTGCGGATGAGTTGTCGAAAATGTAGGCTCGATTGGCATAACCAACCGCCTCGGACAATAACTCCAAGGAGCGGTTGTATCGATCAACGATCTTTTCAGGGCTTACATTGTGCCCACCTTCGGCAACCCGCGCCGCAACGCGTGAAATGTTGATTTCAGGGTCTTCGGTGGCTACGTAGTATAAATAGGTGCGAAAGCCGGACTCTTGCGCCAGCCTCAGAAAATCAACCTTGCTCCGGTGGGACATTACCGTTTCAAACGTGAAGGTAACACCGGCCCGGAGCAGTTTGTTGCGCAGAAAATCTACCGCAACGGAAGCGAAATAGGAATTGACGTCCACAGCATTAAACAACAGCTTGTTGTCCTCAAATCCTAATTGTTGTGAGTCATTGCAAAGATTCTTTTCAGTCAGGAATGGAGAGTGTTGGAAAAAACCGAGGATTTCTTCAGCAGTGGTATGAACCCCATAGGCTGAAACGTCCAGATATCCGTCACGCCTGATATCCGCTCTCAATGTCATCGGCGTTGATGTAGACACCGAACAACTCTGTGCCGATCCCGTCTTCTACCACCGCCTTGATGGTGCTTTTACCAGATCCGTTCGGTCCGGCAAACATGCGTAGGCGCGGTGTTGCACGGCTCACTTGGCGCTCCGAACCCTTTTTTGGCCGACAACAACACGGGTCGGTGCCGGAATTGACTTAAGCACTTTCCGTGTGCCGTCAGGGCTCGTTTCAACGAGTTTTCCTCCCACAGCTTCAAGCACACTCCTACCGGTCGCTAATGTTCGCGTCCTGGCCTGCTTAACGGCACTTTCTGCCAGTTGGGGGATACGATTTTCTTTTCTTTTCATGCCAAGCTCGGTAAACCCTGAAGATTTGCGCGGGCTCTTGGCTTTCTCTTCATTTTTTTTCATATCCTTGTACTCCTCGTTAAAAGGATAACGTACTTCGTTTCGCGTCGTCAACTCACCGTCACCTTCATGATCAAATAGTAGCTGTCCTTCAAATGGATTAATTGCGCGTTAACCCCGCCGCCACATCCCGGAACGAGCTCAACGCTGCTTCCAGATGATCAATAATCTCCTGTGCCAAGACGTCAGGTGGTGGGAGTTCATCCAGGTTATCGAGACTGTCGTCCTTCAGCCAAAAGATATCGAGGCTGGCCTTGTCGCGGGCAAGCAGCTCATCGTAGGTGAAATACTTGAAACGCTCAGCTTCCTGGCGCTCGTGTCGATTCTCCGGGTTGTAACAGGTGATGAAATCTTGCAAGTCATCTGACTTGAGTGTTCTGGTCTTCAGCGTGAAATGCTTGTTGGTGCGCAGGTCATAAAACCAGATTCCCTTGGTTTGTGTCTTGCCATCTTTGGGCCTGGCATCGAAGAACACCACATTTGCTTTTACGCCTTGGGCATAGAAGATGCCGGTGGGCAGGCGCAGGATGGTGTGGACATCGCAGTTCTCCAGCAGTTTCTTACGGATCTTCTCCCCAGCACCCCCTTCAAACAGGACGTTGTCAGGCAGCACCACGGCGGCCTTACCGGTTTCTTTGAGCATTGAGGCGATATGCTGCAGGAAGTTGAGCTGTTTGTTGGAGGTGGTCTCCCAGAAGTCCTGACGCTCATAGGTCAGGGCGTCCTTATCCTCTTCCCCTTCCTCGTTGGTAAAGGTCATGCTGCTTTTCTTGCCAAAGGGGGGATTGGCCAGCACGTAGTCAAAGCGTTGTTTGGGTTCTGAAATCAGGGCATCGGAACGGTCAACGTTCGGCTCGCCATCCAGTTCGCCGATATTGTGCAGAAACAGGTTCATCAGGCAGAGACGGCGGGTATTGGGGACAATCTCATTGCCGTAAAAGGTCTTGTGGCGCAGAAACTCCTTCTGCTTTTTGTCGAGTGAACTCCCGGGCCGGGTAAGCCACTTGTGGGCGCCAAGAAAAAAGCCGCCGGTGCCGCAGGCAGGATCAGCAATGGTCTTGAGCGGTTCCGGCCTGAGACAGGCCACCATGGCATCAATCAGGTGCCGGGGGGTAAAGTACTGGCCAGCGCCGCTCTTGGTGTCTTCCGCGTTTTTCTGCAACAGACCTTCGTACAGATCACCCTTGGTGTCGGTATCCATGCCGACCCACTTCTCGGCGTCGATCATCTGCACCAGACGGGCCAGCTTGGCCGGGTCCTGGATCTTGTTTTGGGCCTTGAAGAAGATCGCTCCCAGCATGCCGGGCTGAGTGCCCAGTTTATGGAGGATGGCCAGATAATGCGCCTCCAGCGGTTCACCGGATTTACCGCGCAAGGAAGCCCAGTCGTGCCCCTTGGGGATGTGGGTATCCCGGTTGTACGGTTCTTGGGCGTATTCATCCGCCATCTTCAAAAACAGCAGGTACGTAAGTTGTTCGAGATAGTCACCGTAGCCCACGCCATCGTCGCGTAGGGTATTACAGAAATTCCATAGTTTTTGGACCAGGGCACTGGCGGTCATTGGTTTGCCTCGTATGTTTTTCGGGTGCGGCCCGGTTTGCGGTTGTTCGGCTGCTTTTGCCGCTCTGCCCGAATCCGCTCCAGCAGCACACTGGCAGGCTCGTCATTCGGGTCCTGCGCTACAAGTTGGCCGGAAAAGGCAGATTTGAGGATGTTTTTGCGCTGGGCGGCGGCTTGGTTAAAGCCTAGGTTCAGCGAATTTTCTATGCGTTGAATTTCACGGTCAGCTTCATCAAGCGCCACAATAATGGCCTTTTGTTCAAGAAGTGGAGGGACTGGAATCAACGCCGAGATAATGTCAGGTTGTGCAATTTTGTAAATCCCAGCCGAAGTTCTGGCACGGGTTTGGAGATGGTTACGAATCAGAGCAGAGTCCCAGACTAAACCTAACCACGCAGGAAGAACAATGCTGTCAAGTATACGCACTCGGATCATAGTGTCAGGGTAAGCAACATTTGATATTACTCCAGAAACTAGGCCTGCACGCCCGACAAGCGAAAGGGAACCGTTGCCTCGGACAATAAGAACATCACCATTCTTCACAAAAAATGGTTCGGCATCGCGATCTGACCACACGCCGTATTTGAACTCAGCTAAATCTATCCTACCCGCTTTCACAGCTGTAAGCCGAAGGACTTTAGGTCCAGAGGTCGCCGTTGGGACTGACTTGCCATTTGCAATGTCGTCTGGGCAAATTTGATCAACACTCGCCCATACCCACCCCTCCGGCAGTTCCGGCAGATTGGTGGTATCCGGTTGCATCGGCTGGGGGTACTTGTCCTGCCACCCTTTGGGCGGGGTTTTGCCCTGCTCCTTGAACTTGGCAAGCTGCTTCTCTTCCCAGTGGGCGCGGCGTTCTTTCAGGATACGCTCCAGGAGCTGTGCGCCGGTTTCCCCCTCTCCCCCGGCCCCTCTCCCACGAGGGGAGAGGGGAGTGTCCAAGGGTGAGGTAAGCCCCTCTCCCCTTTGTGGGAGAGGGGTTGGGGAGAGGGGGCCTTGCTTCTTCCGCCACTCGGCAGTCAGCGCCCCCTCCACCGCCGCTTTCAGCAG
>CAZUSH010000040.1:0-10517 GCA_964622705.1 uncultured Geobacter sp. | reverse complement strand
CTTGCTTCTTCCGCCACTCGGCAGTCAGCGCCCCCTCCACCGCCGCTTTCAGCAGCGATTGACGATATTGTGCCAGCTTTTTTTGCGCGGCCTTGAGTTCGGCAACACCGGCATCAAGATCAGAGAAAAGTTCTTCAAGTTTTTCGACGATGCGGATTTGTTCGTTTCGGGGAGCTATTGGAATAATGTGGATTGCAAGATCACTCGACTTGATATTGTTTATGTTAGAACCGGCGGATATATCTGAGATTGCTTCACGGTAAACAGGACTTTGAAAGTAGTACCCAAAATATTTTGAATCTAAATAAGTGCTAGGCCTAAGAGCTGTGCAGAATGCTCCAAACGAGCCTGCCCAAGAGTTAAACTGTAGTTGCCCAGCCTTGCCAACGACCTCCTTACTTCCGCTAGATGAAGCAATAACAACATCCCCTTGTTTCAATACTTGTGCTTCAGAAATATAACCCTCTGGAACGTAAACAAGCGCGTCGAAAGTTAAAGAACTTCCAGTAATATTTGTTGCTCTCAGTAAAGGCCTATATCCAGGTTCAGCAGAGTCGCTAACGTGCTCCTTCTTGTAAGAAACTCCTCGTATTAGCAGTGCTATTTTATATAAAGGAGCAAAGCACCAGGATAAAGGCAGTAATTTATTCTTTAACTTACTCACGCCACCAACTCCTCATTTATCTCATTCATCATCGCGCCAACTGCACAATCTGGTTCAGCCGGGCGCAGCACTCGGCAAACAGCAGGTCATCAAGGCGCTTGAGCGGGTGGGGCGCTCCATTGCGGATGCGCCAGTCAAAGGATTTGGGCTGGTGGCAGAGGACATAGCTGGTTTTGCCGGTTTTCTTTCCCTTGGCAAGGCCGACGGCAACAGCAAAGGGATTGTCGGCGTTGTAGTCCGCAGTGGTCATGGGAAGGCCGATTACCAGAGATGTGCGCTCGTTGAAAGACTTTGGCGAGAGTACCAGAAAGGGGTGAATGTCCCGCATTTCGTTGCCTGCCTGCGGGTTGCAGTTGATCCAGATAATGTCCTGCCGGTCCGGTACCCAGGGCTGCTTACCGCCCGGCACCACTTTGAGCGGACTTACCATTTTTCCGCCCCCAGCGGTTCACTGGCCATTGCCTCGCCACCGTGTTTTGCCGGATCAAACAGGGCCAGTCGCTGCTCAAGGGTCAGCTCTAACCCGTCAACCGGCGTGATGGTCACCGTGCCGTCATCGACCGAAACCCGTACCATCTGATCTGGGTGCAGATGCGCGGCTTTCGCTACATTGGCCGGCAAGCGAACCCCCAGATTGTTGCCCCATTTTTTTATACCAAGAACGGCTTCCACATGTGCCATGATATAAACCCCCTGCCGTTTGTTTAAACATAGTATAAACATGTGGCGGTCATCCGTCAATGGTTCTTCCGTTACGCCACCAGCTCCTCAGTCAACATTCTTTCCCCCTCTCCCCCGGCCCCTCTCCCACAAGGGGAGAGGGGAGAGTCGGGTTAAGCCCCTCCACCTTTATGGGGGAGGGGTTGGTGAGGGGGGACTTTTCATCTTTAACCTGTAATTCCAGCCAGATCCTCTCCAGCACCGCTTCTTTAAGAGTCATCCATTCGTTGTTCCAGAAACGCAATACGGTAAACCCCTGCTCTCCCAGCCAGCCATCACGATTTTCATCATGGTCGACATTCTCACCATGCTGCCCGCCATCCAACTCGATTATCAACTTTGCCTTAAAGCAAACAAAATCGGCAATATAGCGACCAATAGGCTCCTGTCTGCGAAACTTGAAACCGGCAAAACGCTTTGCCCGCAACTCCTGCCACAACTGCTGCTCCTGCGGTGTCTGCTCTGCACGCAGTTCTCGCGCACGCTTCGCAACCCATTGTTGCAAGTCGTTTTGCTTCACGCCACCAACTCCTCATTCATCTCTTCCAACACCGCATCCAACTCCTGCCCAAACAGCCCCCACACCTTCTGCAGGCCACCTTTGGCGGCAAACTCGGCATACTCAAAATCATCACGGGCAATGCAGCAACTGGAGGCGATATGATCCTTCATCAACCGCAGCCATTCGGTCTGCTCAGTGCTAAAGGCGGTGGTACGCTTGGCATTGTGGCGGAAGATCCATTCCTGGAAACGCTTGTCCACCTGATCGCGGAACGGCTTCAGTTCAGCATCCAGCCCAATGGCAAAACGAACCAAGGCCACCAGATCGGTCAGTTGGCGTTTTGCGTCGGCACCGGTTACCTGCGAACCCTTCACGCGGGCATAGGCGCTCCAGAGCCGTTCGGTGGTCAGCAACAACGGCGGCCGGGAGAGGGCATCGTGCAGCTCTTCGATCATCTCAAAGGTTAAAGTTCGACGCTGGTACGGCTGCTGGTAGAAGAAACTGAGCGCCTGGATCTCGTCCTTGTGCTGGGCAATATAGTCGGCAAAGCCTTGGATGACCTTGTGTGCCTGCTCCTCGGCCTGGGCGCTGAAGCCGGAGAAGGTGACCTGATCCAGATTGATATGGTCAATGATCTGCTCATGCTCCCGGCGGGCTGTTTCAATCTCATCCCGCAGTTCCGGGCTGTCAAAGGGGGCGCAGGCAGTAGCCACGCACTGGGCGCGGGCAGCGTTCAGTTCCTCTTCGGTTAAGGTCTCTTCCGTGCGGCTGATCCCTTTTTCCTTAGCAGCGGCAATGGCGGTTGCCACAATCCGGTCAGGATCAAGGGCAATAATCAGCGCCTTGCCCAATGCGCCAACCGGTACGCCACCAGCCTTCTTTTCAATCCGTGCCAGGGCCTTGTCATCCAACTGCTTGGCCAGCCGCACCAGACGATTTGCCAGGCTAAGCACGGTATCCTCATCCCGGTGCCCCATGGCCACACCCAGCATCAGGTCTTTTAGCGGCACTGACGGTTTTTTCTCAAGCGGTCTACTTTCGGTCTTGAGCGATTTTTCCACCCCAACGGCATCGATCAGCACAAAGCGGCTCTTGGCGCTGTCAGCACTGTTGGAGACCCGCTTCAGGGCATCATGGTCAAGGCCGCGGACACCACGCCCCTTCATCTGCTCATAGTACCCCTTTGAGCGGACATCGCGCATGAAGAGCAGCACTTCCAACGGCTTGACATCGGTGCCGGTGGCGATCATATCCACGGTAACGGCAATGCGCGGGTTATAGTCGTTGCGGAAGCTGGCAAGGATGCTGTCCGGGTCTTCTTCCGCCTTGTAGGTGACCTTTTTACAGAAGGCGTTCCCCTGGCTGTACACCTCGCGCACGATCTGAATAATGTCGTCGGCGTGGCTGTCGGTCTTGGCAAAGATCAGTGTCTTGGGGGGCTCATTCCGGCTGGGAAAGATCTGTGTTTCCACTGCTGTCTTCATAGCCTGGATCACTTGGCGGATCTGGCTGGTGTTGACCACCGACCGATCCAGCTCTTTACCGGTGTAGAGCAGATCTTCCTCGGCCTCGGCCCAGCGTTTTTTACGGGTCTGCCGGTCACGATGATCCACCCATTCTTTGGCCTTTACCTCGGCCCCTTTCCTGGTGATCTCGGTTTCAATCTCATAGACGTCATACCCCACGTTGACGCCGTCAGCGACGGACTGCTCGTAGGTGTATTCGGCAACGATATTTTCATTGAAGAAACCAAAGGTCCGTTTGTCAGGGGTGGCGGTAAGCCCGACCAGGAAGGCATCGAAGTAGTCCAGCACCTGCTTCCAGAGGTTATAGATACTGCGGTGGCATTCATCAATGATGATGACATCAAAGGTCTCCACCGGCACGGCAGGGTTGTAACGCACCACCTTGGCTTGCTTATCTGTCTGGACAATCTGATCAAGCGGCACATCCTCGGCCGACTCATCAATCGGTTCACCCGAGAGGATGGAGTACATCCGTTGAATGGTGCTGATACAGACCTTGGCTGCCGGGTCAATGGTGGGGCCATTCAAACGCTGGACATTGTACAGTTCCGTAAACTTGCGGGCATCATCGGGCGGGGTATAGGCCATGAACTCCTGATGGGCCTGTTTCCCCAGGTTGCGGGTGTCAACCAGGAAGAGAATCCGCTTGGCATCGCCATATTTGAGGAGCCGATAAACAGAGGTAATGGCGGTGAAGGTCTTGCCGGCACCGGTTGCCATATGTACCAAGGCGCGGGGCTTATTCTGAGCAAGAGATTTCTCCAGCCCGGTAACCGCGCTGATCTGGCAATCACGCAGGTTTCGTGTCGGTAGCGCTGGTATCTGCCCGGCAAGGCGACGGCGAAATGATTCCGGTTGACTCAGCCACTCGGCAAGCTGTTCTGGTTTGAAAAAAGAGAAGATCTCACGAGCACGTGCTGATGGATCAGCGCCATCGGTAAAATGGATTACCTGTCCGGTGCTTTCAAAAAGAAAGCGCAGTGGCATGGAGGTTACCCGCCATTTGAGGGCGCTGCGGGCATAGCGTTCGGTCTGATCTTCCACAAAGGTGAGAATGGTGTTGTCTGGTTTTGCTTCGATTACCCCAACCGGCTGACGATCCACAAACAACACGTAATCCGCTGGGCCGGTATCAGTGGGGTATTCACGCACGGCAACGCCAAGTCCGGCGCCCAGATTGATCTTTTTAAGATCCTGAATATGCCAGCCCGCTTGTTCGAGCTTCTTATCAATTTCTAGCCGTGCTTTGGCTTCTGGGGTCATGGAATATCTCTTTTATGCACTAGTGGGAGTATGGCTTCTGGATAATCAGACTCTTGCCTTTATGTCCCACAATTCTCTTGGCATCTCACGTACCAGTTCGTCTATGGTCGCTTTCAGGGAGGCCTGTTGTTCCTCTGCTGATAATGACTGCGCCTCCAACAGCATACTGTGAGCAACCCGCTCTATCCGTTCTTGTGCAACCAGACGGGCTTGGCTTTGTACCGTGTCTTCAAGAGAGGTGCGAGGCACCAGGGCATAGACAAAGGTGCAGTTCAGTGCTTCAGCCACCTGCTGCATGGTCTTGATCGTGACGGAACCGATCAGCTCATCCTGCTCAAGCCGCGGGATGCGGGGCTGTGATACGCCAAGCCGCTGAGCAAGCTGTTTGCCGGACATGCCCAACGCCTCACGAATGGCCCGTATCCAGCCTTTGACTGGAACCTGGGTGTTGGCAGCTTTCAGGCTGGCCAAGGCTTTATCAAGTTGCTGGCGTATGATTAGCTTGTGTCTGGCTTGCATATATAACCTCTCTATTATTACTTTGTGTAAAAATAATAATACAAATACCTGATTAGCGTCCTTCTTCCGCCAGCAGTTATCCCCCCTTTCATAAAGGGGGGCAGGGGGGATTTGATTTTCACAATCAAAGGCAAATCCCCCTAAATCCCCCTTTGCTAAAGGGGGACTTGATAGTCGCGGAAGATTGGCACTAATCAGGTACAAATATTATTTAATGCAAGTTGATTAATAATATAAAAGTTATTTGTGGCTGGTTCTAATTACGTTTGCTTTGTTGGCAGTTCCAATTCATACGTCACACTACGCCCTTGTCCGATCCTCTGTATCCATGCTCGCTAAAATCTGAATTACTCTTCAACAATGCTGATGCGCGAGATTAGATCACGGAAAAACTCCGGTGACCAGATCGCCAGCGTCTGCTGGTCCTTGACAAACGGCGCAACGTCCTGACGCGCCTGCTGTATATCCAGCCGGTCAACGGCAGCCAGCATCAACTCCCGGAAGGCACGGTCGTCCAGGGCTGCGGAACCGCTCCAGTGCCCGGTCTGCCGCATCCGCTGTTCCAGATGGGCGAGGTTAAGCTGCGGATGATGAGCGGCATACCAGACCAGATCGTACCAATCCCGTCCTTTTACCCGGTTGTTCCAGCGCCGGCAGAGCAGGGCATGCAGTTTTCCTGCAAACAGACTGGGCAGGGTATAGCACCGCACGGCAAACGGTATCGGCTGTAGCAGATAGCGGGTGGTGGTGGCAAATCCCGGCGGTGGATCGGTATCCACCTCAAGCTTGATCTTCAGTACCTGTCCCGGCGGAATCGAGCTGATCAACCGCTCATCCGTCTCAATCACCATCAGTTCATTGCGGGTATTGGCCTTGAGAAAGGCAGACTGCACAGCGGTTTCCCTGGTTTTATCCACTGACTCCACTCGCAGATTGAAACCAAAGGCCCGCACCTCTTCCTCCAGGGCTGCGCTGAAGCGTTGCAGGGAAAAATCAGGCGCAGAGGCCAGCAGAGAAAAATCAAGATCTTCGGAAAAACGATCCAGACCGTGCAGAATACGCAGACAGGTGCCGCCGTAAAAGGCGGCATGCTCAAAGAAACGGGCGCGCCACAGCCCCAGCAGAGTCACCTCCTGGATGATCTCCCGCAATGCCCGCACCTGATCGCCCAGGCTTCTGTTTTCGTATTTGGCCAGCATCCGCGTTACGGCATCATGCATGGGATGCCTCCGCCCTTTGCAGCCGGACAACAAGCTGTGCCAGCAGCTTCAGCCGCCGTGATCCGTAGGCCAGAGCAATACTGGCGAGTGCTTCAGGATCAAGCCGTTGCAGCGCAGTGGGATCAACCCGCAGATTGTCGTACAGAAACAGCGCCAGTTCTTTTTGGGTTTTCAGGCTGCTGCCCCGTTCCGCCACCACCCGGTCTGCCAGCGCCTTTTCCGGCAGCGCCATCAAAAAGGCCCGCCCGTCGGCCAGCTCAATCCGGTCAACACCGATCCGGTAGGCGTTCAGCTGGATACTGCGGTAACTGAACTGCCCCACCGGCGTAGTAAAGCTGCGTGACCTGCCGCAGGTAACCGAGGTAACGGTCTCAACCTGTTCCGGTATCAGGCCGTGATACTGCAGGGCATACTCAAGTGAGACGCAGGAGGGGCCATAGATCAGGTTGGCCAGCAGTTCGCGGCAGTACGGGGCGCGGCGGTGCTGCTCACCAAAGATGTAGAGCCCCTTCTTGACCCGGATGATCTCACCCTTGCGCAGTAAGGCGGTGATCTTCTTGCGGGGGTGGGCATACCCCCGCAGCGCATCCAGCAGGATCTGGTAGTCAAACTCTTCAAACGGTATCTGGTGTCGCAGTTCCATAGGCATGACCATATAGTAGTATTTTTATACATAGTAAGTCCATAAAAAGGTCACCTACTATGTATAAAAAAGCGATTATTTCTCCATCCCCTGTGGAAACTGGATATCCTGATGTTCCACTGACAGCCTACCGGAGATCAGGCGAGGCAGCAGCATGTCGCGGGTTCTGGTTAGCCATATCGGCTTCACTGGGCTCAGAAAACGCAGGCTCCTGTGTGCAGGTTGGCAGGGGAGAGGGTGCGTTGTACGATGTCTAGATTGTCTCGCGAAAGCGGTGTATCCGGGTTTGCAGGATATGATCAGCGCGATGCTGAACCGGCATCTGTAACAGCGTTGCTTGGTCAATGCCCAGTTCTGCGGTGGCCATGACCGCTACCTGCAGGGCAGTTTCCCAACCGGGCATGCCGGAGCTGTCCGGCTTGTCTGCCGATGAGACCAGCGGCAGTATCTCGGTAATACCGGCCTTGAGCGCCTGTTCTGCCAGCCTGATTTTGGTGGCGGTACGCAGTTCGGCCCAGTTGTTGGCCTTGGTGTGCAGACTGCAGGTCCAGGCCAGCGCCTTGTGCCAGGCAGATGGTAGCCGCAGGCGTTCACACAGTTTCTGAGCCGGTTTGAAGCCTGCGTTGTCGTGACCATGATGTTTGGGATAATGTGCCGGATCAGTTGAAAGTTTGCCCAGATCATGAAACAGGCCGCAGAAGCGGGGCAAGGGGGCATCCGTTTTGGCAGCCACCCGCTGCATAACCTGCAGGGAGTGGGTGAGCAGATCACCTTCCGGGTGATACTGCAACGGTCCGGCCGGTACCTGGGGCATGGCGAACAGCTCGGGCAGGTAGGTTCTGCCGACTTGATAGCTGATCATGAGTTGAAACAGTAGGTTGGGGAGTTGTTTTGAAAGTGATCTTTGAAGTTCTCTGCTGAACCGTTCCACCGGTATGGCGCTGCATGCCGGTTCCCATTGACGGCTCGTGAGTTGCTGCTGGGTATCGGCATGCAGGTTCCAGCCGTCTGCGGCAAAGCGGAAGGCCCTGAATATCCTGATGGGGTCATCCTGCAATGCAGTGCCTGAACAGACCCGCAGTTGGCCGGCTGCCAGGTCTGCCTGCCCGTTCAGCGGGTCGATCAGCCTGCCGTCAAGGTCCAGCGCCAGGGCATTGATGGTGAAGTCGCGGCGACGAAGATCGTGCTCCAGGTGTGAGGGGCGCGTGATGACGGTGATCTCCAGGTTGCCCAGTTCCGGGATATGTCTGAACCAGATCGGCCTGCTGCTGACCGGTGCAATGGGCCTGAACCCCGCCGCCTCCAGGTCTGCTGCGGCTAGTGCGGCAACCAGGTCAATATCCTGCAGCGGCTGTTCAAGCAGGAGATAGCGGACCGTGCCGCCCACCAGCCAGACATCCTGCCAAGCGCTTTCCGGAAGTATCGCCTTAACCCGGTTGATGACAGACATGCCGTCTCTCCCTGAAAAGTCCAGCAAGGGCAGCACAATTGTCAACCGCTGCCGGATGTTCAGCAACAATCAGATGGGAATGAGCCGGCCACTGTTCAATGGCAGGAAGGTTGTTGATGATTTCTTCAGTCATGCGCCTGCTCCTTGGTCAGCCAGGGCTTGGGATGTGAGAGCATTTGCGTTCTGTCAGCCAGCATACCCAATAACCTGTTATGCACAAGCACAGGGGAAAAATTGTGGATACAGCCGAGCAAAACCACAGGATATGGGGGCTGCAGCGGATTGACCAAAATAACATCAGTAGCAATCGTACTCGTATAACTAGCTATTTTAATAGGTAATATCAATATGTGTCGCCAGTTGTTGCCTGCCTGTTGCCAGAGAATACCTGAGCCCGGGCTGCGGCTGCAGTTTTTTGGGGAAAAATAAGTTGTAAAATTGCCGGCCTGCTTGGTTGCGCCACTATAATTACCTGTTATGCTCACATGTTGTCCAATCTCTGTCTGTGGTTCCACGCAACCCCGTCAAGGTAGTGTAGTGGCTTGTAGGGTTGCGGTTGGGGAGCAAGAGATCCCGCTGACTCCAGATGCTGTTCAAATCAGCCGTAGAATTGTTTGACAAGCTGATTTCTGCTCATTATGGTGTGTTTTTATCATGAGGTTTCATCGGTTTTTGCAGCATTTGACTGCAGTATACCAGACAAAAAGCAATGGAGAATACGCGCATGGAAATTCAGACCAACAAAGACCCAAAGGCCACCATTCTAACCGTTACCGGCAGGATGGACGCCGTGACCGCGCCTGAGTATGAGAAGCAGCTGAATGTGCTGATCAGCGATGGTGAGACCAATTTTGTGATTGATTTCAACGGGCTTGAGTATATCAGCAGTGCCGGTCTCAGGTCGCTTTTGGCCACTGCCAAGCAGCTCAAGACCAAGGGGGGGCAGCTGCACTTTGCCAATGTGGTGGGCACGGTGAAGGAGGTCTTTGATATCTCGGGCTTTGGCACGATCTTTCAGATCCATGGCTCGGTGACAGCTGCGCTGAGCGCTGTGGCCTGAACCGCTATGCCAGCCTGCACGCTGACCTGTCCGGCCCGTTTGGAGCATCTGGAGAGCGTGACCGCCTTTGTGGAAGAGACGGCGGAACAGTTCGAGCTTGAACTCAAGAAGAAGTTCCAGGTGCTGATTGCGGTTGAAGAGGCCTTTGTGAACGTCTGCCACTACGCCTATCCGGACGGAGAGGGACAGGTGGAGCTTGCCTGCGGCCTTGACGGACAGGGGTGGTTCTTTGTGGAGCTGGCAGACAGCGGGGTGCCGTTTAATGTGCTGACCCTGCCGGAGCCGGATACGACCTCTGACCTGATGGAGCGCCAGATCGGCGGCCTGGGGGTGCATTTCATCCGCAGCCTGACCGAGCAGGTCAGCTACCGCTATACCGACGGTAAGAACATCCTGCGGATGCTGTTCCAGCACAGCGGGGATGCTGCGTGAAGGCTACCCGTGGGGGGATGGTGCTGGCTGCGCTGCTGATGAGCATGGCCGGGGCGTGGCCGGCTGGCGCGGCCGACCCGATTATGACGCTCAATGAGTGTATTTCATTGGCCTTGAAGCAAAACCGCACCATCAAGAACGCCTACCTGAATAGGGTTGTGCAGAAATACACCCTCCGTATGGCTGAAGATACGTTTGTGCCCACCCTGGTGCTGACCCCGTCAGTTAACGGTAACGGCAACACTGCCAACATTGGTAGTTCTCCAAGTGGAATCTCAAATAAACCTACCACTACCACCACGACCAGTCTTACAGCATCAGAAGCCCTGCCTACTGGCGGAAACATAAAAGTCACTAGCAATTTTAATACTTCACAGCGAGATGTCACCGCGAAAGACTGGAACATTGATTTTACTCAACCGTTGCTGAAAGGGGCTGGCCTGGATGTCAACCTTGAGACACTTCGGGCAGCACGGGAAGCAGAACAACAGAATATCCTCGACCTCAAATCAGTCCTT
>CAZUSH010000039.1:0-32763 GCA_964622705.1 uncultured Geobacter sp. | reverse complement strand
CATTGGCCATTCAGATAACAAAGCTGTTTCAGCAGGGTAGGGTCTTTGAGGGTCAGCATGACGTCCTCCAGTCTAAGACATGGCAATGGCCGCCACTATAGCAGATGCCGTGAAGTTGGGTACAGCTCTTTTTGAGTCTGCTGCAGTGCCGCTGAAGCAGGGCCCGGCGGGCGCCGGTATGGGGTTGCGGCTGTACTTTGGCAGCTTGTATGGTGATGACAGGGATAACGGTGCGGGAGACAAAAAGGTTGGAAATCAGTCCCCTGTAAATGCAAACGGGATACCGCCGCTTGGCCGGTATCCCGTAATGACTAACGTGGAGCCATCTAGCGGAATCGAACCGCTGACCTACTGATTACGAATCAGTTGCTCTACCGACTGAGCTAAGATGGCCCGAAAAGGGTGTATTACATATACTAAAGAGCTGCGCAAGTCAAGTGCCGGCTCGGCATGAGGAAGGCGCGGCAAAAAAGAGTGCATCGCCCAGTTGACATAAACGCTGTTTTATGTAAACTGCATTTATTGCATTATAGCTTTTTTTGAATTATTAAATAACGCAAATAAAAACAAGGCTGTATATTGGTTTTTACGATTGCAAACCGTTGTTATTGGGTAGACGAAGTCTGAGGGGGCGGTATGAGTGGCATTGCACAGCAGGCTGCTGGCTTTGATGGCGAAGTTTCCGGCATGAGTCTGGTTGACCTCCTGCAAATGAAGGCCATGGGACGCTTCAGCGGCCGTGTGGTGGTTGAACAGAACGGCGTTGTCGGCTATCTGTTTTTCCGTGATGGCGAGCTGATCCACGCCGAACTCGGCTCCTTTGAAGGGAAGGAGGCCTTTGCCCGCATCCTGGGCTGGGGCGGGGGAACCTTCAGGGCGGAACCCAAGGTGGCCACCACCCGTCAGAGTATTACCGAAGGCTTTCAGTTTTTGCTGCTTGATGCGTTGCGTATGCAGGACGAACTGGCTGCGGGCATTGAACAGACCGCTGCAGATGCGGTGCAGGCGGAATCCAGTCCCGTTGCGAAGGGGGGAGGCATGAAAGAACGGCTTTCCGGTATTGCGGGCATCCAGGACGTGGCGTTGACCGACCGTGCCGGCGCCGTTGTTCAGGCCATCGGCACGAATGCCGAGGCGTTGGCTGCCCAGGGGATGTACCTGGTGACAACCTCCGGACAGGTCGGCCAGGAGTTTGGTCTGGGGGCTTTTAAGGGGGCGGTTGTGCAGGGAGAGGCCGGACATCTGATCGCCTTTGAGGGGAGCAAAAACTATCTCTTTATCGGCGTGGACGCAGAGGCCAAACCGGCGGCTGTTGAAGCGGAAGTTCGCCGGGTCCTTTCACAGCAAGGATAGGAGTGTTGCCATGGAAACCGTACTGCGCGGCGTTGTGACCTCCCCGGGGGTCATTGGCGGTTTTATCAGTAATGATGCGGGCCAGGTACTGGTTCGTTCGATGCCGGAGATGTTCGATACCGGCCAGCTCGGCAGGATCAGCACCTTGCTCATGGAACAACAGTTCGGGATCGAGGAAACCACCGGTGGTTGCCGTCAGGCAGAACTGCGTTTCGAGCTGGGCAAGCTGGTCAGCCGCGCGGTTGGCCCTCACGCCCTGGTGCTGCTGTGCGAGGCCGGGGTGAATCTGCAGGTGCTCTCAATAGCGCTGAATGTTGCGGCAAAGAAGCTCGAAAAACTACCGCCCCCCTCCACGGCCCAGCCGGTAGCGCCGGCTCAGACCAGCGAGATGACGCCGCCCCTGCAGTCCGGCACCGGTTGGACCTTTATGCCGCTGCAGGTCCAGGACGGCAAGATGCTCCTGCAGGTCCAGCTTGTCGAGAAGAGTGGCGGCACCTTCTGGGATTCCATGGAGGAGCAGGTCTCGGTCAATCGCTCCACCTGCCGGAGTATCTGGCGGCACTACAGCTCGCGTCCCTCCAAGAAGTTCACCCTGACCAACCCGCGCAACAAACAGGAAACCACCATCCGTCTGCATGTGATTGAGGATGACCGGGAAAATGTCTTTGACGGCAGGGTGCTGATCACCCTGGCTGCCGCCGAGCACCTGCGGGTGTCGGACGGCGAGCTGGTACTAGTGACGGTACCGGTCGGGACGGGTATCTTTGGCTGGGAAGGCATCTGATTCCATGGCTGGCCCTGCCGTTGCTGCAGCAGCCGAGGTGGTGCGAACAGCCGAGGCACTCGTCATAACTGCCGGAGCCGGCATGGGGGTCGATTCAGGCCTGCCTGATTTTCGCGGCAACCAAGGGTTCTGGCAGGCCTACCCTCCCTATGCCCGTCTCGGTCTTTCCTTTGTCGAGTGCGCCAACCCGGAGCACTTTGAGCGCGATCCCGCCTTTGGCTGGGGCTTTTACGGCCACCGCACCAATCTTTACCGGGATACCATACCGCACCAGGGCTTTCAGATCATCCGGCGCTGGATTGATCGGAAAAAACTGCCGTATTTTGTGGTGACCTCAAACGTGGATGGTCAGTTTCAAACGGCTGGCTATAATGAGGACTGCATCCTGGAGGTGCATGGCTCAATCCACTGGCTGCAGTGCAGCACCCCCTGCTGCGATACGATCTGGCCGAACCGTGAGCAACTGAGCATTGATGAAGACAGCATGCGGGCTCGCCAGATCCCCCGCTGCCCACGTTGCAGGGCGGTCAGCCGTCCCAATATCCTGATGTTCGGCGATTGGGGATGGCTACCGCAACGAACCCATCAGCAGGAACAGCGCTTTCAGGCGTTTCTCGATAGCCACGGTAATCGCCGGCTGGCGGTGGTCGAGCTGGGGGCCGGTACGGCCGTCCCCACCATCCGCGCCACGTCAGAGCGCATCGGCTGGAGATGTGCCGATGCCACGGTCATCCGGATCAATACCCGCGAATCCGTGATTGCATCACCCCATATCAGCCTGCCCTGTGGCGCCCTGGAGGGGTTGCGGGCCATTGACGCGCTTGTAACGGAATAGTTGGTCCCCCGGCATCGTGGCTGGTTGACGGCTGGAGCCAAGCAGCGTATAGTGGTGCTACGAATTTTGATTTTGTGACACCGAGGTGTTTGGTATGCATATGGCGGATGCGCTGGTCTCTCCAGCAGTTGGCGGAACACTGTGGGCCGTGTCCGCAGGAGCGGTGGCCCATGCCTCGGCGCGATTGCAGCAGGAGGCGGATACCCGCAAGGCGCCGCTGATGGGAGTTATGGGGGCCTTTTTGTTCGCGGCCCAGATGATCAACTTCACCATTCCCGCCACCGGTTCCAGCGGACATTTAGGGGGTGGCCTGCTGTTGGCGGTCCTGCTGGGTCCCCAGGCAGCGCTTCTGGTGATTACCTCAGTCTTGATGGTGCAGGCGCTGTTTTTTGCCGACGGCGGTCTCCTGGCCCTGGGGTGTAATATCTTTAACATGGGGGTGATCCCGGCCTATCTGGTGTACCCTCTGGTATATCGTCCGTTAGCCGGTAGCTATCCAACAACGGGACGCCGTAACATTGCCATCATGGTTGCAGCGCTGATAGCCCTGCAACTTGGACCGTTTAGTGTGGTCCTTGAAACAGTGGCTTCAGGCATTACCGCCCTGCCGTTCAGCACCTTTTTGCGGCTGATGCAGCCGATTCATCTGGCAATTGGTCTGGTTGAGGGAGCTGTCACTGCTGCTGTGGTTAGTTTTGTTCTGCAGGCACGCCCGGATATGCGGCTCGACGCCATTGGTAAGACGAACGGTTCTCTGCGTGGCCTGGCCCTGGCGTTTCTGGTTGCAGCCCTGCTGATTGGCGGCGGATTCTCCCTGTTGGCGTCCAAGAATCCTGACGGACTGGAATGGGCGATGCAAAAGATAACCGGCAGTGAAGAGCTGGCGGGACAGCCGAGCGCCACCCATCGCTTGCTGGCACAGATTCAGGAAAGATCGGCGTTTCTTCCCGATTACAACTTTAAAAAGACCGAATCGGCGGCAGCGCAGCAGCTGCCACCGTCATCGTTCGGTACCAGTCTGGCCGGTATGATAGGCGGTTTGCTGACACTGATTTTGTTGACCGTAACCGGGATGGTGCTGAAGCGTCGCCGGGTTGCCGGACAGGGTAGCTGATGGCACTCCTTTCACTGGAAGGGGTGATATCCGACATCCGGCAGCTTGAAGAACTTGCCGGCATCAAAAGCCCGTTGCACCAACTCGATCCTCGGGCAAAACTGCTGGTAACGTTACTATTTATTGTGCTCGTCATCTCATGGGAGCGGTATGCTGTTGCCGCTCTCTTGCCTTTTTTTTTGTATCCTCTGGTCATGACACTCTCTGCCGAACTTCCCCTGTCCGTGGTATTGAAACGGGTCGCTCTGGTACTGCCGTTTGTCCTGCTGCTCGGTGGGGCAAACCTGTTTTTTGACCGAACACCGGTTTTGGTCGGCAACTGGGTTTGTCAGGCCGGTTGGTTTTCATTGCTGTCGCTGGTGCTGCGGGCTGTGTTGACGATTGCGGCGGCGGTTATACTGATAGCTACCACCGGCTTCCACGATGTCTGCCATGCCTTGCAGCATTTCGGCATGCCGCAAGCCCTGGTTACGCAACTGCAGCTCATGTACCGTTATCTGTTTGTCCTGGCCGAAGAGGCTGCCATGACCGCCCGTGCACGCCGTCTGCGAAGTTTTGGTAATAAGGGGATGGAGTGGCGGCCATTTGCGGCACTTTTGGCGCATCTGTTGTTGCGCTCCTGGGAACGGGCCGAACGGATTCATAGTGCGATGCTTGCGCGTGGCGGCGGGTGGCAGATTCGGCAAGGCAAAGGGTGGCATTTTGGTCGTCGTGAGGTGCTGTTTGTCTCCGCTTGGGGGGGAGGATTGGTCTTGCTGCGACTGGTGAGTGTACCGCATCTGGCAGGTGAACTGCTGACTCGCCTGCTGCCGGTGTCGGGGAGGCTGTTGTGAGCCATCATATTGTTGCTGCAGACCGGCTTTGTTTCGCCTATCCTGACGGCACAGCGGCGTTGTCGGAAATATCGTTTTGTATCCACCACGGAGAAGCAGTAGCGATTATCGGCGCCAACGGTGCAGGTAAGTCAACCTTGTTACAGCATCTGAGCGGCTGCCTGCTGCCGGTGAACGGCGAAGTACGCATCGGTGACCTGCCGGTTGGCGCTACCACCGTGCGGGAGGTCAGGAAGACTGTAGGCATGGTGTTCCAGAACCCGGATGACCAGCTTTTTTTGCCGACGGTGTATGACGATGTTGCCTTTGGGCCGTTGAACCTGGGGCTTGACGGCTCTGTACTTGATCAACGAGTGCGGACCGCTTTGGAGACGGTTTCCGCTGCTCACCTATCTGCCAAGCCGCCGTACCGTCTGTCCGGCGGTGAAAAAAAACGGGTTGCCATCGCAGCCGTATTGGCCATGGAGCCCAACATCCTGGTGATGGACGAACCGACCGCAGGACTTGATCCGTGTGCCCGCCGGGAAATCATGCGCCTTTTGCAGGCGTTTCAGCACACCAGAATAATTGCCAGCCATGATCTTGATATGGTTGCCGAGGTCTGTTCCCGGGTGCTGGTGCTGCATGAAGGAAGGATTTTGGCTGACGGCATCCCGGCACGGATCTTTACGGATACCGCTTTGCTGTCCGCCTGTCGGCTGGAACCGCCGTTTTCCATGCAGTCCTGCGCTGTTTGCGCTGGGAAATCTTCAGAGCCGATCAGTTCGTTAGAATGAGACCGCAAGAGAGCCGATGGCTGAGAAAGGCGCTCCCTGAAAATAACTGGTCGTTCCTGCCCTGGTATCGTCAAATGAGTTGATCACCGCAATATAATGCTCATCGGTCAGGTTTGAAAGCTCAAGCGCCAGCTTGAGCTGGGCAAAGTGCAACACTTTTTTCTTTGTGTAACTGATGGAAAGGTCTGCTACGGCGTAGGGATCAATCTTCTCCTTGTGTTCGACATCGCCGTAGCGCTCGCCGATTACCCGTACCTTGGGGACAATCTCAAAATCACCCAGTTTAAAAATAAGGCCGCTCTTCAACATCCACTGCGGCGTATCCACTACCTGTTTTGCGTCACTCGCCATGACGCTCCCCTGGTAGGTGATGTTGCCATCGTATGTCAGGCTGGTCCAGGTGGGGTTAAGGAAGAGAGTCAGATAATCGCTCACAAAGGCGTTCATTTCCAGATCTACGCCATATCCAACGGCTTTGCCGACGTTTTGTTGATAGCTGACATTGACTCGGGGATCATACACGGTTGTTAACAGGTTCTTGTGCAGGCCAAAGAAAAAAGTGGATGAAATTTCAAACTGTTCTCCCCGGTAGCGCAGCCCCAGGTCGATATTGTCCGATTCCTCCATTTTATAGCCATTAAAAAGGTTGTTCAGGCTAATCCCCTGGTTGACAAAGGCGGTCCTGTTACCGCTATAGGTGCTGATCAAAGGCAGGTATGAGTAGGGGCGGATAAAGTTGCGGCCATAACTTGCATAAAGCTGCAGTGTATCACTGAGGGTATAGGAGATACCGGCCGTGGGAAGCCAGATGTCGTAGGTCCGTTCCTGGCGGTCCAGCCAGGTATCGCGTGTTAAGGGATAGTCGGGAGTACTGCCGCTGTTGCGGTAACCATCGCCAGCCGGTTCCGTGTAGTTAAAATATTTAACCCCCACCTGCCAGTCGAATTTTCCTTGATTACCGGCAAATTTGATATAAGGACTATGGATTTCCGAAGTTCCTGTGGGAAGATAGGCCGCATAGCCTCGGTAGGAGAGACCGCCGGCAGTAGGGGCATAGTTTTGCAGTGAAACAGCCATGGTGGCGGCTTCAAAATGGTAGCCCAAGACGGTCTTCAATACTTTGGTGCCATAACTGCTCTCGGCAATGACACCGCTGCGCTCAATGGCTCGCAGCTTTTTTTGAATCATGTTGTTGCTGCCGACACCTTGCGCGTAGTTGGAGCCTTCTGTTGCATAATACGGCTTGAGCGTAATCCTCAGCCGTTCATCAGGGCTTATGGTGATCAGCGAGAGGAAATCGCGATTGATGAAGTTTGCACAGTTGTATTGGTAGTAATTGATGTCATTGGCGGCGTTTCCGTTAGAGACGGCGTTGTAATCAAGGTAGTAGTTGGCGTCCAGATTTTGGGTCTGCGAGTAGTTCAGCGGACGGTAGAGATTTTGTTTGATCTCATTGTAGTTGTACCAGAGTTTGATGTCAGCCTTGGTGGTGAGCGGTTGTTCGAGAGCAAGATTGAAATTGTTGCGGGGGCCCAGCTCTCCGGGGCCACGCCATTTATCAGCCCGCGTATAGGAGTAGGAACCGGAAAGACGGGTGTCAACTGTTGGCAAGACCCCCGAGTCAAGCCTCAAAAAGGTGCGGTAATAGTTGTCACTGCCGAATCCTTGGCTTATCAGTCCCCCGAATTTTTCGTGCGGCCAGTCGGGACGCAACTCAATAGCGCCGCCACGCGAGCCGACACCAGTGCCGATATCTACCGGAACGGCACCTTTATACGCAGCAATGGTTTTGATGTTTTCGAGATCGTACAGGTAGTCACGTGGTCCGATTGGGTTCTGACCGTAGTTGGGCACCCCTTCAATTGTCAGCGCCCCCAGCATACCCCGCACTCCACGGCTGCGCTGTACTGCCTGTTCGCCGCTTAAGCCGCGTCCATCGGCACTTTCCATGGTTACACTTGGCAGCAAATCAATCGCCTCATAGACACTGGTAGCAGCCTTGGGACCTTGCAACTCAATCCCTCTGCTGCTGAGCTCGCTACCGGTGGAAACGGTCTCGTCGATCTGACGGGTCGGGGTGATGATCCGTTCTTCAGAAACAACCAATTCAGGGAGTTGCTGGTCTGTTGCCAAGGCACGGCTACTCATGAAAAACTGGCTGACAAGCAGTATAGCGGTTATGGGGCGTAACATATCTGTACTCTCCTCCCTTTCGTTTAACAGGGCTTTGAAAAACGATTCCGGAGGCCGGCTACGGCGTTGCGCGGTGCTCGCTCCATCGCCTAACTGTATGTTATGTCTCAGTCGCTGCGCTCCGTGCGCCTTGTATCCGGCCTTCCTCATAACGTTTTTCAAAGCCCTGTTAATGCAAAACAAAACGGATTGGCAGTATGGCTCGTACAGCAACCGGTTTGCCGTTGTGACGTGCCGGGTTGAAGCTGGAGTTCCGTACAGCCTCAACAGCAGCTTCGGCAAAACCGAACCCTGGATCATCAAGGATTTCAACGTGCGTCAGTTGGCCGGCTGCGTTGATTGATAGACGTAATAAGGCAACCCCTTCCTTGTTACGACGTCGTGCCAAGGAAGGGTAGACGGGTAGCGACTGTTTTTTAAAGGATGGCGCGTTTACCCCCCCGAATTCCATTTCCTGGGGAGCGGAACTCTCCTGGCGGCCTGACTGAGGTGCTGCAAGGACGGTGTGTGTGCCAGCTGCCGAAACAGCCTTGTTCTCGGCCCTGCTTGAGGATTTATTCTGGCTGGTGGCGGAAGGTGATGAAACCGCAGGAATGGGTGCCGGTTTTGTCGGTGACATTAACGGTACGGGCTTTGCGGGTGTCTGGGGGGCAGGGGTGATGGCCGGGATACGGGGAACGGCTGATTTTGTACGGGTGGAAACAGCTGCTCGTACCGGAGGGGACGGCGTCGTTTGGAGGGGGCGCGACGCTAAAGAAAAAGACAACTCAACCGAGAGGGGGCCGGGCAATTTTATCTGATGTACGGTTAAGCCAGGCCACAGCCAAAACAGCGCAGAGGCAATAAGGCCATGCAACAGACATGAAATAATCATAAACAGGCTAAATAGCTGGCCGTTTGATCGCATAGAGGGATAAGCTGTCATAGTACTAATATATAGCACGGTTTCTAAAAAGTGCGGCCTGCTTTTGGGACTGTTTGATGTATCTCTCTTGGGAAGCCCTGGCTTGTCGTCAGACGGTTATTGGGGAACTTGAGAGGGGCTTTTCGATGGAAATCTTGCCTGCGCTCACCAGCAAAAATGATTTACAGGCGAGCGGCAGGGCAGCTTTATGTGTATCTGTTGGGTGGTGCTCAGTGGTGTTCCGGCGTGGCTGACGTTAAAAACAGCTTGCCGTGCTTGACCCCTTTGACCCCCAGCAGTTCATCGGCAATCCGGTTGATCTCGGCGCTGCTGCCCCGCAGCACCAGTACCTCCAGGCAGTTGTGGGCGTCCAGATGGACATGCAGGGCCGAGATGACCTGGTGGTGATGCTGGTGCTGGTGTTCGGTCAGCTTATCGGCCAGGTCGCGAACATGGTGATTGTAGACCATGGTGACCGTGCCGACCATCTCTTCCTGGCCGGTGGTGGTCTTGTCCTCCACGATTGTGGCCCGGATCAGGTCACGGATCGCCTCGGAGCGGTTTTGATAGCCTTTGCGGGTCAGCAGGCGGTCAAAACTGTCCAGCAGATCGCTGTCGATTGAGATGCCAAAACGGGTAGTATCGCCCATGATCACAACCTCCCTAAACACGAGAAAGCCACAGGAACGAGGAAATTTTTGTTCTGGCTGAGGCAATCGAGGCGGGGTGCGGAGGCGTACTCAATGGTACGCCGCACAATCCCCGTTGATAGATTGACAGAGCCAGGCGGAAAAGAACCGCGCCGTTTACCTTTTCATGGCCTCGTCCATAACCTTGTATGCGCAGAATGCCCCGCACATGGTACAGGCGCCGTGGTCGGAGACCGGTGAGTTGGCACGGTACTCCCGGGCGCGGTCCGGGTCAAGCGCCAGGGCAAACTGGCCTTCCCAATCCAGTTTCTTGCGCGCCTTGGCCATGGCGATATCCTTGTCGATGGCGCCGGGCAGTCCCTTGCAGATGTCGGCGGCATGTGCCGCGATGCGGGAGGCGATCACGCCGTTGCGGACATCCTCGATCTCCGGCAGGGCCAGGTGCTCGGAGGGGGTGACGTAGCAGAGGAAGTCGGCCCCGGCTGCCCCGGCAATGGCCCCGCCAATGGCGCAGGTGATGTGGTCGTAGCCCGGTGCGATGTCGGTTACCAGCGGCCCCAATACGTAGAACGGCGCGCCGTGGCAGAGCCGTTTCTGCAACTGGATGTTGGTCTGGATCTGGTTGAGCGGCACATGGCCCGGTCCTTCGATCATGACCTGTACCCCGGCATCCCAGGCCCGTTGGGTCAGTTCACCCAAGATGATCAGCTCATGGATCTGGGCCCGGTCGGTGGCATCGGCCAGGCAGCCGGGACGGAAGCCATCCCCCAGCGAGAGGGTGGCATCGTATTCCTTGGCGATCTCCAGCAGACGGTCGTAATTTTCGTAGAGCGGATTTTCCTTGTTGTTGTAGGACATCCACTCAATCGTGAAGGAGCCGCCGCGGGAGACCACATCCATGATCCTGCCTTCGTTCTTCATCCGCTCTACCGTAGAGCGGGTCACGCCGCAATGCACGGTGATGAAGTCCACGCCGTCATCCAGATGCTTGATGATACCGTTGAAGATGTCGTCAACGGTCATGTCCACCAACGCCTTTTTCTTGATCCGGACCGTGTCGGTGGCTGCCTGGTAGAGCGGCACCGAGCCGATGCAGGCCGTGGTTTCAGCCACGATGGCGCGGCGAATCTCGTCCACCGGTCCGCCGGTGGAGAGGTCCATGATGGCATCGGCGCCATGCTTGACCGCAACCCTGGCTTTTTCCAGTTCCTTGGTGATGTCGGTGTCATCGGCCGAGGTGCCTATGTTGGCGTTGACCTTGGTGCGCAGACCGGTTCCCACCGGCAGCGGGATGCCGTGCTTGTGGGTCTTGTCGTTGTGGCTGATGATGATGGTACCCTTGGCAATGCCGTCACGGATAAACTCCGGGGTCACCCCTTCAGAGGCGGCGGCGGTCTTCATCTTTTCCGTAATAATCCCTTTGCGGGCAGCTTCAAGCTGGGTCATACAAAAACTCCTGGGTTGAGGTTAAGGTAAAACTAAATCTATCACAGAAAAAGGTCAGCGTTCGTGTTCGAACTGTTGCGCCACCCTGGCCTTACTCTGGTTTGTGCTGTTCTTGCGCGGCAAGATAATGATTGATCGGGCCATGGCCTTTGCCCATTGGGCGGGCCTGGCGGATGGCGCTGGAAATGAACTGTTTTGCTTTGGCAACCGCATCTCTGAGCGGCTCTCCCTGGGCCAGGAAGGCGGCGATGGCCGAGGCAAAGCTGCAGCCGGTGCCGTGGGTGGCGCTGGTAAAGTAGCGTTCGCTGCTGAAACGGTGGATGGTCTGGCCGTCGAACAGGATGTCCACGGCATCGCCGCCGTTCAGATGCCCCCCCTTGAGCAGCACGTTGACGGCTCCCATCTTGTGCAGGTCGCGGGCAGCCTGTTCCATGGCGCTGCTGTTCGGGATACGACGGTTTAAGAGCCGTTCAGCCTCGGGCAGGTTGGGGGTAAGCAGGTAGGCGTGGGGCAGCAGGGTCTGTTGAAAGACCGTGATCGCATCCAGTTCGAGCAGCGAGGCGCCGCCTTTAGCCACCATGACCGGGTCGATCACCACCGGATAGTAGCGTGGCTGCTCGCTCAGGTAGTCTGCCAGCAGAGAGATAATGGCCGGTGTATGCAGCATACCGGTCTTGATGACATCGATCGGCAGGTCGGTCAGGACCGCGTCGATCTGGTCCCTGACAAAGGAAGGGGGAATACCGTGGATAGACCTGACCCCCCTGGTGTTCTGGGCTGTCAGGGCGGTGATGGCCGAGGCCCCGTAACTGCCCAGCAGCGTGATGGTCTTCAAATCGGCCTGGATGCCGGCTCCACCACCGGAGTCGCTGCCGGCAATGGTCAGTACCCCGCCGCGGGGACAGGGGCTGAGCCGGTTAAAGAGCAGCCGCAATTCCGTGACCGCCACTTCAGGCCGTGGCGCAGACAGTACCGCGGAGATGACCGCCAGGGAGTCGGCACCGGCCTCAATCACCCGGCAGGCGTTGGCCGGGCTGATCCCCCCAATGGCCACGATCGGCAGCTTGACCTTGTCCCGGATGGCGGCTAGACCGGCGGTGCCGGGCATATGGGTAATGGCCTTGCTGTCGGTGGGGTACATGGCGCCAAAGCCGAGATAGTCGGCACCGTCTGCCTCGGCCTGCAGCGCCTCGGCCAGGTTGTGGGTGGAGATGCCGATAATCTTGTCCGGGCCGAGCAACTGACGCGCCTCCTGCGGCGAGGCGTCATCCTGGCCCAGGTGAACACCGTCGGCGTCCAGGGCCCGTGCCAGCTGCAGGTCATCATTCACAATGAACAGGGCCCCCTGCTGCAGGCAAAGCTGCTTGAGGCAGGTGCCTTCTTCCAGGCAGCTCTCAAACGGTTTGTCCTTGGCCCGGTACTGAACAACCGAGACGCCACCCCGCAGGGCCCGGCCGACCCGTTCCAGCAGGTGAGGGTCCTGGTCGGTAATCAGGTAGACCCCGGCGATAGTCCGGTTGCGAACCGTCTTGGGGGGCGTGACCACCAGCCGCAGTGATGTCGATTTGTCACACATGGATGTCTCCGCTTGGGTACGAAAAAAGCCGCCCTGATTCTTGACTCAGGCGGCTCAATACGAAAGCATAGAGGGTGAGCCGCTTTCCTCCGCCGGCATTACCCGGTTCAGGTTCAAGGGGTCCGGCCTGCAGCCGTCTCAGCCTCCAAAAGGCTCCCCCAGGGCAGGGGAGACTATATGCTAAATTGGCCGCCTCGTCAACGAATCAAAAATGCCGTTTTCATGATTGCCCCTTGCAACGTGGCATGGTAAGTAGGTCGTATGTTCGACAGCCGCCCAACTTTTGCCGAGATAGACCTAGGGGCCCTGCGGGAAAACTTTGCGCTGGTGCGCAAGGCGGTTCCCCCCCGCGTGGGTATTCTGGCCGTGGTCAAGGCTGATGCCTATGGTCACGGTTTTCTGGAAATCAGCCGAGAACTGGAACGACAGGGGGTAGATGCCTTTGGCGTGGCCTTTCTGGCTGAAGCGATCCAGTTGCGCAAGGCCGGTATCGATAAGCCGATCCTGCTCTTGGGGGGAATTTACCCCGGCCAGGAACGCAAGTGTGTCGGCTTCGGCATCTCGTCGGCGGTCTTTTCGCTTGAACAGCTCAAGGCCTTTGACCTGGCGGCCGGCAAGCTGTACCGCAAGGCCTTGGTGCATTTGAAGGTTGATACCGGCATGGGGCGTCTGGGGGTGTCGTATGATCAGGTGCCCGCCCTGCTCGACGCTCTCAAGATGCTGCCCAACGTCTATCTGGAGGGGGTGATCTCTCATTTTGCCTCCGCCGATGAGCTGGATGAATCCGGGCAGTATTTTACCCGCTTGCAGGCCGAGCGGTTTGCCTGGGCAGTGGACCAGATACACAAGGCCGGCTTTGCCCCCCGCTACATCCACATTGCCAATAGTGCCGGAGCGCTGCTGAACGACTATCCCTTCTGCAACCTGGTGCGGCCCGGGATCGCCCTGTACGGCGGATTGCCGTCTCCCGACTTCCAGGGGCGGCTTTCCCTGCGGCCGGTCATGCGGCTCAAGAGTAAGGTCGCCATGCTGAAGTGGGTGGAACCTGCCACCACCATCAGCTACGGCCGGCGCTTTACCGCAGAACAAAAGACCTTGATTGCCAGTGTGCCGGTCGGGTATGCCGATGGCTACCCCCGCGCCCTGACCAACAAGGGAGTGGTGTTGATACGGGGGGAGCGTGCCCGGGTCTCGGGTACGGTCTGCATGGATTGGCTGATGCTGGACGTGACCCATATCCCCGGTGTGTCGGTAGGAGATGATGTTACCCTAGTGGGCGAGGACCGGCTGGGGCATACGGTCTTTGCCGAAGAGGTGGCCCAATGGGCCGGCACCATCCCCTATGAACTGCTCTGCGGCATCAGCAAACGGGTTCCCCGGGTCTATCTGGGGGCGGGAAAATAGGCGTATGACCAACAAGAAGATCAAACTGACACAGACCGTTAAAGCGGCTGGCTGAGCGGCTAAGCTGGGCCCGGAGGGCCTTGCCGCAGCGTTGTCGGGGCTGAAGCGCCCCGCTGACCCCAGATTGATCGTGGGACCTGAGACGTCCGACGACGGGGGAGTCTATTGTCTGACGCCCGAGATTGCCCTGGTTGAGAGCTGTGATGTGATTACCCCCCCTGCCGATGACCCGCGGTCCTTTGGCAGGATTGCCGCTGCCAATGCCCTTTCGGATATCTATGCCATGGGGGGGCGGCCTCTAACTGCCATGAATCTGGCCTTTTTTCCCGTATGCAGTCTTCCTTCGGAGATTCTGGGCGAGATCCTGGCCGGCGGACAGGATATCCTCAATCAGGCCGGTTGCTGTCTGGTGGGAGGGCATACGGTTGAGGATACGGAGCTGAAATATGGCCTATCGGTGAGCGGCACGGTGCATCCGGCGCAGGTCTTGCGCAACAGCACGGCCCGAGCCGGTGATTTGCTGGTGCTGACCAAGCCGCTCGGAAGCGGCATCCTGACCACAGCGGTCAAGGGTGAAATGGCAACCGAGGGGCAGGAGGCGGAGGTGGTACGCTGGATGTCGCTGCTGAACAAGGATGCGGCAGAATTGATGCTGCGCCATCAGCCCCATGCCTGTACCGATGTGACCGGTTTCGGCCTAGTGGGGCATGCCGTCGAAATGGCCCAGGGTGCTGGGGCGACGGTCTGTTTTCAGCTGGACAGCCTGCCGCTTATGGATGGTGTGACTGAGCAGATTGCCGACGGCATGGTGCCGGCCGGCTGTTACCAGAATCGCGGATTTTATCATTCCCGGGTCATGGCGGACAACGTCAAGCCGGACCGTTTGTTGCCCTTGTTTGACCCTCAGACCTCCGGCGGATTGTTGATTGCCTTCGCCGCCGATGATGCCGCGCGTTTTCTGGAAGAAGCCCGGGCCGGCGGCCTGTTCGCCCGGCTGGTCGGCGAGGTGCTCCCGCAACAGTCCCACCCCGTTGTGGTGCTATGAGCCAGGTAATGTTGTATACGTGTTGCATCCGCAAAAGCGCTTGGCAGCGGAATGACTGCCATGCTACAAAGTCCCCTCTATCCGTTGTGTCGCACGTCCATCAATAAAACCAACAAACTTAGTTCAATGAGGTGATGTCATGGCCAAAATTACCCGGGCACTGATCAGTGTTTCCGACAAGACCGGTGTGGTCGAATTTGCTGCCGCGCTGGCAGGATACGGCGCAGAAATCCTTTCCACGGGAGGTACTGCCAAGCTGTTGCGGGAGGCCGGCCTGACGGTTAAGGATGTCTCGGAGTTTACCGGCTTCCCCGAGATGCTGGATGGGCGGGTCAAGACCCTGCATCCCAAGGTCCATGGCGGGCTGCTGGGGATTCGTTCCAATCCCGCCCACCAGGCCAAGATGCAGGAGCATGGCATCGAGCCGATTGATATGGTGGTGGTGAACCTCTACCCTTTTGAGGCCACGGTTGCCAAGCCGGACTGCACTCTGGAAGAGGCCATTGAAAATATCGACATCGGCGGCCCCACCATGCTGCGCTCCGCCGCCAAGAACAACCGTGATGTCACGGTGTTGGTGGATGCGGCCGACTATGCGACCGTGCTTGAGGAGATGGCCGCCAACAACGGTGCTGTTTCCGAAAAGACCAACTTCCGGCTGGCCGTCAAGGTCTATCAGCACACCGCCGCCTATGACGGCGCTATTTCAAACTGGCTGGGTGCCCGACTGGGTGAAGAGGTGGCCGAGTATCCCGAGACCTTTACCATTCAGGTCAAAAAGGCCCAGGATCTGCGTTACGGTGAAAACCCCCATCAATCGGCCGCGTTCTACGTTGAGCGGGGCATCACCGAGCCCTGTGTCTCCAATGCCGTGCAACTGCAGGGCAAGGAGCTGTCCTTCAACAATATCATCGACTTGGATGCCGCCATCGAGACCGTCAAGGAGTTTACCAACGAACCGGCGGCAGTCATTATCAAGCACACCAACCCCTGTGGTGTTGCCCTGGGGGACTCACCGCTGTCGGCTTACCTCAAGGCCCGCGAATGCGACCCGGTCTCAGCCTTTGGCGGGATCGTCGGTTTCAACCGCACCGTGGATGCCGCTGCAGCGCGGGAATTGACCTCCACCTTTCTGGAGGCGGTGATCGCTCCGGGCTATGACGAGGAGGCCTTGGCCATCTTCACGGCCAAGAAAAACGTCCGTGTCATGCAGGTGCCGCTCCTGGCGGGTCACCTGCAAACCGGCTATGACCTGAAGCGGGTTGTGGGTGGTCTGTTGTTGCAAGGGCGTGATCTGGGGATGATCGCCGCCACGGACTGCAAGGTGGTGACCGAGCGTCAACCCACGGCCCAGGAACTGGCAGCCCTAGATTTCGCCTGGCGGGTCTGCAAGCATGTCAAGTCCAACGCCATTGTCTTTACCAACGCCGATCAGACCGTTGGCATCGGTGCCGGCCAGATGTCGCGGGTCGATTCCTCCAAGATTGCGGTACAGAAGGCGCTGCTGGCTACCAAGGGGACCGTGCTGGCCTCCGACGCCTTCTTCCCGTTCCGCGATGGTGTGGATGCGGCCGCCGAGGCCGGTGTGACCGCGATCATCCAGCCGGGCGGTTCGGTACGGGACGAAGAGGTGATCCAGGCCGCCAATCAGCACGGGATGGCGATGGTGTTCACCAATATGCGCCATTTCAGGCACTGATCGGAGCGTTGATAAACGCCCGTCTGCTTTGTTGCCATCGTCGCTGCGCTGCTCACATAGGCAACTATGCTCCGCTGCTCACTCCTTGGCGCCTAGCATCCGGGCATTTCTGAACGCTCCTTAGAGCATGTCCTGGTGATAATTAATTTGCATTGTTGAGGTCTTTGCTATGAAAGTTCTGGTAGTCGGCGGCGGTGGCCGCGAGCATGCCCTGGTCTGGAAGATTGCCCAATCGCCCTTGGTTACGCAGGTGTTCTGCGCCCCCGGAAACCCAGGCACGGCACAGCTTGCCACCAATCTGCCGATCAAGGTTGAGGAGATTGATAAGCTCCTGGGCTTTGCCAAGTCCGAAGGGATCGATTTGACGGTGGTTGGCCCGGAACTGCCGTTGTCGCTGGGTATTGTCGATCTGTTCCGTGAGTACGGGGTCAAGGTCTTCGGGCCCAGCCGTGCTGCCGCCAGGATTGAGGCCAGTAAGGCGTTTTCCAAGGATCTGATGCATAAGTATGCTATCCCCACCGCCGCCTATGGTGTCTTCACCGAGATTCCCGCTGCCGAGGAGTTTATTCGCAAAACCGGCGCCCCGATCGTCGTCAAGGCCGATGGCCTTGCTGCCGGTAAGGGGGTGATTATTGCCCAGACCGAGGCCGAGGCGGTTGCTGCCGTACGGGAGATGCTTTCCGGCAATGCCTTTGGTGATGCCGGTTCGCGGGTGGTGATCGAGGAGTTTCTGCTCGGCGAGGAGGCCTCTTTTTTGGCGATCACCGACGGGAAGACCGTCATCCCGCTGGCCTCGGCCCAGGATCACAAGGCGATCTTTGACGGCGACCAGGGGCCTAACACCGGCGGTATGGGGGCCTATTCACCGGCACCGGTGGTTACGTCTGAGGTACACCAAAAGGCGATGGAGCAAGTGGTCCAGCGGGCCGTTGACGGTATGGCCGCCGAAGGGTGTCCCTACCAGGGGATTCTGTATGCCGGACTGATGGTGAAGGATGGGGAGGTAAAGACCCTTGAGTTCAACGCCCGCTTTGGTGACCCGGAGTGCCAGCCGCTGCTGATGCGGATGAAGTCCGACCTGGTGCCGCTCTTGCTGGCAGTGGCGGAAGGCGATCTGGCCGGCAAGACCATTGAGTGGCACGATCAGGCAGCCGTCTGTGTGGTCATGGCAGCTGAAGGTTATCCCGGTGATTACCCCAAAGGGGATATCATTACCGGAATTGAGGCAGCCGAAGAGGTCGCAGGGGTAACGGTCTTCCATGCGGGGACTATGGAGAAAGACGGCCAGATCGTTACGGCCGGTGGCCGCGTACTTGGGGTGACCGCGCGGGGCGAAGGTGTTGCTGCTGCAATTGCGCAGGCCTATCAAGGTGTGGCAAGGATAGCCTGGCGTGGTGTGCAGTACCGCACTGATATCGGCCGTAAGGCCATTAGTCGGAACTAATGTAATAAGTTGGTACGCTTAGTGCTTGACAAGGCTTAAGAGGCTATGGTTAAGTGCCCGAACCTTTTATACATCACCAAGGAGGTTGTTACGATGAAAAAAGTCATTATTGCTCTGGTTGCCCTGGTTGCTTTTTCCGGCGCTGCTTTTGCCAAGGATGTTGTTGAGCTGAACGCCAGCATGGGCAAGGTTTCCTTTCCCCATAAGGCTCACAAAGAACTGCTGAAGGCTGAAGGCTGCAAGGCCTGCCACCCCGCTCTGTTCCCGATGAAGGAAGAGAAGCTGGGCAAGGAGAAGGCTCACAAGGCGTGTGGTGACTGCCACGCCAAGGGCAATGGTCCCAAGACCAACGCCGCCTGCACCAAGTGCCACAAGAAGTAAACCCCGTCTGAGCGGGTCAAAAGGGGGTAACGGTCTGCCGTTACCCCCTTTTTTTGTCAAAAAAAAGCTACCCATTTTTCCGTGAATGCGGTATATCATAAAACAAGACAGAAATGGTCGTGAATCTGTTTTCATGATGGTCTGTTAATATTATTTGGGGGAATCGTCTGTGAGTACCAAACAAACTGGTGTTGTACAGCAGGTCTGGGATTTCTTCTGTTCACTCAAGTTGACCATTTTCCTTTTGATTACCCTTTCCATTACCTCAATTATCGGTACGATCATTCCGCAGTATCCCAATATTGATGAACGCTACTGGGGGACGATCAGCGCTGCCCGCAGGGCGTTCTATGACAAACTCGGTTTCTTTGACATGTACCATTCCTGGTGGTTCCTGGCCTTGTTGACACTGTTCAGTGTCAACCTGATCGCCTGCTCGATCAAGCGCCTGCCGCATGTCTTCAAGTTTGTGAGTGAGCCGGCAACCACCATTTCAGAGACCCAGCAAAAGATCTTTCCCGGCAAGGAGCTGAAGTTTGACGGGAACATCGAGGAGGCCAAGGAACGGCTCAGCGGGTTTCTGGCAACGCATTTTACCTCGCCCGTGGTCACCAAGGTTGACAACCAGTACCACCTGTTTGCCCAGAAAAACGCTTGGTGCCGTTTGGGGGTCTATGTGGTGCACTTCAGCATCCTGGTGATCTTTGCCGGCGCCATCATCGGCAATATCTGGGGTTATAAGGGGTTTGCCGCCATAGTCGAAGGGGAGCGGATCGATACGATCAAGGCGAGAAGCGGCAAGGATGTCAAGCTCGGCTTTGAGGTGCGGTGTGATCAGTTTACCGTCACCTTCTATGATGCCCCCGGTGGCGGCGGACCGAGCCAGATGCCCAAGGAGTTTAAGAGTATCCTGACCGTGACGGAGAACGGTAAAGAGGTGCCCGGCTACACGCATGTGCGCGTGGTTGTCAATGAGCCGTTTACCTACAAGGGTATTACCTTTTACCAATCAAGCTATGGCCAGGCCAATGATCCCAGCACGTTCTTCTTTACCGTCAGGGACCGTGAGAACGGCAAGGTACAGCAGCTGTCCTTACGGCCCGGTCAGGAAACCAGGCTGCCCGATGGGCGCTTGGCCTCAATTGTCGACCTGACCGACAACCCGGGTGAAGGGATGGCGGCGGTGCTTGGTGTGCGTAACGGCAACAGTGATCCCAAGTTTTTCAAGGTGTTCAAAAGCAACCCTGGCCTTGACGAGTTGCGCGGGGATCGTTTGATCTTTGCCTTTACCGGTACCGATGCCCGCATGTACACCGGTCTGCAGGTCAATAAAGATCCCGGTGTCTGGGTGGTCTGGCTCGGTTGTGCCCTGATGTGCGGGGGCTTGTGTATCGCCTTCTTCATGTCGCACAAACGGATCTGGATTGTGGTGCAACATGGCTATGCACGTATGTACGGAAACGCCAGCAAGAATCAGCCGGCGTTCCAGATGGAGTTTGATGCCTTGGGTGACGAACTCCATAAGCTGACTATCTGAGCGAAGGAGCTACGGTATGCTGAGTGCAAAACTCTTTAACGTTACGACCATTTTCTACATGCTTTCAACCCTGGCCTTTTTCGGTTATCTGGCAAGCCGCAACAAGGTAGCCGGTACTGCCGGATCGCTGCTGGCCTGGGCCGGTTTTGTCATCCAGACCGTGGCTAGCGGGCTGCGCTGGAAAGAGTCCTATGCCATGGGACTCGGCCATGCGCCGCTTACCAACCTTTACGAGTCGGTGATCTTTTTTGCCTGGAGTACGGTCTTGATCTTCGGGATCATTGACCTCAAGTACAAATACCGCATCATTGGCGCCTTTGTGATGCCGTTTGCCCTGATGGCGATGGCCTGGGGGCAGTTGTACCTGCCCACCGACATCAACCCCCTGATGCCGGCCCTGCAGAGCAACTGGCTTTTGTACCACGTCTTGACCTGCTTCCTGGGATATGCCTCCTTTGCCGTGGCCTGCGGTGTTTCGATCATGTATCTGATCAAGGCCAAGAGTGAGGAAAAAGGCAATGAGGCTGCCGGTGGGCTGATGTCGCAGTTTCCTCCGACCAAGGTGCTCGACGATCTGAACTACAAGGCGATCATGGTCGGCTTCCCGCTTTTGACCCTGGGGATCATCACCGGTGCTGCCTGGGCAAACTACGCCTGGGGTACCTACTGGAGCTGGGACCCCAAGGAGACCTGGTCCCTGATCGTCTGGTTTATCTACGCCGCCTTTTTGCACGCCCGCTTCACCAAAGGATGGGTTGGCAAGCGCGCTGCCTGGCTGTCAATCATCGGTTTCGGCGCCACCATTTTCTGCTATCTGGGGGTAAACCTGGTATTGTCAGGTCTGCATAGTTATGGTAGCTTGAGTTAACGTCCGAAGAGGATGGATAGTTTGAAAAAACCGGGTCTGACCCGGTTTTTTCCGTTTGGGGGCAGATTGTTGACCATTGCCATCATCATACCGGTCAGGCCGGGACTGCAACCGCAAGCGCTGGACGCTCTTGCGGCAGTGGACTGCCCGCCTGACCAGCTGGAAATCCTGGTGGTGGAGGGGACAAATCCCAGTAGACAACGTAACGAGGCGGTGCAGCAAGCCCAGAGCGAGATCGTCTACTTTCTTGACGACGACTCCTTGCCGGTCGCTGACCTGGTGGCGCGGTTGGAACGACATTTTGCAGATGAACGGGTCGTGGCGGTCGGTGGTCCCTCGCTGACTCCCCCCCAGGACTCTGTGCTGCAGCAGGCCTTTGGCTGTGCCCTGGCCACACCGCTGGGGGCAGGCGGTGTGTGTAACCGCTACCGCTCCAGCGGCACGGTCAGACAAACTACGGAGCGGGAGCTGATTCTCTGTAACCTGGCCTTTCGGCGCGATGCCTTTCTTGCTGCCGGCGGCCTGGATGAGCGGCTGTACCCCAATGAAGAAAACGAATTGCTGGACCGCCTGCAAAGGCAGGGCAAGATATTGCTCCATGATCCTCAGTTGGTGGTTGTCCGCAGCCAGCGTCCAAGCCTCGCGGCCTTTGCCTATCAGATGTTCCGCTACGGCAGGGGCAGGGCGCAGCAAACGCGCTTGGCCGGAATGAGCGGCCTTATGCCGTTGGTGCCTCTGTTCTTTGTGTTGTATCTGCTCGCCTTGCCGTTGCTGCGAAGTTCATTGCTGTTCCTGCCCCTGTTTCTCTATCTGCTGTTGGTTTGTCTCTGTTCGCTGCATGCGGCAAGCAGATGCCGGACCGCGGTGTTCGCCGCGCTATTAGTGCTGGTGTTTCCCGTGCTGCACCTTGCCAACGGGCTTGGGTTGCTGGTCGGCTTTATACAGCCGGGAGGGCACACAAGGCGCTCGGTTCCTGCACTGGTAAACGTAAAAAGGCTGCGCCTGACAGCGCCGGCCATGGCCCCCGGAGTGAGCTGATGGATTTGAGTATTGTTGTCCCGATCTATTTTGAAGAAGACAATATCCGGCCGTTGTATGATGCCATCACCACGGCCCTTGACCCGGTTATCCGTCAGTACGAGATCATCTGTGTCGACGATGGTTCGGGCGATAATTCGTTTGCGTTGTTAAAGGAGCTTGCTGAACGTGACAAGCGGGTGCGGGTGATCCGTTTTCGGCGGAATTTCGGCCAGACCGCTGCCATGGCAGCGGGATTCGAGGCCGCCCGTGGCAGGGTAATCATCCCGATGGATGGTGATCTGCAGAACGATCCTGCCGATATCCCGCGTTTGCTGGAAAAGATTGAAGAAGGGTATGACGTCGTCTCCGGCTGGCGCAAGGACCGCCAGGATACCTTCATCAACCGGAAACTGCCCTCCATGATCGCCAACGGGCTGATCTCACGCCTGACCGATGTGCACCTGCACGACTACGGCTGCACCCTGAAGGCCTATCGGCGCGAAGTACTGGAGGGTATCGGCCTGTATGGCGAGATGCACCGTTTTGTGCCGGCCCTGGCATCGCGGATCGGCGCGCGGGTGGCCGAAATGCCGGTGCGGCACCATCCGCGCCTGCACGGCACCAGTAAGTACGGTATTTCTCGCACCGTGCGCGTGATCCTTGACCTCCTGACCGTCAAGTTTCTGCTGTCCTATGCCACCAAGCCGATCCAGCTGTTCGGCAAATGGGGCATCTATTCGATCCTGCTGGCCTGCCTCAGCGGGGGAACCACGCTCTATATGAAGGTGTTTGCCAATACCAGTATGAACCGCAACCCGTTATTGATCCTGACGGCATTCCTGCTGTTCATGGGGGTTCAGTTCATCACCCTGGGGCTTTTGGGCGAGTTGAACGCCCGCACCTACTATGAATCTCAGGGCAAGCCGATCTACACGGTACGTGAGCGCCTGAATGAACCGGATGATGGCGTCTGAACGTAAACTGTACATACTGATGCTCGCGCCTACGCCGTATTTCTCCGACCGGGGCTGCCATGTCAGGATTTACGAAGAGGCCAAGTCGCTTATGCAGCGGGGGCACCAGGTACGGATCGTCAGTTATCACCTCGGACGGGATCTGGCACCGGTGGCGGTTGATCGTAGTGTGGCCATCCCCTGGTATACGAAACGTGAGGCCGGACCTTCCTGGCATAAGCTGTATCTTGATCTGTTGTTGTTTTGCAGGGCTCTCAAGACCGCTCGCCAGTTTCGTCCCGACCTGCTCCATGCCCACCTGCATGAAGGGGTCGTGGTCGGCTGGCTGCTGGCCCGTTGGCTAGGCATACCACTGTTGTTCGATTATCAGGGCAGTCTGAGTGGAGAATCGTTGCAGCACGGTTTTTTCCGGTCGGGGTCGCTGTTGCACAGGCTGTTTCGCTTTCTTGAGCGCAGGATTGATCGATTGGCTGATGCTGTGGTCACCAGCTCTTCCGCCGGGTCTGATGAATTGATCCAGACCTGGGGAGTAACGACGGAACGTGTGACGGCCCTGCCCGACGGTGTTGATATCAACGTGTTTCACCATCTGAGCAAACAGCAGGCCCGTATGCGACTGGGGCTTGATGAACAGGTACCGGTGATTGTCTATCTCGGGTTGCTGAACCGCTATCAGGGGGCAGACCTGCTGCTTGAGGCCGCCAAACTCCTGATCCAGAAAGGCAGGATGTTTCACCTGCTGATGATGGGATTCCCGGAGGAACAGTACCGCCAAAGGGCCCTTGACCTGCATATCGATGGCTTTGTCAGTTTCACCGGCAAGGTCGAGTATGCGGATGCGCCGTTGTTTCTGTCAGCCGGCGATATTGCCGTATCACCCAAAATCTCAAGTACCGAGGCCAATGGCAAGCTCCTGAATTACATGGCCTGCGGTCTGCCGGTGGTGGCCTTCGACACGCCGGTTAACCGTGAGTTGGTGGGGGATGACGGCATCTATGCCCGGCTGGGGGATGTGGACGACCTGGCCCGTTGCCTGACAGAGGCCCTGTCGGATAGAGAACGCTTGCGCCTGCTGGGACGCCGGATGCGTGAGCGGGCGCTTGCGGTCCATAGTTGGGATATGCGGGTGGTTCAGCTTGAATCAGTGTACCTGCGCATGCTGGATTGCAAATAGACCGGATTTGACGTATGGTTCAGGGCATGAACAAAAAAGCAGCTCTGCTTGACGATTACACACTCTTTCGGCTGTTGAGTGAACTTGAACATGATGTGGCCGGTTCCCAGCGGGAATTGGCTCGTCGCCTCGATGCCGCCTTGGGGTTGGTCAACCATTACCTCAAGGTTGCGGTTTCCAAAGGGTGGGTCAGGGTCAAGGAAGTATCCGCCAACCGCTGTAGGTACCATCTGACGGACAAAGGTGAAGCCCAGCGTACCAAGCTTGCCCTGCAGCATGCCCGCTATTTTGCGCAGGTTATCCCGCTTCTGTTCGATGAATATCGCCAACTCGGCAGGGTATTGGTGCAGGAGGGGATTGAGCGGGTGACGCTGTGCGGCATTGACCCAAGCGCCCATTTGGCCTGGCTGGCCCTGCATGAGGCCGGTATCGAAGTGACGCAGCTGATGGACAACAGCGCCGTGGGGACACGTTTTATGGGGAAAGAGGTGGTTTCGCTTGCCCGTGCCATGCTCAGCGGTGTCCGCCAGGTGGTGATCGGCTCCCACAGCAGGGCTGCAGAGTTACAGCAGGCGTTAGTGACATTAGGGGTTGAACCGGCTGCCATCAGGTTGCCGACATTTTTTTTGGAGTAGGCGCATGCATCAAGAAGCCGTTGTCTTTGTTGCCGGCCATCGCGGGATGGTTGGTTCAGCCATTGTCAGACGCCTTGAACAGGCAGGCTACCGCAATCTGGCGCTGCGCAGTTCCCAGGAGCTGGATCTGCGAGACCAAACTGCTGTTGCTTCATTTTTCGCCATCACCAAGCCGGAGTATGTCTTTCTGGCTGCGGCCAGGGTTGGCGGTATCATTGCCAACAGCACCCGCAAGGCCGAATTTATCTACGACAACCTGATGATCCAGACTAATGTGATTCACGAGGCCTGGAAGAACGGGGTTAAACGGCTGCTGTTTCTCGGCAGCACCTGCATCTATCCCAAATTCGCCCCCCAACCGATCAAGGAAGAGCATCTCCTGACCGGTCAGCTGGAGCCGACCAACGATGCCTACGCCATTGCCAAAATCGCCGGTATCGCCATGTGTCGTTCCTATAATCAGCAGTACGGTACCCGTTTTCTAGCGGCCATGCCCAACAACCTCTACGGCCCGGGGGACAATTTCGACCTGACCGGCTCCCATGTGTTGCCTGCCCTGCTGCGTAAGTTCCATGAAGCCAAGCAGGCTGGTTCCCCCACTGTGACCGTCTGGGGTACCGGTACGCCGCTGCGGGAATTCATGCACGTAGATGACCTGGCTGATGCCTCGCTGTTTCTGATGAATCAGCCTGATGCTCCGTATGGTGAGCTTCTGACGTATGCTGACGCACCAGCCTTGGTCAATGTGGGTTCCGGCCAGGAAATCAGCATTGCCGACCTGGCACGACTGGTTTGTGATGTGGTTGGTTACCAGGGTGAGATTGTCTTTGACACCAGCAAACCAGACGGTACCCCTCGCAAGTTGGCTGACTCCTCGCGCCTGCATGCGCTTGGGTGGAAACACCGCATTGAACTCAAAGATGGTGTGCATGATGCCTATCAGTGGTTTGTGGGGCACCATGCTTAAAGTTCTGGTGATTTTCGGCACTCGTCCTGAGGCCATCAAAATGGCGCCGGTGATCAAAGCCCTGGAGGCTCACCCGGACAGCTTCCGGGCCAAGGTATGCGTCACCGCGCAGCATCGCCACATGCTGGATCAGGTGCTGGAGCTGTTTGAGGTCGTTCCCGATTATGATCTCAATCTGATGCAGCCGGGTCAGGATCTTTCCGACCTTACGGCCCGTATTATCCTGGGACTCCGTGATCTGCTCGCGGCTGAACATTTTGACCTGATACTGGTACATGGTGATACCACCACCTGCATGGCTGCAAGCCTGGCCGCGTATTACGCAAGAATTCCGGTCGCGCATGTGGAGGCGGGTTTACGTACGGGACAAAAATACGCCCCTTTTCCGGAAGAAATGAATCGGCGCTTAGCCGGTGCTATTGCAGATATCCACTTTGCCCCCACTGCAGGTGCTGCTGCCAATCTACGTCAGGAGGGCGTTTCGGCGGAACAGATCGTTGTCACCGGCAATACCGTGATTGATGCGTTGTTGCTGATTACGGCGCGTTTTAAACACGACATCGCCTTGTGTCGTCAACTAGCCGACCGCTTTTCGTTTCTGCCCTCAGACAGTCGCATGCTGCTGGTTACCGGTCATCGCCGTGAGAATTTTGGGCAGGGCTTTGAACAGATTTGCCACGCACTGTCGGAATTGGCTGAATGCTACCCTGATCTTCAGATTGTCTACCCTGTTCATCTCAACCCAAACGTGCAGGAGCCGGTACAGCGAATACTGGGCACAGGGCGGCATGCCAATATCCATTTGATCGAGCCCCAGGAATATCTTCCCTTTGTCTGGTTAATGCAGCGGGCAACCCTGATTTTGACCGATTCAGGTGGGGTGCAAGAGGAGGCTCCATCCCTTGGACGGCCGGTGCTGGTCATGCGGGATACCACAGAGCGGCCTGAGGCGGTCGAGGCCGGCACGGTGAGATTGGTTGGTACTGACAGGGGGCGGATTGTCGCCGAGGTACAGCGGCTTTTGGATAATGATGAGGCCTGGCGTACCATGAGCCAGGCCCATAATCCTTATGGTGATGGTCAGGCGTCTGAACGCATCGTCTCCGGAATCAGTCAATGGCTGCAGAGCACCTGACGAGAACCCCCGGAGCCGTTGAGCGGGGAGTAGACCGGTTCATGCCGTCGTGCTTGCGTCCGTTGTGGGAACGGCTACGCACGTCACAGCTGGCCTATCGGATGATGCATGGTACCTTTTGGTCGGCGCTTGGAGCCGGCAGTACCCAGTTCATGACACTGCTGACGTCGGTCTTGGCTGCTCGCCTATTGGGACGGCAGCAGTTTGGGCAGTACGGTGTGCTCATGACCACCCTGGGCATGTTCGGTGTGGTGGCCGGATTCGGGGTTGGCGCCACTGCCACCCGTTATATCGCCAGATTTCGATCTACTAACCAGGCGCGTGCCGGCCGGATTGTTGCCCTGTCCCGTTTAGTAGCTGTTATGGCGGGGGGACTGGCAACCATGGCGCTGTACGGTGGCGCACCGCTGCTGGCCACCAGGATGTTGGCTGCCCCCCATCTGCTTCCATTGTTGCAAATTGGTTCCCTTCAGGTGTTGTTGAGTTCACTCAACAGCACACAGTACGGCATCTTGGCCGGATTCGAGGCGTTTCAGGCCGTGGCACGATTGTCGCTGATCAATGCGGTGCTTGCCTTCGTGTTGATGGTGATCGGGATACTCTGGCAAGGTCTGTATGGGGCTGTCCTGGGGCAATTGCTTGCAATAGCCCTTGGTCTGCTGTTGGGAGAGTGGGCGGTGCGGGCAGAGATGCGACGTCATGGTATTTTTTGCCGATACTCCGGCTGTACTGCCGAACGTCGGGTCCTTCTGGACTACAGCCTGCCGGCCGTATTGTCCGGCATCATGGTTACCCCCATTACCTGGTGTGCCATGGCTCTCCTGGTGAATCAAGCGGATGGATATGCTGAAATGGGTTTGTTTAATGCTGCCAACTCCTGGCAGAAGGTAATCCTGTTTGTGCCTGGCTGCTTGGGCAGCGTAGCACTGCCACTGCTCACCAATCTTCAGGCGTCCGAATCGTACCAATCCTTCCGTCGGGCCTTGCGTTACCAAATTGGGGTCAACGCGCTCCTGGCCGCCATACCTGCCGTGTTGATTTCGCTTTCTTCCTGGTTGATCTTGGCCAGTTATGGACCTGCCTTTCGCACCGGCTGGCCGGTATTGGTTGTGCTCGCCTATGCCGCCGTACCTAACGCCGTATCCGCGGCACTCGGTACGGTCTTGGCCAGCATTGGGGCAATGTGGTGGGGGGTGGGGCTGAATGCTGTCTGGGGAGGACTGCTTGTCTGTGGCACGTACCTGCTGAGCAGAGGAGGAGCGCTTGGATTGGCCGGGGCCTATGCCGGAGCATACACGCTGCACCTGCTATTCACGGCCCTGGTCACACGGTGGTGTCTACTGCGCCAGGCGGCTGCGGAAGGAGAGCGTTCGTGACCAGGCCGTCCTTGGCGATTATTACCAACGGTGGCTGGTTCAATACCTTTCAGCGGCCGCATCATTTTGCACGTTATCTGCAGGAGGATTACCTGCTCAAGGTGATGAACAATGTGATTTGGCTGCCGTTTCGCGGCTATGGCTATATGCAGGAACAGGCCGGTTTGGTTGATAGCATCCATAACCTTTACCTGTTGAAAGGGCAAGAACGTTACCGGCTGGCCGGCTTTTGCAATAAACTGCTGCTGAAACTTCAAAATCCGCTCTGGCATGCCTCTGCGGATTTCCAAGAGGCAGAGGTGGTGTACACCTGGCAATTGGACGACCTGAGCTACCTTAAACGGTGTGACGGCAAAGTGGTGGTCTATGATGCGATGGACGACTGGGCCGCCTTTGGTGCGACCGTTAATCAGCGGATTATCGATCATGAGCTGGAGATGCTGGAACGCGCCGACGTCGTGCTCACTGTTAGCGACAAGCTGCAGCAGCGGCTTGCACGGCTTCACCCCAATACCCATCTGATTCGCAATGGCGTCGATGCCGCTTTCTTTGGTACCGTGCCACAGCATCAGCCCGGAGCGGATGATGAACTCGCGGAGCTGAGTGGGAAGCAGGTTGCCGGCTACGTTGGGGGGCTGCATGATTGGGTTGACGTGGATCTGCTTGTGCAGGCAGCAGCCTGCTGTCCTGAAGTACATTTTGTGGTGATTGGGCCGGCGTCACCAGGCGTAGAACCGCTTTTAGCCAGCCAACCCAACATTCGCTACCTCGGTCCGCGCCCTTACTCGGCGCTGCCCGGCTACATGGCCTACTTTTCGGTGGGGCTGATTCCGTTCAAATGTAACCTGCTGAACGAAAGCACCAATCCAATCAAGCTGTATGAATATCTCGGGGCCGGGTTGCCGGTGGTTTCAACGGGGCTGCCTGAAGTTGTTGCCCTGCAGAAGCCGGGTGTTGTTGCCATTGCCAATACACCGGAAGCTTTTGCTGAAGAAATCAGGCTCGCCTGTAACCACGCAAATACTCCGGAATTACTGGCGCAACGCAGCCAGATCGCGGCGCAGAACTCATGGGTGGCACGGTCAACGCAGTTGCGTGCCCTCATCAAAGCTGCCCGCCGGCACTAGACCATGATGCTGTTTCTGGCGGACCACCCGAACCATTTACCCGAGCATGACGGTATGGCGCAACGGATCGCCGCTATCGACCGCTGTTTCAGCAGCCAGCAGCGTACGTACCTCAAGGTCAGCCTGTTGCGCCATCTCCATGCAGAACGACAGCATATCCCCGAACAGCGCGTGACGATCTGGCGATTGAATCTGCTTTTGCACTGCCTGTTGATCGTCCGCCTGATCCTTTCCAGCAGTTGTCTGTATTGTCATTCAATGGGGAACCTGCTCTATCTGCTGCCGTTGCTACGCTTACGCCCCTATCTGATCGATCTGCATGGATTGGTTTCAGACGAATTTCTGATGGCTCGCCGCTACGCGGCCTTCCTGCGTTATCGTCTGGCAGAATGGGTTGCGATCCCCGGGGCGGCTGGACTGATAGTGGTCAGTGAGGCGATGATGCAACTGGTGGCATCCCGCTATCCGCGGCTGTCTGGTAGATACTGGGTGGTGCCGATCTTTGACGAAGTCGCGTTTGGAGAGCCGGAGGCGACGACTGACCCACGACCGCTGCTGATCTACGCCGGTGGTGCTCAGGTCTGGCAGAATGTGGAGCTGATGCTGCGTTCATACGCGCAGGTACGCGACCGTTGCCGTCTGCGGATACTCACCGGAGATGTGCAGGCATTTCAGGAACATTTGGCGGCTCTGGGGCTTGAAGGATTTGTGGAGTTGACAACGGTGCCCAAACAGGAGGTTTATTACCAGTATCGCCAGGCCCAATTCGGCTTTATCCTGCGGGATGATCTGGCCGTCAATCGAGTGGCTTGCCCGACCAAGCTGGTGGAGTATCTGGCTGCCGGACTGGTGCCGATCGTACTGCAGCCAGAGATCGGTGATTTTGTGCGCCACGGCTATGCTCCTCTCCTGCTGGAACAGCTGTTGCGCGGGGCGTTGCCGGATAAGGAAAAACTGGAACAGATGCGGCAGCGTAACTTTGCGGCAGTATCCTCCTTACGGCAGGCTGCCAAAGCAGGTATTACCGGTCTGGTAACGTTCTGTCAGAAACTGGATGGTCGCGCATGAGGAGTACGGCGCCAAAGATCGCCGCAGTAGTGGTGCTCTACCATCCTGAGGCAGAACCGTTATCAAGCCTGGTTGCCGCTCTGATGGAACAGGTCGGTCTGGTCTATCTGGTGGACAACTCAGTTCCACCAGTTGCGAGACTGGGAGCGACACTGCAACAACAAGGCAATATCAGATACCTGCCGAACCATGCCAATCAGGGGATCGCCACGGCCTTGAATATTGCGGCACGCAGAGCCCTGCAGGATGGCTGCGAATTGCTCCTGACCATGGATCAGGACAGCCTGCCTGCACCGGACATGGTGGCGCGGATGCTGACCTGTCGCGAACGTATGGCAGGTCAGTGTCTGGGAATGCTGGCTCCCTTTCAGATTACTCCTGCACAGCAGCCGACATCACACCTTCCGGAATTCCAAACCGTGATGACCCCCATGACGTCCGGTTGTCTGCTGGAGCTGGCCGCGTATCAGGCGGTTGGTCCGTTCCGGGACGATTTCTTTATTGACTTTGTGGATAACGAATACTGTCTGCGCCTGCAACGGGCAGGTTTTGCCGTCATTCGGGCTAATCAGGCGTTGCTGCGGCATCAGGTCGGTGACCTGCGTACCTATGGCCCGTTTGTGGCCACCAACCACGGGCCGCTACGGCGCTACTACAAGACCCGCAACCGCCTGTACGTCTTCACAGAATACCTGAGGAGCTTCCCTGCGCATTGCCTGTTTGATCTGGTGCGGCTGGTCAAGGAGATCGGCAGTATCCTCTTGTTTGAACAACAAAAGGGAAGCAAGTTCAGGATGATGCTGCTCGGGGTGCTGCATTTTCTACAGGGGCGGCGCGGCTCGTTTGAAGAGGCCTCACGCTGATGCGGATCTGTTTTGTGGCGCCGTTCGGCATCCGGCCCAAGGGGACGGTACCGGCCCGTATGATTCCGCTGGCAGAGGCGCTCCAGGCGCGCGGTCATCAGGTTGTGGTCGTGGCCCCTCCCTATACCAACCCGGAGGATTCCGGCCGTTGTGAACGGGTCCGAGGCGTGGAACTGCGTAATATCCGCCTGGCACCCGGGGGAAAGGTGCTGGCAACCCCGCTGATGGCCTGGCGGATGTTGCGGGGGATCAGGCAGACCCAGCCAGAACTGGTACACCTTTTCAAACCCAAGGGGTACGGCGCTCTGGCGGTCATGCTGCAACTGGTGGTTCAGCGTGAACTTCCGATCTTTGTTGACAGTGACGATTGGGAAGGGTGCGGCGGCATGAATGCGCTGCATGGTTACGGTAGGGTTGAACAATGCCTGTATTCCTTTCAGGAACAGTGGCTCAGCCGGCATGCCTGGGGTGTGACCCTGGCCAGTCGTGCCCTGCAGGAGATGACCGGGCAGATGGGGGTGCCGCAACGACAGATGCTCTATCTGCCCAACGGCGTGGAACCTCGGCCGTCTGGCGATGGCGACCGGATTCGAGCAGCCTTGGGGATGACACCGGATCAGCCGGTGTTGTTGCTGTATACCCGTTTTTTCGAGTTCAGCCAGCAGCCGCTGTATCGCCTGTTCCAGGGGATGACCGCAACGATGCCGAACCTGCGAATTCTGGTGGTGGGGCAGGGCCGCCGGGGGGAAGATGCGGCCTTGCTGCAGGCTGCCCAAGAGTTTGGATTCAGCCAGGCCCTGCACCATGCCGGCTGGGTTGAGCCGGAACATCTGCCGGACTGGTTCGCTGCGGCACAGGTTGCCCTGTATCCGTTCGACGACACCTTGACCAACCGGACCAAGTGTCCGGCCAAGTTGACCGAACTGCTGTTGGCCGGACTGCCGGTGGTAGGGCATGCCGTGGGGCAGGTTCGTGACTACCTGTCGGCAACCCCCGAGTTGCTTTGTGAACCGGGTGATTGGGGAGCGCTGCAGCAAAAGCTGCTGCTGTTGTTACAAGACCGCACACTGGCCGACCTTACCGGCCAACGCCTTCGCCAAGATATACTTTCTCGTTTTGCCTGGTCGGATGAAGCTGAAAAACTGGAGCGTTTTTACCGGGCGATGTGTCGTCGTGGAGAGTCGTCGTGAAACACAATCGTAGTGGAGACTGGCTGGCTGCAGCAGCCTTGCTGTTGCTGACGGTAGTACTTTTCCGTAAGATCCTTTTTACCGATCTGATGGTACGGGCACCGGATATCAGCAGTGAGTTCATCTGGACTGTGCGTCACTTTCCGGCAATGGGCCTTGGAGAGCTGTTCGGGGTGCATCTGCAGCCGGTTTGGGATTGGCTGACCAACGGCGGTACCACCGAAGGGGGCGGGACTATCTCGCTGCAACTGCTCTATTATCGCAGCTTGCTGTTCTGGTTGCTGCCGTTACCCTCCAGCATTGCCTGGTTCATGGTGCTGCACCTTTTTTTCGGAGGTCTGGGAACCTACTGCTACTGCCGGGTGATCGGTCTGCAGCCGTTGGCCGCACTC
>CAZUSH010000038.1:0-32939 GCA_964622705.1 uncultured Geobacter sp. | reverse complement strand
ATCCTGATCAACCTGAAAAACCCGATCGACGCCTTCAGCCTGAAAGCGCGTCACCTTGACCTGCTTCAGGCCGCCCTGCCGCAGGCCAGGATCGAGGTGGCGGAAACCAGGGAACGCTTTCTTGAAAAACTGCCCGAGGCGGAATGCGCCCTGGTCTGGAACTTCAGGCCGGAGTGGTATCCGCTGGCGCCCCGGCTGCGGACGTTGTTTACCCCGGCTGCGGGCAACGACTGGGTTGCGCCTGATCCAAGCGGGCGGGTCAGGACGGTGTATGGCCGTTTCCACGGCCGGATCATGCGTGAGAGCCTGCTGAGCATGATGCTGTACTTTACCAGGCGGGTGGGCAGATCTCTGTCTGATCAGCAGAGCAGGATGTGGGGGCGTGACGGCTACAGTTCCTGTGTGGCCCTGTTCAGCCAGCAGGTGCTGATCATCGGCTGTGGCGCCCTGGGGTGCTCAGTTGCAGAGCTGCTCAAGGCCTTTGGCTGCCGGGTGGTTGGTGTGAGGCGCACGCCCCAGCCCAGCGCGGCGCCGCACCTTGACCGGATGGTGACCTTTGCAGAGCTGGAGGCAGAACTGCCTGCGGCTGACCATGTGGTGCTGCTGCTGCCGGGGGGCGAGGCGACCAACGGCATCATCACGGCCCGTCATTTCAGTCTGATGAAACAGGGGGCGTTTCTGTACAACCTGGGACGCGGCAACTGCTATGCTGAAGCAGACCTGTTGGCTGCGCTTGCGGGCGGCCCCCTGGCCGGGGCCGGGCTGGACGTGTTTGCGCAGGAACCGCTGCCACCGGAGTCAGCGCTCTGGCAGCAGCCCAATCTGCTGATTACGCCGCATGCCAGCGCCATCAGCCAGGAATATCTCGACCTCTTCCTGCAGGAGTGGCTGCGGGATCTCACCACCTCACACGACATCACCGCGCGGTGACCGGCGCTGCTGACGGCGTTTCACCTGAGCACTTTCGTTTGGGGCGCCGTGTGGACGAAATGCGCTTATTTCCTTGATGCGGCCATTTTTCTTGCATTTTTGTGCGGTATTGCTCGGGCATCCTGGCGTTGATGAGGTGCCTATGAAACAGCTGGAAAAAAACGAGCAGTCACGGATTCCGATCAGGGCCGCGTTGCTGGCGCTTGCGCTGCTGCTTGAGGTGGTGCCGCTGGAGCGGGCTCAAAATCTGCAGTATGCCTTTGCCAATGAAGTGATTGAACAGTTGCCCAAGGGGCGTTCGCCGTTATCGCTGTCGCGAAAGGAGATCCTTGCATGGGTGTTGCGCAAAAATAATCGACAACTGAGCGAGTCTGTTTGACGAGGGGGATGTGCAGCCACAACTGAGCGTTGATTAAAATACACTAAAAAAGCGTAGTTTTGTGTTGTGCGGCTGTGCTGCATATATTATAAACAATGTCGTTTCTCCTCTCTGTTTCCCTTGCAGCAAGCTCTCTGGCTCAGCGCATCCTGTTTTACAGTAAAGGGCGGCAATGCAGCAGACGCACACTGTTGATGATGAACTCAAACGAGTCAACCGGGCTCTGCACCTGCTTTCCGCCAGCAACCGCACCTTGCTGCGGGCCAAGGACGAGTCTGCCCTGCTGTATGAGGTCTGCCGCATCGCCACGGAGATTGGCGGTTATTCGCTGAGCTGGATCGGTTACAAGAAACAGGATGCCGCTCTGTCGGTGCGTCCGGTTGCCTATTCCGGCGATGATGAGGGCTTTCTTGCCTCCGCCAATATGTCATGGGCGGAGAATCATCGTGGCCGCAGCGCCATGAGTACCGCCATCCGCACCGGCACCACCCAGCTCAGGCACGACATCCTGAACGATCCCCAGCTCTCCTGCTGGCACGAAGATGCTCAGCGCAGGAATTACCGCTCTGCCGTCGCGCTGCCCCTGCTGGTCAACGATGAGACCATCGGAGCCCTGGCAATCTACGCGCCGGAACCCCATGCCTTCAGCGATCATGAGATCAGGTTGCTGGAAGAGCTTGCCAATGACCTTTCCTTTGGGATTGAGACGGTCCGCCTGCGCATTGCCCATGAACATGCCACGACCCGTATCCACCGTTTGGCCTTTTTCGATAGTCTGACCGGCCTGCCGAACCGTAACCACCTGTCCGGCTTGCTGGCCGATGCGGTGGCGACAGCTAAACACAATGGCAGCCAGCTGGCCTTGCTGCTGCTGGACCTGGACTATATCCGCGAGATTAATGAAACCTACGGCCATGAAACCGGTGACTGGATCCTGGTACAGGTGGCGCAGAAGCTGCGGGAGCTGACCGGTGACAACGCCATGGTCACCCGTTTCGGCGGCGACGACTTTATCATCATTTACGAGCAGGGCAGCCTGAACAAGGTGCGTAACCTTGCCAGCCATATCCTGGCCGCGATTAAACAGCCGTTTCTGTTCGATGCACGCTCTTTCTCCATTAGCGGCAGCATCGGCATTGCCGTTTTTCCGGGGGATGCCGATAACGCAACCGACCTCTTGTCACGGGCCGATCTGGCCATGTCGAAGGTTAAGGAGACAGGCGGCGGATTCTGCTTTTACAAAAGTGATATGAGCCGTGTGCTGGCCCGCAAGCTTGAGCTGGTGCAGAGGCTTGAATGCGCCCTGCCGGAGGGGAACCTGCAGCTGTACTATCAGCCCAAGGTTGAGCTGTATGCGGGCATGATTGTGGGAGCAGAGGCGCTCTTGCGCTGGCATGATCCGGTGCTGGGCTGGGTCAGCCCGGCAGAGTTCATCCCGGTGGCGGAGGGGCGGGGCTTGATGCCCCAGATCGGCGAATGGGTGCTGAAAACCGCTTGTCAACATATCAAACAGTGGAAAAAACAGGGGCTCAACTGCCGTGGCAAGATAGCCGTCAACGTCTCGGCCCAACAGTTCAGTGACCCGTACTTTCTTGAACGGGTAGTGCGGGTGCTGGAAGAGACCGGTGTGTCACCATCCAACATCGAGCTGGAGCTGACGGAGAGCTCGCTGGTCGATGATCCGGAAAGCATGTCGGAGATCATGGCGTCCCTGAAGGGGTTGGGCTTCAGCCTTGCCATCGACGACTTCGGCACCGGCTACTCGTCGCTCGCGTACCTGAAGCGCTTTCCGATCGATACCCTCAAGATCGACCAGACCTTTGTCAAAAATATGCTTGATGACAAGAACGACCGTGCCATTATTTCAACCATCCTGGCGATTGCCAAGCAGATGGGGTTGATTACGGTGGCCGAAGGGGTGGAGACGGAGGAACAGCGTAACGCCCTGCAGAAGTTGGGCTGTGTGCTGGCCCAGGGCTACTACTTCTGCCGACCCGAGCCTATGACGGAGTTTACCGCAAAACGACTGAAGAACCCCTGCTTGCTCGCGGCAGCGTAAACCGAGCAGCGACAGGATCCCGCCACAGGGTCATCTCAGGTGCTCCGGGTGATGTCGGTCTGCGGGCAGTTGCGGGCGGGAAGACAGCTATTTTTTGCGGCGGTCCGCCAGCGAGACGACCTTTGGTCCTGGCGGCGCCGGTTGTTTCGGGGGGGGAGGTGTCACGACCTCATCTGGCGCCACTGCCTCACCTTCACGCGGAGAAACCAGTTTTTCCAGACGCAGCGGCGTGCCGCCCATGGTGAAAGGGGCCTCATCGAGCTGCTGTTCGTCAAGGATCCAGGTGAACACCTGCAGCGGGAAGGTCAACACCAGCAGCCTGACCTGCCACCAGCCCGGCTTGACATCGGCGGCGATTTCCTCGACGCGGGCGTAAAAGCCCGGTTTGTTGTCCACATGCACCAGGACCAGATCGGTTTCAACTATCATGACGGAGACTTCCTTGTGAAGTAATGGGGGATTGGTCAAAGCAGGCCGTAAGCCGGGTTCTGTTCCTGCCGGCGGTTACCCTCCGGCAGGCGACGATCATTCCTCTAGGGTTACCGTTACCGGCAACCTCAAGCAGCCAACCCGGAGGCACGGGCGGGCCGCCCTTGACGCCTCCCTATTCGGCCTTGCTCCAGGCGGGGTTTTCCTGGCATCCGGTGTCACCACCGAACCCGGTGAGCTCTTACCTCACCCTTTCACCCTTACCCGTCGAAACGGGCGGACTTCTCTCTGTGGCACTATCCCTGGGGTTGCCCCCGCTGGACGTTATCCAGCGCCTTGCCCTGTGGAGCCCGGACTTTCCTCCCCCCGAAGGCGGCGATCGTCTGGCCTGCTTTAACCAATCCGAACTAGAGTGCTGCTGATATTACTCTGCTGCCTGCTGTTGTTTCAAGATCAGAATTCTCTGGCAGTGCGGGCAGAAGTACATCTCATCGTTTTTGAACAGACTGTTGAAGAGTTGCGGCGGCAGCTGCATGTTGCAGCCGGTGCAGGAGCCGTCCCTGGCCTCTGCCAATGCCTGGCCGCGACGCTGTTCACGCAATTGGGTATAACGCCGGATCAGGCTGGAGCCGAGCGTCTTGACGATCTCGGCACGGTTTGCGCTAATCGCATCTATATCCTTTTGCAGGGCATCAATGGCGGCCTGTTTCTCCGCTTTGCCGGCTTGGGCGCTCTCTTCACTGGTGCTGCATTCGGCCTGGAGCGTGTCTGCATCCTTCTGAAGTTCATCCGTCTTGCTGTCAAGCTGGAGCAGCTGTTCCTCAAGCTCGCTCACCTGCTTGCGCGCCGCAGCGATTTCTCGCCCAACCGCCTGATATTCCTTGTTGGTCCTGATCTCCTTCATGTTGGTCTCAGAACGCTTGATATTTTCATGTTCGCTGTGCAGGGCCGCCTCAATATCGGCCTTTCCCTTGCGCAGTTCCGCGATGGCCGCCAGTTGGGCGGCCAGGCGCTCCTGCAGGGTGGCAAAGGTCTGTTCAAGCTCAGCGATACCGGCCTGCAGCACGGCCTGTTCATGCTGTTTCTGGTCAACGCTGCTGTCAATCGTCTGTAATGCTTCCAACATCTCCAGTTTCTTGTTCACTTCTGACTCCTTGGGACGTACTCAAACGGTAATGGTGTGAAAAGGATCCGCTTCACAGCGGGATCCGAAGACTTCAACGGCGTATCCTGCCGCCTGGCAGGAGTGGATGAGAAAATCACGTACGGCGCCGACCATCAACTGCTCGGTGGGGAAATGGCCTGCATCCAACAGGGCAATGCCCAGTGCCTCGGCTTCGCGGGCATCGTGGTATTTGACGTCACCGGTCAAGAGCAGGTCTGCGCCGGCGCGGGCCGCCTCACGCAGCAACGAAGCACCGCTGCCGCTGCAGAGCGCCACGGTCTGAATGGTGCGGCTGCGGTCGCCGACGACCCTGAGGTCCCGGCAGCCCAGGCGGTTGCCGATCGTGCGGGCCAGCTCCTGCAGCGGTTGTGGGGCTGCAAGCCGGCCGATTCTGCCCAGTCCGTAGGCCTGTGACTCATTCAGCAGCGGATAGCAGTCAAAGGCCGGTTCTTCATAGGGGTGGACGGCCAACAGGGTTCGCACCGCCTTGGTCAGGCGATCCCGTCGCACCAGCAGTTCGAGGCGCTGTTCAGCCACCCGTTCAAGGGAGCCGACGCAGCCGATGGCCGGTTGCGCCCCCTCAAGCGGCAGGAAGGTCCCCTCTCCGGGCGCAGCAAACGAACAGTCGCGGTAGTTGCCGAGCTGTTCAGCATGGGCACACAAGGCATGACGCACCTGCTCAAGTTGGTCGGCGGGAACAAATACCACCAGCTTGACCAGCTCGACATGACCACTCACCTTCAGAGGGGTGATGCCCTGCAGTTGCAGACGTGCTGCCAACAGATCGTTCAGGCCGTCTCCGGCAATGTCGAAGTTGGTATGCATGGCCAGATGAGCCAAACCGCCCCGGATGGCCTTGATGATGCTGCTGCCGGTGGAGGTGGAACTGGTGATCTGGCGTAGCGGGGAGAAGATCAGGGGGTGATGGGTTACCAGCAGGTCGCAGTGCTGAGCAAGGGCTTCATCGAAAACTGCCGGGAGCGGGTCAAGGGCAACAAGTATGCGGCGTATCTCGGTGGTGAGGGTACCGAGCTGAATGCCGACGTTATCCCAGTCCTCGGCAAGACGGAAAGGGTATTTTTTGTTAATGATACCGGCTATATCGGATAGTTTTGGATGGTGCATGCCGTTTAAAGTAAAAGAGTGCACCCTTGGGGGATGCACTCTCGGTGACCTGAGGTCGTTAGGGTATGCTGACTGTCTGACCGCATTCGGTCTGAACCTCTACAGGGATAATCTGGTGGGCCCACCAGGACTCGAACCTGGGACCAACCGGTTATGAGCCGGTGGCTCTAGCCAACTGAGCTATAGGCCCGTGCAGGAAGGTTTAGTACTACAGGTAATCTGCTTGTGCTGTCAAGCAGTTTCAAGCATTTTTGTCCTATGCTCGGCTGACAAAACGCCCTTCGCGGGTGTCGACCTTGATCTTGACGCCGTTTTCCAGATAGGGGGGCACCTTCAGTTTGAGACCGGTTTCTAGAATGGCGTCCTTGGTTTCTGCGGTGGCGGTGGCGTGTTTGATGATAGGCGCCGTATCGGTCACGGTCAGCTCTACCACCATGGGCGGTTCAGCCATCACCATGCGGCCCTGGAACAGGCCCAGGGTTACTTCGGTCCCCTCCAGCAGGTACGGCGCAATGGCGGCAAAGGCCTCTTCTTCCATTTCAAACTGCTCGTAGGTTTCCATATCCATGAAGACGCCGTGTTCGCCATCGGCATACAGGAATTGTCCCTTGTGCCGCTCGTAGTCCGCTTCGTCAACCTTGTCACCCGAGCGGAAGGTGCGGTCCAGCACCTGGCTGGTCAGCAGGTTGCGATAGCGGGTTTTGACCATGGTGTTGGCCCCGCGGGCGGAAGGGGATTGAATGGTGACATCCAGTAACAGGCAGGGGGCTCCGTCCAGCTGAATGACAAGCCCCTTTTTGAAGTCAGACGTGGTAAGCATGGCTGCTAGGCTCCTTTAAGAAGATACGTGAAGAGGCATACTAGCCGGTTCTGTGCAAAAATGCCAGTATCTGGAGCGGGATCGACAGGGAAAGAGATGCCCCGCCGGGAGAGGAACCGGCGGGGCAGAGAGGGTCAGGCGTTGCCGGCTTTGCAGCGTTCGGCCTTTTTCAGGAGGGTGGCAGCCACCGGGTGGCTGTTGTTTTCTGCATACAGTATGGCCGTGTTGCCGCACTTGGTCTTGGCTTGCGGGTCGGCGCCCCCTTCGAGCAGGGCCTGGACCGTCAGGTTACAGCCGTAAATCGCGGCGAGCATCAGCGGGGTATGGCCGTCGCGGTCGCGGGCATCGACTTCTGCGCCCTTGGCAAGCAGCATCTTCACGATTTCGGTGTGACCGTTGGCGGCGGCATAGTGCAAGGCAGTCTTGCCTTTGTCGCTGGAAGCGGTGATGTCTGCCCCCCGGTGTAGCAGATCTTTTACGTTGTCAAGTTGCCCCTGCTTCGAGGCGCTCATCAACTGGGTGTGGCCGTTACGATCCTTCAGGTTGACGTTCTCCATTGGCGTTTCCTCCCTCTGCATGGTAATGGGTTGACGGGCTGCGTTGAGCAATCAGCGCAGTGAAATGGTGCTGCGTTGGAGGTTGAGAGCGGCGTCCCCGGCATAGGCGCGGCGGCGCTTGGGGAGCACCTATGTAGCGACGTGGCGGACAACAGAAGACGTTCGGCGTGATGGTTGGGTACGGGCGGGGGCGGCCGTGAGACGAGGAGGCGGGATAAACGGTTGATGTGCTGACTGGGCATGCAGGAACGTGATGACATCCCGCGTCCCGGCCCGGCACCCTGCTCTTGTTTTCTGGCTGATCCGTCATGGACACCTGCCGTGACAACGAAGTGTGCAGATGGTCATCTGTATAGCACGGAACAACCGGTTTTGCCAGTCTTGAAGCAAAAAACTCCCTGTGGTTTTCCTGCAAGCGGCACTTGCCCCGTCGACGGTCTCGCGGTATACAAGCAGTGATGATTGCGATCCTTTGGCAGGAGGTGTGGCATGCGTATAGCCGGTTTTATCCTGGTGCTGGTGCTGGGCTGGACAATCTCTGCTGCGGCAGCGACGTTGTATCTGAGAGATGGTGGCACGATCAAGGCGAAACGGATCTGGCGTGAAAAAGGCAAGGTGGTGGTGCTGGTGACTCGTGAATCGATTACCTCATTTGCAGCCAGCGAGGTGAATCTTAAAAAAACCTTTCCGTCACGGCACAAAAAGAAAAAGGCAGGAGTAGCAAAAGCTGCGGGGATAGCGACCCAGCCGGGGACTCCGGCAGCCTCACCGACAGAGCCGTCCAAGACGGCTAAGAATCCTGCGGCCTCTGCTCCTGCCGCAGCCGGTGTGGTGCGGGAGATCCCCCATGGCTCGGAAGAGGGGGCTCTCCGCAAACAAAAGCGTGAGTTGGAAGAACGCCTGAACGAGTAGACGCGGGAGCTTTACTGTGATTAGTGGGAAAGCATGAGCGGGAGCGGCGCCCTGAACAGCAGCTCCCGCGCCAACGGGCTGATGAACGGGGCGCGGTTGGACTTGTAAGCCGCGCCCCCCAGTACGAGCAGGTCGGACGAGGCCTGTCCGGCATACTGCAGCAACGTGCCCGCAATCCCGCCCGCTGCAGGCGACAGCAGCTCCACCCGTGCCCTGACGCCACAGCGTTCCAGGTGCGGCAGCAATTCTTCCAGAACGCGTTCCTCGTTCTCTTGTTCCGTGGCAGTACCGACCACCGCAGCAATGGTGACCTCCTGGGCCTGTTGCAGCAACGGTAGGGCATCGTGCACCGCCCGAACCGACTCCCGCCCACCCTTCCAGGCCACCAGTATCCGCTCGCCAAAGCGGAACAGCTCGCCGTCAGCCGGGAATGCCACGATGGGCCGGCCGCTTCCCAGGAGCAGACCTTCGTGGAAGGTTAGGGCAGCCCGCTGGTCTTGCTGCTGCGGCCGTCCCACCAGAATCAGGTCCGTGCTGCAGGCATGGCGCACGATGATGTCATGTACCGGTACCCCGGCAATGTTCCAATCAACCAGCAGCCATTCCGCTTCAACACCAGCCTTTGATGCCGCGTTGATGAAGAATTCCCGTACCTGACCAAAGTCTGCCAGGTAGGTGGAACTTGAGGTATAGTGCGGGTGGGTGATGACGTACAATCCCTTCAGCCTGGCCCTGTGCCGCTGGGCCAGGTCGATGGCGGCCATCAGGCGCGCCGTGCAACCGGCTCCCCGGTCCATATGGACGATGATGTCGCTCAGCATGCCAGGTTCCTCGTTGCGGTGCGTGGCGTTGGAGTCTCTGCAACGCTAGCGTTGCGCCTTGAGCCAGCGGGCCACGTCTTTGGCGTGATAGGTGATGATCAGGTCTGCGCCGGCCCGCTTGAAGCCAAGCATCGTCTCCATCACTACCCGCTCTTCGTCGATCCAGCCGTTGATCGCGGCAGCCTTGACCATGCTGTACTCACCCGAGACATTGTAGACCGCCAGAGGCAGGGGGAATTCGTTGCGCAGGTCGCGGACGATGTCCAGGTAGGGCAGGCCCGGTTTGACCATGATGATATCGGCCCCTTCTTCGATGTCGCCCATGGCTTCGCGCAGCGCCTCAAGGCGGTTGGCAGGGTCCATCTGGTAGGATCTGCGATCGCCGAACTGAGGGGTTGATTCAGCAGCCTCGCGGAATGGTCCGTAGTAGCCCGAGGCGTATTTGACGGCATAGCTCATGACCGGGATATGGCTGAAACCGTTGTCGTCAAGGGCCTGCCGGATGGCCTGAACCCGTCCGTCCATCATATCGGAAGGGGCCACCATGTCGGCTCCGGCCTGTGCGTGGGAGAGCGCCTCCCGGGCCAGCAGTTCGATGGTGGCGTCATTGTCGACATCACCATCCTTGATGATGCCGCAGTGGCCGTGATCGGTATACTCGCACATGCAGACATCGGTTATGACCGCCAACTGCGGTACCTCCCGTTTGATGGCCCGGATGGTTTCCTGGATGATGCCGTGCTCGGCATAGGCGTCGCTGCCGACTGCATCCTTGGTCTCCGGAATGCCGAACAGAATAACGGCCGGGATACCCAGTTCATATACCTCACGCGCCTCGCTTACAATATGCTCGATGGATTGCTGATAGATACCGGGCATGGACGAGATCTCTTTTTTTATGCCACTGCCAAAGGCGGAAAACATGGGGTAGATCAAGTCATGTACGGAAAGACTGGTTTCCCGGATCATTTTGCGGAAAACCTCTTTGCCGCGAATGCGGCGGGCTCTGATCAAAGGAAAAGACATGGCGTAACCTCGGTGATTGATAGTGAATTAGGCAAGGCCGTTCGTGCAAAAATAGCATACCGGCCTGCTGTGGCAAAAGTAAATAGCTGTGTTACCATTGACAGAAATATAATTGGTGATAAAAATCAAGCACTGACAAGATTAACGTCCACGTTTGACAAAGCACAACGGTGCTGATGACGGGACAAATTGAAAGGAGGACAACGCGATGATTAAGAAATTGGCGGGGATTGCCGCCTGTGCGGTATTGCTGCAGGCTGGAGCGGCGCTTGCTGAGAACAAGGGGGAAACAGTGATTTTCTCTCCGTATATCGGGGGGTACACCTTTGACCTCATGGACAACCAGCCGTTGGAAACGGCGCCGGTATTCGGTTTTCGGTTGGGGTATAACGTTACTGACCACTGGGCGCTCGAAGGCGTAATTGATTACGTCAACACGGAAGGCAAGGCAAATTCAGGCATTGGTAGAAATCAGGAAATGCTGCGTTATGGCGGCGATCTGCTCTATAACTTCATGCCGAAAAGCAGTTTGGTCCCCTATGTTGCGGTTGGTGCCGGCGGGTTTAACTTTAATGGGGAAAAGGCACACGCCATCTATAATTATGGCGGTGGTGCCAAGTGGTTCATGACTGACAGTGTTGCCTTAAGGGCAGATGTCCGTGGCCTAAATTATGTGGTTAACAACGAGTTGTATACCAATGTTGAATATACCCTGGGGCTGCATATCGCGGTGGGGGCTCCCAAACCGGCACCGGCTCCGGTCAGTGCGCCCGAGCCGGTGGTTGAGGCGGCTGCGCCGAAGGCCGCTCCAGTCGTGGTTGTGGCCCCCCCTCCTCCCCCGCCCCCTGCCCCGACCAGTGAGCTGAAGGCCGAGCCGGCCTCGCTGGAAAAAGGCAAGACAACCACGCTGCACTGGTCTTCCACCAATACCAGCGGTTGTGAGATCCAGCCCGGCGTCGGTCCGGTGGCAGCCTCAGGTTCCATGACCGTGATGCCCAATGCCGATACCAGTTATACCCTGACCTGCACTGGCGAAGGGGGCAAGACCACTAGCGCTGCGGCAGTGCAGGTGACGGAACCGCCGGTGAAAGAAGCCGCCGCTGCCAAGGCCGCGGCAGTTGCAGCCGGAGCCCGTCTGAGTTTGAAGGTGAACTTTGATACCGGCAAATCGATTATCAAAAAGCAGTACTATGATGAGTTGAAAACGGTCGGTGACGGGATGCAAAAAGATACAAACCTGAGGGCGGTGATTGAAGGGTATACCGACAATGTCGGCAGTGCGAAGTCAAACCTGGCCCTTTCCCAGCGTCGCGCCAACGCCGTGCGTGACTACATCGTCAAGAATTTCAAAATAGACCGGAAGCGTCTGTCGGCAAAGGGGTACGGCGAGGAAAAACCGGTCGCGGATAACGCCACTGCCGAGGGGCGTGCGCAGAACCGGCGTATTGAGGCGGTGTTTGAAGAAGCTGCCAACGGTAAGCCTGCTGTCGATGAGCAACAGGTCAAGCCGGTCAAAAAGGCAGTGAAAAAGAAGGTGACTAAGAAGAAGGGTGTCAAGAAATAGTCCTTGTACTGCACGCGCTACACAAAAGCCCCGGTTCAACTGAACCGGGGCTTTTGCATGTCTTAGCGTGAAGCACAAAGCTGGTAGGCAGCTTAGATCCAGGCGTCACCGCCGTCGTACTGCAGGTCTTCGCCTTTCTCCTTGCCAGCCCCGATCTTGGAACGGGCATCCTGGGCATACTTCTTGATGCGCCGGCCGGCACCCTCTTGCAGGTCAACCAGCTTGCGGCGGGTTTCATGCCCTGGCGCCGGTGCCAGCAGCAGTGCAGCGGCAGCGCCGAGCAGTGCCCCGGAGGCCAGGGCCAGAACAGCGGTCGTAATGGCATTGTCATTGGAACGGGACATACGGATCTCCTTCGTTATTCAGGCAGTTCAAATGCAAAATGAATGAAATTCAGCTTTTAAAAGCGCTTCTGGCGTAAAGTTCTTCTCGTTATGTATCTAGCACAGGTCAGACCGGCAGCGAAAGAGGAAAATCGCGCCTTAACGGGCGAGCCTGGTAAGGTGCCGCCGTACCATTTCCTCAAAGTCATGCTCACGGTTGCTGGTATAGACCAGGGAAGCCCCGATTTCAGCCGCCAGGATCGCGGCCAGATACTTGCCCGGCAAGCTGCGCAGTCGACGTCTGAAGCGGGTGGCCTTACACAAAAGCAGGGGCAGGTGGCGCAGCAGGGCGGCACGATAAGGGGGCTGCAGACAGAGTTCCGGGTGTGTGCTGAAAAACTGGAACAGACGATGGTAGAAGCTGTTGATATTCTGACTGATCTGGTCCGAGATGTCGGTGTATGACTGCAGCCCGCCGGACTCCTGATAACGGCGCAGGATCAGGCGTGCCTCGTCACCGGCGCGTTGCTTCAGGATGTTGAGGACATCGGCCACATAGTGTTCCTTGTGCTCGGCAAATTCCTTTTCACTGAGCAGCAGGTTGGCGATGATTTCATAGGACGATGAGATGACCCCGCACTTGTTGGCCGAGGCATCCCTCATCAGCAGTACCCCGGCGCGCTGGAGTTGCTGGCGCGCCTCCGGCGTAATGAAGGAGTTGGCCCCCTCAATGATCACCCCGGCCGTTGGGGTGCCATCGGCAGCCAGAAACCGCTGCCAGTTGTGGCCGTCGATGGTCTCGGGGCGTCCGCCGGCTGGGATGAAGAGATCTGCCTCAACGCTGAAGACCAGGCTGGTGTACTCCCGGTAGAAGTCGTCCGGCGCGACCCAATGCTCGTGCAGGGAGCCGTCCCGCAGGCGCTCGACCCGGCGGTGGAGTTGCCGCAGCCCATCCATGCGCGGGTTGCTGCGGAAGATCATGCTGCCGCCGGGCGAGAGTGCGTCCGGGCTAAAACTATCCAGATCACTCTGCAAGGTGATGCGCTGCAACTCTAAGCGGTCGAGTCCGGCCGGATCATGGACCGCAGCGGTGCCGTCGAGCACCAGCACTACCCGGGCCTGAGGACACTCCGTCAGGATGATCCTGAGGCAGTTGCCGGCCACATCGCCGCCGGGGCCACCGGTCAACTTGACCCGGAAGGGGTCGTGGTGGATGTCGATACCCCGGTCGGCCATGGCTACCTCGGCAAAGGTCATGACGCCGGTTGACGTGACGCCGTACTGCTTGTGGTTGATGCCGAACTGTTTGCTGGAGATGATTCCTACCCCCAACAGATAGCCGCGTTTGCGTGAAAGTGCGGCTATGGCCTCGATCATGGCGTCGTGCATATTTTCGTCCGGCCCCAGCTCGATCGGCTCATCGTCGCCGTAATAATCCACCACGTGCGGGTTACGGGCCGTGCCGCCGCTGGTGATGAAGATGTCCAGGAAGGCGTTGGCCACGCTGTACTGCAGTTTGTAAAGGTGGCTGGTCTCACGCTGTTCAAGGCCGGTGGCATCCATGACCAGTACCATTTTTGAGCCGCCCTCGTAGATGTCCTTGTTTTTGAGGTGTTGGGTATGGGCAAGGACATAGACCTCGCGGAAGAGGGTGTTGGCTGCTGTGATGGCGTCGTCCTGATTGCGGGCGATGATCGTGCGCCAGCCTCCCCGCGCAATGTCGGAAAAACCGATATGGTAGCCGTAGCCGAACCTGCTGAAGAAAAAGGTGACCCGAAACGGCATGCTTTCCGGTAGATCGGCCGTGAATTCGTGTCCCAGCCGGCGCAGGTATTCGGGGGAAAGCCGGAAGGCCAGGGCCTGCTTTTCCGGTACAAAAAAGTTGGTCTTGAGGGTGTTGGTGATAAACAACAGGCAGCAGCGATAAATCGCCTGCCTGATCTCATCAAGCCAACGATGGCCGGTGTTGTAGTCATCAATCAAGGTCGTGGTTTCGTGTAAAAGACCGGCATAGAGATCGGCGCGTTCGGCCAGGTCAGGGTCAAAGCGCGCCTTGAACAGCCGCAACAGTTGCATGGCCATTTCCGGGTGGGTGTGGAAGGCGCTTTGGACGTCCTCTGCCCCGAAACGTTCCGGCTGGTTGTGGGCCAGATTGGTATGGCAAAAGGCGATAAAGGCGTTTACCAGGACCGCCTCGTCACCGGCCATAACACCCTCCGTTACCCAGGAACGGTAGGTATAACAGTTGGTATCCAACAGCTGGGTCGTGCAGAGCTCCATCTGGAGCTGTCTGGCCAGCGAGCTGTCCGGTTCCAGCAGCTCCCCTGCGCGATGCTGTACGAAAAAGGTTCCCAGGAAATAGGGATGCAACCCATTGGTGATGGTAAGGCAATAGGCGCGGCGAATACCGATATTCAAACGGTTGAAAGCCTCCATCAGCTGCATCAGGAAGGCCTCCTGGGGAGGATTTCCGGCAGCGAACAGAATTCTGGTTTCACTGACCCCGTTATGTACCACGGTGCGCAGATCAAAATAGAGTCCGCCGGCAGCATTGCCCCGCTCAAACAGCCAGAGCAGCCAGGCGGTTCGCGTGGGTGGCGCCGTGCGGATTGTGGCTTCGGCATTCAACCAGAGAATCTGCAGCAGGCGCTCTGCGGTTTTCGCCGGTAATGCGGGGGCGATTGTGCGGAGTTCGCGCAGGATTGCACGACGCAGTGAAGCAGGCAATTCAGGTGCCTGCAGAGAGGCCAATTGATGGTCGGGTATCCGCTTGAATTCAAAGCGCTGGACCTCAAGCTCCTCCTGCATGTCGGGCATGCTGCCATAGGAGTGGAAAAACATGGCATAGGATAGATTGCGACTGTCAATCCGTTTCAGACTGTTAAAGAGTGAGCCCGGTTCGTCGACGCAGGCCAGGATCAGCTGCTTGTCGCGATCGGTCAGGATCAGATGCCGGTTATGGCGGAGCGAGGCCAGTTCCCGGACCAGTGTCACCAGGGCCTGCGGTTCGTCGGCCATGGCCTGGAAAAAGTAGGGTGACATCTGCTCCTGCAGCCAGCAGGCATTGTGGTGAGCAACCTTGCTGGCATTACGGCAGGCACTACGCATGACGGACATGAGGCGCATGGGGAACTCCGGAACAGGTTTTCAGGTATTATAGCCGCTTCTCGCAACAGGGCAAGCCGGGAAGCGGGCTTGACCGCGTGGGGAGCCGGTTGGTATATAACAGCAGCCCATTGCTGGGCGCTGACGAAAAGGGAGGAAAGGGCCATGCAAAACGGACAATCGGAGGGGCTTGGCCGGGGCACCGTGCAGGTATACACCGGTAACGGCAAAGGCAAGACAACCGCTGCCCTGGGGCTGTCATTACGGGCGCTGGGACGTGGCTTGCGCGTCTGTTTCTTTCAGTTTATCAAGGGTGGGGGACCCTATGGCGAACAATTGATTGCCGAGCGTCTGCAACCCGGTTTCACCATCATCCAGACCGGCAGGCCCGGTTGGGTGAACGTCAAGGATATTTCCGAAGACCGTCGCCTGGCCCAGGAGGCCCTGCAACAGGCACGTGCAGCCATGCAGTCGGGAAACTACGATCTGTTTGTCTGCGATGAGATCCTGGGGGCCATCGGCTTTGGGCTGCTTGAGGTGGAACAGGTCTTGGAGCTGATCCACCTCAAACCTGCCGGGGTGGAACTGGTGCTGACCGGACGCAACGCGCCTGAGGCGATTTTGGAAGCCGCTGATCTGGTGACTGAGATGCGTGAGATCAAGCACTATTACCGGGCCGGGGTGCCTGCCCGGATAGGTATTGAGATGTAGGCAAGCCTTGCTGTGTACGGTTTCTTTCGAGTACGTTCTTTGCGTCACGTTGTCTGCTTGCGTATCGATCCGAATCGGGTATACTGAAACCAAGCCACATTAATGAAAGGAGTGTCCAGATGTCTCTCGGTGCACTGGCAGCCATAATTGCCGCTGTTGCAGTGGTTGTGCTGGTATTGGTTCTTATCCCGACCGTTCGGAGTATCAAGAAAACAGCGGATTCCGTCACGAGCCTGGCAGATCTTCTACGTAACGAGTTGAAGCCAACCCTGTCCGAGCTGCAGCAGGTGCTGGCAGAACTGAAGACGGTCGGTGGCGGCGTGGCAGAGCATACCGATGAGGTGAAGCGATTCATGGTCGCTCTGGGGGATACGGGTACGCAGCTCTCCTCCATCAACCGTTCCGTCGGTGTGGTTACAGGTGTGTTAAGTCAGGCCGGCGCGATGGCCACCGGTTTCAAGGTAGCCGGCCGGTATCTGTTGGAAAGCTATCTTAGAAGGAAGATGAAAGGAGAATGACCATGGCACACGATGATAATGGCGTATCCGCAAGCACGGTACTGGTTTCTTTCCTCGCCGGCGCAGCCTTGGGAGCCGGATTGGCTCTACTTTACGCGCCGAAGAGCGGCAGGGAGATACGTGAACAGATCGGGGATCTTGCCGATGATGCCGTAGACAAGATCAAGGAATATGCCCGCGAAGCCCAGGAAAAGATCAAGGCGACCCTGGAAGATGGTAAGGAAACCATCATGGAAAAGAAGTCGATCCTTTCTTCGGCCATTGAGGCCGGCAAAGAGGCGATGCAACGCGAAAAGGAAAAATACGGCGCTTAATTCTGTTGCCAAACTGTTTACAAAAAGACGGGCTAGCTGAAAGGCGGCCCGTTTTTTATGTAAGATCAGCTGGTTGCACCGATTTGACAAGAGTGTGCGGAATGTCTATAATGCCGCACACTTTTTTTATCTGGAGTATAGAGACTAACCGCAATGCGTATTGTATCTGCCTGCATAGCTCTTGTGTTTAGCATGGTTGGTGGTGCCGCGGCTGCCGAGCCCACCCAGACCTTGTTGAATGAGCTGATTCAGCCTCACTTGGCGGGTGAGGCGACCAGGCACCATGACCATGGTGCGCCGCTGGAGCTGCAGGAGTCACCGAACAATGAGCCGCCCCTGTTTACCCTGGATGAGTTGCGCGGCGATGCTGCTCCGCTGGCCGAGCTGGTTCTGCCCGACGATGAGCCCGCTGCCGACCTGCCATTGGCGTTGAATGAAAAAGTTGCCCACTTTATTGCCTACTTTCAGACGACTGCCCGGGCAACCTATGCCCGCTGGCTGACCCGTTCAACCCGCTACCTGCCGATGATGAAAGAGATTCTGCGTAAAGAGGGTTTGCCGGAGGAACTGGTCTACGTTGCCATGATTGAAAGTGGGTTCCAGCTGCATGCCCGCTCGGTCGCCAATGCGGTAGGACCTTGGCAATTCATGTCTGCAACGGGTCGGCGTTACGCGCTGCGGATTGATCAATGGGTTGATGAGCGTAAAGATCCGGTCAAGGCCACTATGGCCGCAGCCATGTACCTGAAAGACCTGTACGGCATGTTCAATAATGACTGGTACCTGGCGGCAGCCGGCTATAATGCCGGAGAGAACAAGATCTTCCGTGCCATTGACAAGTATGATACCAGTGACTTCTGGGAGCTGTCCAAAGGGTCGTACCTCAAACGTGAAACCAAGGAGTATGTCCCGAAACTCCTGGCGGCTGCCATTATTGCCAAGGACCCGGCCCACTACGGTTTTACCGATGTTGCCACTATTCCGGTCGTTGAATACGATACGGTTACCCTCAACAGTCGTACCGACCTGGAACTGGTTGCCCGCCTGACCGGTACCACCTTCCAAACCATCAAGGAGCTGAATCCTGCCCTGCGGCATTGGTGCACGCCTCCCAACTATCCCGGTTATGAGTTGAATATTCCCAAGGGGACCAAGGAACGCTTTCTTCAGGCCTATGCGGCCATTCCGGAAAACGAGCGTTTTACGGAAAAGAGCCTCTACGGCCAGTATAAGGCTGGCCGGCGCGACACCTTGGCGCGGGTGGCCCGGCGTTTTGGTACTTCTGCCACGGAACTGGCCGAGTTGAACGGTCTCGGTCACCGGAGTAGATTGGCCGGCAAGACCCTGATCGTGCCGGTGAAGCAGACCGTTAACTTTGCCAAAGAGGGACGCCGCGACGAACCGAAGACGGCAGCGGCGATCCGCTACTATACGGTGCGCAAAGGGGATACCCTGCATGCCCTTGCCCGTCGCTTCAAGGTCTCGACCAAGCTGCTGGCGGCCTGGAATAACCTGAAAGAGGCGGTTGCCTTACGGCCGGGCAAGCGGTTGGTCGTTGCCAAGGCGGACCAGGCCAACCGGAACGGATAAGTATCCCAACATCCTGTAGACACTGTCGTCGTACCACATTACGCAAAACACGAGGTTTCCCCGCATGTATTCAATTCTGATCTGTGCCGCCCTTGGGGTGGCAATCTTCCTGATGCTGATGCTGGCCTTCAAGCTGGCATGGTGGGGATCTCTGCTGATCGGTCTGGTGGTCTTCACCGTGGCCTTCTTTTTTCTGTCCCGTTACGTCGGCAATAAGATCATGGCGGTTTTTGAACAGGCCGGTAAGGATCTGCAGGCCCAGCGTTTTGAAAAGGCGATCCGCGAGATGAAGGAAGCCCTCAACTTTGGGCCGTGGCAGCTGTATGTGGCCGATCAGATAAACTCGCAGATCGGTATGGCGTACTACATCCGGCGCGATTTTTCCAATGCCTTTCCGTATCTGGAAAAGGCCTTTTTCAAAAACTGGGTTGCCATGGGTATGCTGGCCATCAGCTATATGAAACGCCACAAGCGTGAAAAGATGGAACGGACCTTTGAAAAGGCGGTGCAATGGAACGCCAAAGAGTCCTTGCTCTGGAATCTGTATGCTTATTGCCTGGCCGAGGAGTGCGGTGACCGCTCCAAGGGGATTGCCGTGCTGGAAAAAGGGCTGAAAAAACTGCCCGGTGACGCCCATATCACGGAGAATCTGGAGCATTTGCAGGCCGGTCGCAAGATGAAGATGCGCGGTTTCGGTGACCCCTGGTATCAGTTTCATCTTGAGAGTCTCGGGCAGCTGCAGAAACATCAGATGGCCGCCATGGGAGGCCGCATGCAAAAACGGATGACGGTGCGTCGATGACGGACGGGGCACGGTCTCAAACACAGGCGCCGGAGCTTTGGATCATGGGGGTGCGGGCCGGTCAGGGGCGGGAAGCCGTCCTGAGCGACTACCTTGCCGCAGCCGGTTACCGTGCTCACTTGGGAACGTTCGAGCAGTTACATGAACAGCGGCCTTTGGGAATCCTGCTTGATATATCACCGCACAGCGAAGATGGTTGGGGCCTGCTGCTGAAAATTAAGCTCGATCCCGCCTATCGCTCCATTCCGGTCCTGCCGGTCTTTCTGAGTGAGAAAGGAAAGGTCGGGGGTGTGTTCCCGGTTGCCGGCTTCTTTACCCTGCCGGTTGATACTGCGCATCTGCTTGATCGTCTGGCCGTGTATGGATTGACTGAAGAGGCGGAAACCTGGGATCTGCAGGCCCTGGTGGTTTCCCGTTCCGGTGAGGAGGCCCTCTCAAAATTGGTCGAATCGATCGGTTTCGAGGTGGTCAAGGGGTACACCGGTAAGGAGGCCCTTGCCCTGGTGTCGCTGCATCCGAAATACTTATCGTTCTGCAGCCTGATGCTGCCGGATATGTCCGCTTTTGAGTTGCTGGAGAAGTTTCGGCTGTTTCCCTACAGCCAGAACATGCCGGTCTTTGTTCTTTTGAAGGATGAGCTCAAGGAAGGTGAGAAGCAGGCAATGAGCCGTGAGATTGCCCACTTGGTCAGCAAAAAGCAGCTGACACAGGAGGAGTTCTTGCGTTACCTCAGAAGCCGCACCTGAGCGTTTTTTTCGGTTCGTCAAACTAAGAAAGCCCCCCTGGAGCGCTGTTTCGTTCCAGGGGGGCTTTGTCGTGAGGCCGTGGAAACAGAGCAGGATTCAGATGATGCCGTTGCCGTCCTTGATCACGATACTGGCCTTTGCCCGCAGATCCTTCAGCCAGGTGGTAAAGCGCTCATCCTGCTTTTTACGGTAGAGCATCTCGCGGATATCCGCTTTAACGCTCTCAAATGGTTTATACTTATTGCTTGATCGTTCTTCCAATTTGATGATGTGCAGACCTGAAGGGGTCGAGACCAGTTCACTGACCTCGCCCGGCTTAAGCGGCAGAATCGCTTTTTCCAAGTCAGCCAGCATGTCGCCCCGTTTAAAGGTGCCAAGGTCACCGCCATCCTTTTGGGCGGCCGGATCATCGGAATACTGGCGGGCCAGTGCCGCAAAATCAGCCCCTGGCTGTTTGGCCTCGTACAAGACCTTGAGCGCCTTTGCCATGGCCCGCTGAATCTGGTCGGCCGGGGCCTTTTCATCTACCTTGATGAAGATATGGCGGGCTTTAAACTGCTCATCTTCAGCGTAGTGGGCCAGGTTGGCCTGGTAGTACTCCTCAGCCTCTTTGTCGCTGACATAAACCTTTGAACGGACTTCCATACTGACCAGGCGGAGCCGCTCCAGTTGCTCGCGGATCTGGGCCTCGTACTGCGCCAGGCTGTAGCCTTGCTTTTTCAAAGCCTCTTCCAGCTGGGACTGGGACATATTGTTGTTCTGTCGTTTGACATCGTCAATGGCCAGCCGAACTTCTTCATCGCCGATCTTGATGCCCAGCTCCTTGACCTTCTGTTCGGTCAGGAGCTTGTCGATCATGCGTTGCAGTACCTCCTCCCGTACGGCATGGCGGCCTTTATCGTCGAGGCTCCCCTTGCGCTGAGCCTCCAGGATGGCTGGTTGCGACTCGCGCAGCAACTCGCGGAAGGTAATGAGGTCGTCATTCACGATGGCGGCGATACCGTTGACCCGCAGAGCGCCTGGCGGCAGCGGCGGCAGTTTGGGCTCGACCAGCTTGGGAGTGGCTTTGAGTTCGGCATCAGGGACAACGTCCGGGCCGGAGGCACAGCCGTTCAGCAGCAGCCCGGCAAGGACCGCAACGAACAAAAGGCGAAACTGTTTCATGGAGACCTCATGGTCTGCCAGGGCGCGACGGGGCTGCCCTGACAGACCTGGTTGTCGAATTTAGTGCTTGTCTGCCTGGGGCGCCGGAGCCGGAGCAGCGGGCTGCGGAGCAGGGGCGGCTGTGGCATCAAGCAGCTCTATCTTGGCGCCTTTCTTCAGGTCATCCTTCAGCTTCATAAAGACCTGCTGCTGCTTCTGGGGCATGATGGCGGCCTTGATCTGCTCCTTGACCTCATCAAAGGGACGGGTGCCGGCGGCACGCTTGCCGGTCAACTTGATGATGTGGTAGCCGAAGTCGCTCTTGACGATGCCGGACAGTTGGCCTTCTTTCAGCGCAAACGCCGCCTTTTCAAAGGCGGGGACCATGTTGCCCTTGCCGAACCAGCCCAGGTCGCCACCTTTGGCTGCCGACGAATCGACCGATTTGGCCTTGGCCAGGTCTTCAAACTTTGCGCCCTTTTTCAGCTGTTCCAGGATCGCCTGGGCCTCTTGCTCGCTTTTTACCAGGATGTGGCTGGCACGAATCTGTTCGCCGGTCTTGAACTTGTCCTGGTTCTGCTCGTAGAACTTCTTCAGCTCGTCATCGCTGATCTTGGCATCAGCCTCTACCCGCTTCTTGAGGTAGGTGTCGACGATAATGCGCTTTTTCAGGTCTGCCAGCTTCTCTTCCACCTCTTTGCTCTTGTCAACGCCATCCTTGGCTGCCTGCTGCAGGATCAGCTCGCGCATGACCAGGGTGTCGAGCATCTCTTTTTTGCCTTGGGGGGTGTCTGCCATGGCGCGGATGTATTCGGGCAGCGCCTTGACTTCGCGGTCGAAATCTTCGCTGGTGATCTTGGCGCCGTTGACGGTGGCAAGTACCTTGGCATCTTTGCCGGGGGTGGAGCTGGAACTGCTGCCTGAGCCGCCGTTTTGGCAGGCTGCGAGGCTTGCTGCAATGGCAGCGCAAACAACAAGATTGCGTACTTGACGGATCTTCACGATTGAAACTCCTTTGTTGGTGAAAAAATATTGAAACTCTAGCAATCTACCATAGCCGGCCGGGGTGTTGCAAGACGGATTCAGGCTGTCGGATCAGGGCTGGGACAGCAGGGCCAAGGTCTCCTGCACCAGTTCAAGTTGCTCGCCGGCTGCGGCTTGGGGGGGCAGCGCCACGAGCAGGCGGTGGTCCGGGGTGAACTGGTAGGTGGCCGGAGCGGTCCGGATCAGGTTGATCAAACAGTCCGGGTTGACCGGGGTGCTTGGCAGGAAGCTCAGGCAGAGCTGTCTGCCGTCGGATTCCACCTTCTGAATCTTCAGCAGCTTTAACGAAAGCCGCAGCAGCATGGTGCGGGCAAGGGTCTGGGCAGCCAGTGGCGGACGGCCATACCGGTCGCTCATCTCCGCCATGATTTCATCCACCTCACCGGCCGATGCGGACTGCACCAGGCGTTTGTAGAGTACCAGGCGCTGGTTGGTGTCCGGTACATAGCTTTCCGGTATGAAGGCTGACAGGGCCAGGTTGATCTCCGGTTCGCACCGCTCCTCCAACTGCTCCCCCTTCAAGCCGGCAATGGCCTCTTCCAGCATCTGGGTGTAGAGTTCGAAGCCGATGTCGGCCACGGTGCCCGATTGGCGCGGCCCCAGCATGTCCCCGGCGCCGCGCAGTTCAAGATCGTGGGTGGCAATTCGGAACCCGGCCCCCAGTTCCGAGATGTCCTGGATGATCTTGAGCCGCTCGCGTGCCTCCTGGGTAATGCTGCCTTCGCCGGGTATCAGCAGGTAGGCGTAGCTTTTGACATTGGAACGTCCGATCCTGCCACGCAACTGGTACAGCTGCGACAGACCGAAGGTGTCGGCCCGGTCCACCAGCATGGTGTTGGCGCGGGGGATATCCAGGCCGGATTCTATAATGGTGGTGGTCAGCAGCAGGTCGGTCTGACCGTGCATGAATCCCAGCATGATCTTTTCCAGCTCCTTCTCCTCCATCTGGCCGTGGGCCACGGCGATGCGTGCCTGGGGCACCAGCAGCCGCAGCCGTTCCGCCACAATGCCGATGCTCTGCACCCGGTTATGGACGAAGAAGACCTGGCCGCCCCGTTCCAGTTCGCGGGTGATGGCATCGCGCAGCAGGTCGTCCGTATCACGGGCCACCACGGTCTTGATGGCTTGGCGATCAACCGGCGGGGTGTCGATGATGGAGAGGTCACGAATCCCCAGCATTGAGAGATGCAGGGTGCGGGGGATCGGTGTAGCGGTCAGGGTCATGATGTCGACGCTGGTGCGGTACTGCTTGAGCCGTTCCTTGTCCTTGACGCCGAAGCGCTGCTCTTCGTCCACGATCAAAAGCCCGAGGTCCTTGAAGGCGACATCCTTCTGGAGCAGGCGGTGGGTGCCGATGATGATATCCAGCTTGCCGCTTTTCAGCTGTTCCAGCGACTCTTTCTGTTCCTTGGCGGTGCGGAAGCGCGAGAGCATGGCGATGCTGACCGGATAGTCCGCCAGCCGGTTTGTAAAGGTCTCGAAGTGCTGCTGGGCCAGGATAGTGGTCGGCACCAGCAAGGCCACCTGCTTGCCGTCCAACACCGCCTTGAAGGCGGCCCGCAGGGCTACCTCGGTCTTACCGTAACCGACATCGCCGCAGACCAGGCGGTCCATCGGACGGGAGTGCTGCATGTCGCTCAGGACATCCAGAATGGCGGAGAGCTGATCCGGAGTCTCCTCCCAGGGGAAGGTTGCTTCAAATTCGCGGAACAGCTCGTCAGGCGGTGAAAAGGCATAGCCCTGGCTGGCCTGGCGTTTGGCGTAGACCTCAAGCAGTTCGGCGGCAAGCTCTTCGATGTTTTTGCGGGCCTTGCTGCGGGTCTTTTCCCAGCCTGGTCCTCCCAGCTTTGCCGGAGCTGGTGTCGCACCCTCGCCGCCGACGTAACGCTGCACCAGTCCCAAACGGTCAATCGGCAGGTAGAGCTTGTCGGTGCCGGCATATTCAAGCAGCAGAAAGTCGCCTTCGACCGTGCCGGTTTTCAGGTGTTGCAGCCCACGGTAGATACCGATGCCGTGATCGACATGGACCATGGCGTCACCCGGCTTCAGTTCGGCCAGCGAGGCCAGGATCTGTTTGGTGCGCAGGGCGCTCGCGCCGGTCTTGCGGCGGACCCGTTTGCCGAAGAGTTCTTCTTCAGCGATTACGGCCAGACGGAATTCCGGCAGTCTGAAGCCGCGGGATAGCTCCCCCAGGGCCAGAATCAGCTCACCGGTGGAGGGTGGCGCTGCAGCGCCGGGGAAGCCGTCGCTCAGGCTGCAACGGATACCGTATGGCGCCAATAGCCCTTGCAGGCGGTCAACCTGGGTGGGTTGATGGCAGACCACCATGGTCTGCCAGCCGGCCGTATGCCAAGCCTTGAGGCGTTCAGTCAGCGGCCCCAGCAGGTGTTGCTGGTCGCGCCCGGTACTGATCCGCAGGTCGCTATTGTCTTCGACTCGCAGGGTGACGGCCGCAGGGCCGGCAGCATCGACCACCGGCAGGCTGCGCAGCTCGAACCGCTGCAAGCGGTGCAACTCTGCAAACAGCTCGTCCGGCTGCAGGTAGAGTTCGCCGGGGTCGGGGTACAGCAGCCCTTCCTGCTCTGCCAGCAGCAGGCCGTTTCTCAGCTCGGCCTGCCAGCGTTCAGCAGCCGGCGGCAACTGCTCCGGTTCGATCAGTATCAGCAGCGGTTGGTGCAGGTAATGGAAGAGCGGTTCAAGATCAGGATGGAACAGAGGCTGCAGAAATTCGATGCCGTCGGGAAACCTGCTCTGCTGCAGTTCTGCAGTCACGTGACGGCGCCGATCAGCCGGGATGTCAAGCTGGTCGCCCCGCTCCTTCAGGCGCTGTACAAAACGGGGCAGGATCTCGGGCGTCACCACCAGCTCGCGCGGCGGCAGCAACGTCAGACTCTCCAGTTCCTCCTGAGAACGTTGGGACAGCGGATCGAAACTGCGCAGGGTTTCAACGGTGTCGCCGAAGAAATCGATCCGCACCGGACGGGGCAGGCTGGGGGGGAAGATGTCGAGGATGCCGCCCCGCACGGCAAAGCTTCCCCGTTCCTCCACCAAGGGGCAGTTCGTGTATCCCATGGTGACCAGGGTTTCCAGCAAAAGATCGCGGTCCGTCTCATCACCCGGCTGCAGGCGGAGTGAGGCGACGCGCAGGGTGGCTGCGGGAAGGACCTTCTGCAGCAGGGTCGGCAAGGCTGCCACCACCATGCACGGCTCGCCCCGCAACAGCCGTTGCAAGGTCTCCAGACGGGCGCCGCTGATATCGGGGGTTGGCGAGGCTGCTTCAAAGGGGGTCAGATCCCACGAGGGAAACGGCGCAAGGGACCGGGCATGAAAAAAGGCCAGCTCCCGTGTAAGCTCGTCGGCGGCGGCTTGGTCAGGGGTGACGATCAGGATTGGCCGGGAGAGTCGTTGCGAAATTTCGGCAATCAGCAGGGCCGGAGCCGCACCGGATACCCCCTGGATGCTGCAGCAGGGAGTGCCGTTGGCCAGTTGCGCGGCCAGACGGTGCAGGAAGTCGTTATAGCGAGGGGGCTTGGATGTGTCTGACATGGTGGCGCATGAACTGCTATTCGTGGGATACCTTGTGTTTGACACCGGCCTTGAGCTTGGGCTTGCCCGCTTCGATCACCACCCTGAACTGAATCTCGCTGGTTCCCAGCTTCTGTGAAAGCAGGGGACGTTGTTTCTCCAGGGTTTCGGCCAGTTGTTGTCGGGTCATGCCGTCAACCGGCAACTTGCAGCTGCGCCGGGCCTCCTGTAGTTCGGCATAGATCCGGTCCAGTTCGGTATCTTGCGCCTTCTGCTCCTGGTCCCGCTTGACGGCTGCAGGGGAAAGGCGTTGTGACTCGTGCAGGTTGGCCCGGAAACGGTCGCGGGAATAGCGCCCCTCCTCGATCTCACGCAGGATACGGTTCCAGTGCTGGCGGTAACTGTTGAAGCGAGCCACAAGATTATTGTAGCGGTGTTTGTGCATGGTGTTGTTGATGGGTGTAACGGCATAGCGGCGGATCAGTTTTTCAAACTCTTCCATCTGCTTGAGCGGCTCCCGCTTTTCAAGGCCCATAAAGTACTGCTCATAAAGGGTGATCAGCTCTTTCAGCTTGTTTTCTCCCAGCAGCAGATCCTCGGCAATTCCCATGGTTGCTTCTTCACTTGTTCCGTTAAATGTAATGTCTTGCCCGACTATAGGGTGAAAGGCCGTGCTCTGTAAAGCCCTGATATACCGATAAGAGCTTGACGCCCCCCCTGCCTGCGGCTATAAAACCAGAAGAAACCTCACTAAGGAGCGTATGTATGACGGTTGCAGCGGCATTGATCCTTGCGGCAGGCAAAGGTACCCGCATGAAATCCGGCCTGGTCAAGGTGTTGCATGAACTTGCCGGCAGGCCGATGCTGGGTTGGCCACTGGCTGCTGCCCGCGAGGCCGGGGCTGCGCAGGTGGTGGTGGTGGCCGGCCACCAGGCAGATCAGGTTCAACAGCGCTTTGGCGATGGTTCCGTCAGGATCGCCCTGCAGGAGGAACAGCTGGGTACGGGGCACGCGGTTTCCTGCGCGTTGCCGCAGCTTGAGGGACTGTCCGGCTCCGTTCTGATCCTGTGCGGCGATACCCCCCTTCTGACCGGCGCCACCCTGCGGCGTCTAGCCGAGGAGCATGCCGCCTCCGGAGCGGCGGTGACCGTGCTGACTGCCCGGCTTGACAAGCCGTTCGGCTACGGCCGGGTGGTGCGTGATGGGGAGGGCCGGGTTCGCCGGATCGTGGAACAGAAGGATGCCGCTCCCGAGGAGCTGGCCATTGGTGAGGTGAACAGCGGAATCTATTGTATGGATCTGGCCTTTCTGCGCGCCCATATCGGTCGTTTGGGCAGCGAGAATGCCCAGAATGAATATTATCTGACCGACCTGGTGGGGATCGCCGTTGCCGAGCATGCCGGTTGTCGGGCCGTGGAGGCTGACAATCCCGAAGAGATCATGGGGGTCAATGACCGTGAACAGCTGGCCTATGCCGCCACCCTGTTGCGCCGGCGCATCAACCGTCAATTGATGCTGGGCGGGGTGACGCTGGTGGACCCGGAGCGTACCTATGTGGATGCCGGCGTATCGGTCGGCAGTGACACGATCATCTGGCCCGGCTGTGTCCTGCGGGGAACAACCAGCATCGGTTCAGGCTGCCAATTGGAGAGCAATGTCCAGATCACGGACAGCACCCTTGGCGATCAGGTCCATATCAAGTCGGGCAGTGTGCTCAGCGAGGCCAGGGTTGCCGAGGGTGTCAGTGTCGGCCCCATGGCGCACCTGCGGCCCGGCTCCGTATTGCAGGCCCATGTCAAGATCGGCAATTTTGTTGAAACCAAGAAGGTGGTGATGGGGGAGGGTTCCAAGGCCTCACACCTGACCTACCTGGGGGATGCCGAGGTCGGCCGGGAGGTGAATATCGGCTGCGGCACGATCACCTGTAACTACGATGGTAAAAACAAGCACAAAACCGTTATCGGAGACGGGGTCTTTGTCGGTAGTGATGTACAGCTGGTGGCACCGGTGACGGTGGGGGCCGGCGCCCTGATCGCCGCCGGTACCACGGTTACCCAGGACATTCCCCCGGATTCCCTGGCGATTGCACGGACCCCACAGGTCAACAAGCCGGGCTGGTGCCTGAAAAAGAGAGACAATGGCTGATTTGGAAGCAACTGCACAGAATGGCCAGATCCTGATTGTCGAGGATAATGTGCCGTTTGGTGAGCTGGTTGCCGGTACGCTGCGGGACGAAGGATACCGTTGCCACACCGTGACCAGTGGTGCAGCTGCGCTTGTCTGGCTTGCCGGAAACCCGGCCAGTCTCCTGCTGCTGGATTATACCCTGACCGACATGACCGGCGAGGCGTTCATTGCCGCCATGCGCGCGCAGGGCTGTGTGGTGCCGTTTGTGGTGGTCACCGGCCGGGACGACTCGGCCCTGGCCGTCCAGATGATCAAGCAGGGGGCCAGTGACTTTGTGGTCAAGGATACGACCCTGCTGGACCGGCTGCCGGTGGTGGTTTCCCGCACCTTGCAGGAGGCCAGCACCATGCAGCGCCTGCAACAGGCCGAACTGGCCCTGCGGCAAAGCGAGCAACGGCTCTCCCGGGCCCAGCGGATAGCCCGGATCGGCAGTTGGGAGTGGGATCTGCGCAGCAACGCCCTCTCGTTCTCTCCCGAACTTTTTTCCATCCTCGGCTATGAAGCAACCGATGCGCCGCAGGTTTCCCTGGAGTGGTTCTACCGCCAGATCAGCCCCGCCGATACCGCCTTTGTCAGAAAGGCCCTTGCCGCTGCCGTTGATTCGGGTCGCAGCATGAATGTGACCTTCAGGATCGCAACCCGCAGCGGCGAGGAGATCGTGGTGGCCAGTCAGGCCGAGCTGGAATTGGGCTTGGACGGCTACCCGGAACTGCTGGTGGGCACCCTGCTGGATGTCACGGAGCGGACCAAGGCGGAGCAGGAGATCCACCATCTGGCAAACTACGATACCCTGACCGGTCTGCCGAACCGCAACCTGCTGCATGACCGTCTGCAACAGGCCATTGTGCAGGCGGCGCGGGCCAACGGTAATGTGGGGGTGCTGTTTCTCGACCTCGACCGCTTCAAGAGCGTCAACGAATCGTTGGGACACCGGGCCGGTGACCAGCTGCTGAAGACCGTGGCCGATCGCTTGCGGGTCTGCGTCCGGGAAAGCGACACCCTGGCACGGATCGGCGGTGACGAGTTCGTGGTCATCCTGAGCGTGGTCTCGGATGAGGACGGGATCAGCAGTGCCGCCTCCAAGATCCTGGCGATCATCTCCGAGCCGTTTGTCATCGAGGGACGTGAGCTGTACCTGACCGCCAGTATCGGGGTGGCGGTCTACCCCAACGACGGCGCCGATGTCCAGGCCCTGTTGAAGCATGCCGACCTGGCCATGTACCAGGCCAAGGATATGGATCGCAACAACTTCCAGTTCTTTTCCAGCGACCTGAATGTCAAGGTGATGGAGCGGATGGTGCTGGAAAGTTCTTTGCGCCGGGCCCTTGAGCGGGATGAGTTTCATCTGCTCTATCAGCCCCAGGTTGATGTGCGCGATAGCCGGATTGTCGGTTTTGAGGCGCTTCTGCGCTGGAATCACCCGGACCTGGGAACCATCTCGCCCGACAAGTTCATCCCGCTGGCGGAAGAGACCGGCCTGATCTTTTCAATCGGGGAGTGGGTGATTCGGGCCGCCTGCCGTCAGGCCAGGAGCTGGCAGGAAGCCGGGATGCCGCCGGTGCGGATGGCGGTTAACCTCTCCAGCCGTCAGTTTAAGACGAAGCTGGACCAGGTGATTGCCGGCATCCTGCTGGAAACCGGTTTTGACGGGCAGTGGCTCGAACTGGAGCTGACCGAGAGCATCCTTATGCGTAACGCCTCGGAAAACCATGCCCTGCTGGCGGCGCTTTCCTCCATGGGCTGCATCCTCTCCATCGATGATTTCGGCACCGGCTACTCATCACTGGCCTATCTGAAGCATTTTCCGCTCAGGCGTCTCAAGATCGACCGTTCCTTTGTACGGGATATCATGACCAACCCGGATGACATGGCCATTGCCAAGATCATCATCGACATGGCCCACACCCTGAAGATGGAGGTGACCGCCGAAGGGGTTGAAGAGCGCGAGCAGATGGAGCTGCTCAAGAGCTATGGTTGCCACGAGATGCAGGGGTTTCTTTTCAGCAAACCGTTGCCCGCCGAGACGGCAACCGAACTTTTGCGTGTGGGACTCCCCCGCTGACCGGCCTTGTGCCATCTCTCGCCAAAACGCCTGTTAACCCTGCCGCTGCACCACGTTTGCCTCACCTGAGATCACAGCCCTTGCCTCCTGCAAAGTGGTTTCATTCCTTTGTTGCACTGTGCTAAATTGAAATTTTAGCCCAACGTAAAGGAAACAACCATGGCACACGATCAGATCGTTATCAAAGGTGCCTGTGAGCACAACCTCAAATGTATCGACGTTGCCATCCCCCGCGATAAGCTGGTGGTGGTCACCGGCCTGTCCGGTTCCGGCAAGTCCACCCTGGCCTTTGACACCATCTATGCCGAGGGGCAGCGCCGTTATGTTGAATCGCTCTCCGCCTATGCCCGCCAGTTTCTGGAGCAGATGGAAAAACCGGATGTGGAGTCGATTGAGGGGCTCTCGCCGGCCATCTCGATTGAGCAGAAGACCACCTCCAAAAACCCCCGCTCCACCGTCGGCACCGTCACCGAGATCTACGACTACCTGCGACTTTTGTTTGCGCGGATCGGCCAGCCCCACTGTCATAGTTGCGGCAAGCCGATCACGGCCCAGACCGTCTCCCAGATGGTGGACCGGATCCTGGCCCTGACAGAAGGAACCAAGCTGCTGCTGCTTTCCCCCATGATCCGCGGTCGTAAGGGGGAGTACAAGAAGGAACTGCAGCAACTGCGCAAGGAAGGCTTCACCCGGGTGGTGATCGACGGACAGCAGCGGGAGCTGGCTGAAGAGATTGAGCTGGACAAAAAGAAAAAGCACGATATCGACATCGTGGTGGATCGTCTGGTGGTCAAGGAGGGGATCGCTCGTCGTCTGGCCGACTCGCTGGAAACCGCCCTGCATCATGCCGACGGGATCGTCAAGGTGGAGGTGGTGGGGGAGAAACAGCCGATCATTTTTTCTGAGAAGCTGGCCTGCATTGATTGCGGCATTTCCTATCCGGAAATCGCGCCGCGGATGTTTTCCTTCAACAACCCCTACGGCGCCTGTCCTGATTGTACTGGCTTGGGGACCCGGATGTATTTTGACGCCGAGCTGGTGGTGCCGAACCCGGATTTGTCATTGCGGGAGGGGGCCATTGCACCGTGGGAGAAGCGGCTGGCCTCGCCGTTTCACCAGATGACCCTGGAATGCCTGGCCCAGTTCTACACGTTTGACCTGAATACTCCCTTCAAGGAATTGCCGCAAAAGATACGTGATCTGTTGCTGTACGGCAGCGGCGAGGAGCAGGTCACCTTCTGGTGGGAGGATAATCGCGGTAAGCGGCATACCTACCAAAAGCCCTTTGAAGGGGTGCTGAACAACCTTGAGCGGCGTTTCCGTGAAACCGAATCCGATGCAATCCGGGAGGAGTTGGAGCCGTACATGAACGTGATGCCCTGCCCCACCTGTAGCGGCGCCCGCCTAAAACCGGAGGCGCTGCATATCCTGGTGGGCGGCCGGAACATCCAGCAGGTGACCGCCCTGTCGATCCGCGATTGTCAGGCGTTCTTCAAACACCTGGAGTTGTCGGACAAGGACCAGGAGATCGCCCGCCGCATCATGAAGGAGATCAACGAGCGCCTGGGCTTTCTGGTCAACGTGGGGCTGGATTACCTCTCGCTGGATCGCACCTCCGGCACCCTGTCCGGCGGCGAGGGCCAGCGCATCCGGCTGGCCACCCAGATCGGCTCCTCGCTGGTGGGGGTGCTGTACATCCTGGATGAACCCTCCATCGGTCTACACCAGCGCGACAACGACCGGCTGTTGACTACCCTGCGCCATCTGCGGGATATCGGCAATACCGTGCTGGTGGTGGAACATGACGAGGATACCATCCTGGCGGCAGACCATGTGCTCGATATGGGGCCGGGCGCCGGCGTGCATGGCGGTGAGGTGGTGGCCCAGGGTACCCCCAACGAGATCATGGCCAACCCGGCCTCGCTGACCGGCAGGTATCTCTCCGGAGAGTTGAGTATTCCGGTGCCGAAAAAACGGCGCAGCTTCGAGCGCAGCATTGTCATCAAAGGGGCAACGGAGAACAACCTGAAGGGGATCGATGTGGAGATACCGCTGGGGGTGATGACCTGCGTCACCGGTGTATCCGGCTCAGGCAAATCCACCCTGATTATCGATACCCTGCACAAGGTCCTGTCCCAGCGCCTGTACAAAAGCCGTGAAAAGGCCGGGGCCTACCGGGAGATCCTGGGGTTGGAGCATCTGGACAAGGTGATCAACATCGACCAGTCCCCCATCGGGCGCACCCCCCGCAGTAACCCGGCCACCTACACCGGCGTATTTGCCGATATCCGCGACCTGTTTGCCAACCTGCCGGAATCCAAGCTGCGGGGCTACAAGCCGGGGCGCTACTCCTTCAACGTCAAAGGCGGGCGCTGTGAGGCCTGTTCCGGCGACGGTATCCTCAAGATCGAGATGCACTTTCTGCCGGATGTCTATGTGCAGTGCGATGTCTGCAAAGGGGCCCGCTACAACCGTGAGACCCTGGAGGTCCTCTACAAGGGCAAGTCGATTGCCGATGTGCTCAACCTGACCGTGGAGCAGGCCGTGGAGTTCCTGGGGGCGATTCCCCGCATCAAGAACAAGCTCAAGACCCTGGAAGAGGTGGGGCTGGGCTATATCACCCTGGGGCAGGCCGCCACCACCCTCTCCGGTGGCGAGGCCCAGCGGGTCAAGCTGGCCAAGGAACTGTCCAAGCGGGCCACCGGCCGCACGATCTACATCCTGGATGAGCCGACCACCGGCCTGCATTTTGCCGATATTGCCAAACTGCTGGAGGTGCTGCACCGCCTGGTGGATGCCGGCAACACCATCGTGATCATCGAACATAACCTGGATGTGATCAAGACCGCCGACTGGCTCATCGACCTGGGGCCGGAGGGGGGCGACCGGGGGGGCGAGATCGTGGCCACCGGTAAACCGGAAGCGGTCGCCAAGGTGACCCGGTCCTGGACCGGAAAATTTTTAAGGAAGATGCTGTAAGGGAGCTAGATCATGGTGAAGACCGCAACCTTTGAGGCGCTGCTGGAGTCGGTTGTTGCGGATGGTGACGGGTACCTTTTTACCCTGGAGGGGAAGACCTACC
>CAZUSH010000037.1:0-33710 GCA_964622705.1 uncultured Geobacter sp. | reverse complement strand
CCGCTTAAATGTGCCTATTTACGCTCTTTCGCGGTACCTTGGGCTTAGAAACTGCGCAGCGGTTTATAGAGGGTATCCCGCTCCACCGGTGTCTTGCCCGCCACCTTGATCAAGCGGATCAGCCGTTCCAAGGTGAGTGACTGCGGCGAGCTGGCTCCGGCATCATGGCCGATCTTTTCCTCCACCACGGTGCCGTCCAGGTCATCCACGCCAAAGGCCAGGGCCACCTGGGCAATCTTCTCGCCCAGCATGATCCAGTAGGCCTTGATATGCTGGAAGTTGTCCAGATACAAGCGGGCAATTGCCAGGGTCTTCAGGTCGTCCAGGCCCGAGGTGCCCTTGGTCTCCAGCTTGAGCGGCGAGTTCTCCGGTTGCCAGGCCAGGGGGATAAAGACCTGGAACCCGCCCGTTTCGTCCTGCAGCTCACGCAGCAGGGTCATGTGACGCACCCGGTCGGCCGGAGCTTCGACATGGCCGTAGAGCATGGTGGCGTTGGTCTTGAGACCGGCGCGATGCGCCAGACGATGTACCTCCAGCCAGCGTTGGCCGCTGATCTTCTCCGGGCAGATCTTGTGGCGTACCTCCTCCACCAGGATTTCGGCACCGCCACCCGGCATGGAGCCCAGCCCAGCCTCAATCAATTGTTTGAGGACCTGTTCCGCGGTTTGGTTGCTGATCCGGGCAAAGTAGTCGATTTCTACGGCGGTAAAGGCCTTGATATGGAGGGACGGCGCCGCTTTGCGGATTTCCTGCAGCAGTTCCAGATAAAAGGCAAACGGCAGGTCTGGGTGCAGGCCTCCCACCAGGTGTACCTCGGTGGCCCCTTCTGCGCTGGCTGCCACTGCCCGTGCTACCATCTGGTCCAGGGCCAGGGTATAGGCGTCGTCGGCATCGGCCGTGCGGGAAAAGGCGCAGAAGGCGCAGCGGTTGACGCAGATGTTGGTGGGGTTGATATGGCGGTTGACGTTGAAGTAGACGTTGGCGCCGTTTTTCTGCTGATTGACCAGGGCTGCCAGCTCACCCAGGGCCAGCAGGTCATTGGAGGCGTACAGGGCCAGTGCATCAGCCTCGGAAAGCCGTTCACCAGCGTGGACTTTTTCTGCGATTGTGGCTAAGGTTGACATGCCGGACAGCATACGGCAACTGCGCCTGTGGCGCAAGATTCAAGATGGAGGGGACCATGACCGCAGCAATTGAGACATTCTTGCAATCAGAGGCGTTTGGAGTGGTAGGGGCATCGGAGGATCGTAGCAAGTACGGCAACAAGGTGCTGCGTTGCTATCTACAGAACAAGAAACTGGCCATCCCGGTCAATCCCAAGGCAGCCACGGTTGAGGGTGTGGCCTCAGTGGCGACAGTGGCTGATTTGCCTGACAACGTAAAAAGTATCTCGGTCATTACCCCGCCGGCAGTGACGGAAAAGGTGGTTGAGGCAGCCATTGCCAAGGGGATCACCAACATCTGGATGCAGCCCGGCGCCGAGAGTGCGGCTGCTGTAGAGTGCTGTCAGGCAGCCGGCATCAATGTGATTGCCGACCACAGCTGTCTGCTGGTGGTGCTGGGATACCACGAACACTAAGCGCCTATCCGTAAATAAAGAGGTTGTTTACGAACAAGCTCTGAGAATCCGCCCGGTTGTAATCGCCCTTTCGCGTGGTATCCTTGCAACAGGACAGCAGCGGCTGCCCATGAAACCAACGAACTGAATCGTTGAAAGGAGGAGGTATGCTGCGAAAACGGATGATGGGGCTGGTGATGGTGGGCGGATTGGTGTGGGTTGGCAATGTCCTGGCCGAAGAGCCGGTAGCGCCGGCAGTCAAGGCCCAGGCCCAGGTGAAGGAACAGGCTCAGGCCAAGGAGCAGATCTACGGCAGCCAGCTGATGACGCGCAAGGAACGCCTGGAATATCGTAGCCGGATGCGAGCCGCCAAGACCCTGGAGGAGCGTGAGCAGATCCGCAAGGAACACCATGCCAAGATGCAGCAGCGTGCCAAGGAGCGTGGGGTGACCTTGCCTGACCTGCCGCCTGCCCGTGGCGGCGGCAGGGGGATGGGAGCCGGCCCGATGGGGCCGGGTGGCGGTATGGGACCGAGGCGTTAGCCGGTTCCGGCTTGCAGTAACGATTGAAAACAGCGCAGGGATTTCCGTAACGTGACGAAAATCCCTGCGCTGCAGCTTGTCCTAAGGCCGGGTATTATTTGGAGTACAGTACGGCAACAATGCGTGCCTTGTCTGTGCCGACCGAGACCAGGCCGTGGGGCTGGCTCGAATCATAGTAGGCGCTGTCACCAGGCTGCAGGCGATAGACGTCATTGTTGTAATGCAGGTCGATTTCTCCTTCGAGCACATAGAGAAACTCCTCTTCCCCCTCGTGATGAAAGAGCAGTTTGTCGTCCCAGGTTGAGTTTTCCACCTCAACCAGAAACGGTTCCATATGCTTCTGGCGCATCCCCTGCGCCAAAGAGTGGTAGGTGTAGGGGCGATTCTCGGCATTGACGGCCAGGCGTTGCAGGCTGGGGCGCAGACTCTCGCCCCTGGTCAGGACCAGCTTCTGGCGGTTACCTTCGTCCTCAAAAAAGAAGTGGATGTCGACCTTCAGGCCGCGGGCGATCTTGAGCAGGGTGGCCAGGGGAGGGACGACCTGTTCGTTCTCGATCTGGGACAGCAGCGGTTTTGAAAGCCCGGTCATTTCGGAGAGTTCTTGCAGGGTCAAACGGCGTTGTTGCCGCTGTCCCCGAATCTTTTCGCCGATTCTGAACTCCTTGATCTGGGCCTTGATGTCGGTCATGGGACGCCTCCTGATGGAGCAGCTGGCTGGTCGGACCAGCCGAGAGGGGGGGTAGAAACCCTGGCTGGCCTAACCTTGTTTTATTATGCTGTAAGAACGATATACATTCCATGGTACAGGGTTGTCAATATGATCGGATTACGTTTGAAGGGCTTAGTTTTCATGCTGCTGGCTGGACTTTGGCTGGTGGGCTGTTCATCATCCGGCAAGGATGAAGCGTTGTTGTTCAAATCAAAGCGTCCAACCGCCGAGGCCGAGCCGCCGGTCAAGGATGTGCCGGCCGATATTCTGGCCACGCAAAAGGCCTTCAGCCAGGTTTCCAAGACCGTCACCCCCTGCGTGGTGAATATCTCGACGATCGGCCGCAAGAAGCTGGTCAGGCCGCTGCCGGATCTGCCGCCCATGTTTGAGGAGTTTTTTGGCGGCGGCGCCCAGCCCCGGCGCGACAAAAGCCTTGGATCCGGCTTTATCATCAGCCGTGACGGCTTTATCGTGACCAACGAGCATGTGGTGAGGGATGCTGAAAGCGTGCGGGTCAAGCTCTCCAACGACAAGGTTTATGATGCCCGGGTGGTGGGAAGCGATCCCAAGACTGATATTGCCGTGATCAAGATCAATGCTGCGGATCTGCCGACTGCGGTGCTGGGGGACTCGGACCGGCTGGAGGTGGGGCAGTGGGCCATTGCCATCGGCAACCCCTTTGGACTGGAACGCTCCATGACCGTGGGGGTCATCTCTGCCACTGGCCGTTCCAACGTGGGGATCGAGAGCATCGAAAACTTCATCCAGACCGATGCCTCCATCAACCCCGGTAACTCAGGTGGACCGCTCCTGAACATCCATGGCGAGGTGGTGGGGATCAATACCGCCATCGTGGCGGCTGGCCAGGGGATCGGCTTTGCCATCCCCACCAACATGGCCCGGCCGATCATTGCCCAGCTGGTGGATAACGGCAAGGTGACCCGGGCCTGGCTGGGGGTCAGCATCAAGCCGGTCAGCGAGGAGATGGCCCGTTCGTTGGGACTGCCCAAGCCAACCGGGGTGCTGGTGGCTGAGCTGTTCGAGGGGGGCCCGGCCGACCGGGGCGGCATGCAACCGGGGGATCTGATACTGGCCTTTGGCGCCAGTGAGGTGCGGGATAGTTCGCATCTGCAGCAACTGGTGGCCAATGCCCGGATCGGCGAGACGGTGCGGGTTACCGTGCTGCGGAACGGCCGCCGGCTGGTGCTGACAATCAAAACCGGCAATGCCGACAGTGCAACGCCACCCCGCAGAAGCTGAAATGGTGATGAACAGCCGGGAGGGCGTTGATTGCAATCCGTTTACTTTACCGCTAAACTAGGCTAAAGTATCGAGAATCGCTTGGACGACTTCCCTCGAAAGGATGCTCCATGAACATCATCACCACCAAGGAACAGGCTGCACGTCTGGCGCGGGCCATTGTCTCGGATGTTGCCATCTACAACCAGGAAAAGGTGGAGAGCGGTATTAAAAACGACAATATCTTTGAGGCGCTGAGCGAGGAGATCGAGGAAGGTCGTCAGCACTTTTACTCCCGCGTGGCGCCGGAGCTCGACCCGGAGCGGATGTTTGACCTGACCCTGGTGGATATCCTGATCAAGCGGGCCGGCAAGATCGAGTCGGCCATCTGGTAAACGATTTTGAGTGATGTGTATCTGAGGCGTGTCCCGGTGGCGCGCCTTTTTTGTTTGGAGTCATGATGGACGAGGTAAGCTATACCTTTACGGTTGAGCCGGAGGCCGGTGGGCAACGCTTGGATGCCTTTCTGGCCGGTAAACTGCCGGAGATGAGCCGCGCTGCGGTGCAGCGCCTGATCGAGGAAGGGCTGGTCCTGCTGAATGAGCGGGTGCCGCGCGCCTCGCTCAAGCTGCAGGGGGGCGAGCAGATTGTCCTGCAGGTGCCGCCGCCCACGCCGGCAGTGCCGCTGGCGGAAGCGATCTCCCTCACCATTCTGTATGAAGACCACCATCTGATTGTGCTGGACAAGCCGGCCGGTATGACCGTACATCCCGGCGCCGGGGTAACGTCTGGCACCCTGGTAAACGCTCTTTTGGCGCACTGCGATGATCTGTCCGGTATTGGCGGTGAGATTCGGCCGGGGATCGTGCATCGGCTTGATAAAGGTACCTCCGGTGTGCTGGTGGCAGCCAAGAATGATCCGGCCCACCGCGGTCTGGCCGAGCAGTTCAGTGTCCACAGCATCAAGCGGCTGTACTGGGCCCTGGTCTACGGTTCCCCCAAGGAGGATACCGGCAGGATCAGCGGTATCATTGGCCGTCACCCCACCGACCGTCTGCGCCTGTCCGGCAAGGCCCGTCATGGCAAGCAGGCGGTCACGCACTGGCGGGTACTGGAGCGGCTCGGACCTGCCAGCTTGGTGCAGCTGCGCCTGGAAACCGGCCGGACCCATCAGATCAGGGTGCATCTGAGCGAGGCCGGCATGCCGCTTTTGGGCGATCCGCTCTACCCGGACGGCGGGCGTTTCAATAACCTGAAGGATGCCGTGCTGAAGGGCATGATCAGTCGCCTGGGACGTCAGGCCCTGCATGCGCGGGTGCTGGGGTTTGTTCATCCGGCCACCGGCCAGTACCTGGAGTTTTCCAGTGAACCGCCAGAGGATTTCAGCGGTATTTTGCACTACCTGCGCGAGCAGAGCACGGCAGCTTCTTTTACTTGACGCTGTCGGCACGGGATACTACAACCATTGCATCATGGATTTACTGGCACACCTGAATAAACCTCAAAAACAGGCGGTCCTGCATGCCGAGGGGCCGCTTTTGATCCTGGCCGGGGCCGGTTCCGGCAAGACCCGTGTGATCACCCACCGGATCGTCCATCTGATCAGAGAGCATCAGGTGCGTCCCCGGCAGATCCTGGCCGTAACCTTTACCAACAAGGCTGCCAAGGAGATGGCGGAGCGGGTGCGTCATCTGCTGGGTTCCCACGACACCCCCTTGATCGCCACCTTTCACGCCACCTGCGGCAGAATCCTGCGCCAGGAGATCCATCACCTGGGCTATGACGCCTCCTTTGCCATTTACGACGATAAGGACAGCGAACGGCTGCTCAAGGATGTCATCAAAGAGCTGAACCTGGATGACAAGCGTTTCCCGGCCTCAACCGTCGGTGCCCGGATCGATGACTGTAAAAACCGGGGGCTGCTGCCGGAGGAACTGCCGCCGGGGGATCTCTGGAACCAGCAGTTCATCCGAATCTATGCCGCCTATCAGGAACGGCTCAAGCGCTGCAATGCCCTTGATTTCGGTGACCTGATCCTGCAGGCCGTACATCTGTTCGAGCAGCAGCCCGCGGTGCTGGCGCACTGGCAGGAACGCTTTCAGTGGCTGATGGTGGATGAGTACCAGGATACCAACCCGGTGCAGTACCGCCTGATCCGGCTTTTGGCAGGAGAACGGCGCAACCTGTGTGTGGTGGGGGATGACGACCAGTCGATCTATTCCTGGCGCGGGGCCGATATTCGCAATATCCTGGAGTTTGAAAAGGACTTCCCCGGAGTCACGGTGATCCGGCTGGAGCAGAACTACCGTTCCACCCCCACGATCCTGCAGGCTGCCGGGGCCATGGTAGCCCGCAACTTCGGGCGCAAACCAAAGACCCTCTGGACCGAGAACCCCGATGGTGAGCCGATCCGCTGCGAACGGCTTGAAAACGATCGGGCCGAGGCCCGCTTTGTCTCGGCGGAAATGGCCCGTCTGCGGCAAGCCGGTCTGCCGTTGTCGGAGATGGCGGCCTTTTACCGCACCAATGCCCAGTCGCGTCTGCTGGAAGAGGCCCTGGCCAGTGAGGGGTTGCCGTATCACATTGTGGGTGGTGTACGGTTCTATGCCCGGCTGGAGATCAAGGATGTGCTGGCCTATCTGCGTCTGTTGGAGAACCCGTCCGATGAGGTCTCGCTCAAGCGGGTCATCAATGTGCCGCCCCGCGGCATAGGCAGCGCCACCCTGGAGCGGGTGGCAGGGCTGGCCGGGCAAGAGCGGCTTTCCCTGTTCGAGGCGTTTGAACGTGCCGCTGATTCGAACCTGCTGGCAACCGGGCCACGCTCCAAGGTGGCAGGTTTTGTGGAGCTGTTGCAGCGCTTTCAGCGGTTGGTGCCGGTCCAGCCGCTACCGGAACTGGTCAGGACCGTGCTGGAGGAATCGGGCTATCTGGCCCGCCTCAAGGAAAGCCGGGATGAGGACGATGCCGAGCGTCTGGAAAACCTGGCCCAGTTGGTGTCGGCTGTGGAGGAGTTCTGCGGGGCCAACCCGGAGGCGGGACTGGCGGACTTTCTGGAACAGGTTGCGCTGGTGTCCGATCTTGAGCGGGGAGAGACCGGCACCCCGTCCGTGACCCTCATGACCCTGCATGCTGCCAAGGGGCTTGAATTCAAGGCGGTCTTCATGGTGGGGATGGAGGAACGGCTGTTCCCCCATGTGCGTGCCCTGGACGACCCGGACGGTATGGAAGAGGAGCGTCGGCTCTGCTATGTGGGCATGACCCGTGCCCGTGAGCGGCTCTACCTGTTGTATGCCCGGCGGCGGATGATCTTCGGCCAGGAACAGAGCAACCTGCCGTCCCGTTTCCTGAAAGAGATTCCGGAGGCATTGCTGCAGCGGGCCGAGGTGGAGCGCTATTCCGCCGAACCGGAGCAGCGCCCCCAGTGGGGGGCGCCGTTACGACAGACTGCCGTCCACAACCTGGCTGCGGTTGCCGCAGCCGCAGCCGTAACCGCCGAAGTGGAGATGGTACCGGAACCGAGCGAGGAGTATGGCAGCGGTATCCATCTGGGAATGAAGGTCCGGCATGCCAAGTTCGGGGTCGGCACCATCCGCAAGATCGAAGGCAAGGGTGATGAACAGAAGGTGGTGGTCTGGTTTGCCAGCGGTGGTCCCAAGAAGCTGCTGGTACGCTTTGCCGGGCTGGAGCGGGCATGAGTGACAGCGATACGATTCATACCCTGAACTATGAGCTGGTTCTGGAGGCACAGGACCGTCTGCGCAAGCGGGTGCGTCATACTGAACTGATCGGTTCGACCTATTTTAGTGAACGTCTGGGCTACCCGGTGCTGCTCAAGTGTGAAAACCTGCAGAAGACCGGGGCCTTCAAGCTGCGCGGGGCCATGAACTTCATGACCGCCCGTGAGCGCAGTGAGCTTGCCCAGGGGGTAACGGCCGCTTCTGCCGGCAACCATGCCCAGGGGGTTGCCTATGCGGCTGACCTGCTGGGGGTGCCTGCCACTATCTTCATGCCGGAGAGCACCCCGCCCCAGAAGGTGCAGGCCACCCGTGACCTGGGGGCCGAGGTGGTGCTGACCGGGGCCAATTTTGACGAATCCTTTGCCGCTGCCCAGGTAAACAGTCAGCAGCACAAGACGGTCTTTATCCACCCGTTTGACGATCCACTGGTGATGGCCGGCCAGGGGACCATTGGTCTGGAGATCCTGAAGGACCTGCCCGATGTGGCCAATGTGGTGGTGCCGATCGGCGGGGGTGGCCTGCTGGCGGGGATTGCGGTTGCCATCAAGGAACAGCACCCGCAGGTGCGGCTCATCGGGGTTGAGTCGGTTGCGGCGCCCTGTATGTATCGGGCCGTGCATGATGGCCGGATTGAAGCGGTGCCGCTCAGCGTCACCATTGCCGACGGCATTGCCGTGAAAAAGGCCGGACAGCTGACCATGCCGCTGATCCGCGATCTGGTGGATGACCTGGTGCTGGTGGAAGAGGAAGAGATTGCCCTGGCAATCGTGGCACTCCTGGAAAAGAGCAAGCTGCTGGTGGAGGGGGCTGGTGCCGTGACCCTGGCAGCCCTATTGAACGATCGGGTCAAGGGGATCAGTGGCAAGACGGTCTGCCTGCTTTCCGGCGGCAACATCGACGTGCGGACCCTGGCCGTGGTGGTGGAGCGTGGCTTGTTGGCAGCGGGACGCTACCTGAAACTGCGGATCGAGATCCAGGACGCGCCCGGTGCATTGGCCCGTCTGGCCACTGACCTGGCTGCGGTGCGGGCCAATATCCATGATATCACCCATGACCGCCGCACCAAGGGGCTGGTGATGGGTACCACTGCCGTGCAGTTGTTGCTGGAGACCCGTGGTCAGGACCATGCCCGGGAGATCATCAGCTATCTGCGCCAGCACGGCTATATACTGGAGACGGAGTAGTTTCAGCCATGAGGATTCTGGTTACCGGTGCTGCCGGTTTCATAGGGTTTCATACCTGTCAGCGTTTGCTGGCCCTTGGCAACCGGGTGGTTGGCCTGGACAATCTGAATGACTATTATGAGGTCAGCCTGAAACAGGCGCGCCTGGAGCAGCTGTCGCAACAGACAGGTTTCCGCTTTATCAAGGCCGACCTTGCCGATCGCAGCGCCATTGAGCAGCTCTTTCAGACCGAGCGTTTTGAGCGGGTGGTCCATCTGGCCGCCCAGGCCGGGGTGCGCTATTCTCTGCAGAATCCGTATGCCTATGCCGACAGCAACCTGAGCGGTTTTCTGCATCTGCTGGAGGGGTGCCGTCGCACCGAGGTCGGTCACCTGGTCTTTGCCTCGTCAAGCTCCGTATATGGTGCCAATACCTGCATGCCCTACTCCGTGCACCAGAATGTTGACCATCCGCTTTCGCTCTATGCTGCCACCAAGAAGGCCAATGAACTGATGGCCCACAGTTATGCGGCCGTCTATGGTCTGCCGACAACGGGCCTGCGCTTTTTTACGGTCTATGGTCCCTGGGGGCGGCCGGATATGGCCTATTTCAGTTTTACCCGGGCCATCCTGGCCGGTCGGCCGATTGATGTGTATAACCACGGCGAGATGCAGCGCGACTTTACCTACATTGACGACATTGTCGAAGGCATTGTCCGGGTGCTTGACCGGGCCGCTGCTCCTGCGCCTGCCTGGGACGGCGCGGCTCCTGATCCGGGCAGCAGCTTTGCCCCTTGGCGGCTCTATAACATCGGCAACAACCAGCCGGTCAAGCTGTTGCGCTTCATCGAACTGCTGGAGAACTGCCTGGGCAGAACCACCCACAAGAACCTCCTGCCGATGCAGCCAGGTGAGGTGACTGCCACCTTTGCCGATGTTGATGATCTTATGCGTGCTACCGGCTATAAGCCGGCAACCCCGATTGAAGAGGGAATTGCCGCATTTGTGCGCTGGTATCGAGACTACTATCACTGTTGAGAGGAGTCAGCGATGAAAGTCATTCTGCCCGTAGCGGGCAAGGGAACCCGTCTGCGGCCCCACACCCACACCAAGGCCAAGTCATTGGTGCACGTGGCCGGCAAGACCGTGCTGGAGCATATCATCTCCCGCCTGGTGCCGCTTCAGATCAGCGACTATATCTTCATCATCGATGAGAACGGCAGCCAGATCCAGGAGTTCATGCAGAAGAAGTTCCCGCAGCTGCATTGCCGGTATATCACCCAGCAGGAACGTAAAGGCCCGGCCCACGCGGTCTGGCTGGCAGCGCCCCATATCAGTGCCGGCGATGACCTGCTGGTCGTCTTTAACGACACCATCTTTGATACGGACCTGTCCAGGATCCCAGCCCTGTGCAGCGACTGCGACGGGCTGATCTACTCCAAAGAGGTGGAGGACTACCAGCGTTTTGGCGTGAACGTGGTCAAGGACGGCCGGATCGTCAACATGGTGGAAAAGCCGGATACGCCGGTCTCGCGCCTGGCCCAGGTGGGACTCTACTACCTGAAGGACGGCAAGCGCTTCATGGACTACCTGACAGCCGCCATTGAGGCAGGTGACCTAGTCAAGGGGGAGTATTACCTGCCGGCGGTCTTCATGCGGATGATTGCCGATGGGTGCAGCCTCAAGGCGCCGGAGATCGATGCCTGGCTTGATTGCGGCAAACCTGAGACCATTCTGCAGACCAATGCTTACCTTTTAAAGGGCAGGCACCATATCCATGGCGAGGCCTGCAACTGCGTCTTTATCGAACCAGTCCATATTGAGCGGGGTGTGACCGTTAGAAACAGCATCCTGGGGCCCAATGTCTCGATTGCCGCCGGTTGCGTGATTGAGCAGAGCATCATTCGTGACTCGATTGTCAACGGCAACTCATCAGTGCAGAATATGATCCTGACCGACACAATCCTGGGCGACGCCGTGCAACTGGTCGGCTCACCGCGTAAGATGAATATCGGGGATCATTCCCTGATTGAAATGCAGGGTTAGCAACCTGTTGTACCGCAACTCAAGAAGTCTTTGCCTGATATGGGGTATTGTTTTATGGTGCTGATAGGCGGTAAATCTGTAACCTGCTGAAATAAGATGATTTGTATATTTTTATAAGATTGGCATACTGTCTGCATTTGTAAAATCAACAAATTCCATAGGAGGATGTACCCAATGAAAAAGATTATCGCTACCCTGATCGCTACTGTTGCTTTTGCTGGTTTTGCTTTCGCTGCTGAGCCTGCTGCTCCTGCTGCTGCTCCCGCTGAGAAGGCTCCTGCTGCTGAGAAGGCTCCTGCTAAGAAAGCCAAAAAAGCCAAGAAAGCTAAGAAAGCTGCTAAGAAGGCTGAGAAGAAAGCTGAAGAAGCTGCTCCTGCTGCTGCTCCTGCTAAGTAATTTCTCTTTAGCTGCAGTTAAAAAGGCCGCATCCCTTGGGATGCGGCCTTTTTTTAGGTAAAAAGCGTCCGCTCGGGTGGCAGAAATGGCTGCAGACGCTGATAGAGCAGGCGCAGACGTTCGCCATACCAGGCGATATTGTTGTCCGGCCGCCGTGGATCAAAATCACGGGCCGGCTTGCAGTGCTCATGCAGGTTGATCTGTTTTGCGTTTCCGGTGATGTAGTACTCGATACAGTCGCCACGCTGCCAGGCTGCCGGTGCCTTCAGGGCCAGCTCATACACGGCCGCGTGTTTTCTTTTTCCGCTGGCCACAGCCTGCAGGTAGTGTTCGAGGCTGTCGGTCAGTGTCTCCCTCCGCGTTATCCAGCTTACCGGGTGGTTGTGGGTCGCCAGCCGACGCAGATACTGTTCAAACAGACTGGAAACCTCATCGGCCTTGTCCGTAAGCAGCAGAGCAATGGCCTCGGTCAGAAAATCCCTGAGATATTGTTCCATACTGCGCGCCACAATTGCGCTACCCCTGAAGGCGATGACGCCGTTTAGCTGCAACAGGGCGCTGCTGCCCGCATGGTAGCTGAAAAGCGCCTGATACTGGCCATCACAGCGTAAGGTAAAACAGCGTGGCAGGATGGTGGCAAGTTGTTGCATCAGGGCCTGCACCTCTGCTTCGGCAGTTTGTCCAGCCGGTGGTATGAAAAAGATGCCCTGCTGATCCTGGGCAACCGGTACGGCGCCGTGGTCATGCAGCCAGTGGAGGATGTCGCGGGTGATCACGGCAGTGAGGCGTGTAGCTTCATAGGCGGCAGGTCGGTCTGCAAACGGACCATGACGCTCAAGCAGGTTGCTGAATGCGCTGTACAGAAGTTTCAGGTGCAGTTTGGCGGCTATGGCAGGCAATGTTGTGGATAGCGGCGTTGGATCAGCTAGCAGCTGGCCGAGTAAATTTTGAAACAGCTGCAGTTCATCACGGCGGGGGCCGATCCGGTAGGCCTGCATGATGGAGGGGGACAAGCTGCTCAAATCACAGTGAGCGACCGGGCGCACCGTGCCATGTTGGAAGACCTGCCCTATTTCGGGCGTTGCGGTCTGAAACTGCTCAGGAGGGCTTGGTACTGCCGTTTGGTGGGCAAGGTAGCCTTGGATCAGGTGGGCGTTGAGCGCCGCTGCCATTGGTTTGTTGACTGCCGCCTGCAGGGTGGTGGGAAACTGTCTGGCCACCGCGAACCAGGCTGGTGCCAGCAACTGGTAAAGATGTGCACTGGTTTCAGCATTTGCCGTACGGGTAAGGACGACATCTTCCACAAGCGGAGATGCCTCTGCCAGCTGCAGTGCTTCCATCGGCTGCAGGTAACGGTGTAGCTGACGTACCAGCTCAAGCAGCTCAATGATCGAGCGACCGTAGATTTCATAACGCGTACCGCCATCTGTCTGCTCAAGACGGCGCAGTTCTGAATGATTTCTGCCCCAGTTGAGCTGCAGACCGAGTTGCCGGGCCCGTTTGGCCAGCAGGGGGAGGAGCTGCTGCCCCAGATTGCAGCCGATCAGCAGGTCCGGGTCCTGGTCATGCAACGCCGCGGTAAGCTGCTGCAGCATCTCACGTTCGTCCATCTGGTTGCGGTCAAAGACGGCATGATAATCAGAGCCGTTGCTCAGGCTGATACGCTGGATGGCGGAGCTGGCTGGTCCCTGACAGGCGTCGCCGGCCTCAACCGCAAGACAGAACGGCCTGATCTGCGCAAACGCCAGTCCCTGAAAGAGATGGATACCGCTTATCACCAGGAATTGCTGACGCATGTCCGCCAAGGCGTACCAGGCGCCGGGTGATGCGGTTTTTTGCAGGATGTCGCGCACCTGGCACCAGTGCTGCCAGGTCTGGAACAGCGCCAACCAGCGTAAATTCCCATTGCCATGCAGCTCGCGAAATTCCAGCGGCATGCCGGTGGCTGTTATCAGTTCACGGCTTTCAAGCAGTAAAAACGGGGTAAAGGGATAGTCATGAAAGGTTATGCCTGTTTGGCTGCGCATGAACAGGCGCATGAAGGGACCGGCCGGTTCGATCGCCACGACGCCGTCTTGGCCGTGCGGTGGGATATGGGCAACGAAGGGGGCTGTTGGCGTATGCATGCAGACAGTATAGCGATAAACGCGCTGCTGTCATGGGGCAGCCACAAAAAAAGGTGCCGGCAGTGTGCCGGCACCTTTTGATGTTGCTAGCGGATTATTTACTTGGCGTGCTTTGCCAGGTATGAGGCAACGCCTTCTGCGGTTGGTTTCATGGCCTCATCGCCTTGCTTCCAGTTTGCCGGGCAGACTTCGCCATGGGTGTCGGTGAACTGCAGCGCATCCAGCATACGCAGGGCCTCATCAACGCTGCGGCCAAGCGGCAGGTCGTTGATGACGCAGTGGCGGACCGTGCCCTGCGGGTCGATCAGGAACAGGCCGCGCAGGGCAACACTGGCAGGATGCTCGATACCGTAGGCTTTGGTGATCTCCTTGTTGAGGTCAGCCACCATCGGGAACTGGACATTGCCGATGCCGCCGCTTTCGATCGGGGTGTTTTTCCAGGCCAGGTGGGTGAACTTGGAGTCGACCGAGATGGCAATGACTTCGCAGTTCTTTTTCTTGAACTCATCCAGTTTTTTATTGAAGGCCAGGATCTCCGAAGGGCAGACAAAGGTGAAGTCGAGCGGGTAGAACATCAGGTAGACGTACTTGCCCTTAAAGCTGGACAGGGTTACCTGACCGAAGGAGTTGTCGGCCAAAACAGCATCGGCGGTGAAATCGGGAGCAGCCTTGGTTACCAGTGTGCAGGTAGACATAGTGTGTGTTCTCCTTTGTGGGGATGGAATCAATACGTTGATGGAAAAGTGATACCAAGCAATCGGTAGTCTGTCAAGAGGATAAAAAGAGTCTTTTGATCTTTTTAGAGGTAGGGTGAAAAGAGCCGGGCCATGCCGTCACGCAACTTGATCGGCAGAGCCCGGCCATCCATTTCCTGCAGGGTAATGGCATGGGAACGGCTTACCGCCTCGTCGTAGTAGCCGTTCAGGCGTGTGGCCAGATCAAGGTCGAACACGCTGAGATTCAGTTCAAAGTTAAGACGGAAACTGCGTGTGTCGAGATTGGCCGACCCGATCAGGGACCAGCTATCGTCAACAAGAAACAGCTTGGTGTGGCTAAAGGGGGCAGGCTGTTCAAATAGAGCGATGCCGTTTTTTAGCAGTTCCCAGTATGAGGCCCGCGAGGCCCAGGCCACAAACGGCAGGTTATTGACCTTCGGCAGGACGATCGTAATCTCTATCCCCCGCAGGGCTGCCGTGATCAGGGCCGTGATCATCGGGCGATCCGGAATGAAGTAGGGCGTCATGATCCGTACCCGCTTGCGCGCTGCAGCAAGGGCACCCATGACGATCCATTCCAGTTTGCGAAACTCCCGGTCAGGGCCGTCGGCAATCGGCCTGGCCAAGGCGGAACCGCAGGGGGAAAGTTCCGGCATATCGCGTGGGTCATCCAGAAACTGGTGACTGACAAAGTACCAGTCTTCGATGAAGATACGCTGCAGGTTATTGATCACAGGGCCTTCGACGCGAAAATGCAGGTCGCTGGCAGCGCGTGCAAGCGGAACAGCCGTGAGGCAATGGTTGGAGCGGATGTTCATACCGCCGGTAAAGGCGAGCGAACCATCGACAAGCAACAGTTTGCGGTGGTTGCGCAGGTTGATGAACGGTCCTTTGTACAGCGGCAGGTAGTGCCTGATATCGACCGCACTGCCTTGCAGGGCCTTGTGGGCGGAAAGTCTGCTGTACTGCTCACCCATGGCGTCGACAATCACGCGTACCGCAACACCTCGCTTTGCCGCATCGGCCAGTGCGGTGACAAACTGCCTGCCGACTCCGTCTCCATCAAAGATGTAGCTGCTCAGGTGGATGGAGTGCGTAGCGGCTGCAATGGCTGCCAGCATGGCGGGATAGGCCTCTTCGCCATTCACCAGCGGTGTTATCCGGTTGCCGGCGACGGTAGGGGTTTTAACCACGCGATCAGCCAGCGCTTCAAGGTTGCTGAGGTTGGTGTAGGCAGCGGGGAGTTGTATCGAAGACGGCCTTAAATGAGCCGTCAGGCGGCGCAGGTCCGGCTTTTGACCTGACCTGTGCCAGCGTAGGGCCCTGCGGGTAATGCGATTGATGCCTAAAAGCCAGTACGCCAGCGCCCCGAACACGGGCAACGAGAGACTGAGACTGACCCAGACCAGGGCAGAGCGCGGGTCACGCTTATGCAGCAAGGCATGACCAGCAGCCCAGAGCGCTACTGCGATGCAACCAACCAGCAGCACCAGCAGCGTTACGTCATCAAGAATGGTCTGATCACGCCAGGTCAATCAGGATGTCACCGTTTTCAATCCGCACCGGGTAGGTCTTCAGGGTAAATTCAGGATGTTCCTTGCAGCTGCCGTCCCTCACGTCAAAGCGGTAACCATGACGGGGGCACGACAGGTGAGTATCTTTAATCACGGCATTGGCAAGCGGCGCGCCCTGATGGGGACATTCAGCTTCTACGGCGAAAATACTCCCCTTCAGATTAATCAGTACTATCTCCTGCCCATTGACAGAAACCTGCTTTTTCCCAAGGTTGGGAATCTCGTCCAAACGCGCAACAACCGGCATGATATCTCCTCTCTCGTTTAAGGGTGCGCCAAGCCTAACACATTTTGCAGAATCGTCAAAAGGATAGGCGTGCTGAAATGTTACGCGTAGTGCGGGCTGTGCTGCGAACTAATTAATCGTGAACAAATAAGGCTTAAATGGTCTTTATGCGCTCAAGTGCTCGAATTTACTTGGATTCATTGTGTGGCACGAACAATGCTAAGTGAATCGCAGACAGGCGCCTTGAAAAAGGTGCAGGCACGCATAACGCCGCTGTCCTCCTTCTTTTGCCGGGGGCGACAACGCCCCCGGGTTTTTTGCGTACAGACTGCAGGACGTTACTGATAGCAGTAGGACAAGCAAAGGAGGCTTACATCATGAAGCTGGTAGAAGCGATCATCAAGCCGTTCAAGCTGGATGAGGTCAAGGATGCCCTGAACGAGATCGGCATCGAGGGGATTACGGTCAGCGAAGTCAAAGGGTTTGGTCGTCAGAAAGGCCACACCGAGCTGTACCGTGGCGCCGAGTATGTGGTGGACTTCATCCCCAAGGTCAAGATCGAGATTGCCGTTTCAGACGACCAGGTCGGCAAGGTGGTTGAGGCGATTCAGAACACCGCCAAGACTGGTCGCATTGGTGATGGCAAGATCTTTGTGCTGAGTCTGGAAGAGGCGGTCAGGGTTCGGACCGGCGAGACCGGCAATGATGCGGTTTGACTTTTACCAGGAGACGATTCCATCACGATCAGGAGGTTGGTTATGAAGTTGAAGCATTCACTCATTCTGTTCATGTTTGCACTCCTCACTGCCCAGGCCTGTGTAACGGCCTTTGCAGAAGAGAAAAAGGATGCTGCGCCTGCAGCTGCAGCAACCGCTGAAGTTCCCAAGGCGCCCGAAGCCGCTGCGCCTGCTCCCGCTCCTGCTGCTCCTGCCGCGGCAGCACCTGTGTCAGATCCCAGTGGTGCCGGTATTGGTGTCGCCGGGGATGTTGTCGGCGCATCAGCCAATGCTCCGACTCAGGATGACCTGGACAAAATGAGTAAGGCCGAGCCGTTGGCCGCCAAGGTTGCTGACGTTGCCGGCCATAACAAGATTTCCATCAACTTTGCCTGGACGCTGATCTGCGGCTTCCTGGTCATGTTCATGCAGGCCGGTTTTGCCATGGCAGAGACCGGCTTTACCAGGGCAAAGAACGCCGGACATACCATGGCCATGAACTTCATGGTGTACGCCCTGGGTTTGTTGGGCTATTGGGTCTGCGGATTTGCGTTACAGATGGGCGGCGTTGGTGGCGTTGCCGCGTTGGGCGGCGCCAAGGCGCTCAACAGCGAATTCGTGATTCATCTGTTCGGTAAGGATTTTGGTCTGTTCGGTATGAAGGGCTTTTTTCTTTCCGGCGATACGTATGATGCCGCCATCTTCACCCTGTTTCTGTTCCAGATGGTCTTCATGGATACCACAGCAACCATCCCAACCGGTTCCATGGCTGAACGCTGGAATATGAAGTCCTTTTTTATCTACGGATTCTTTGTCTCTGCCATCATTTACCCCTTATACGCCAACTGGGTCTGGGGTGGTGGTTGGTTGGCAACCCTGGGCAGCAACTTCGGGTTGGGACATGGCCACGTTGACTTTGCCGGCTCCTCGGTCGTGCATTTGACCGGTGGTGTCTGTGCCTTGGCTGGTGCGATGGTACTTGGCCCACGGCTCGGTAAGTTCAACAAAGACGGTTCCGCCAACCCGATTCCCGGCCACCATATTCCGATGGCGGTGGTAGGTTGCTTTATCCTCGCCTTTGGCTGGTTCGGCTTCAACGCCGGTTCCACTTTGGCCGGTACTGATCTGCGGATTGGCGTGGTTGCTACCAATACCATGCTGGCCGGCGCTGCCGGTGCCTTCTCTTCTTGGATCTATATGTGGGTACGCTATGGCAAGCCGGATATCTCCATGAGCGCCAACGGTCTGCTGGCCGGCCTGGTTGCCATCACCGCGCCATGCGCCTTTGTGACGGCACCGGTTGCTGTTTTGATCGGGGCTGTTGGTGGTATCCTGTGCGTCCTGAGTGTCTTCTTTATTGAGCGGGTACTGAAGATTGATGATCCGGTCGGTGCTGTTTCAGTGCACGGTGCCAACGGCGCCTGGGGTGTACTGGCACTGGGTCTCTTTGCCGATGGCAAGTACGGTGACGGCTGGAACGGCGTCAAAGGTCCGGTAACCGGCCTGTTTTACGGCGATGCTGGCCAGTTCATGGCCCAGTGCATCGGTACCCTGACCAACATCGTTTATGTCTTTATCATCTCGTGGGTCTTCTTCAAGGTGGTGGATATGGTGATCGGGCTGCGGGTGCCCAAGGATCAAGAGCTGGAAGGGCTTGACCAGCATGAGGTTGCGGTTACCGCCTATCCTGACTTTAACCTGCGTCACCTGCCGTTGAGCGGAGGCTATCATCAGAAAACGGAATCCGAGTAAGGTTCAGCATTAGTCGTCTGATTCCTTTCCATGGCAGCGTCCATTGCCGGTGTGGCAGTGGACGCTGCTGTATTTTGAGCTTACAGCGCGAAAAATCAGGTCAGTTTCCCCGCCTTTGACCCTATCCCCCTTTTCTTCTGATTGGCCCAACGACGTATTTCACGAGAGCAAATGCCTGTCCTGCAGGCGCGTTCGCACGAGAGTACCGGCCATCATGTGTAAATTGTTTGAGCAGCTATGTGCAAAAAAATATGCACTGTAGCTATCCTGGGCAGTTGCTGCGATTTGGCACACGTAATTGCGAAAGTAAACAGTGCGGATTGAATTAAATGCCGAATATATGGGCGCAACAGAAACTTTTTTAGGCATGTCTGGGTGGTTTGACGTGTACTTGTAGTGCCGAAATCCGTCGCAACAGTCGATATTTGCGCATTTTTTATGAATTGGCATGGTAGGTGCTAAAAAGATGACAACAGGATTACGGGTGACGCCTATATAAACACCGTAACGTCCTCCTTCTTTACCGGGGTGTGAAATCCCCGGTCTTTTTAACGATAAGGTGCCGCGAAAGCATGCAGCATGGTGATCATACAGACAGCGAAAGGAGAGTCAGATGAAACTGGTAGAAGCGATTATCAAGCCGTTCAAGCTGGATGAGGTCAAGGATGCCCTGAACGAGATCGGCATCGAAGGGATTACGGTTAGTGAGGTCAAGGGTTTTGGACGTCAGAAAGGCCACACCGAGTTGTACCGTGGCGCCGAGTACGTAGTTGACTTTATCCCTAAGGTTAAGATTGAGATTGCGGTTTCGGATGATCAGGTCGGCAAGGTGGTTGAGGCGATTCAGAACACCGCCAAGACCGGTCGCATCGGTGACGGTAAGATCTTTGTGATCAGCCTTGAAGAGGCGGTACGGATTCGCACCGGCGAGACCGGCGGCGATGCAATCTGAGGCATACAAAAAAGACGTGTAACCATAGAATCAGGAGGTTGGTCATGAAACTGAAGTACACACTCGTTTTGCTCATGTTTTCGCTCTTCACCTTGATGGCAGGGGTCTCCGCCATGGCTGAAGAAAAGAAGGATGCCGCTCCGGCTGCTGCTGTTGCAGCAGAGGCGCCCAAGGCAACCGATGCTGCTGCACCCGCTGCTGCACCGGCAGCCGCCACTGCTGCACCTGCTGCTGCACCGGCAACACCGCCTGATGTTAAGCCGGTGCTGAATACCGGAGACACAGCCTGGATGCTGGTTTCATCTGCTCTGGTGCTGCTGATGATTCCTGGCCTGGCCCTGTTCTATGGCGGTATGGTTCGTCAGAAGAACGTCCTTTCCACGATGATGCACTCGCTGGTGGCCATGGGTATTGTCGGGGTGCAGTGGACCATTATCGGCTACTCGCTCTCCTTTGCCCCTGATATGGGTGGCCTGGGTCTTGTCGGTAACTTCAGTAAGATGATGTTGAACGGCTTGATTACCATGAAGGACGCTGCCAGCGGTACGGTTGAGTGGGCATTGTTCCAAAATTACACCAAGGAGCCGGGCTCCATCCCCGAACTGGTTTTTGCCATGTATCAGGCCATGTTTGCCATGATCACCGTAGCCCTGATTTCCGGAGCCCTGGCGGAACGGGTCAAGTTTTCCGCCTACTGCCTGTTCGTGCTGCTCTGGACCACACTGGTCTACGACCCGCTGGCACACTGGGTCTGGATGGCTGATGGCTGGCTGTTCAAAAAAGGCGCACTTGACTTTGCCGGCGGCACCGTGGTGCACCTCTCCTCCGGTATCTCGGCCCTGGCCTTCCTGTTCTTCCTGGGCAAGCGTCATGGCTTCCCCACTGAGCGGATGGCGCCCCATAATCTGCCGATGACCCTGCTTGGTGTTGGTCTGCTCTGGTTCGGCTGGTTTGGTTTTAATGCCGGTTCGGCTGTGGTTGGTGTCAATACCTCTGATGCTGCTGGTGGTTTGGCTGCTCTGGCCTTTGCCACCACGACGATCGCACCTGCCGCTGCCGGCCTTTCCTGGATGTTTGCCGAGTGGATTCACGCCGGCAAGCCTTCCGCCCTTGGCTTCGGTTCCGGTGTGGTGGCCGGTCTGGTTGTCATTACCCCTGCGGCCGGTTTTGTTCAGCCCGGCGCCGCCCTGATCATGGGTGTCGCAGCCGGCCTGGTCTGTTACGGCGGAGTTCTGCTGAAGGCCAAGCTGAAGTATGACGACTCGCTGGATGCCTTTGGTGTGCATGGTATTGGTGGTACGTTCGGCGCCATTGTGACCGGTATCTTTGCCACGGTTGGCGCAACCGGCCTGCTGGCCGGCAATGCCAAGCAGCTGATGACCCAGTTGATTGCGGTAGTTGCAGCAGGTGCTTACGCGGTGATTGTAACCCTGATCATCTCCTTCGTCCTTGACAAGACCATCGGGCTGCGGGTTGAGAAGGAAGACGAAATCATGGGTCTGGATCAAACCCAGCACAGCGAATCCGGCTACAATATGTAACAGGAGGCGTGTATCCGCCTCAGCCGGCCGCCGGATTGGCGGCCGGCTTTTTTTCTTGATGTCAAAAAAGTGCTTGCAATAAGATCTGTTTGTTGGTATTAAAATCCTTCCTTTGCCCAGGTGGTGGAATTGGTAGACACGCAAGATTCAGGTTCTTGTGCTCGCAAGGGTGTGCTAGTTCGAGTCTAGTCCTGGGCACCAATTGAGAGAAAAAGCCTTCGAAGAGCAACCTTCGGAGGCTTTTCCTTTATCGGGGCTATTATGTCACTTGATCTGTTAAGCGTTGAAAAGCCTGCCCGCTACATGGGGGGCGAGATGGGATCGGTGATCAAGCCTGAGGCTGCACTCAGGGTTGCCCTGGCCTTTCCCGATGTCTATGAAGTCGGCATGAGTCATCTGGGGCTGAAGATCCTGTATCGTATCCTCAACGAACAGGACGGTATTGCGGCTGAACGGGTCTACGCCCCCTGGCCCGATATGGCGGAGCAGTTACGTGCCAATGCTGTGCCGCTTGCCACCCTTGAAACCGCCACCCCGTTGGCTGACTGCGCTCTGGTCGGCTTTACCCTGCAGTACGAGCTTTCCTGCACGAATATCCTTGCCATGTTGAAGTTGGCCGGCATACCGGTACGCGCCGAAGCGCGGGACGAGCGGTGGCCGTTGATTGTTGGCGGCGGCCCTGGTGCCTACAACCCCGAACCGCTGGCGCCGTTTTTCGATGCCTTTTTGTTGGGCGACGGTGAAGAGGCGGTGGTTGAAATGGCGCAGGTGCTGCGCACCTGGCGGGCAGCAGGGGGTGGCAGTAAACAGGAGTTGCTGGAGCAATGGGCAGCTATTGCCGGTGTATATATCCCCTCGTTTTTTGGGGTGAGCTATCAGCCGGACGGACGTATTGACGCCATGTTGCCGCTCAAGCCGGGCTATACCGGTGTCCGGCGCCGTTTTCTGGCCGATCTGGAGTCGGCCCCCTTTCCGGATCAGCCGATTGTGCCGTTTATGAAGACGGTGCATGACCGGGTTGCGGTTGAGATCGCCCGCGGCTGTACCCGTGGCTGCCGCTTCTGCCAGGCCGGTTATATCTACCGCCCGATGCGTGAGCGTTCAACAACCCGGGTGCAGGAACTGATCCGGACCGCGCTCCAGGCCAGCGGCTATGACGAGATTTCGCTTTTATCGCTTTCCACCGGCGATTATAGCTGCATCGGCACGTTGTTGCAGACCCTGATGCAGACCTATGCTGCCAGCCGGGTGGCAGTATCGCTGCCGTCACTGCGGGTCGGCACGCTGACCCGTGAGCTGATCGATGAAATCCGCAAGGTGCGCAAGACCGGTTTTACCCTGGCGCCGGAGGCGGGCAGCGAGCGGATGCGTCGGGTGATCAACAAAGGGATTGCCGAGCAGGATTTGTTGGAAGGCGCCTATAACATCTATGCGGCCGGCTGGCGGCTGATCAAGTTGTACTTCATGATGGGGTTGCCGACCGAGAACTGGGCTGATCTGCGGGCCATCCCCGAGCTGGCACGGCAGGTCAAGCAGCAGGCCCGGCGCAGTGGCGGACATGGCGAGGTCAATGTAGCGGTCAGTACCTTCGTGCCCAAGCCCCATACCCCCTTTCAGTGGCATCGCCAGTTGAGCATTGAGGAAACCCGTGAACGGCAGCGCTTTTTGAAGGATGAGCTGCGCAGGCGCAAGCTTAACTTCAAGTATCAGGATGCCGAGCTCTCGTTTATGGAAGGGGTGATTGCCCGCGGTGACCGGCGGCTTGCCGCAGTGATCGAGCGTGCCGTGGAATTGGGGGCGCAGTTTGATGGCTGGAGCGAACACTTTTCGCTGACGCGCTGGCAGCAGGCCTTTGAAGAGTCCGGCCTCGACCCGGATTGGTACCTGCGTGAGCGTACTCAGGATGAGTTGCTGCCGTGGGCCCACCTGGACAGCGGCATTGCGGCTGGTTTTTTGCGTGATGAGTATGAACGGGCCATGCGTGAGGCCGGCACGGCTGATTGCCGCTTCGGCGACTGTGCTGCCTGTGGTGTTTGTGACTTTAAACAGGTTGCCAACCGGCTCAGCGAGGAGGTCCCTGCTGCTGCGGAGGTGGCTGACGCTTCGGCCGATGCGGCGGTAGCCGTGCAGCGGCGCCTGCGTATCCGTTTCAGCAAGACCGGGGTGCTGCGGTATCTCAGTCACCTGGAACTGATCAACCTCTTTACCCGGGCTGTCCTGCGGGCCGGCGTGCCGATTCTGTACAGCAACGGTTTTCACCCGCATCCCCGCTTTTCCTTTGCAACCGCAACCTCCGTGGGGGTTGAATCCCATGCCGAATATCTTGATCTGTTTGTTGGAGATATGTCGGCTGCAGAGGTGCAGCAGCGTTTGAACCGGGTCGTGCCGGCCGGTATGGCGATCCTTGAGGCGGCAGAGGTTGATCTGAAGACGCCTGCACTGGCCACCCTGATCGAGGCAACCCGCTACCGCGTAACCCTTCCGGGCTATCGGCCCGAGCTGCTGCAGCAACAATGTGTGCAATTTATGGCACATGATAGTTGGGTGCTGACCCGGGAGAAAAAGGGGCAGCAGCAACAGATTGATTTGCGCCAGGAAACGCGTGCCTTGTCCGCATCCGGTCCGGTCCTTGAGATGGTGGTGGGACGCGGCAAGGCTGTGGAGTTTGCTGCCGCTGTGACCGGCTTGGGGCCGGAACAACTGAAAAACGCCAAACTTGAGAAGACAGATGTTGTTTTTGTGGCATACTAAACAGATATGATGATTTGAATTTATTGTTAGGGGTACTGTTATGGCTTCAGAGCTGGTCATCAATGTAACGGCCCATGAGACCCGGATTGCCCTGATTGAAAAGGGCACGATTGCCGAATTGTATATCGAACGCACCCGTGAGAAAGGGATCGTCGGCAATATTTACAAGGGGCGGGTTGTGCGGGTGCTGCCCGGCATGCAGGCGGCGTTCGTGGACATCGGCCTGGAAAAGGCCGCTTTTTTGTATGTGGCGGATGTGTTCGATGCCATTGAAGAGTACGAAAATCTGTTGGATGACGGTAAAAAAGTAGATCATGAAGATGAGGGTGAACATCAGGAGTATAAGGTGCTGCACCCCATCGAGGACCTGCTGCAGGAAGGCCAGGAACTGCTGGTGCAGGTTTCCAAGGAGCCGATCGGCACCAAAGGGGCGCGGATAACTTCGCACATCTCCCTGCCGGGCAGGCATGTCGTCTATATGCCGACCGTGGATCATGTGGGAATCTCGCGCAGGATTGAGGACGAGGAAGAGCGTGAGCGCCTGCGGGAGATCGTTGACCGCGTGCGCCAGCCCGGCTGCGGTTTCATCGTCAGGACCGCCTCTGAAGGTAAGTCTGAAGAGGACCTCAGGGCAGATATGCACTATCTGGCCAAGATCTGGGCCGAGATTGTCAAAAAGAAGGAGAAGGCTGCGGCTCCCTGCCTGATTCATGCTGATCTTGACGTGGTCCAGAAGGTGGTGCGGGACATCGTTACCGATGATGTCAACCGGATTGTGGTTGACTCAAAGGCCGACCATGACCGGATTGTGCAGTTTATCTCGACGTTTATGCCCAAGATGCGTTCCTCCATCGATCTATATGACGAGGAAGAGCCGATCTTTGACCATTACGGTCTGGAGGTGGAGATCAGCCGGGCCCTGGGACGCAAGGTCTGGCTCAAGTCGGGCGGCTACATCATCATCGAGCAGACCGAGGCACTCACTGCCATTGATGTCAATACAGGGCGTTATGTTGGCAAACATAACCTTGAAGACACCATCCTCAAGACCAACCTGGAGGCGGTCAAGGAGATCGCTTATCAACTGCGGCTGCGCAATATCGGCGGGATCATCATTATTGATTTCATTGATATGGAGAAAGAGGTTAACCGCGAGAAGGTCTATGCCGCGCTCGAGGAGGCGCTGAAGGGCGACAAGTCCAAGACCAACATCCTCAAAATCTCAGAGTTGGGCCTGGTTGAGATGACGCGCAAGCGGGTCAGGGAGAGCATCGGCAGGATGATGTGCGAGCCCTGTCCCTACTGTGAGGGGCGCGGCTATGTCAGGTCAAAGACCACGATCTGTCATGAGATATTCCGTGAGCTGCGGCGAGAGATGCTGGACATCCGTGGTACCAAGGTTTTGCTGACCGTGCATCCCCAGGTTGCCGACCTGCTGTATGATGAGGAACGGCGCGGTTTGGAGGAGCTGGAAAGGAAGTTCAAGAAGCGGGTTACGGTACGGGCCAAACCCGGCTTCCACCAGGAACAGTTTGAGGTGGTGATCAGCTAGCGCCCCTGTTCCGCCTGGTGTGTATGCACTAAAAAAGCGATCCCGCTGCCGGGATCGCTTTTTTAGTGGTGGTGACCTTTTGTGAATCTAGGCTGCTTTACGCAGGCCCGCATCAAGCTGCAGGGTCATATTCATCATGGCCTCACGCATCAAGTCGGATACGGACTTACGGGTGCAGCGCACCAGGGTTTCAAGTTGCTCGCGCTCTTCGTCGCTTACGCGCATTGAAATAACATTGTAGCGGGGGTTCTCTCTCATTCTGCCCATGATCTTATTCTCCTTTGTTGTGTATGAGTGCATGTGGTTGTTGTCAGCGATGTATGTACTGCCTATTATGCTAGCAGTGTGCCAAAACAGAGTTAATGGATAAAAGTGTAATAATCTAAATGTGTTGAGATTTAAGTCCAAAATTATCTTTTGGTGGGAGCGGCTAAAAGTGTGCCAAAATTGGCGCACTTTGGACAAAAGTATACGTTATTCTAAAACAGTTGACGGAAGGTGCTGTAAACAGCTGTTAGCGGGAAAGTCCTGGGGCGCGTTGCACTGAAATTTCATATTTTTCAAGCAGGCGGTAGAAGCTTCTGCGTGGAATGTCCGCCAGGCGGGCAGCCTTTGAGACGTTGCCATGTGCCTCGTCAAGGTAGCGCAGCACCAGGTTGCGCTCAAGGTGACCCACATGGCTCTCCCGCTCGGCCTTGAAGGACATCTTGTGGGGTTTGGGCAGCAGTCCGGCGCGCTGGTTAAAGATCTCCGTGAAGATCGACGGCAGGTTTTCCAGGCGGACCACGCCATCCAACGAGAGTACTGCCGCGCGCTCAATAATGTTCTGCATCTCACGGATATTGCCGGGCCAGTGGTAATGCCGCATGGCGGTAATGGCGCGCTCCTCGATGCCGGTCAAGGGCTTGTTCAGCTTTTTGCGGGCCTTTTCCAAGAAGTGGCGGGCCAGGATGGCAACGGATTCCGGGCGCTGACGCAGCGGCAAGAGGTCGATGGAAAAGACATTCAGGCGGTAGTACAGGTCTTCGCGGAACCAGCCTTCTCTGACCCCCTGTTCAAGATCCTTGTTGGTAGCTGCGATCAGCCGGACATTTACCTTCTTGACCGCAGTGCCGCCAACCGGGCGGACCTCGCCCTGATCCAGCAGCCGCAGCAGTTCTGCCTGCAGTTTCGGGGTGATGTCGCCAATTTCGTCCAGAAAGATCGTACCGCCGTCGGCAGCCTCGAACAGGCCTTTGCGATCCGCAATGGCGCCGGTGAAGGCGCCCTTTTTGTGGCCGAACAGTTCGCTTTCAAGCAGTGAGTCGCTTAAGGTTGTGCAGTTGACCGTAACCAAGGGTTTGTCGGCCCTGGTGCTCAGGCGGTGGATGGCCCTGGCGGTCAGCTCCTTGCCGGTACCGGTCTCGCCTCTGATCAGCACGGTGGTGGGGGTCGGGCCAACCTGTCGAATCAACTCGACCACCGCCAGATTCTCGCGGTCGTCACCGATGATCATCTCTTCGCCCAGCTGCTTGTCAAGTTCCCGCGACATCAGTTCGTACTTTTGCAATAACAGTCCGCGGTCTTCCTCCATTTTGCGCAGGTTATACGGCAGGCACATGCCGATATCGGCAAGCCCCTGAAACACAGCCACGGCATGTTCGCGGCAGGTGGCGTAACCGCAGGCCCGGCAGTTCAACTCGTCCCCTTGGCTGAACTTAGCGGTTGCATTCAGGATTTTCCGCACGTCCTCCGGTTTCGGGCTTGGTAATTTAAGTGCCTTGTCTTTAAAACTTTGCACAAGCTGTGCTGGCGGCGGTGCCGTGCGATAATGGGCGGCAGTGCGATACGGAATACTGTTCTTGCTGTAGTTGATAATCAGGTTGCGTTTGTAGACATGCGTCAATTCGCGGTTTTTGCCCGGTCCGTCAACGCAGCCGCCATCACAGAAACGCACGTCGACATACCGTGGGGTGATTCTGCCTGCGGCCAGGTCGCGCACAATCTCAAGGGTGTGGCTTTCACCTTCAGCCGTAACCGTCTCGGTGTCGAGGAAATCGGTCGGGATCTCCAGCGCCCGCAAGGGGCCATCGGTCAAGGTAAACATGCGACCATGCTCGGGGTTGATGCCATCAAAGGCGGCCTCGGAAAGTCTTCCCGGATCAATGCCGCGACGCCGGAAAAAAAGCTCTATCTCGGCATAGGTCAGCACCAGGTCAACATCGCTGGCCACCTCTGGGGACTGAATCTCAAATTTTGCGGCAATGCAGGTGCTTAGGTAAACCACCTTTACCTGGGGACCGAGGGTCTGTTTGATAAAACGACCCATGGCCACCATGGGGGAGACAACCGGCATCAGGTTTGGTACCAGTCTGGGGAAATGGCGTTCGATCAGGTCAACCACAGCCGGGCAATGGCTTGAGATCAGCGGCCGGTCAGTGGTGGCGATTGTCTCCGCATACAGGGGAGCGATCATGCGGGCGCCGTAGGCACCCTCGTGGACCTCATGAAAGCCGAGGCTTTTCAGGCCTGCAACCAGTTGCCCCGGGGTAAAGCGGTGAAAAAAAGCCGGAAATGAGCAGCCAAGCACCGCCACCACCGGGTCGCCGGAGGCGAGCAGCTCTTGCGTCATCACGATCCGATCCACAACCGCCTTGGCCTTCTGGGGGCAGTTCAGGCAGTTGCCGCAACCGATGCAGCGTTCGTAAATGATTTCGGCGTAGCCGCCATCAACCTTGATCGCCTTGACCGGACAGGAGCGTACACAGGAATAGCAGGTACGACAGCGTTCTTTGTAGGTTATGATCGGGTACATGGCTGCTCCCAGGCGTGAATTTTTCGTAGTATACAACAATGCATATTATTTGTGTGCAAAAAATGGCACAATTGTGTGTGCGGCAGTCAAACCGGTGTCGGCCGGCGTTCTTAGGGAGTGATTGAATCGCCGGTAGATCCGGGCTGAGCGCTTCAGGGGGCGGCTAACCATGCGACTGAGGCCTGGCCGGACAGCACGGCACATAACCTGCGTCCTGAAAGCGGAGTCTCTTGAACAGGTTTTGACAAAATCACGGCAGTGTGCTATGCAGACAGCCTGCTCAAACCTCAGCCTGTTCGGTTTATGGGCGGAGATGATAGCCGGGCCCTGCGCAACGGCAGGCCGTGAACCCCGCCAGGTCCGGAAGGAAGCAACGGCAGCGGCTGGCGCTGTGTGCCGCAGGTAAGCCCGGCTATCATCTCCGCCCATAACATTTGGAGTGTATCTCCGGATTCAGGAAGCCAACCAAGTGTCCTACGAAGTTCTTGCCCGAAAATATCGCCCCCAGAGTTTTGCCGGCCTGACCGGCCAGGAACATGTCAGCCGCACCCTGCAGAACGCCATTGATACGGGGCGGGTTGCCCATGCCTTTCTGTTTACCGGTGCGCGTGGCGTGGGCAAGACCAGTTCAGCCCGCATCCTGGCCAAGGCGCTGAACTGTGAGCACGGTCCGGCTGCAGAACCGTGTAATGCCTGCCCGATCTGCAAGGAGATCACCGACGGCAGCTCCACCGATGTCTTTGAGATCGACGGCGCCTCCAATACCGGGGTGGACGACATCCGCGAGCTGCGGGACAACAGCCGCTACCTCCCCTCCCATAGCCGCTACAAGATCTACATCATCGACGAAGTGCACATGCTGTCGACCAACGCCTTCAACGCTCTGTTGAAGACGCTGGAGGAACCGCCGCCCCATGTCAAGTTCATCTTTGCCACCACCGAGCCGCATAAACTGCCGATCACCATCCTTTCGCGCTGCCAGCGCTTCGACTTTAAGCGGGTTCCGCTGATCAAGATTGTGGCGCGCCTGCGTGAGATAGCCGATCAGGAGGGGATCGTCATCAGCGATGCTGCCCTGGCCCTGGTTGCCCGCAAGGGCGACGGCAGTATGCGGGATTCGATCACCTGTTTTGATCAGGTGCTGGCCTTCTGCGGCAACACCGTGGCGGACGGGGATGTGGCTACCCTGGTGGGTGTGGTTGACCGCCGGCTGCTCTCGGACATCTCTGCCGCGGTCTTTGCGGCAGACACGCAGCAGACCCTGGAGGGTGTCCGGCGGGTTGATGCCTTTGGCTACAATATCCGTCAGTTTACCCAAGAGCTGATCGGGCATTTCCGCAATCTGCTGATCATCCGCTCGGTGCCGAAACCGGGCGAAATCCTGGATCTGGCCGAGGCTGAGCTGGAAGAACTGCGCCAACAGGCGGCGGAGCAGAGTGCCACCGATATCCAGCGCCGTCTGGCCCTGCTGGTCAAGGCTGAAAATGAGATGGCCCATGCCAGTTTTCCCCGCCTGTTGCTCGAAATGGCGCTCTTAAAGATGGCAACGCTGCAACCGGTCATGCCGATCCAGCAGTTGCTTGAACGGATCAAGCACCTGGAGACCGGGGTGGCCCAGACCACGCCGGATCTGTGGGCGTCAGCCAAGCAGACGGCAAGCAGGCCGACACCTGTTGCGCAGCATGGCGCTCAACCGACTCAGGCGGCCCAGGCGTCGTCGCGTCCTGCCACGGCAACAACCATACAGGGGGCTGGCGGTGGCTGGGAGCGTTTCGTGGCCTTTTGCCTGGAGCAAAAACCGGCCATTGGGGCCCTGTTGGAACATGGTTCTCCCCTGGCCTACGCCCCGGACAAGATCGAGATCGGTTTTCCCGAAGGTTCCTACTTCCTGACCAGCATGCAGGATAGCGATAACAAGCAGGCGGTTGAAGGTCTGGCTGCCGCGTTCATGCATCAGCCAACAGCCATCAGGATCACCGCCATTCCTGCAGCAAGTGAGTCAGAAGGAACAGCCCCTTGTTCGCTGGCAGAAAAAAAAAAGCTTGAGGCTGAGCAGCACCGCAACGCCATTCGACAGGAAGTAACTGACCACCCGGTGGTGCAGGAGGCCCTGCGACTGCTTGAGGGGGAGATCGTTGAGATCAAGGAGCTGTGACTGTGGCAACCGCAGCGGCGGCCGATAAAAGTGACCATTTATTAACAACACGGAGGTAGCACCAGCATGTCAAAAGGTTTGGCAGGTATCATGAAACAGGCCCAGATGATCCAGCAGAAGATGGCGAAGCTGCAGGATGAGGCCAGTAACAAGACCGCTGAGGCAACGGCGGGCGGCGGTGCCGTAACGGTTGTGGTGAGCGGCAAGAACGAGATCAAGTCCCTGACCATCAAGCCTGAGGCGGTCGATCCAAACGATGTTGAAATGTTGCAGGATCTGATCATTGCAGCGGTCAACGAAGCACTGAAGAACGTCCATGCCGAGCTGTCGTCCGAGATGTCGAAGATCACCGGCGGCATGAACATCCCCGGTCTGTTTTAGTACGGCTGCTTTTACTCCTGCTGTAATTGAAACAGTAGATTTCCCGAGAAAACGCGCAGGCGTCGGACTCCGCACGCCTGCTTGTTTTTAACCGCACTATAACGATAAAAAATTGTTTTATCTGGCTTTTGTTCTATGCTACAACATGCCCCATCATTAACACGGCTCGTGGGAGAACTGAAGAAACTCCCCGGTGTTGGAGAACGCACCGCACTGCGGCTGGCATTCCATCTGCTGAAATCGCCACATCAGCTTGGCTCCCTTGCAGAGGCTCTGTTGCAGGTTCAGGAACGGGTCAAGGCCTGTTCGGTCTGCTTTTCCCTTGCGGAGCAGGACCCCTGTCCGATCTGCACGGGGGGGCGGGATACCAGTCTGATCTGTGTGGTGGAGACCTCCCAGGACCTGCTGGCCTTGGAGCGGAGCAACGCCTACCACGGCAGCTACCATGTGCTGCAGGGGGCCATCTCGCCGCTGCATGGGGTCAACCCCGATGATCTGCGGATCAGGGAGTTGCTGGAGCGCATTGAACGGGGCGGGGTTGCCGAGGTGGTCATCGCCACCAACTTTACGGTTGAGGGTGAAACCACCGCACTGTACCTGGCTCGGCAGCTGAAACCGCTGGGGATCAAGGTTACCCGACTGGCCCATGGCATTCCGTTGGGCAGCGATATTGAATTTGTGGACCCGGCCACGGTGCAATGGGCCATGAAGGGGCGCAGCGAACTGTAACGTATCCGGTGTATTCGGAAATCTAACAGCATTACAAAAAAACAGGAGGAGCAGTATGAGCAAGAAGATGGTGACCATTGACGGCAATACCGCCGCCGCTCATGTGGCCCATGCCACCAACGAAGTTATCGCAATTTATCCGATCACGCCGTCCTCGGTGATGGGTGAGATCTCCGATGCCAAGAGTGCCGTGGGCGAGCAGAACATCTGGGGTAACGTTCCGTCCGTGGTTGAGATGCAGTCCGAAGGCGGCGCCGCCGGAGCGGTGCATGGCGCGCTGCAGGCTGGCGCCTTGACCACCACCTTCACTGCTTCCCAGGGCCTGTTGCTGATGATCCCCAACATGTACAAGATCGCCGGTGAGCTGACCTCCACCGTCTTCCACGTCTCGGCCCGCGCCATCGCCGCCCAGGCCCTGTCGATCTTTGGCGATCACTCCGACGTGATGTCCTGCCGTTCCACCGGTTGGGCCTTCCTCTGCTCCAACAACGTGCAGGAGGTGATGGACTTTGCCCTGATTGCCCAGTCCTCCACCCTGCGTAGCCGCGTGCCGTTTTTGCACTACTTTGACGGTTTCCGGACCTCCCATGAGATTCAGAAGGTGGTTGAACTTTCCTTTGATGAGATGCGTGCCATGATCGACGACAAGTTGGTTGCCGAGCACAAGGCCCGCGGTCTCAACCCGGATAAGCCGGTCATGCGTGGTACCGCCCAGAACCCTGACGTGTATTTCCAGGGCCGCGAGACGGTCAACTCCTACTACCCGGTCTGCGAGAAGATTGTACAGGAGGAGATGGACAAGTTTGGCAAGTTGACCGGCCGCAAATACAAGCTGGTTGACTATGTTGGCGCCAAGGATGCCGAGCGCGTGGTGGTGGTGATGGGTTCCGGTGCCGATGTGGTGCAGGACACCGTTGAGAATCTGGCCAAGAAGGGTGAGAAGGTCGGCGTTATCAAAATTCGCCTGTATCGTCCCTTCCCGCTGGATGCCTTCATCAAGGCCTTGCCCAAGACTGTCAAGAAGATTGCCGTACTGGACCGCACCAAGGAGCCGGGCTCCCTGGGCGAGCCGATCTACCTGGATGTCCGCACCGCTATCGGTGAGGCAATGGCTTCCGGCAAGCTGAAGATGAAGGGTTATCCAGTGATCGTGGGCGGCCGTTACGGTCTGGGCTCCAAGGAGTTCAATCCGGGCATGGCCAAGGCGGTACTGGACAACTTGAAGGCAGCCAAGCCCAAGAACAAGTTTGTGGTTGGTATTGAGGAAGACGTTACCAATAGCAGCCTCAAGGTGGATTACTCCTTCACCAACCCGATGCCTGGTACCTATGAGGCGATGTTCTTCGGCCTTGGTTCCGATGGTACGGTGGGTGCCAACAAGAACTCCATCAAGATCATCGGTGAAGAAACCAACAACAATGCCCAGGCCTACTTCGTGTATGACTCCAAGAAGGCCGGCTCCATGACCACCTCCCACCTGCGTTTCGGCAAGAAGCCGATCCGGGCGCCGTACCTGGTGCAGGAGGCCGACTTCGTGGCCTGCCACAACTTCTCCTTCCTGGAGAAGTACGACATGCTGGCCAAGGCCAAGACCGGCGCTACCTTCCTCTTGAACGCACCCTTTGGGCCGGATGAGGTCTGGGACACCATGCCCAAAGAGGTACAGCAGCAGATCATTGACAAGAAGATGAAGTTCTACGTGATCGACGGTGTCAAGCTGGGCAACGAGATCGGCCTCGGACCCCGCATCAACGTGATCATGCAGACCGCCTTCTTCAAGATCTCCAGCATCATCCCGCTCAAAGACGCCGTGGCCTCCATCAAGGACGCCATCAAGAAGTCCTACGGCAAGGCCGGTGAGAAAGTTCTGGAGATGAACTACAAGGCCGTTGATGCCGGCCTGAACAACTTCTACGAAGTGAAGGTGCCGTCCAAGGCCTCCAGCAAGCTGAAGATGGCTGCCGCCGTTTCCAGCAAGGCCCCCAAGTTCGTCAAGGATGTCACCGGCGTGATCGTGGCAGGCCTGGGTGATAATCTGCCGGTTTCCAAGATGCCGGCTGACGGTACCTTCCCCACCGCCACCTCGCAGTACGAGAAGCGCAATATCGCTACTGAAATTCCGGTCTGGGACGAGAAGCTCTGTATCCAGTGCGGTATCTGTTCCTTTGTCTGTCCTCACGCCGCCGTACGGATGAAGGCCTACGACGCCAAGGAGCTGAAGGGTGCTCCCAAGACCTTCAAGTCGGCTGATTGCAAGATTAAGGGCCAGGAAGGCAAGAAGCTGACTGTGCAGGTGGCACCGGAAGACTGTACCGGGTGCGGCGCCTGTGCCTGGAACTGCCCGGCCAAGGACAAG
>CAZUSH010000036.1:0-33861 GCA_964622705.1 uncultured Geobacter sp. | reverse complement strand
GTGCGTAAATATACTAAAATACAGCTGTTTTTACTACTTCAATTTCAACAGCCTGTTAAAAGACGGGATGGAGCATATCTCGGAGATGGAGGAAGTGAAAAACAATTTCCTCGCCATGCGGTTGGATATTGTTTACCTGTTATCATTATCGGATAAGGCGAAGATTGAAGAACGCCGCGCGGATTACCAAGAGCGCGTGAAGGCAATTCAAACAGTCATAGAAAAAAATCGTAAGGAAATTATTGACCCCAAAGAAAAGGAACTGTTTGAGGTGTTCGCTTCCGGTTTTTCTGCATATCTGGAAAATGGTGTGAAACTTGGGGATATGGCTAACAGAGCGGCAGCGGAATGGAAGAGTGACAGAAGCGAGGTGATACAGTTTGCAACTAATGTGGTTGCACCGTTATACGCCAAACCGGCTGCTGCGCTTGATGACTTGGTAAAGGCAAAACTGAGAAATGCGGACACTATGTACCAAGCTGATACTGCACAGGGCAATTGGCTTAAGGTTTTATTGGTTGGTGTCTTTGTTGGTATCACCGTGTGCGCTCTGATTGGTGGGTCTTTTATTGCACGTTCGATTAATACGCCCTTGCAAGAGGTGATGCGTGCACTACTACAGGTGGCTGCTGGGGATTTGACGGTGCGTACCAGCGTCTCCTCCCATGACGAACTTGGCGTGTTGGGGAATGAGGTTAACCAGATGGCCGAGCGTCTGGCGGTGGCCATGCAAAAAGTAGCTTTGAATAGTTCGCATGTGGCTGCTGCTGCTACGCAGTTGCATGCTACTGCCGAACAAATTGCAACCGGTGCTGAGGAGGTTGCTGCCCAAGCTGGCACCGTTGCTGTTGCTAGTGAGGAAATGTCTGCAACGTCTGCAGATATTGCCAATAACTGCCAGATGGTTGCAGAGGCGTCCAGCCAGACAAGCCGTGCAGCCGTTGCTGGATCAGGGGTTGTTTCTTCCACCATTGCCGGCATGGAACGAATTGCTGGACGAGTACGTGACTCTGCCGAAACAGTTGCTGCGCTTGGCGCTCGCTCAGACCAGATTGGCGCTATTGTCGCAACGATCGAGGATATTGCCGACCAGACAAATCTGCTGGCACTAAACGCAGCCATTGAAGCTGCTCGTGCTGGAGAAATGGGACGCGGTTTTGCCGTTGTTGCCGACGAGGTGCGGGCGTTGGCGGAACGGACGACCAAGGCCACACGCGAAATAGGTGAAATGATCAAATCAATTCAGGCTGAAACCAAGGTTGCGGTCAATGAAATGGGGCAGGGGGTTCAAGAGGTTGAACAAGGCGTTCGGGATGCGGCCAGCTCAGGTGAAGCGCTCCAGGAAATCCTTGCCAAGATCAATGAAGTGGATATGCAGGTGAATCAGGTGGCGACAGCGGCTGAGGAGCAGACCGCCACGACAACAGAGATAACCAATAACATCCAGCAAATATCTCAGGTTGTCCAGCTTACAGCTGCCGGGGCATATCAAACAGTGCAGGCAGCCAATCAGCTCTCGCAGCTGTCTGACGAGTTACAAGCGCTTGTCGGTCAGTTCAAAATGTGATCAAGCTGGGTCTCGATGCTGCGTTTTTTCGCGCCTCTTCCGCATTTGGGAAGGGGCGCTGTTGTTTTAGTCGGGTATTTGGTTCTTTACTTTAGAGACGTTGTTCAGTATCTTTCAAAATTCCATTAAACTGAGAGATTGATACGAGCCTATGGATATCAGTAAGATCCGAAATTTTTCAATTATCGCCCACATTGACCACGGCAAATCCACCCTGGCTGACCGTTTACTTGAATATACCGGGGCATTGTCAGCACGTGAAATGCAGGATCAATTTCTGGATAAGATGGATCTTGAGCGCGAGCGGGGTATTACCATCAAGGCGCAGACCGTACGTCTCGATTATACGGCGGATGACGGCAACCAGTATGTGCTTAACCTCATCGATACACCAGGACACGTTGATTTTACCTATGAAGTTTCCCGCTCGCTTGCCGCTTGCGAAGGTGGCTTGCTGGTTGTTGATGCCTCGCAAGGGGTTGAAGCTCAGACCTTGGCAAACGTTTATTTGGCTTTGGATAATGATTTAGAAGTCTTTCCCGTTTTGAATAAGATCGATCTGCCGGCAGCCGAGCCGGAACGGGTTAAGCATGAGATAGAGGAAATCATCGGGATAGACGCACACGATGCTGTGCTGGCTTCTGCCAAAGAAGGTATTGGTACCCGTGAAATCCTTGAAGAGATTGTAAAAAAGATCCCTCCGCCAAAAGGGGATGCCGCGGCACCGCTTAAAGCGTTGTTGTTCGACTCTTGGTATGACCAGTACCAGGGCGTTATCATCTTGGTTCGCATTTTTGAAGGCACCCTGAAAAAAGGCGAAAAAATTCTGTTGATGTCAACCGGCCGCAGCTATGAGGCACTTAAGGTAGGCGTTTTTGCACCTTCCATGGTTGAAGTGCCCCACCTCTCTGCAGGAGAGGTGGGGTTTATAATTGCCGGCATCAAGGATGTTGCTGATGCCAAGGTCGGTGATACCGTTACGCTGTTGCACCGCCAGTGTGGTGACGTGCTGGACGGGTTTAAAGAAGTAAAACCGATGGTGTTTTCAGGTCTTTATCCGATTGACACCTCCCTGTATGAGCAGTTGCGTGATGCCTTGGCCAAGCTCAAGCTGAATGATTCTTCATTCTCCTATGAGCCGGAGACGTCGGTTGCCCTGGGGTTCGGTTTCCGCTGTGGTTTCCTGGGGCTGCTGCATATGGAGATTATTCAGGAACGCCTTGAACGAGAGTTCTCTTTGGACCTGATTACAACGGCCCCAACTGTTGTCTACAAGGTTCATAAAACAGACGGTGAGCTGATTGAGATTGAATCGGCCTCAAGGATGCCCGAGCCGCAGTATATCGAGTATATGGAGGAACCGTTCATCCTTGCGCATATCCATGTGCCAAACGATTTCGTTGGCGGTGTTTTGGCGCTTTGCGAGGAAAAACGAGGGGTACAGCGAGAGATCAAGTACCTTACTCCCAACCGGGTGATGATCATTTATGAGCTACCGTTGAATGAGATCGTGCTTGATTTTTATGATCGGCTCAAGTCAATTACCAAAGGGTATGCCTCGTTGGATTATGAACACCTTGATTTCCGGCAAAGCGAGTTGGTACGGATGAACATCCTGATCAACGGTGATGTGGTGGACGCCCTTTCTCTGATCGTACATCGTGATAAAGCCTACTTCCGGGGACGGGACTTGGTTGCGAAGATGAAGGAGTTGATCCCGCGTCAGATGTTTGAAGTTGCCATTCAGGCCGCCATTGGCAACAAGGTGATTGCCCGCGAGACGGTTAAGGCCTTGCGTAAGGACGTTTTAGCCAAATGTTATGGCGGTGATATTACGCGTAAGCGTAAGTTGCTTGAAAAACAGAAAGAAGGCAAAAAACGCATGAAGAATGTCGGCAATGTTGAGTTGCCCCAGGAGGCGTTCCTGGCGATTCTCAAGGTTGATGACAAATAGGAAAGGGTGCCATGGAAGACCTGAATGAGAATGAACAGGCGCATGAGGTAAAGAAGAAAAGTCTTTGGCGCGAATATGCCGAGTCTATCATCATCGCCGTGCTTTTGGCGCTGGTGATTCGAACGTTTGTCGTGCAGGCGTTCAAGATCCCATCCGGCTCAATGGAAGATACCTTGCTGATCGGTGACCATCTGCTGGTCAATAAGTTCATTTACGGGACGAAAATACCGTTTACCGATAACCTGATTCTCAAAATTCGTGATCCGAAACGTGGCGATGTGATTGTCTTCGAATATCCGGAGGATCCGAGTAAGGATTTTATCAAGCGGGTAATTGGTTTGCCTGGTGATGTCGTAGAAGGGAAAGACAAGAAGGTCTATGTTAACGGCAAACTCTACGAAAATCCCCATGAGATACACAAAGAACCGGAGATGATCCCCAAGGAACAGAACCCCAGGGATACCTTTGGACCGATTGTAGTGCCGGAAAATTCCTACTTTGTTATGGGTGACAACCGGGATCGCTCCTACGACAGCCGTTTTTGGAAGTTTGTACGTCGCGATCAGATCAAAGGTCTTGCCTTTATCAAATATTGGTCCATTGATGGACCATGGTATAAGTTTCATATCCGTTGGCGTAACATTGGGCGCCTGATTGATTAAGTGACTGGAGGACAGTTTTTTATGGATACGCTGGGAAGCTGGAAACGTTCTGATTATTGCGGGCAGTTGTCAGCCAAGGACATTGGTCGTGAAGTAGTACTGATGGGATGGGCACTCAGGCGCCGCGATCACGGCGGTCTGATCTTTATCGACCTGCGGGATCGCGAGGGTATTGCCCAGATTGTCTTTGACCCAGAGGTGAACGCCGCCGCCCATCAGGTGGCGGAAGGGGTACGCAGTGAATATGTGCTGGCCGTCAGGGGCAGCGTAATTCCCCGTCCCGAAGGCACGGTCAACCGTAATATGAAGACCGGCGAGGTTGAAATTCAGGTGGCGGAGTGCAAGCTGCTTAACCGTTCCAAGGCACTGCCGTTCATGCTCGATGAGCATAGCGAGGTGAACGAGAACATTCGGCTCAAGTATCGCTACCTGGACATGCGTCGCCCCCAGTTGGCCCAAAACCTGATATTGCGGCATCAGGTTGCCCAAGTCACCCGTCAGTATCTAACAGAAAACGGGTTTTTGGAGATTGAAACACCCTTCTTGACCAAATCCACCCCGGAAGGGGCCCGGGATTTTCTGGTGCCCTCCCGGATCAACCAAGGCCAGTTCTACGCCCTGCCGCAGTCTCCGCAGATTTTTAAACAGATCCTGATGATCTCCGGCTTTGACCGTTATTTTCAAGTTGTGCGTTGCTTCCGTGACGAGGATTTACGGGCCGACCGCCAGCCTGAATTTACCCAGATCGACTGTGAGATGTCCTTTATCGATCGCGAGGATATCATCACGGTGATGGAAGGGCTGATTGCGCGTATCTTCAAGGAGGCCAAAGGGGTAGAGGTGCAGTTGCCGGTGCAGCGCATGACCTATCAGGAGGCCATTCGACGTTTTGGGGTTGATAACCCGGATCTACGTTTCGGTCTCGAACTGGTTGAGTTAACCGATATCGTCAAAGGCTCCGGCTTCAAGGTGTTTGCCGATGTGGCCGCCAATGGCGGCATCATCAAAGGGATCAACGCCAAAGGCTGTGCCTCCTTTTCACGCAAGGAGATCGACGATCTGACCAACTTTGTGGCGATCTATGGTGCCAAGGGATTGGCCTATGTCAAGGTCACCGCTGAGGGGTGGCAGTCACCTATCACGAAATTCTTCAACGAGGCCGAAATTACCGCCATGAATGAGGTCTTTGATGCGGAAGAGGGTGACCTGCTTCTGTTTGTGGCTGACAAGCCCAAGGTGGTCAATGACTCACTGGGCAAGCTGCGTAACCAGCTGGCTTCAATACTCAAGCTGACCAATCCTGACGAATTCCGTTTTGTTTGGATTACTGATTTCCCGTTGTTCGAATGGGACGAGGATGAGAAGCGCTGGTGTGCCGTGCATCACCCCTTTACGGCACCGATGGATGAGGATGTAGCGTATGTGGAATCCGACCCCGGCCGTTGTCGCGCCAAGGCCTACGACCTGGTGTTGAACGGCAACGAGATTGGAGGCGGCTCCATCCGTATCCACCAGGAGCAGGTGCAGTCACTGATGTTCAAGATGCTGGGGCACTCTGAAGAGGATAAACGGGCTAAATTCGGCTTCTTGCTGGATGCGCTTGAGTATGGCACTCCGCCCCATGGTGGTATTGCCTTTGGCATGGATCGCCTGATTATGTTGCTGACCGGTTCAGAGTCGATCCGCGACGTGATTGCCTTCCCCAAAACCCAGAAGGGAACCTGTCTGATGTCTGAGGCACCTTCGGTGGTTGACGCCAAGCAGTTGCGTGAGCTCGGTGTCCGCCTTGCAACACCGGCTGGTACGCCAGCTCCCTAAAGAAACCATGCGCTTGCTGCAGTTGCTCTTGTTTTGCTGTTTGATTGCTGCCATGACTGGGTGTGCTGGCCATGATCCCGTCTGGCAGCTGAAGGCACAGCAGGGGTTACGTCAATTGCAACAGGAACAGGCTGAGGCCACCTTTCCGGAAGAATATGCCAGTATCAGCAAGCTCTTTCGGGAAGGTCAGCAGTCTCTCACGGAGGATGATGAAGCGCTGGCTGACCAGCAATTCTTACTGGCCTACCAGAAAAGCGAACTGTTAAAAAGGGAAGTTGAGTTGAACAGGCAGCGTCTGAAAGAAGAGGCGTTGCAAAAGGAGATTGAAGAACAGGCCATCCGCGAGGAAGAGGCTCGTGCCTGGGCGGAGGCAGAACGTAAGCGCCAGCAAGAGCTTGCTGAGACCCAGCGAAAACTCCAGCAGGAGGGTGAGCGCAAGGGGGTTACGGCTCTGCCGGCCTCCCCCCCTCAGCCCACGGTTTACACGGTTCGCCGTGGTGAAACCTTGCCACAGATTGCGGCGCGTCCCGAGTTGTACAACGATGCTGCGCTCTGGCCCCTGATCTACCGTGCCAATCGTGATCAGATTCGTGATCCTTACCAGCTATGGCCTGGCCAAGTGTTGAAAATACCCCGTAACTTCAGTCGTGATGAAGCGCTTGAAGCCCGCAGACAAGCCCACCGTCGAAACCGTTAATCAAGTGCCCGTCCCACAGGCCTTTTTAGCATCAATAAACTTTACTCAACTCCCGGAAAAGTTTCTTTAAATTGGGGGCAACAGCAGCGATTTCCCCTTGACACTCCGTGGGAGTTTGCATACTGTATACAGGATTTTTTGTAGCTGTAGTCTATACTGATTGTAACCTGTTGCAATCAGTATGTTAAATTCCATATATACTAAAAAAGGAGAGAACATGGCAACAGAAACGGCTAAGATTATCTGGTCCAAGATTGACGAAGCACCCGCATTGGCAACATACTCTCTACTTCCTATCGTAAATGCCTTTACCAAGGCTGCCGGTGTTGTTGTTGAAACAAGAGACATCTCCGTTGCCGGGAGAATCATCGCCAACTTCCCTGACTATCTGACCCCCGAACAAAGAATGCCTGATTACCTGGCTGAACTGGGTGAGCTGACCCAGAAGCCTGAGGCCAACATTATCAAGTTGCCCAACGTCAGTGCCTCGATACCCCAGCTGAAAGCAGCCATCAAAGAGTTGCAGGAACAGGGCTATAAGCTGCCGGATTACCCGGAAGAGCCGAAGACCGATGCCGAAAAAGAGCTGCATGCACGTTACGCAAAGTGCCTCGGTTCCGCCGTAAACCCGGTACTGCGTGAGGGGAACTCCGACCGTCGCTCCGCTCGTGCCGTAAAAGAGTATGCCAAGAAGCATCCCCACAAGATGGGCGCCTGGAGCCCTGATTGCAAAACACACGTATCCTGGATGGAATCATCCGACTTTTACGCAAATGAAAAGTCGCTCACCATGGAGAAGGCCGGTAATGTCAAGATTGAGTTTGTTGACAAGGCTGGCAAGGTCACCGTGTTGAAAGAGAAGCTGCCGCTGCTGGCAGGCGAGGTCTTTGACGGCACCTTCTTGAGCGCCAAGGCCCTGCGGAAATTCATTCAGGAGCAGATTGATGATGCCAAGGCCAAAGGGGTGTTGTTCTCAGTACACCTCAAGGCGACTATGATGAAGATCTCGGACCCGATCATGTTCGGGCACTTTGTGTCGGTATACTACAAGGACGTCTTTGAGAAGCACGCTGCTACCTTTAAAGAACTGGGCGTCAACCCTGACCTGGGCATGGGCGACCTTTACCTGAAGATTGCCAAGCTGCCTGCAGATAAAAAAGCTGAAATCGAAGCTGATATTCAGGAAGTCTATAAGAAGCAACCGCCTCTGGCTATGGTTGATTCCGACAAAGGCATCACTAACCTGCACGCCAGCAACGACATCATTATCGACGCCTCCATGCCGGTGGTTATCCGTGACTCCGGCGGCATGTGGGGGCCGGACGGCAAGCTGCATGATGTCAAGTGCGTGATTCCCGATCGCTGCTATTCACGCTGGTATCAGGTCTGCGTGGACTTCTGCAAAAAGAACGGTCAGTTCGATCCGACCACCATGGGCTCTGTCTCCAACGTCGGGCTTATGGCTCAGAAGGCTGAAGAATACGGCTCGCACGACAAAACCTTTAAGATTGCAGCAGACGGAACCGTGCGGGTGGTTGATGAGGCCGGTAATGTGCTGATGCAGCATGAAGTTGAAGCTGGCGATATCTGGCGTGGTTGCCAGGCCAAGGACCTGCCGATTCAGGATTGGGTCAAGCTGGCTGTCCGTCGTGCCCGTGCAACCGGCGCACCCGCCATCTTCTGGCTGGATAAAGACCGCGGCCACGATGCCCAGATGATTGCAAAGGTTGAGAAATACCTGAAAGATCACGACACCAACGGTCTTGACATCCGGATTATGGCTCCGGTTGACGCAATGCTGTTCGCCTGTGAGCGTGCAAAAGAAGGTAAAGACACCATTACGGTTACCGGCAACGCCCTGCGGGATTATCTGACCGACCTGTTCCCCATCCTTGAGCTGGGTACCAGCGCCAAGATGCTTTCCATCGTGCCTTTGCTGGCCGGTGGCGGTCTGTTTGAGACCGGTGCAGGCGGGTCTGCTCCCAAACACGTTCAGCAGTTTGTGCAAGAAGGCTACTTGCGTTGGGATTCACTGGGTGAGTTCCTGGCCCTTGCCGTATCGCTGGAGCACCTGGCTGCTACCTTCAAGAACGAGAAGGCGCAACTGCTGGCCGATACACTGGATCAGGCCAATACCAAGTTCCTGGATCAAAACAAGAACCCGGCCCGTAAGGTTGGTCAGATCGACAACCGCGGCAGCCACTTCTATCTTGCTATGTACTGGGCTGAGGCCTTGGCAGCCCAGACCAAGGACAAAGAGCTTGCGGAGCGTTTTGCAAAAGTCGCCAAGCAACTCCAGGAAAATGAGGAAAAGATCAATGCTGAATTGATCGGGGCCCAAGGAAAGCCGCAGGATCTGGGCGGTTATTACAATACAGATCCAGTCAAGACTGAGAAGGCGATGCGCCCCAGCACAACGCTGAACGCAATCATTGATACCATCTAATTCTCGATGTCAGGGGGGCTGAGAGAGTGTCTGCTCCCCTGACATCGTTTGTGAAGACTGAAGACGTTATTAAACGCTGTTGTTTCGTGCGACATATCGACAACACTTGAGTAAACTCACAAGGAGGAAGCACAATGGGACGTAAGAAGATTTCTCTGATTGGTGGCGGTCAAATCGGTGGCGTGCTTGCTCAACTCTGCGCACTGCGCGAGCTGGGTGATGTGGTGCTGTTTGACATCGTGGAAGGTATGCCCCAAGGCAAGATGCTTGACATTGCCGAGGCATCACCGGTTGACGGCTTTGATGTCTGCCTTAAAGGTACCCAGGATTACAAAGATATCGAAGGTTCCGACGTGGTTATCGTTACTGCCGGTCTGCCCCGCAAACCGGGCATGAGCCGCGACGACCTGATTGCTACCAACTCCAAGATCATGACCTCTGTTGCTGAAGGGATCAAGCAGTATGCTTCCAGCGCATTTGTCATCATCATCTCCAACCCGCTGGACGCCATGGTTACCCTGTGCCAGCAGATCACCGGCATGCCTGCCAACCGCGTGGTTGGTCAGGCCGGCGTGCTGGACTCGGCTCGCTTCAAGGCCTTCATCGCCTGGGAACTGGGCGTTTCCGTTAAAGACGTCTCTGCAATGACCCTGGGTGGTCATGGCGACGACATGGTGCCGCTGGTTCGTTACGCTGCAGTGAACGGCATTCCGGTTATGGAACTGCTGGAGCAGAAGTACGGCGCTGAGAAGGCCAAGGAAGTGATGGAGGCCATGGTAAACCGTACCCGTCTGGCCGGTGGCGAAGTTGTTGCCCTGCTCAAGACCGGTTCCGCCTTCTACTCACCCGCCTCTTCCGCCATCGCCATGGCTGAGTCCGTGTTGAAGGACCAGAAGCGCGTGCTGCCCACCTGCTGCCTGCTGAACGGTGAATTCGGTGTGAACGGCTACTACGTCGGCGTACCTGCTGTACTGGGTGCCAACGGTGTAGAAAAAATCCTGGAATTCAAACTGGACGCAACCGAGCAGGCTATGATGGACAAGTCTGTTGCTGCTGTTAAGGGTCTGGTTGACGCACTGCCCGGTATCCTGCAGGGCTAATTAGCCTTTTCAGGCCCCGCTGCGCCTGCAAAAGAAGGGTGGCATGAGCTGCCCTTCTTTTGCCGCATCAGGGGCCGAAATTTTACACCTCCGAATACGGATAAAGGAGTTTTCACGATGTCAGAAGAGAAGAAGCTGCCGAGAATTGAGATTATTGAGAAGTACTGCAAGGGCTGCCACATCTGTGTGGAGTTCTGTCCCACCAAGGTGCTTGAGATGAAAGGCTTTGTCGCTTCAGTCAAGGACCTGGAGAAGTGCATCAAATGCATGCAGTGCGAGCTGCGTTGCCCTGACTTTGCCATTAAAGTTCACGCTGAATAATTAGACGGGAGGATTTCAAAGTGTCAAAAAAAGTTGCTTTTTTGCAAGGTAACGAGGCAGCTGCTCACGGCGCGCTGTATGCCGGCTGCAAGTTCTTCGCCGGTTACCCTATTACCCCCTCCACTGAAGTTTCGGAGGTTTTGTCCGCAGAACTGCCAAAGGTTGGCGGCAAGTTCATCCAGATGGAAGATGAAATCGGTGCCATGGCTGCCCTGCTGGGTGGCGCGCTGGCTGGTAGCAAGGCCCTGACCTCCACTTCCGGTCCTGGTCTGTCCCTCAAACAGGAACTGATCGGTTATGGTTGCATCGCCGAGATCCCTTGCGTTGTGTACAACGTTATGCGTGGCGGCCCCTCCACCGGTATGCCCACCGGTCCTTCCCAGTCCGACGTGATGTGTGCCAAATGGGGTACTCACGGCGACCATGCCACCATCGCCCTGATGCCTGCATCCGTGCAGGAAACCTATGAGATGATTGTTCGGGCCTTTAACTTGGCTGAGAAGTATCGTATGCCGGTACATGTGCTGCCGGATGAGATCGTTGCTCACATGCGCGAACGCGTTGTCTTCCCTGAGCCGGGTGAGCTGGAGGTAATCGATCGTACAGCTCCTTCTGTGCCTCCTGCAGAGTACAAGCCCTATGACACCAAGTTCGGTGACGTACCCCCTCTGGCTGCTTTCGGTTCCGGCTACAAGTTCCACGTGACCGGTCTGAACAAACTGCCGGACGGCTTCCCCACCACCAAGGCTGAATACGTCCAGGCTGAGGAAGAACGTCAGGTGCGCAAGGTGCTGGCAAATATTGATGAGATCGTTGAGTTTGAAGAGTTTATGCTTGACGACGCAGAGATCTGCGTGGTTGCCTACGGCTCAACCTCCCGTTCGGCCCGTTACGCCGTGAACGAAGCCCGCGCACAAGGCATCAAGGCCGGTATGTTCCGGATCAAGACCTTCTGGCCTTTCCCGGACAAGCAGATCAAGGCCCTGGCCGAAAAGGTCAAAGGCTTTATTGTGCCGGAAATGAACCTGGGTATGTGTAGCCTTGAGATTGAGCGTTGCGCACAAGGCAAGGCTCAGATCCTCGGCATCAACCGTGTTGACGGCGAGCCGATCAACCCCGAGCAGATCGTTGCAAAGATGAAGGAGGTTAAGTAACCATGGCTTTTGATTACGAGAAATATATCCGTCCGGGCAAGCTGCCCCATATCTGGTGCCCCGGTTGCGGTCACGGCATCGTCATGAAGGGTCTGATTCGCGCCATGGACAGCCTCAACCTGAAGAAGGAAGAGACCGCCATTGTTTCCGGCATCGGTTGCGCATCCCGTCTGCCCGGCTACATTGATTGTTGCACCCTGCATACCGCTCATGGCCGTGCCGCTGCCTTTGCAACCGGCGTTAAGCTGGCCAAGCCGGAAATGAACGTGATTCTGGTGGGCGGTGACGGCGATGGTACTGCTATTGGTGGTAACCACTTCATTCATGCCTGCCGTCGTAACATCAACATGACCTATATCATCATGAACAACTACATCTACGGCATGACCGGCGGTCAGTTCTCTCCGGCTACGCCGACCGGCCACAAGGCTTCCACTACGCCGTACGGCAACCCTGACCCGAACTTTGATATTGCTAAACTGGCTATCGGTGCCGGTGCTACCTTTGTTGCCCGGGGGACTGCTTTCCATGCCAACCAGATCGATAAGCTGATTGCTGAGGCAATCCAGCACAAAGGTTTCTCCGTGGTTGAGATCCTGGACGACTGCCCCACCACCTACGGCCGTCGCAACAAGTTCAAGTCGGTTGTTGAGATGATGAACCGTCTGAAAGAGGTTGCTGTGCCGGTGAAGGCTGCAGAGAAAATGTCTGCCGAGCAACTGGAAGGCAAGATTCTCACCGGTGTGCTGCACAAGGTCGAGCGCCCTGAGTACTGCGATGAGTACGCCAAGGTTATCGAGCGTGCCGGCGGTAACAAGTAATAATTATTCTGAAAAGGAGAAGATAGATGGCCAGGTATGAATTGCGTTTTTCCGGCGCCGGCGGACAAGGTCTGATCACTGCAGGTATCATCCTTGCCGAGGCAGCCTCCATCCATGAAGGAAAGCAAGCTGTTCAGTCTCAGAGCTACGGCCCTGAGGCCCGTGGTGGCGCTTCCAAGTCTGAGGTGATCATTGACGATGTTCCGGTCGATTACCCCAAGGCAACCAAGGTTGATGCCCTGCTGGCTTTGACTCAGGAAGCCTGCGACAAGTACAGCGCCGACCTGAAGGATGACGGTATCCTGCTGTATGATACCGACCTGGTAACGAAACTGCCTACCGGCAGCTTCAAGAAGGTTGGCTTCAACATCATCAACACCGCCAAGAACGAAGTTGGCCGTGAGATCGTGGCCAACATCGTTGCCCTCGGTGCCATGATCGCCCTGACCGGTGTGGTTTCCCGAGAAAACGGTGAAAAGGCCGTTCTGTCCCGTGTGCCTGAGGCATTTCTGGAGCTGAACAAGAAGGCTTATGCTGCCGGGTTTGAAAAGGCTCAGGCTGCCGCTGCTGCCTAATTCGCCAGTCTAGTCTGTGTGTTGTTCTGCCGGCCCGGTGCATCTTGATGCGTCGGGCCGGTTTCGTTTAAACAAAGAGGAATCGCCCATGAAAACGATCATGATTACTGGAGCTTCTTCAGGTTTTGGTGCTGCAATCGCGAGGACCTTTGGCGAGCAGGGAAACCGTCTGATCCTAGCGGCTCGCAGGCAGGAAAAACTTGTTGCACTGCAGGCTGAGTTGGGGGCACAGGTAAGCGTGCACTGCATGCAGCTTGATGTGCGTAACCGTGAGGAGGTACAGCGCAGTATTAACTCTCTACCGCATGATTTTGAGCAGATCGACCTGCTGGTCAACAATGCCGGATTGGCGCTTGGTCTTGAACCTGCCTGGAAAGCCTCGCTTGATGATTGGGATGCCATGGTGGACACCAACATCAAGGGGGTCATGTACTGTACCCGTGCGGTCTTACCCGGGATGATTGAGCGCAACCGAGGGCATATTGTGAATATTGGCTCCACTGCCGGGGCATGGCCCTATCCGGGCGGCAACGTCTATGGTGGCACCAAGGCCTTCGTTGAGCAGTTCACGCGCAACCTGCGGGCTGATCTGCTGGGGACTAAAGTGCGTGCAACCTGCATCGCTCCTGGTATGGCCGAGACGGAATTTTCACAGGTCCGTTTCAAGGGTGACCTGCAAAAGGCAGACACGGTCTATGCCGGTACACAGCCCCTGACCGCTCGGGATATCGCTGGTGTGATCAAGTGGGTTACAGAACAGCCGGAACACGTGAACATCAATCATCTGGAACTCATGTGTGTGCAGCAGAGTTGGGGGCATTTGGCTGTGCAGCGGTATCTGTAGGTTAGTGCAGCTCCATCGGCCCGGCTTGATGCTTGGGGCGCTTGAGCAGAAGCAGGAACGGGATAATGGCTAAAAATGCCAGACCGATAATGAAAAAAATACGGTTGTATGCCAGGGCGGCTGCCTGCTGGTGTATCAGGCCGTACAGTTTTCCCAGCGCTGTTTGCTCTGCCTGGGGGACGGACATACCCTTGGCGATCAGGGCCTGCTTGAGTTCACTGAAGCGTTGCTGGAAAAGCGGGTTGTATGGCGTAACATGAGCAGCCAGGTTGGTCTGGTAAAACTGTGAGAAACGTGCCAAAAGCGTGGCAGCTATGGCGATCCCCACGCTGCCGCCGATATTGCGCAGCAGGTTGAAGATGCCGGTGGCATTCCCCATTTCGGTCCTCTCTATACCGGTTAAGGTGACAGTGGTAAGTGGTACAAAGATCATGGCCAAGCCTATCCCCAATACTATACGGGGCCAGACAAATGCCCAGTAGGAGGCCTGCAGATCCAGTTGATGCATGAGGTACATCGCGCTGGCACCGATAATCAGCCCGACAAGTACGATCTTTCTACCATCTCGCTTCTGCAGCATGGCACCGACAAAAGGCATGGTGATCAGGGTGGCGACACCACCGGGCGCCATGACCATGCCGGCGTCGGTGGCTGAATAGCCCATCAGTGTCTGTAAAAAAAGTGGAATCAGCATGATGGAACTATACAGACAAAAACCGACAACAAACATGACCAGATTGCCGGCTGAATACGAGATACTTTTAAAAAGACGCAGGTTGACGATTGGGTGCGGGTGTGTGAGCTCAACCCAGAGCAAGGCCAGCAGTGATACAAGCGTAACAATACTAAAGGTGATAATGAAGCTAGAATTGAACCAATCCTCCTGTTGGCCTTTATCAAGCACAACCTGTAATGAGCCCATGCTGGCAGTCAGGAGCAGCAAGCCCCAATAGTCGATGGTGCGTGCCTTGGCCATTCCTTGGCGGAGATAGGCGGGGTCAAAGATAAACAGCGTACACATCGCTGCTGCAAACAACCCCACCGGAATGTTGATGTAGAAAATCCACCGCCAGTTGAGGTTGTCGGTGATCCAGCCACCAAGAGCCGGTCCCACGATCGGCCCGGTCATGGCGCCAACCCCGAAGATCGCCATGGCAATGCCGTGCTGTGCAGGAGGAAAGGTTTCCAGCAGGATCGCCTGGCTGATCGGTATCAAGGCGCCACCGGCCGCTCCCTGCAGTACCCTGAAAAAGATCAGGGCACCCAGGTTGGGAGCTGCACCGCACAATACCGACGAGACGGTAAACAGCGTGATACAGGTGAGCAGAAACCGTTTGCGTCCGAACATGCGGGCAAGCCAGCCCGTCATGGGGAGTACCACCGCGTTACTGACCAGATAGGAGGTTAGTACCCAGGTGACTTCGTCGGTACCTGCATTCAGGCTGCCCTGCATGTGCGGCAGGGCGACGTTAGCCACCGAGGTGTCGATGATCTCCATGATGGCCGGCAGCATGACGGTTATGGTGATCAGCCACTTATTGACAGCACGGTCTTCAGGCATCTAGCGGAAAGGGTTAAGGTCCCGCAAGACCTGGCCCGCGGTCCGGCCGGTGTGTACTACGGGGATTACACTCATACCTACCCGCAACAGGTGTTCAGGATCACTGGAATGGTCGATGAGGATCTTGACCGGGATGCGCTGCACCACTTTAACATAGTTGCCGGTGGCGTTTTCCGGCGGCAACAATGAAAAAGCCGCACCTGTGCCGGCCATGATGCTTTCGACACGGCCTTTGAAGGTTCTGCCCGGGTAGGTATCGACGGTGAAGTCAACCGGCTGCCCAGGCCTGATATGGGTAAGCTGGCTTTCCTTGTAGTTGGCCGTGACCCAGGTACCGTCAAGCGGTACAATTGCCATTAAGGCCTGCCCTGCCTGGATAGTGGCTCCGGTCTCAACCCCCTTGCGCGTAACATAGCCATCGGCCGGTGCAACGATCCGGGTGTAGCTTAATCGCAATGCCGCTTCGGCCTGCTCTGCCTGTTTCTTGCGGACTTCAGCCTTTTGCCCAGTTTTTGAACCCACGCCGACCAGGGCCTCAGCCTTTTTTAACTGTTGCCCTGCCTCTTGCAACTGCGCCTGGGTAATACGCTGGTTGGTGCGGAGACGGTCTAGCTGCTCTTTGGGAATCACCTCCCGGGCAAACAGGGCTTCACCTCGTTTTAAGTCCAGTACACTCTGGTCATGGCGGGCCCGGGCCGATTCAAGCGACGCTTTGGCGGAGGCCACCTGCGAGTCATCGCCAGAGGTTTCGTTTTGAGCAACTCCTACCGCGGCGGCGGCTTTTTGTACGGCAACCTGATAGTCGGCAGGGTCCAGTTCAACCAGTAGATCGCCTTTTTTTACCAGCTGGTTGTCCTGCACATGCACGGCAATGACCGTGCCGGGGATGCGCGAGGCAACGGGATGAATGTTTGATTCGATAAAGGCGTTGTCAGTGGCGATATTGCTCCTGGTGGTGATGACCCAGTGCAGTCCTAACAAACAGCCGACGGCAAGCAGTCCGATAACCATGATGGCTGCCTTACGCTGGGGCGTGAGCAGTTTTCGTTTTGGTATTTCGCGGGGCGAAGCGGGCTCATCCGCTGCGTGCTCAACGGATGAGGGGCGTGTTTCTTCTGGCATGGAAGCGTGCTCCTTACAGTTCACCTGTGGCGCGGCGTAAACGCGCAACGGCAAGCTGATAGTCGTAGATGGCGCGATAGTGTTCAGTGCGGGATTGGGTCAAGAGCGTTTGGGCATCCAGTACCTCGGTTGCCGTACCCACTCGTTCCTGGTAGCGGTCCCGGTTGATACGCAGGTTTTCTTCACCTTGACGAATAGCCTCTTTGGTTACGCCGATCCGTTGGTAGGCCACCGCCAGATCATTACGTGCCGTGGCTATCTCAAGTTTGGTCTGCTCCTCGGCCAGGCGTAATCGTTCTTGTGCCTGTATTTGGGCTGCCATGGCTTTGCGTTTGCCGGCTGTGGATGAAAAGCCGTCGAAAAGATTGACCTTTAGGCCGATAGTGCCAGCATACAAGGCCTGCTCACGTAATTTGCTGTTTTCGAGATAATCCAGCGAAAGTCTTGCAAACAGCTCGGGGTAAAAGGCAGCCTTGCTTTCTCGTACGTCCTGCTCGGTAATGACCATGCTTTTACGCAAAGCCTGTAGATCAGGGCGCTTTTGCAAGGCTTTGCTGGTGTCAGGTGCATGCTGCGGTGGTGCCGATGGCATGAGTGGTTCCAGCAGCTCCGGCCGTTCATGTGCGGTTGCGCCACGCAGAAAGTTGAGCCGAAGGTAGAGATTGGTAACTACGTTTCGTTGGGCCAGGAGTTGTTGATTGGCTGTGGCCCGTCTGACCTCTGCCTGCAGCAGGTCGTTACGTGTAGCTGAACCGGCCTCGTAAAGTGCCTGGGCAACCCGCAGGTGCGCCTCAACGGTTTTTAGCTCATCCTCGCCAGCAGCAACATTCTGCTGGGCCTCAAGGATCGCCAGATACGTTTGGGTTGCCTGCAGGATGGTGTCCTGTTCCTGCTGCGAAATGCCTAGCTGGACGACGTTGAGTTGACCGCGTGCCGCGGCTCTCCGGGCATCACGCCGGCCGAAATCGTATAGTGTATAGTTAACTCCCAGGCCGGCAAAGGCATAGGAGGGCTGCTGAGTCTCGAGCGTTTGGCCATTTACCTTCATGGCCTGGGCTTCCAGTTGGGCTGTATAGCCACCTTGTGCGTCGATACGCGGATAGAGGCTGGCGTCGCTTTGGGTGACCATTTCTGTGGCAACCTGGGTGTCGGTACGGGCGGTTCTGAGGGCAGGGTTGTTGCTTCGCACCTGTACAAGACACTCGTCCAGCGATAAAACGGCTGCGGGCAGGTGGGTCGGCAACAGGCAGATCACCAGGCTGAGTAACGCTATCTTCATCGTCAGATCCTTTCCTGTCGCAATACGTCCAGCATGCGTCTCAGCTCGTGCTTGTCATGCTCTGTCAATCCGGCGGTGAACTGTTGCAACACCTTCTGCGCCAGTCTGGTTAACTCCTGTGCCTGGCTGCGGGCCTTATCCGTCAGGCAGATCAGGTGAGCCCTGCGATCCTGCGGATGGGTGGTCCGTTGCAACATGCCCAATTTTTCGAGACGATCGATCAGGCCGCCGAGGGTGGTGCGGTCAATCTGGGTTTTTTCTGAAAGTTCGGTTTGCGTCAGTCGGTCCTGTTGCCAGAGAAAGGCCAGGACACTGAACTGTGGTGGTGTGAGGTCAAACTTGCTGATTTCTGCACTAAACAGTGCCCAGCCGCGTTGGTGGGCCTTGGCGAGCAAAAATCCGATGCTGTTTTCAATATCGTACATCCTGATGTCTTTCCATGGCGTAAAATATTTATTCATTGTACTGATTATCAGTATGCTGTCAATTTGTTTTGCAGGTGTGAATTCTGTGGTTTCTTGGAGGGTAACGTTGTAATGTATCGCGATGATGGTAAAGTAAATAAATACTAATAAGTCCCGATTCAATTCATAAACCGCTCAAAAGGGGGAGATGGCATTGCACGGACAGGATTTCCTGGCAGCATTGCCGGAGTCGATGGTGGAAGAGTTGTATCAGCGTTGGCAAGCAGACGAAATCTTGCCGACCGACTGGCAGCATTTTTTTGCCGGTTACCAGATTGGACTTGATGGTGTGCAACAACAAAGCTGTGTGACGGCTGATGCCGTCTTTGCCTTAAAACACTCAGGCCTGCAGTCCCTGATATACCGATATCGTGATCTGGGGCATCTCATGGCATGCACCGATCCGTTGTCGCCCTGTCCCGTGTCTCACCCACTGCTTGAATTGAGCGCCTTTGGTCTGTCTGCTGATGACTTTGACACGCGCTTCACCACGCGGCGTCACTTTCTGCAGCAGGCCACTCTGCGGCAGTTTGTCGAAAGCCTGCAGGAGACCTACTGCCGTGACATCGGGGTTGAGTTCATGCATATCCAGGATCCGGGCGAGCGCCAATGGCTGATCGACCGGATGGAGCCGCAACGAAACCGTTCCGTGTTCACTCGGGGTGAACAACTCCAGATAGTACACAAGCTGCATCAGGCGGTTCTATTCGAAGCCTATTTGCAACGCAAATTCCCCGGCCAGAAACGTTTTTCACTGGAAGGCGGCGAACTGTTGGTGCCGGTTTTGGAGGCCTTGATCCATGACGCGCCAAACCACGGTATCACCAATATTGTCATGGGTATGGCGCACCGGGGACGACTGAATATCTTGGCGCACATTTTTGGCAAGTCGTACCGTGAAATCTTTGCCGAGTTTCGTGATGAGGCCGATCCCGGCTTTGCCGGTGATGGAGACGTTAAATATCACAAGGGGTTCTCCGTGGATCGTGAGATTCATGGCGTCAGCGTCCATTTGACGTTGGCGGCAAATCCCAGCCACCTTGAGGCGGTTGATCCTGTCGTCGAAGGCAAATGCCGGGCCCGCCAAGATCGGCTCGGTATAGGTGGAGACGCGCAGGTCGTGCCGGTGTTGGTGCATGGCGATGCCGCCTTTGCCGGTCAGGGGCTGGTTGCCGAAGTGCTGAACATGTCGCAGCTTGAAGGATATCGTACCGGCGGGACAATCCATATTGTCCTGAACAATCAGGTCGGGTTTACGACACGCCCCCGGGATGCCCGCTCAACCCGTTATGCTACCGATGTTGCGAAAATGCTTGCCTGTCCGATTTTCCACGTGCACGGCGAGTCGCCGGAGTCGGCGGTGCATGCCATCCGTCTGGCCTGTGCATATCGTCAACAGTTTGGACGCGACGTCGTTTTGGAGCTGATCTGTTACCGGCGACATGGCCACAATGAGGGCGATGAACCGGCCTTCACCTTGCCAACCATGTATCGTGCGATAGCAGCCCGCCCAACGGTTAACCTGCTGTATACCGTCAAACTTGTTGAGATTGATCCGACGCTGCAGAGTGAGTCCGACCGGCTTGCTCATGAGGTGACAATCCAGCTGGATGAGGCGTTTAACGAGCCACCGGACCCGCGCCATATTGGTTTTAAGCAGCAATGGCAGGGTATGGCACGTCAATACGTTCCCTATCGAGAGCCGACCGGTCTACCGTCTGAACAGCTGAGGCAACATGCCGCTGAACTGGTCGGGTTGCCGGAGGGGTTCTCGGTACACCCCAAGCTGGCTGCCATGTTGAAAAAGCGTGAAGATTCGGTCCTGGCAGGAGCCGGGATTGACTGGGGGACCGCTGAACTGCTTGCCTACGCCTCATTGCTGGCAGAAGGGCGTGGTGTGCGTTTGTCTGGTCAGGATTCCAGGCGTGGTACCTTCAATCACCGCCATGCCGTACTGTATGATCATAATGACGGTCATGCCTATTGCCCTTTACAGGCCTTGGACGAGCGTGCAAAGGGACACTTCCAGGTCTATGATAGTCTGTTGTCCGAAAATGGTGTCTTGGGATTTGAGTACGGTTATTCTCTGGAAACCCCGGATACGCTTACCATCTGGGAGGCACAGTTTGGTGATTTTGCTAACGGCGCTCAGGTCATTTTTGACCAATTTGTCAGTAGTGGCGAAACTAAATGGAATAGAGCCAGTGGGCTGGTGATGCTGTTGCCGCATGGTTATGAAGGCCAGGGGGCTGAACACTCCAGCGCCCGTATAGAACGCTATCTTCAGTTGTGTGCCCGTCATAACCTGATTGTGGCACAACCGACGACACCGGCTCAGATGTTTCATCTGTTGCGTCGACAACTCAGGCAGCCGTTTCGCAAACCTTTGGTCGTCTTTACACCGAAGTCGTTGCTGCGCCATCCGATTTGTGTCAGTCCACTGGCGGATTTCTCTGAGGGCAACAGTTTTCAGGAACTGTTGGTTACTGGTGAGTTGGAACATGCCAGCCGTGTTCTAATGTGTAGCGGCAGGCTGTATTATGATCTGCTCAAAAGACGGTCTGAGCTGACAAGAAGTGATATTGCGCTACTCAGGATTGAGCAGCTTTATCCCCTCGATATTGAACAGGTGCTGGCGCTACTACACGCCTGCCGTACTGATGTGGAGTTGTACTGGGTTCAGGACGAACCGGAAAACATGGGAGCATGGCACTACATCAAACATCAGCTGCAGCCGTTCATGTCGCAGCTGGCCTATGTGGGGCGAGAGGCAGACAGCTGTCCTGCTGTTGGCTCACACCACCTGCATGAGGAACAACTCAAGCTCTTACTTGAGCAGGCTTGTTGCTGATATCCGTCTGAAGTTGACAAGGTGTTCAGCTCGGAGTAAAATAGATGCATTCCGTCTTAAATTGCCAGGGACTTCATGCTTAATCTCCTGTTTATCTCCAATAACGCACGTGCAGAGCTGCTGCGGGGACATTTTCAGCATCTGCTCAAAATGCGGGTCGAACTCGTTGCTGATTTCGACCACGGCCTGAAGGACGTCTTTGAAAAAAGACCGGTTGTTGTCTGTATTCAAGAGCAGATTGCCGGGGTGACTGGTGAGAGTGTTGCCCGACACATCCAGCTGTTGTTAGGGAGTGGGGCACCTGCTTTCATTCTGCTGCACGAGTCTGGCAGTAAGGCGCGAGCGCTGCCGGGACTTTTCGATTACCTGGTTGATCTCTCCGCACCGTTTGAAGTCGTGACGTCGTCGCTTGGTAAGGCCCTCCAAATGTTGTTGAGTGAGCATTGGGAGATGCTGTATGTGGCTCCTACAGAGGTTGCGTCGGAGACAAAACCTCTGCAGGGAGAGCAGGCGGCAGCAGAACAGCTTGTTGATGATTTTATTGCGGAAAGCTCGATCTTTCACCCCGAGCGAGCCAAGCCGTTGCCCGGGGCCGAGCCGGGTGGTCCGTCAACGTTTAGTAGCTTGCTTGAACATGAGGTTCCGGGAGGCCCGCCTGCGGAACCCCATGCTGCCGCGCCTTCAAAGCAGGCAACTCCAGTTGTTTCCGAGGGGGCGGAACTGGCGGGAAAATTGGAGCAGCCAGCTCCTGAACCACGTCCGGTGATTCCCCGCTCATCTCAACGCCAAGTACCCAAATCAGTATCCCCGCCACACGCAACAAACCGGGCTCGTAACGTTACCTTACCGGTAGCTGCAAAGGAGGCTGGGCCTGCAGAAACCGATAATTCGGAGGTCACGGACCTCTTACAGGTGGTTGAGGCTCAATATCGCCGGAAAAAATATGCCCTGCGACTTACTGTGTTGTGTCTGCTGTTGGTGGTCGTTGCAATGGTTTGTACCTATTTTGCACGCTCTTTCAAACGACCTGTGCCAGCAGGGGGGCAGCCCAAGCCGCACCAGTTGCCGATACGAACAAATTCGTCAGGTGGCAGCGGTACTTCTGCCAAATCAACGCAGCAAAGGCTTTCTTCGTCGCGCACCGTATCGCAGCCGTTGACGGGACTGCCTGCATTTATCCCGATTACTGCCCCTGATGCGGGCTTTTCAGCCAAACACCCGGGATGGAAGCGCTACTGTTCTGAAAAAAGAGACTATCGGCTGTTTTTGCAGAATGAACAGCTTCAGGCTATGCAGGTGTTGTCCGTTGGTTCTGCCGGTATTCCGCTTGCCGAAGTGCAGAACAACCTCAAGGTATTAACCGGTGTTGGGCAATTTACGGTCGACAAACGCGAAGACAAACAGGGGCTGGTGCTTGAGCATGCGCGTATTGGTGGACATGCTGAGTTACTGGTCTATCGTTCTCGTACAAATGGGCCGATCAGGGCTTTTGTCTATGCACGCCAATAAGGAAGCACAGCCACTATGACTTTATCTCGTTTTATTCTGCTTTTGACCGGTTTTTGCTGTTTTATGTCCGGCATCTTGCCTCTTCGCGGCTATTGTATGGACCCCCGCTTTACCCTTGACCCTGCTCAATTGCAAAAAGGGGGGGATGAACCTGCCCGTCGCGGCAAGGCAAGCAGAAAAAAAATGCGAGTTTCTCGCCGCCATGCCTTGTTGTTGAAAAAATCGGCTGCTAGCGAGGCTGCGCCGGTGGCGCTGCAACTTAGTTCCTCCCAGCCAGTTGCTGTGCGTGTGGATGATCAGCACATCCGCTCGTTTTGGGACAAGCTTGTGCCGGCAGCCGGCACTTCTCCGCAACCGCTGGTGTTTAAAACTGAAAGTTTTGATTTGTCTGTTGATCCCGTGCGTTATCCGATGCTGGTGACGGCAGATGGTAAAAAAATGTTACTCGACAGAGATAATAGTCTGCCGCCACTGGTACGTACGCTGATTCAGGGAAAAGATCCGTCTGTCCGTATTGTTACTGCCTCTGCAACGGATGGGAGGCGACTTCTCGCTGCCTTGCTGGGAGCTGGAGGGTTCTATTCTGTAGAAGAACAATCACTTTTGACCTTTGGTAATGATCCCAAATTAACTGTGCGGGCAGATTTTAAGGTTGAGCGTTCAGCGGAAAGCGTAATGAAAAACGATGTCGTTCTTGTGAATGCCTCGCAATACGGTATGCCGTCTCGCCTGTCTGATTATTTAAAAGGGCAGGGATTTGAGGTTTTAGAGCCCTTTGCCGACGAACATGCCGCTGCTGTTCCGCTGCGGCATCGCGTCGTACACGTAGCACCTGAACGTCAAGAGCAAACCGTGGATATGTTGTTGGAGTTACTTGCTGTTCCTGTTGAACGACAGCCGCGAGTCGAGTTGTTTTCTGCGGCAGAGAGCGGTATTGCTCTATCTGTTTCGGTTGACCGGTCTTTTTACCGGCTGGGCAAGCATTACGTTGTTGCTCGCTTTAACGGCGATCCCATTACCTATACGCTGGTTCGTTTGCTTGAAACCAAAGGCTACCGTGTGGTGATTCTCGAACCACAGGATGACTTTAGAGCGGTTACTACAAAGCTTCTGGCTCGCATGGATCTACCCTCCCACTATGCCCCCCACGTGCTGTTTGCTGATGCACATGGCCGTTATGTCTTGGAAACCTCAGGTTTCATGTTGGAGAACAGCGCCTCAAACGGCGGCTCGGTCCTTGTAACGGACCGCCAACTGGAGCAACCACTCAGAGAATTGTTGTACGATTACGGCTATCAGGTGCAGGATCGTTAATCCGATGATTACGAAACGGCTTGGAGAACTATTGATTGAGCAGGGCTTGATTAGCCAGACACAACTTGGCGAAGCCCTTGAGATGCAGAAAATGTTTCCTGATCAAACCGTTGGCCAACTTCTGTGCCGGCTTGGTTTTATCCGGGAAAGCGATCTTTCTCTGGTACTGGATCAGAAAAACAAGCGTCGTAAGCTGGCTGATATCCTCTTGAAAGAGGGGGTAATTGATCAGCAAAAGTTGCTGCAGGCTCGCGAGCTCAGCAGGCAGAATGATATCCCGCTTGAGCGGGCGTTGTTAAAGCTGCGGATGCTCGATGAAGAACAACTGGCGCGAGCCGTTGCCATGCAGTACGACCTGCCGTATGTGGAGATCAGTGCCGCTACACTCGATCCAGAGCTGGGACGCTACATAAGCTCTGTCTATGCCCAGAAGCATCTGTTGGTGCCGATCTCCGTGATCGGCAACACCCTGACCGTCGCCATGGCTCAGCCCTTACGACACCATGACATTCGACAATTGGAAGACAGCATCCGGCTGAAGATCATTTCCGTCATCGCCTCTGAAGCCAGCGTGCAGCGAGCGTTAAAGGTGCTGTACCGGGTTGACCTGAGCAGCGCGGGCAATGCGGCCGATGAGGTGAATCTTGATCTTGTTCCTGATAGCATTGCCGAGCTTTTAAATAAATCCTCGGTAATTGACGAACCTGAGGTTGAGGAAGAGGTTCGCAAGGTAACAGAGAAGGACTCGGTTATTGTCAAGTTGGTCAACAAGATCATTTATGATGCGTATATGAAAAAAGCATCGGATATTCATATTGAGCCGTATCCGGGCAAACGCGATGTTGTGGTGCGTATCAGGGTTGATGGCCAGTGTTCCGTGTACCAGAGGATTCCGTACAAATACAAATTTGCCATTCCGTCCCGGCTGAAGATCATGGCTGAACTGGATATTGCAGATCGACGCAGGCCGCAGGATGGCAAGATCGATTTTAAAAAGTTCGGCCCGTTGGACATTGAGCTGCGGGTCGCCACCATGCCAACGGTAGGGCAACTTGAAGACGTCGTCATCCGGGTTTTGAGTACTGGTGAGCCGGTGGGGTTTGAACAGTTGGGCTTAAGCGCCAGAAACCGCCAGGTTTTTGAACGAGCACTCCACAGCCCGTATGGTTTGGTGTTGGTGGTTGGGCCCACCGGGTCCGGTAAGACGACAACCCTGCATTCCGGCTTGACTTTGATTAATCAGGCAAACAGAAAGATATGGACTGCCGAGGACCCGGTTGAGATTACCCAGTCAGGCCTACGGCAGGTGCAGATCAATCCGAGGATCGGATTCACCTTTGCTGCTGCACTGCGCTCTTTTTTGCGTCTTGATCCGGATGTTATCATGGTTGGTGAGATGCGGGATGAAGAAACAGCGGGCATCGCCGTCGAGGCCTCTTTAACTGGACACTTGGTGTTTTCAACCTTGCACACCAATTCTGCCGCAGAAACCATAACCCGACTGCTGGAGATGGGGCTTGATCCGTATAGCTTTTCTGATTCTCTGCTGTGTGTGCTTGCCCAGCGTCTTGCGCGTAAGCTCTGTACGTCATGTCGTGAACTGTACAAACCAGATCAGGCAGAACTGGACGAACTGTGTGATGAATATGGCAGAGATGCCATGATAGCGGCGGGAATAGACGCTAGCCAGATAACCCTGGCCCGCGCACAGGGGTGCGAACAGTGCGGACATTCCGGTTATCGCGGGCGACTTGGTATTCATGAAGTGCTGGATGCCACTGACTTTGTTAAATATTTGATTAAGCGACGTGCCGACACCGATGACATCCGTGCTCAGGCCGTTGTAGACGGCATGACCAGCTTGAAACAGGATGGTATTTTGAAGGTGTTTCAGGGGCTTACTGATATTCATGAGGTGCGGAGGGTGTGTATTAAATAAATGGCAATATCTTGTGCGTGTGTCTAAATATGGTGGTACTTGTAAGGGGTGGCACAGTATGTGGCGCCTCTTTTTGTAAATTTTACATAATTTTATAAAATTTATTGACAAAGAAAAAAAACAAGATACATAGAGCATAATCTGAAAACTAACGGGATGCCTATGAAAGTTCCAAATAAAGTAAAAGTGCTGCGAGAAAAAAAATTAATGAGCAAATCTGAACTTGCCCGTAAGGCAGGGGTGTCGACGGTTACGATCGATCGAATCGAGCGAGGGGAAAGCTGTCGCCTTGAGACCATGCGGAAGATTATTTTAGCCCTGGGTTTTTCGCTGGAAGATCGGGATAAAGTGTTCCAAGAACAGGGGTAACGGGTATCGACCATGTTTGGATTATTTAAAAAACATAAAGACCTTGTCGGCATTGATATCGGCTCCAGTTCTGTGAAACTGGTGCAGTTGTGGCCCGTCAGGGACGGGTATCAACTTTTAAATGCTGCGATCATGCCGCTTCCTGATGAAGCTATTGTTGATAACAGCTTGATGGATACCGCCGGCGTCGCTGATGCCGTTAAAAATCTGGTTGCATCTCTGGGGATTAAAACCAAAGGTGCCGCCTGTTCCATTTCCGGGAATGCCGTCATTATCCGAAAGATAACCCTGCAGACGATGTCAAGCGATGAGCTTGAGGAACAGATCGGTTGGGAGGCTGAACAGTACATCCCATTTGATATCAACGATGTGCACCTTGATTTTCAAATTTTAGGTCCAGACCCTATGGACCCGGCAAAGATGCAGGTTCTGTTGGTTGCCAGCAAAAAGGATATCATTAATGACTATGGAGCGGTCTTTTCTGAGGCCGGCATGAGCTTGGCTGTCATGGATGTGGATTCTTTTGCGGTACAAAATGCCTTTGAGCTTAACAATGGCCCCACGGACGATGTCTGTGCGCTCGTCAATGTGGGGGCAGGGGTCATGAACATCAACGTTGTTAGAGGTGAAACATCGCTTTTTACCCGTGATGTACAGATGGGGGGTAACCAGTATACCGAAGAGATACAAAAACAGCTGGGAGTCAGTGCACAAGAAGCAGAAAAAATGAAGCTGCTTGCAAATGAACAACAGTCCGGCCCTCTGCTTGATGTCATTCGGCGGGTTAACGAATCGCTCGCCCAGGAAATCAGGCGTTCAGTTGATTTTTACAACTCAACGGCACCAACTGAAGAGCGAATCCATAAAATAAGTATGAGTGGTGGATGTTCAAAGATGGTAGGGCTGAAAGATTCAGTGGCAGCAAAATTAAGTATGGAGGTTACTGCACTCAATCCGTTTGCGCGGATCAAGTATAATGAAAAGGATTTCGATCCGGAGTACCTTCAAGAAATCGCGCCACTGATGGCAGTCGGTGTAGGTCTGGCCATCCGGAGGGTTGGTGATAAATGATTAGAATAAACTTACTACCGGTCCGTGCCGCCAAAAAGAAGGAAACCGCTCTCCAGCAGCTCTTCATACTTGGTGCCAGCGTTGTTGCAGTGCTCGTCATTGTTTTAGCCCTTTGGGGGGTGAAACTTGGCCAGATAGCTGGTGTACAAAAAGATATTCAGGCTGCTAACGCGAAAATTGCAGAGCTGAAAACGAAAATTGGAAAGCTGGATCAAATAAAGAAATTGAAAGATGAGGTTACGAAAAAACTGGATGTGCTTGCTGTGCTCCGCAAAAACAAGACAGGTCCAGCTCAGCGGTTGGCAACCCTGAGTGAGGTTACTCCGGATCAGTTGTGGCTTGAAAAATATAAAGAGGCTGGTGATAAAATCTCAATCTCCGGTTTGGCTATGAATGAAGAATTGATTGCACAATTTATTCGGGCTCTTGAGGCATCGCCGGAGTACGAGCATGTTGACTTGGTTGTATCAGAACAAAAGGATGTTAGTGGTAACAAGTTGAAACGTTTTGAACTCAATTTTAATATTGAGCCCCCTAAAAAAGCAGAAAATGCGCAGAAAAAATAACTGACGTACTCTAAAGGTAATGCCATGGACCCTAAAGTAGAACAACTACTTAAGCTCCCGAATAAGCAGAAAATCATGCTCCTTGCGGCTTTGATCATCATTGAAGCTGCGGCGCTGGTTTATTTTTTGTACCTGCCAAAATATAAGCAGTGTGTAGAGTTGCAGGAACAACACGCAAAGCTTCAGGCTGAAGTAGAAGAAAAGACCAAGATAGCTAATAACCTCCCCAAAATACAAAAAGAATATAATGACCTAAACCTAGAGTTGGAGCGGGCGTTGACCGAGTTGCCGAACTCAAAAGAAATCCCTTCACTTTTGACGAGCATTACCACAACCGGTAAGAATGCAGGCCTTGATTTTCTGGTTTTTAAACCGAAGCCAGAGGTTAAGAAGGATTTCTATGCAGAGGTGCCCGTTGACATTACTGTCGCTGGCTCGTATTTCAGTGTAGCCAATTTTTTTGCGGCAATTGCCAATCTGCCAAGGATTGTCAATATCACCAATGTTGACTTTGCTGAGGTTAAGAACGTCAACAACCGGATGATGACCAAAGTCAACTGCCTTGCAACAACATTCCGGTTCCTTGGCAAGGAAGAGATCTCAGATGACAAGAAAAACCAAAAGGGAAAGAAATAATATGCGGTTCTCTATGCGCATCGTAACCCTATTTGCGTGTTTTTTGCCGGCGATCAGCGCCTGTACCAAAAAGGAGCAGGCTTCAGCACCGCCTCCATCACCCCAAATAATCGCCCCCAAACCAGTGCCAGTTGTGCAAAAACAAATAAGTTCGATTAAGCTCGCTGCGCCGCATGCCAACCAATTGGATTTCAGTACTAAAAAGGACCCGTTCAAACCGTATGTCATTGCCAAGGCAGTAACCCCTGCCGATGTACACAAAATTAAATCACAACTCCCCATTCATAGTTTTGATGTGTCTCAATTCCGTTTGATAGGAATTATTGCTGACTCAAAAGGTAACAAAGCTATGGTGGTCGATCCTGATAAAAAGGGGTACGTATTAAAAGCAGGCATGACCATTGGAAAAAACGAGGGTCGGATTGTTCGCATTGACACAAAAGGTGTTGAGGTTGTTGAACAATTCAGGGATGAAAATAATAAAGTAAGAAAAGAAACAATACGAATTCCCTTGCTGAGGAAGCCGTAAGGAGTGTTCCCGATGAAATGGATACCAAAATTGAAGCCGTTGTCCGTGTGTGCACTCAGCATGTTCTTGAGTACGGTACAAGTCTCTGTTGAGTCTAATCTATGGGCTCAAGATACGCAACTAACTGCAGCAACATCCAGCTCTATTCAGGCCCTACTGTTGCGCGGTGAGGGGGCTGCAACTGAGCTTCACATCGTTTCATCGGCGCCAACCACCTACACCAGTTACAAATCACTTACTCCGGCTCGGCTCGTAATTGACTTTTCACAGGCAGTGCCGGCTGAATCTTTGGCAAGTCTTAACCTTGCTCAAGGCCCTATCAAAGGGGTAGCAGTAAAACGCTTTGATACAGATGCCGGTGTGTTGACACGTGTTGAGGTGTTTTTGACCCAAGATGCTATTGAACCGGTAATTACACCGGTTCAGGATAAGCTTGGCGAACTTAAAGTTTCTTTCCCAGGTTACGTGGCACCAGCAACTGAGAAAAATGTCGTTGCTGAGACAGCCACGGCACCTGAACGGGCACAAGTACCTGTTACACCTGCGACCACAAAAGCCGTTGAAGTTGCGGCCATTGCAAACCGTGCCGCAACCGAGGGTACAACGGCTCAGACGCTGCTGTTAAAAAGCATTACTTCCACCAACGGTAGCATTACGGTTGAAACGAGTGGAGCTGTACCAGAATACAAGGTGTTTACGCTCAATAAGCCGGATCGTCTCGTGCTTGATATACCAAACGCAAAGTATCAACAAACCGAGAAATTGATTCAACTGAACAATGCCGGTGTCATGACTGCCCGCATAGGCACCTATTCTGATAAAATTCGGATTGTTTTTGATGTGGCAAACGCAACTGGTAGTGATCCTGTTATTGAAAAAACTGCAGATGGTCTCGTTATTAAATATGGCCCCCCAATGATCGCTGCTACTGCTGAAAAAAGCGCATTAATTAAAAAGGTGCAACCACAGATGCATGCTGCCAAACCGGCAGAAACGGTTGAGTACAAGCAATCCTATTTGTCGGCACTTGATTTTCAAACAATTGATGACGTAGCCAGGGTTATTGTGAAGACCACTGGGGCAGCTTCAGTGGATCAACCGGTCAAGAGTGCCGGCATGGTCTCATTCCGTATCAAGAATGCCCTGCTACCACATGCGTACCAGCGTTCACTGGAAACGCGTCAATTTGTTTCCCCTGTGTTGCGAATTACACCTGTTCAGGTCAAAACGAAAACTAGTCAAGATATTTTAGTTAGAGTGGCGTTGAAAGAAGATGTAGCGTACAGCTTACGACAAGAAGCTGATGTTATCTATCTTGATTTCAAAAATGTCGAGAAACCGACGCCAACTAGATCTACCGTTGCAGCAATCAAGACCGCCACAGTCCAAAAGAAAGTCAACGCCGATACTTCTCACCTTGATGAGCAAAGCACAAAAACACTTGAACAGCCGAGTGAACCAGGTAAAAAAATATATTCGGGACGTAAGGTGACCTTAGAGTTTGCTGATGCTGAAGTAAGGAAGATATTTCAACTGCTTTCCGAGGTCAGTAACAAAAACTTTGTTCTCGGCGATGAGGTGGCAGGGAATATCAGTCTTAAATTGGTAAATGTACCTTGGGATCAGGCACTGGATATTATTCTGGATACAAAGGGGTTAGACAAGCGCGAAGAAGGAAATATTATTCTTATCCGCGGTAAAGGAAAGTTTAAATCACTGATTGATGAAGAAATTGAAAACAGAAAAGCAGCCTTAAAAGGCGAGCCACTTGTAACAGAGATGTTTGATGTCAATTATGCTGATTTGACAAGTATTGCGTCGCAATTTAAGGCATTGCAAACGGACAGAGGTAGCATAACGCAAGACCAAAGAACAAATAAAATTATTGTGAAAGATGTTGCTTCAGCAATTGCTGACATGCGTAAAATTCTTTCGAGCCTGGACATGCCTGAAAAGCAGGTCATGATTGAGGCGCGTATTGTTGAAGCCTCGACAACGTTTACTCAGTCGCTTGGGGTGAACTGGGGTATTCATTACCGTGACGGCTCTGCTGCGATTGCAGGGATAAATTCAATGGACACCAGTTTTGGCGGTTTAGCTTCTACTGTCCCACCGACAAGTGGTGTGAGTGGTAGCCCTGGCGCAAGTGCTGGAATTTCGTTCGGTACTTTGAGTAGCAATATTAAGCTTGATATGCGTTTGAATGCAGCAGTCAGTGCTGGTCTTGTTAGGATAGTGTCAACGCCCAAGGTTGCTACGCTTAATCATAAGTCAGCAAAAATTACGCAAGGTCAACAAATTCCATATACCTCATCAACCTCCGACAAGGTGGAAACAAAATTCGTTGAAGCAGCACTTGCACTTGAAGTGACTCCAAACATTAACCCTAACGGCACCATTGTGATGAAAATCGATGCCAAAAACGACTCTCCGGGCTCTTCGGGTAGCCCTCCACCGATTAACAAGAAACAGGCTACTACAGAAATGATGCTGCGTGATGGAGAAACAACTGTTATTGGTGGTATTTACGTTGAGTCTGATACCAATAATGATGATGGGGTACCGTACCTGAAGGACGTGCCTTGGCTGGGTGGACTTTTCAAGTCCAACGACAAGAAACGTTCGAGAACTGAGTTGCTAATTTTTATTACTCCAAGGATTTTAAATAATTCAGCAGTTTAATAATTTGTAGTAATTGAGAGGAGTTTAAAGAATGGGGAAAAACAAGTATAAGTTGGTTGCTAGTCTGACGATAATTTTTATTATTCCTTTAATTATTTATGGATGTGGAAGTGGCTCGCAAAGTACATCGGGTTCTTTAAGTTTAAACGCCCCAGAACAACAAGGTCAATTGACATTTAATGCCTTGGCAACATACACACCTGAAAGCGGTTCAGCCATGCCGGGTACTGCCATCTCATATCATTGGTATGTTGAACAAAATGGTGTTAAAGGTGCAATTGTCAATGATAATGATCGCGTTGGTGTTTCAACATTTACATTAAGTGCAGTTCCGACAGGAACAACATTTGTCTGCGTATATGCTACGTTTGGTGGCCTGACGAATTCTGAAGGTACATTGTGCACTGCTTATAGTGGCACCTAGATTCACTATTACTTCTACTGATCCATATGGAGTATCTATGAAGAAAATTATTAATCTCTTATTGTCATTAGTGGTAAGTGTCGCTATCATCAATATTTCAGGATGCGGAAACAGCAACTCTTCTTTGACAAATTTAACTAAATCAGCACTCAAGGCTAATTTAGTGGGGGGCGAACTTCAGGTCTCTGTGCAATCAGATGATCAGGCAAATCCTCGGGTTGTATTTTTGCCGGATAAACAACTGTATTTTGCGGTATGGGATGATTATCGCAACCGTAACAGCAGTGGTGCTGATATCTACGGTCAGTTCATTCAGCAAGATGGCAGCATGTGTGGAAGTAACTTCTTGATATCCAAAGATGCAGGTGGTGCAGCACTAGCAGGGAACCAGACGTTGCCTGATATCGCGTATAATCAGGCTGGAGGGAACGCTGTTGTGGTCTGGCAAGATACCGAAAGTAGTGGTAGCGGTACAGCCACTACCGGATATCTGCGCTATGTGAATATCAATAGTTTGCCAAATGCTACTAGTTGCAGTACATGGAGCACGCCATCTCTTACTCCAACTTTTGTTGGATTTACACAGATGCAGACGTATACTGGTGTAAGCATCACCAATAATAATTTCAGCACAATCACGATTCCCAAAAATACAGCGTCTGGAACTACAACAATTCCTTTAAACAACCAGTTTATAGTGCCTGGGTCGGTCAGTGTTACGGGCAGTTACAGCAATACGGATCCAGTCACTCATAACAAGACCGACTATACTGTCAGCGCTAATGATGATTTTAATGGAAACATAACTGGTACTGGGCTTAATTCAAAGAACGGCGGATATGTTTTATATTCAGCTGGCACCATAGCAGTTAACTTGGCTGTTGTTCCAATAGATGCAGATGTCTCGTTGAATGTTACATATGCGTTGTATGACTCGAGTCCGATAAATCGCTCTGACACGTTGTTGACCCGCAAATCACCTCATATCAGTTTTGATCAAGTTCGTAAGGAGTTTTGGATAACTTGGGTAGAATCCAGAAACACAAACAACGCCGCATCAGTGCGCTGTTTTGGTGTGCCGATTAGTTGGCAGTTTGGAGACGCAAATCTACTTGGTTATCTCCGTCTTGCTGCTGACGGCAGTACCATAAATAAAAACGGCCTTGGTGTGCAGGGACCTGATATTTTTAGGAACGAAGGGGTGTCTGGTCACCGAACATACTTCAATCGACTTATTTCCCATACTGCTTCAGCAGATACTGAAACTTATGTTTTTGAGTATTTTACATCATTAAACAACCCAGTTGTTCTGTCTGACACAACAGCAGCGGAAACTTTGATGGTATGGGAAGGTGTGAGCAATACCGGTACTATTAGTTGTAAGCTGGATACGACAAAGCGGATTATAACCGACACATGGAACTCAGCACCGACAAATGATGGTCTGGTGCATATTTATGGCTTGTTTGATAAACAAGTGCTCTTGCCGAATACCTATTCTACCTGGATAGACTACCAAAATACGGCAACTGGCACCAATCCGGCAGTAGCTGTGGACGATGCCAGTTCCCCTCGTAAATTCCTGA
>CAZUSH010000035.1:24101-36132 GCA_964622705.1 uncultured Geobacter sp. | reverse complement strand
GCTTTCTTGCCGGTACCTCCTTAAGCTATCTGATTGCCGACCAACTGACCCTGACCCTTGCCTACACCTACGTCGACTACTACTCCCCCGGTATTGCCGCGGATAACCGTCATGTCAACCGCGGCATCATCGAGCTGAAGAAAGTCTTTTGAGGAGCAGGCCATGTTGAACGCCCTGACTATAGATATTGAGGATTACTTTCAGGTAACCGCCTTTGAACGTGAGATCAGCCCGGATACCTGGGAGCGGCATCCGATGCGGGTGGTGGATAATACCGTGCGGATACTTGATCTGCTGGATGAGTTTTCTATCACGGCAACTTTTTTTGTACTGGGCTGGGTCGCTGAACGGCAGCCGGGGCTGGTGCAGGAGGTGCAGCGCAGGGGGCACGAGATCGCCTGCCACGGCTATGCCCACCAGTTGATCTATCGCCAGACCCCCCGTGAATTCAGAGCCGATATTGTGCGCGCCAAGACCGTGCTGGAAGATATCTGCGGTATCGCAGTACAGGGTTACCGGGCTCCCAGCTACTCCATCACCAACCACTCGCTCTGGGCGCTGGACATTCTGCTGGAGGAGGGATTCCGCTACGACTCCAGCATCTTCCCTATCGCGCACGACCTGTACGGTATTCCGGGCGGCAAGCGTTTTCCCCACCAGATTTGGACCCATGCGGGCAAGATCACGGAATTCCCGCTTTCCACCTATCCGCTCAGACTCGGCACCTGGTGTGGCCAGTTCCCCATTGCGGGAGGAGGCTATCTGCGGCTTTTGCCGGCGGCGCTGGTCAAGTGGGCCATCCAGGGGATCAACCGGAAAGAACAGCAGCCGGCCATTGTCTATTTCCATCCCTGGGAACTGGATCCTGACCAGCCCAGGATCAGGTCCGGTTTGAAGTCTCGCTTCAGGCATTACCTCAACCTTGATCGGATGGAGGGCAAGCTGCGGCATCTGTTCGGCGGTCTGCAGTTCACCACCGTCAGTCACGTGCTCGGCGCCAGCCAGGCGGGCGCTTTAGCAATCTGAAACGGAGCAGCGATTATGGCAGCGCAACCAGCAGCGGCTGAACAGCCGTCTCTCATCATACAACCGCGCAAGGGGCTGTTTCACTTGGAACTTGCCACCCTCTGGCAGTACCGCGAACTCCTGTATTTTCTGGTCTGGCGCGATATCCTGACCCGTTACAAGCAGACCGTGATCGGCGCGGCCTGGGTGATCCTGCAACCGCTCTTGACCATGCTGGTCTTTACCCTGCTCTTCAGCAGACTGGCAAAGATTCCATCCGACGGCATTCCGTATCCGGTCTTTGCCTTCACGGCCCTGCTGCCCTGGAGCTATCTCTCGCAGGCGCTGGCAAAGAGCTCCGGCAGCGTGGTGGCCAGCGCCAGCCTGGTGACCAAGATCTATTTTCCCCGGCTGTTGATCCCAGTTGCTGCGGCCCTGGCCCCGTTGGTGGACCTGTTGTTCTCATTTGTGGCGCTTTTGGGGTTGATGGCCTGGTACCGGATAGCCCCTTCGTTCGGATTGGTCTTGTTGCCGTTGTTCATGCTGCTGGCGGTGCTGACCGCCCTTTCGGTGGGGCTGTGCGCCTCGGCCCTGAACGTGCGTTACCGGGATGTCGGCAGCATCATACCGTTTGTCACCCAGGTCTGGATGTACGCCTCGCCGGTGGCCTACCCGGTCAGCATGGTGCCGGAATCGTGGCGTCTGCTCTACAGCCTGAATCCAATGGTCGGGGTGATCGAGGGGTTCCGCTGGGCACTTACCGGCAGTGCCCCGCCAGACCCGCAGGTCATGCTGGTCAGCAGCGTTATGCTGCTCCTGCTCTGCATTGGTGGCTTGCTGTGCTTCAAGGCGATGGAGCAGTCCTTTGCCGACCTGATCTGACCTTGTGAGAACGTGTCCGGCTTGAAAGGGAGAAACGATGAAGCGGATTGCCATCCGGGCGACCGGACTGTCCAAACGATACCGCATTCCCGGCGTGCAGCAGCGTCACGATACCCTGGCCGATCAGCTGGCCGCCGGTACCCGCTCGCTTCTGCGCCGGTGTGCAGGCAGCCATCACCCGGCGGACACCGGGGAGTTCGAGGCCCTGCGCGAGCTTTCGTTCGAGATCGAGCAGGGGGAGCTGGTGGGGATCGTCGGCCATAACGGCGCCGGCAAGAGCACACTGCTCAAGATACTTTCCCGCATTACGCCCCCCTCCGCCGGGAGCGCCGAGCTATACGGGCGGGTTGGCTCCCTGCTTGAGGTGGGAACCGGTTTCCATCCCGAACTGTCCGGCCGGGAGAACATCTATCTGAACGGCGCGGTGCTGGGGATGCGCAAAGAGGAGATCAAGCGGCAATTTGACGATATTGTGGCCTTCTCCGGGGTTGAACGCTTCCTGGAGATGCCGGTGAAGCGATATTCCAGCGGCATGTATGTGCGCTTGGCCTTTGCGGTGGCGGCCCATCTGGAGCCTGAGATCCTGCTGGTGGATGAGGTGCTGGCAGTGGGCGATATGTCGTTTCAGAAAAAATGTCTGGGCAAGATCGGCTCCGTGGCCAGGGGAGGACGGACCGTGATCTTCATCAGCCACAACATGACCGCTGTCAACAGCCTGTGCAACCGGGTGATCTGGCTTGAGAAGGGGCGGATCGTCGATGATGGGCCAGCCGCGCGGGTGGTCGCCGCTTATATGGCTGCTGCTACCGAGGCCGGTGACAGCACGGAGGAGGCCTGGGATGAGCCGGACCAGGCGCCGGGAAGCGAGCTGGTCCGGCTGAAGAGGATTCGGGTGCGAAACCGGCAGGGGACGCCATCCGACCCGTTGACCATGCAGACACCGTTTGCGCTGGAGGTGGAGTACTGGAATCTGTCGCCAGGCAGCCGGCTCCAGGTGACGATCCATCTGCACACTGCCGAGGGTATCCTGGCCTTCAGCACCGGCAGTCAGTGCAGCGAGCCGTTGCCGGTCGGGCTTTTCCGCAGCACCGGCTTCTTCCCGGGCGATCTGCTGAACAGCGGCATCCACCGTTTTACCGTCCTGGTGGTTCAGGATTCCTCCCGGGTGCTGTTTGGGTATGAAAGCCGTGTTCCGCTCACCATTCTCGATCTGCAGCAGCGGGAGGGAAGCTGTTACGGCAGGGAACCGGGGGTGCTCCAGCCCAGGCTCGAATGGATGAGCGAGTGGCTTGCGCCGATACCGGGCAGCGAAAGCCCGGCTGATGTCGCTTTGTACGGTTTGCAGGAGGTCTGAGCATATGTCGGCGGAATTGAGCACCCAGATCATCGGCGGTATGTTCGGCCTGGCCGACCTGTCGGAACGGGGCCGTAGTTTTCCGCCCTTTGTTACCAGGCAGACCCTCTTTTTGGCCAGCGCCCGCAGCGGCATCGCCCTGTTGCTCAAGCATTTGGCTCCCGGCCGGCTCTGGCTTCCATCCTTTTACTGCAATCATCTGCTTAAAACCCTGCAACAGTGCGGTGTTCCGGTGAGTCTGTACGGCATCGGAGCTGATCTGCAGCCTGTTTCCCTGGAGTGGACCGCCGAGGTGGAACCTGGTGATCTGGTGATCATGGTTGATTACTTCGGTTTTCCCTGCAATCTCGAGCACAAACGGCGGTTAAAGGGGCAGGGCGCCATGGTGCTTGAGGATGCCTGTCAGGCACTGCTGAGCAGCGGGGTAGGGCAGGGGGCTGATTTTGTGCTCTACAGTCCCCGCAAGTTTCTGGGTGTGCCTGATGGGGGGCTGCTGGTGCTGAACAGTCGGACCGAACTGCTGGAGATCAGGCCAGGCGACCCTCCTGCCGACTGGTGGCAGAAGTCATACGGCTCAGCACTGCGGCGCCGGGATTTCGATGCCGGGTCAGATGATCGCAGTTGGTACCCGTTGTTCCGGGAGGCGGATGCCGGGGCGCCCACCCGCTGCTGTGCCATGAGCCAGCTCTCCCGACTGCTGCTGCTACAGGGGTTCGGATACAAGCGGATCGCCCGGCAGCGGATCGACAACTACCGGCTGTTGGCAGACCGTCTGGGGGATCTGGCCCTGTTTCCGGATCTACCGGAGGGGGTGGTCCCCCTGGGCTTCCCGGTGCGGCTCCGGGATCGTGACCGGGTGCGGCAGATCTGTTTTGACCAGGGTATCTATCCTCCGCTGCACTGGCCGATACGGGGTGTGGTGCCCGACACCTTCTGCGACAGCCACCAGTTGTCAATGGAAATCATGACCATTCCCTGCGACCAGCGCTACGGACACAAAGACATGGAGCGGGTTGCTTTCTGCATCAGTGCCGCTGCCGCGATGTCGCAGCATCTGACTTCCCCGATTGGAGACCAGCCATGAACACCACCTATGAAACCAGGAGTGATGCTGAAATTGTCCGGGATATGGCAGGCGGGTGCACCCTGAGTCAGGTCCTGTATACAGCGGTAGAATTGCGTATTGCCGATCACCTGGAAGACGGCCCACTGGTCTGCTCTCGGTTGTCGCAGCTCACCGGCGCTCAGCAGCAGTCGCTGCTCCGGTTTCTGCGAATGATGACTGTGGTGGGACTTTTGGAGCAGAAGCCTGGCGGAGCCTTCTCCCTGACCGGTCGGGGAGAACTGTTACGGGCAAGTCATCCCGCATCACTGCGCAACCGGATACGCTACATTGGAGAAGTCAGTTATCGGGCTGCTCTGGGAATGTGCCATGCGGTCCGATCGGGTGAACCTGGTTTCGACCATATCTTCGGTATGCCGTTCTTCGAGTATTTTTCCCATAATCCCGGGGCTGGCTCCCTGTTCAATGACCTGATGAGTAAAGCGATAGAAGACCGTTCCGCAGGTGTCGTTGCGAGCTATGACTTTTCCGGGGTGAAGACCGTTGTGGATGTGGGAGGGGGCAATGGTACCCTGATGACCGCCATTCTCAAGGCCCATCCGGAGGTGGTCGGCCACCTGTTCGATACCGCATCGGTCCTGGATGAAGCGCACCGTTATCTTGAGGAAAACGGCCTGTCTGCACGCTGCCGAACCACACCAGGTGACTTTTTTCATGATTCAGTACCGGCGGGTGGAGACCTCTACATACTCTCCAATATCCTGCATGACTGGGATGATGCACAGGTCTGCAGGATTCTTGGCAACTGTTCCATGGCCATGGGGCAGTCAGGCAGGTTGCTGGTGATCGAACAGATAATGCCCGATTCTCCCCTTGATGCGCCGGTGACCGTTTCCAGCGATCTGAGCATGCTGTTGCTGCTCAGGGGGCGTGAACGGACAGAAGCCGAATATCGTGGTCTGCTCGACACCGTCGGACTGCAGCAACGATCGGTATTTCCCTTTGAGCCGAGCCGTTCCTACAACAACAGGAGGAGCAACTGGGCGATTATCGAATGCATCCGGTCCATGGGCGGAAATGGGAGGGTCAACGCATGAACGGTTATGCTGATCCCCTCTACGCCCATTCACTGGCTGAGTTCGGCACCCCCCGGCAGTTGCCGGGCAGTGGCGGATGGATTCTGCAACGCCGGATCGGTTGTGGTGACGATTGGGACGGCATGGGCTGCTATCCCCTGTTTACGTGCCGTGACTGGTCACGCCTGCCGGAAGACCTGGAGGAACTTGCTCAGGAGCTGGTCAGTCTGACGCTGGTCAGCGACCCCTTTGCCGACTGTGAGCCAGGCCTGCTGCAGCGCACCTTCGAGCTTGCCCGTCCGTTCAAGCAGCATTTTGTGGCCGACCTGAGCCTGCCGGTGGAGAACATCGTGTCCAGCCACCATGCCCGCTGCACCAGGCGGGCTCGGCAGGACATCACGGTTGAGATCACCGAGCAGCCGTACCGCTACCTCAATGAGTGGACCGGGTTATACGCCAACCTGTCGGAGCGGTTCGACGTCAAGGGTATCCGGGCCTTTTCGCCTGAGGCATTCCGGCAACAGCTTGCCATTCCCGGTGCGGTCATGTTCCGTGCCCTGCATCAGGGCGTTGCCGTGACCTCACATCTTGTGCTGCGGCGGGGAGATGTCTGTTATGGACACCTGGTGGGAAGCAGCCCGTTGGGCCAGAAATTGATGGCCTCCTATCCACTCTACTGGACCGAACTGGAGTATTTCGCCGGCCGGGCACGCTGGTTTGACTGGGGTGGGGCGGCGGGCCTGAACGCAGACAGTGACTGCGGTTTGAACAAGTTCAAACGGGGCTGGTCCACCGGCACGCGCAACAGTTGGCTGTGCGGACGGATCTTCCGGCATCAACGTTACGCGGAGTTGGTCAGGGAGCATGCGCAACCGGAGTCAGGCGACTATTTCCCGGCGTACCGTGCGGGTGAATTCGGTTAGCAGCTTATAAGAAACGCCGCTGCGGCGGACGTGTTCAGGAGGAGCCGTGACCATACAGCAGCAGTGCATATCACTCGACGATCCCGCAGCATGGCAACGTGCCTTGAGCGGCATTCCCCACTCGTTCGGCCATACCTGGGAGAACTGCTATGCCATGCACTTGACCAGCGGCCAGCGGACGTATCTGTATTGCCTGGAACATGAGGATACGCGGATTGTCTGCCCGATTGCGGAACGGGAGTACGACGGCGCCATCGATATTGTAAAGCCGTTCGGCTTCTCCGGGTTTGTGGGAAATGGCAATTGGGAGGAGTTCCAGCGCCATTGGAAACAGTTTGTCCGCGAACGCGGCTATGTCTGCAGTTACCTGGGCATCAACCCGGTCTTTGACCATGGCGACAGCTTCGAACCTGCGGAGCTGTTCCAGTATGACACAGTGCATCTGCTGGACCTGAGCCAGGATATGGAGGAGCTCTGGCGCAACCTCTCAACGAACCGCAAGCGGCAGCTGAAGGACTGGCAACGCATAAACGGCAACTTCGTCTTTCAGCACGAGCAGCTGGTCGATTTCTTTCTGGAAAATCACCGGGCGTTCTTCAGCCGCAAAGGGGCGGACCAGTGTTATCACTTTTCCGACGAGACCCTCGCTTTTCTGTTTGATTGCGAGAATGTGGTGCTGGTTGGTGTTGGAGGTGCAAAGGGCATCGAGGCTGTCTCGGTCTTTGCCTATACCGCTGACCTGGGGGAATACCTGTTCAATGTTTCTCTGCCCGAGGGGCGGGATCACAGTGTGCCGCTGATCTGGTTCGGGGTCAATCACCTGAAACACATGGGAATTCCGATGCTTAACCTGGGTGGCGGACGGGGCGGTGTCGGTGAATCAAAGCGGCGCTATGGCGGCAGAGAGCTGCCGCTGCGTTGTATCAAACAGATATACGACGATGAACGGTACCACCAGCTCTGCCGGAAGGCCGGTGTGGATCCCGACGATCCGGGCGGTTATTTCCCGGCCTATCGCAAGGCGTTACACATAGGTGTCAAGGAGGACTGAAGCTATGAGAGAACCTGTCTATTTACGGGCACTTGAACAGTCTGATGCCATACTGATGCATCAATGGCACAATGATCGGGGCTTGTACGAACTGCTGGGGGGGACCTTTCATTTTGTCAGCCGCCGTGCGGTTGAAGAGTGGCTGGAGCGCAAGACCGGTTACAACGCGCCACGCGATGAAGTCAGCCTGGCCGTGTGCGTTACCACGAGCGGCAAGCATATCGGCAATATTTACCTGCGTCATATCGACTGGTGCATGCGTCACGCTGAGATGCAGATACTGATTGGCGATACCGGTGAACGGGCCAAAGGGTTCGGCAGTTCCGCAATCCGTCAGTTGCTTGCCTATGCCTTCAATGAGCTGGGGCTGAACCGGATGTATCTCTATGTCTTGACCGACAACAGCGCCGCCATACGCTCCTATGAGCGATGCGGTTTCAGTGTGGAAGGCACCTTGCGTGGTCATCTGATGAAACGGGGCGGCCCCTGTGATGTGCATGTGATGGGCATGTGCGCCTGTGACAGCCGCCGGGACGATGCCTGAACCAGAAACGTCGGGGAGGCGACCATGAAAAAGAGCATTGAAGAGTTGGCAATCTGCGGCGGCAAACCGGCCTTTGATGAGATGCTGCACGTGGGGCGTCCCAATATCGGTGACCGCACCCGTCTCTACGAGCGGATCAATGATATGCTGAACCGCCGCTGGCTCAGCAACAATGGTCCCTTTCTGCAGGAGTTTGAGCACCGGCTGGCCACCATGCTCGGTGTCCGGCACTGTATTGCCATCTGTAACGGGACCGTGGCCCTGGAGATCGCCATTCGCGCCCTTGAACTGAAAGGCGAAGTCATTCTCCCTTCCTTCACCTTTGTCGCAACGGCCCATGCCCTGCAATGGCAGGAGATCACGCCGGTCTTTTGTGACATCGATCCGGCCACCCACACCATCGACCCGTCCTGTGTCGAACGCATGATCACACCGCGCACCAGCGGTATCATCGGCGTGCATCTCTGGGGGCGTCCCTGCAATGTCCAGGCGCTGGAGCGGATTGCCGGGGAGCGGAACCTGAAGCTCCTTTTCGATGCGGCCCATGGCTTTGGCTGTTCCTGTAACGGCAGGATGCTGGGCAATTTCGGCAATGCCGAGGTCTTCAGCTTCCATCCCACCAAGTTCTTCAATACCAGCGAGGGGGGGGCCATTGCCACCAATGACGATGCGCTGGCGAAAAAGATACGGCTCATGAAGAACTTCGGCTTCTCCGGCAGACACGATGAAGTGATCTACATCGGTACCAACGGCAAGATGAGCGAGTTTTCCGCCCTGACCGGGCTGACCAACCTGGAGAGCCTTGAACGGTTCATTGCGGTGAACCATGAGCACTATGAAACCTATCAGGAGGAACTGCGCAATATCCCCGGGATCAGGATGATCAGCTATGACGACCGGGAACGTTGTAACTATCAGTACCTGGTGCTTGAGATTGACGAAGCGGTCACCGGCATTGGCAGGGATCATCTGGTGGAGCTGCTGCGGGCTGAAAATATCCTGGCCAGGCGCTATTTCTATCCCGGCTGTCACCGGATGGAGCCGTATCGTTCCTATTTTCCCCACGCAGGTCTGGTGCTGCCGGAGACAGAGCGGCTGACGGCACGGGTGCTGTCACTACCGACCGGCACCGGGGTAACGGATGAAGACATCCGTCAGATATGCAGCATCATCAGGCTGGCGGTTTCCCCCACCTATGTTGCCCACACGCGAGGGCAGGTGAAGGGCCGCCCGGAGATGGCATTACCGCTGCAGCAGCCTGCCGGCTTGCCGGTGCTGTGCAGGTGAGCAGGGGCCAAGGTTTGCCCCGTGGCACGAGAGGAAAGCATGATGCTGATAAGGGTCAAATATAACGATAACCGGTACGACATGGTGTGTCCAGAGCTGCTCGATGATCTGCTCAGGCGCGGCAGTATCCTCGAGTTTCTGCGCCGTGACGGGTGGGTCTCCTGCCGTGTTGCTGCTATCCGCCAAGCAGAGGATGCGGCCTTCAAGGGCACGGAACGCCGTGCCAGGCGTACCTTTACCTTGCGCAGTACTGGTTGAGGTTGAAAGAACAACCGCCCTGCTCCTGCCTCGTGTGTCTGCTGCAGTGTGAGAACGGCTTATTCAGCTAGAGGAGCTTCACCATGACAATCTTCACGCCCTTCCATCTTCGTGTTACTGCGGTCAGGTTGTTGCTGGTGCTGTTCGCCGTCTGGGCTCCTGCGCTGCAGGCCCGAGCTGCAAGCATTCCCCAGCCGGTCGTGGCAATTCATGTCTCTGAGCTGACCCAGAACCAGGAAAGTCTGCCGGCTGTTGCTCCAACCCCCACAGGGGCTGGCACAACCGGTTTCCAGTGGTGGTATACGGCCTGGCATTATTTTGTCGCCCATACCGGGCTGCAGGAGGCCCTGCTATCGGATGGCACCCCCTATGTTGTCATCAGCGATAGCGATATCATGGCCGGCAAACTGCGTAACAGTGATGGTAGCCCGCGCTACCCGATCCTGATCAGCCTGGCAGCCGAGGCGATCAACGACAGCGAGGTGTCGCCTCTCAGGGAGTATGTCAATGCTGGGGGATTCCTGTTTGTCGGATCATCCTCCTTTACTCGGAAGCCCGATGGCAGCCAGCGCGGTGACTTTGCCCTGGCAACCGAGATGGGGCTGCATATGACCTACACCACTCCCAGTGAAAGCAATGACTGGAACTGGTATGGCAATTCACGCTTGACCAAAACGGTTAGCCACCGGCTTACCAATCACCTGCCAAGCGGCACGCTGATCTGGAGCTGGCCGTTTTCCAGTGAAGAGATCCCCTGGGGGACCTCGCCAACCCATGTTGCCCATCAACTGCACCTGGCCTGGCGGGTATCCGCTGGTGCTGCAACCGTACTGGCCAACGGCATTGCCGGACCTCTTTTGACCGTCAATACCTATGGCCAAGGGCAGATCATCTTTTACGGCAGTTTCCAGCCCCTGATCGGCCATGGCGCCAGCGAGCCGACCATGTATTCCTACCAGATCTTCCGCAAAGCCATTGAGTGGGCTTTTGAGAATTTCAAATTGCCGCTGGCCAGGCTGAGCCCCTGGCAATACCCCTATGATGCCGCTTTTATGGTTCGCCATGATTTCGAGAACAGCCAGACCAGCATCAAATCCATCCTTGATTCGGCCCGCTATGAGCAATCAGTGGGCGCCAGGGGAGACTACTATTTCTGCACCGGTACCCTGCGTGACGAGATGAAGGGGGATGCTGCGACAGTGGCAAATCTGCGCTCTGCAGTCAGCAGTTACGGTGCAACCATCGGATCTCACAATGGCGGCCTGAAAAACCCGGTCAATGCCCTGCTGATACAAACCGATTATGACTATTGGCATTGGGGACCAGACGAGGTCCTTGACAGCATGCCAAGCGGCTATACCGACGGCAGCGCGTATGCCAAGGGTTCGATGCTTCAGTCGTTTAATGACATCGACGGCTGGCTCTCCGGGCTGGATAACGGCAGGAGCGGATGCGGGACAGCCCAAAACTGTCCCCGTACCTGGGCCTCGCCCTATTTTAATGCCACCAGGGAGGGGTCGCGCCAGCTGCAGGAGAGCCTTTCTGTGCAGACGGCCGGTGAGCAGAAGCTATGCCCCTTTCCCACCCGCGCCCTCTCAACCGTGACGGCCGGTAAGCGCTATAGTGCCATATCTCTGCCGGTCAGCGACTGGTTCGTGGGTATCCTGGTGGCACAGAGCACTGAAGGGCATACCGTGGACTCGATCCATGCTGCGGTTGATTTTTACCGGCAGTTTGGCGGCCTGATCAATTTTTACGGCCATGCCCCCTCCAATAATGGCGCTGTGCAGCAGGAGTATGTCCGCTATGGCAGCGGATTAGCGCAACTGTGGCTGACTAACGGCGTGCAGGTGGCTGATTGGTGGCGCAAGCGGGGTACGGCAAGCGTCACACCATCCGTAACCCTCAGTGACGGCAGCTACGTGGTGAATGCAGCGGTATCCGGGGCCACTGACGCGGACACGGCCATAGAGTTAATAATCCCCAGCCTCTACAGCGGCAGTCCGATGATCTACCTTAACGGCATGCTTGCCGCCGCTGACCAATACCGTACCACCGCCGGCGGGGCGCTCAAGATCCGGGTCGGCACCTCGGTCACCAGTGTGCGGGTGCAGAATACCGTTAACAGCGCACCGGTTGCCGTGGGCGATAGCTACAGCACCCGCACGAACAAGGCATTGAGTGTGGCAGCGCCAGGGGTGTTGGCAAACGACAGTGATCCGAATGGTGATACCTTGACCGCCCAGAAGGTGAGCACTCCTTCCCATGGCACCCTGGCGCTGAACAGCAACGGCTCGTTTACCTATACTCCAGCCAGCGGCTATATCGGCAGTGACAGCTTCAGCTACCGTGCCAGTGATGGTAGCCTGAGCTCTGCAACCACCACGGTCAGTATCACGGTTACGGCCAATCGTGCTCCGGTGGCGACCGCTGACAGTTACAGCCTGAACCAGGATACGGTGTTGAATGTGGTGGCGCCGGGGGTCCTGGCCAACGACAGTGATCCGGATGGTGACGTGCTGAGCGCCCAGAAGGTGAGCACTCCTTCCCATGGCACCCTGGCGCTGAACAGTAACGGCTCCTTCAGC
>CAZUSH010000035.1:0-24001 GCA_964622705.1 uncultured Geobacter sp. | reverse complement strand
GGCAGCGACAGCTTCAGCTACCGTGCCAGTGACGGCAGCCTCACCTCTGCCACGGCCACGGTCAGCCTGACCGTGGCGCCGGTCAATCGTGCCCCGGTGGCGACCGCTGACAGTTACAGCCTGAACCAGGATACGGTGCTGAACATTGCTGCTCCGGGGGTTTTGGCCAATGACAGCGACCCGGACGGCACGGCCATCACGGCCCAGCTGGTGAGCACTCCTTCCCATGGCACCCTGGCGCTGAACAGTAACGGCTCCTTCAGCTATACCCCTGCCAGCGGCTATACCGGCAGCGACAGCTTCAGCTACCGTGCCAGTGACGGCAGCCTCACCTCTGCCACGGTCTCGGTCAGCCTGACTGTTAACCCCGTCAGCAGCAGTCTGCTGTTCAGCGATGATTTTAGCCGCAATGTCGGGGATGATCCGCTTGCCCCGTGGACGCTTGTGTCTGGAACCTGGAATATGGTTGATGGCCTGTTGCTGGGGAGCGGCAGTTCTGTCAGCTACAGTTACCTGTATACCGTGCCTGATGCCGGCTGGAGCGACTACGTAGTGGAGGCGACGCTCAAGTTTTCTTCAAGCGCCTTTGGTGGCGGAATTGGCGGGCGTCTCGACCCGGCCACCGGCACCCATTATGGCGCCTGGATTTATCCTGATAACTCAATCGGCGGTTCCAATGTGCTGAAGCTGGTCAAGTTCCGTTCCTGGGCTCTCTGGAGCGGTGTGCCGATGCAGCAGGTCAGCCTGGGAAGTGTGGGGACCGGCTGGCATACGCTCAAGATGGTGTTCAACGGCAGCAGGATTCAGGTCTACTATGACGGTACCTTGAAGATCGATGTTACCGACAGCGGATTCGACGGACGGGCTCCCTACAGCAGCGGCGGCATCAGTGCCGACCTGTGGACCTATACCAGCAGCTTCCTGATGTCGCTGGACCAGATCAGCGTGAGCAGCCTGCCATGAGTGACGGGCTCAGGATGCTTGAACGGAACCGGCTCCTGTATGAGTACCTGCTGCAGAGCAGGATTCTTAAGCCGCAAGACCGGCCTGACACCGAGGAGCTGCTCGAACGGATTGAGGCCCTGGCCCGTTTCGCCTGGCGCAATCATACGGGGTACTTTGCCGACGGCCGCCTGGAAAACCTGCTGCTGGGATTCTGACGCCCGTCTAGCGACAGCCGGGAGCCTGACGAGCCTGTGGCCGAGCACCGCTTTTCTGTGTTGCATGTTGCCACGGAACTCGGCCAGGTTGGCGGACACACCCGGATCCTGTTTCAGATGCTGCGGCGCAGCAACGATCCGCAGCAGGCGGTTGTCGTAACCCGTCAGCAACGAGAGAAAATACCGGACTGGTTCATCGCGGGGATCGGTTCAACCCCGGTCATCACCCTTGAGCCAGGCCAAACGCTTGTTGAGCGGGCAGCCACGCTGAGGCGCCTGCGGGAAAGATCGCGTCTGGTGATGCTGTACCACCATCCCTGGGATGCCCTGCCGGTGATCGCCTTTGCGCAGGGAGGCGGGGGGGCGGTACTGCTGGAAAACCATGCCCACTCCTGGTTCTGGCTGGGCTGTTCCGTCGCAGACCTGGTGGTTTCCCACTCCCGCTTCCATACCCGCTTTACCCGGGATAACCGTCCGGTCAGGGCGGTGCGGCATCTGCCGTTCACCCAGCTTGAAGAGCTGGCCCCGGCTGTGACGCCTGAACAGAAGCAACGGGCCAGACAGCAGCTTGCCATTCCCACGGACTGTGTCTGCCTGATCAGCATCGGTACCGCCGAGAAATTTGTGCCCAACGGCGAATATAATTTTTACCGGACCGCCCGCAAGATACTTGCCCGTTTTCCGCAGGCAAGGCTGTACATTATCGGCAGTGAAGCCGATCCTCAGTATCCTGTTGCGGATGAACGGATACGCTTTCTCGGGTATGTTTCTGACCCGGTCAGCTATTATCTCGCTGCTGATATCTGTCTGGATGCCATGCCGCAGCCCTCCCTGGGGGCCACGCTGTATGCCGCCCTGGTCGGTATGGCCTGTCCCCTTTACAAGTATGGCGCCGGCAGGGTCTTCAACGGCTGCAGCTTTATCGATGCCAGAAGGTATCACGAGTATCTGGGGGATCCGCTTGATGAAGCAACCTATCTCAACCAGCTCGGCTTTCTGATTGCCAATCCGCAGGTCAGGCAGGAGATCACCTCGGAGATCAGGCAGCGCTATCTGCGCCGCCACAACGGAAAACGGCTGACACAGCAATTGTTGCGACTTTTCCAGCTCTCCGGCGCCCTGCCTCACTGTCCGGCTCCGCTGCCCGACGGCATCTGCCACAAAGACATTGACAGCGTGGAGATTGCCGCTGCCTCGGCGCTCCAGACATTGCCCGAGGCTCTCCAGTATTTTGATGCCTACCTAAGCCGCATGGATAAGCTCCGCATCCTTGTGCGGCTTCTGATCACACCGGGCCACACCAGCGACGTACTTCTGTACTGCAGCCGCTATCTGGCCCATCGCGCCATGGGGCTGTTCCCCTGCTCTCCTTCATTGCAAGGTAACAACTGACCAGGCTCCTGCTCTCCACCCGGTTGGACACGCGCCTCTGCCGCAGCTCTGGTTCTGCCGGCCTCTTCACTTCTGACAACGCCAGACACCGGTTTTCTCCCTGATGTCAAAAAATGAGCCGGCCATACAAAAGGTTGCTTTTGGTCAAAGCCCGGCCAGTTGCAGGTTTGGAGCCGGAACAGGCGGTATGATCCGGGCCACTGTTCTGATTTGTTACCGTTGCAGCAGTGAGTCGTTTTTTTAATATGCTGATATTGCTTGTGGTTTTGTTGGGTGCTCTTGGCACGGAATCTGGAATAACCGTTGATGAGCTGCAGCAGTCCAATGTCTACGTATAAGGAGAGCCGATATGGGAGTCCGTGTTGAAGGCGCTGAAGTGATGCTTACCGGTGACTGGAATATTGCAGGCATGATTGGACAGATCGATATCCTCTCTGAAACGTTGCAGCAGATGGATGCCGGAGGCCACAAGGTGCTGAGGGTTGATTGCAAAGAGCTGAACTCGTTGGATTGCCACGGGTTGCAGATCCTGAAAATCTGGCTCCAGTGCGCACGGTACCGCGGCATGGAACCGCAGTTGCGGAATCTGCCGGAAGGGTTGCAACGGATCATGCTGGTGACCGAGTTTGCGCTGGCTGACACCGGACATGGCTGTGACCGCAATTAGGCTGGGATAAGGGTGCGAGGCCATGAGTCAGCATGATCTGGAACAGATCACTCAGTTGTTGTTTCTGAGCATTGCGGCGGTCATGGTGCTGATCCTGTGCAGTTGCTCGGCTGGGCGCAGCAGTTTTGAGAAGGGGCTTGAGCTGGAACGGCAGGGACAGTTTGAAGCGGCTATGCAGCAGTATGCCGAGGCACTGAAGCATGAACCGGATACTGCCGAATACCGCTTGAAGCTGCTGTCCGTGCGGAGTACCGCAGCAGCAGAACGGGCTCGTAAAGGTGATGCGCGCCTGGCCGCAGCCGACTATACCGGCGCGGCCGTGGAGTATCAGGCGGCAGCCATGCTGGATCCCGGCATCTCACGTTATGGCGAGCTGTCGGTGCGGGCCGCTGAGCAGCAGAACGCCCGGGCAGCCTGGCAGGAAGGTGTCGAGGCCGAGCGGCTCGGTAAAACAGCCGAAGCGGCACGCCTGTTCGGTGAAGCCCTGGCGCTGGATGCCGGCAACCCCCAGTATCAAGCCGCTGTAGACCGGGTGGCAGGCCAGCGGGCACCACACCTGAAGCGCTATGAACTCAAGGTGCGCTCCAACAGCCGTTTTACCTTGCGCTTCCGGGAGGCACGGATCAGGGAGCTGTTTAAGGTTATCTCGCAGCTGTCCGGCATCAGTTTCATCTTTGACGAGGAGGTCAAGGAGTTGCCGGTCACCATCAACCTGACCAATGCAACCTTTGAGCAGGCCTTGGAGCTGCTGACCAGCATGAACCGGCTCGGTTTCAAGGTGCTCAACGAGTGGACCGTCCTGCTGTATCCACGCACCCCGGAAAAGGTCAAACAGTATGAAGAACTGGTGGTGCGTACCTTTCAACTCCGCTACCTGGATGCCAAGAAGGCCATCAACCTGATCCGCAATCTGCTGCAGGTCAGGAAGCTGCAACTGAACGAAGAGGGAAACACCCTGGTGCTGCGTGATACGGCTGAAATGGCCGAAGTGGTGGGGAAGATTTTGGAAGCGAACGACTTTCCCGAGTCGGAAGTGGTGCTTGATGTGGAGGTGGTGGAGGTCAACAGCAAGAATGTTCAGGACCTTGGTCTGCTCTTGAGTGACTATTCGGTGAGCCTGGGCGCCTTTAGTCCGGCCGGTAAGCCGCTGTCATCCTCCCTGACAACCAAAAGCGACGCGCCAACCCCGGTGGACGTGACCCAGCTGATCAAGGCCTTCAGTATCAAGGGCTTCGGCGGCTATGTCACCGTCCCGTCGGCACAGTACAACCTGGGCAAGACCCTGACCCGCGGCAATATCCTCTCAAACCCCAAAATCAGGGTTCGCAACCAGGAAAAGGCCCGTTTCAGCGTGGGGCAGCGGGTGCCGGTGCAAACCACCACCACCACCGGCACCATTGCCTCGACCAATGTCCAGTATGTTGATGTGGGCATAAAATTGAACGCCGAACCGACCATCCTGCTCTCCCGGGAAGTGGTGGTCAAGCTGGCCCTGGAGGTCAGTTCGGTGCTTGGCAAAGAAACGTCGGTGACCGACGGCACCACGCTGCTGACCATCGGCACCCGCAACCTTGACACGGTGCTTTCCCTGAAGGACGGAGAAACGGTCATTATTGGCGGGCTGATCCAGAACAGCGATACCGACAGCAAGAACAAGGTGTTTTTGCTGGGAGATCTGCCGCTTCTGGGTGACTTCCTGTCAAACAACAACACTACCAAGGAAAAAAACGAACTGCTTTTGGCGATCACCCCACGGCTTGTGCGGGGAACGTCACTCCGTGCCCCTGCCCTGGCCGTTTTTACCACCGGACAGGAGGATGTGCCGTCACTTCAGCGCCCCTTTGCCGCGTTTGCCGTCCCGGCGGGTGAACAGGAACAGGAACAGGAACCGCAGCCCGATGTATCGCAACCGCTGTCCACCTCACCGGTTCCACCGCCCGAAAAACCGGCTGCAACAAGCAAAGGACCGGCGCCATGAGGTCACGCAACCGGGCTGGCGTCACCTTGGTGGAACTGGTCATTACGGTCAGCATCCTGGCATTGCTGGCATCTATGGCACTGCCGCTTTCGCAGATGTTGGGAAAACGTACGCGGGAACTGGAGCTCAGACGCAACCTGAGGACAATCCGCACCGCCATCGACGCATATAAAAGCGATTACGACGAGGCGGTCAGGGCGGGGAGCCTGATTCACTCGGTCAACCGGAGCGGATATCCCGCGACGTTAGAGGTTCTGGTGACCGGCGATACCTTTGGCGGCCGTTACCAGTATCGCAAACGATTCTTGCGGCGGATTCCGGTTGATCCGATGAATCCGCCGGCTGCCGGGATGGCGCCGCTCTGGGGGCTGCGCTCCTATGCCGACCCCCCTGATAGTCGTGTCTGGGGACGGGAGGATGTCTATGACATTCATTCCGAAAGCGATGGAATTGCCATTGACGGGAGCAGTTACCGTGCCTGGTGACACAGCTGGGGCAGACCTGCGCAGAGGCCGCAGTTGTGCAGGTTTTACTCTGATTGAACTGATGATTGTGATTTCAATCATCGGCATCCTGGCCGCCATCGCCGTGCCCAGTTATCAGGCCAGTCTGATCAAGGCCCGCGAGGCGGTGCTGCGTGAGAACCTGTACAGCATCCGTTCGGCGATCGATCAGTTTGCCGCTGACCGGGGGCGGTATCCGCTTACCCTGCAAGAGTTGGTTGATCAGCGCTACCTGCGTGCCATACCGGTTGACCCGTTTACCCGCTCACGGGAGAGCTGGGTCATCATGCCGCCTCCTGCACCTGTTGCAGCCGAGGGACAGGCCGCGGCCAGCGGGGCGGCTCCACCGCAGGGCACTGTCTATGATCTGCACAGTGGTTCAAACCTGGTGGGGAGTGACAACACCCCCTATAACGAGTGGTGACCCGGCCATGGCCGCCCGCAAAAGGGGATATGCCGGGCAAAACGCCGGATTCACCTGTCTGATGGCCCTGATGATGGTCATGGTGATCGGGGTGATGCTGGCCAAGGTAAGCCAGGGGTGGCAAGAGCTGATGCAACAGGAGCGGGAACAGGAACTCTTGTTTCGCGGAGGGCAATATCAAATGGCCCTGTCCCGTTGGCATTATCCCGGCGGAACCGGCCAGGCCGCTACCCCGCTGACCGACCTGCGCTACCTGCTGCGTGATCCACGGACCTTTGCGACCACGCGCTATCTGCGGCAGCTCTACCAGGACCCGATGACCGGTAAGGATTGGGAGCTGATCCGTGATCCGGTGCGGGGGATCATCGGGGTAGTCAGCACAAGCCGGCTACGCCCCTTTAAGCAGGATGGCTTTTCTGCGCCACAAAAGGATTTTGTCAACCGCAAAAGCTACCATGACTGGCAGTTTGTGGCAAAGCAGGAACTTGTAACCGGTCTCAGTGGCGATCTTTCGCCGCAGCCGATTGGTATTGGCAGCCGCAGCGGTACCCAGTAGCGGTCCAGGGGAGCGATGATGGCCCATTTTACCTGCAAAATAGGCTTGCCTGACGGCAGCATCAGAATCAGGGAGCTGGAAGGGGAAAGCGCCGGGAAACTCGAGCATGTGCTGGCCGAGAGCGGTTGCCAGCTCCTTTCGGCCCGGCGTAGACGCCTTGGCGTTCTTTTTGACGCCGGGCCATCAGGCAGCCGCCTGTCGCACGCTGATCTGTTGAGCTTCAATCAGGAACTGCTGGTGCTGCTGAAGGCTGGTATGCCGCTGCTGCAGACGCTTGACACGTTGCTGGAGCAGGTGCGGGGCAGGGGCAGGGTCGCTGCGGTGCTGACCGAGGTCAGGGAGGAGATCAAGGGGGGCAGCTCCCTCTCGGATGCCATGGAACACCAGGGGCGGGCCTTTCCCCAGCTGTGCATTGCCCTCTTCAGGTCCGGAGAGCGGACCGGCGACCTGATAATTACGATTCGACGCTACATCTCCTTTCTGAAGCGGTCTGATCTGGTGCGCAAAAAGGTGGTCTCTTCCCTGTTTTACCCGGTCATCTTGCTGGTGGTGGCGGCCATGGCCGTGTCTCTGCTGCTGTTGTACGTTGTGCCCACCTTCAGCAGGATCTATGCCGATGCCGGCAGCCAGTTGCCGCTGGCCACACGCCTCTTGATCGATGCCACCACCGCCTTGCGCACGCTGCTGCCGTTTTTGGCCGGGGCAACGCTGGTCGTGGTATGGCTGCTTAGGCGCTGGTCCAATACGCCTGCCGGCAGGTACCGGATCGACGAGCTGCGCCTGCGGATTCCGCTGATCGGTACACTCTACCGTCATTACGCGCTCTCGCTCTTTACCCGTACCATCACCACCTTGTTGGGGAGTGGGACGCCGCTTGTCGAATCGCTGCGCAATGCGGCCGGCACCCTGCATAACCGCTTCATGGAGACGCAGATGCTTCGGGTTGTCCGGCTGGTTGAAGAGGGTAGCACCCTGGTGGCGGCTTTGGAGCAGGCCAGGGTTATGCCGCTCATGGCGTTGCGGATGCTGGGGGCAGGAGAGGCCACCGGCGCGTTGGAGGAGCTGTTCGGTGAGATTGCCGACTACTTGGAACAGGATGTTGAAGAGCGCCTCAACCTGCTGACCACCGCAATGGAACCAGCCATTATGATCCTGATGGGGGCCTTGGTGGGGGGCATCATCATTGCCATGTACCTGCCGATCTTCAAGATTGCCGGTACCGCAGGATAAGGATACGGCCATGGCACATCGAAAACTTGGCGAAATACTGATCGAACGGCACACCATTACCCCTCAGCAGGCCAGCATGGTCCTGCAGCAGCTGCCCGGATCGGACACCAGATTCGGAGAACTGTGCCGTTCCAGCGGCATCCTGGGAGAGGTCGAGCTGGCCCAGGCCCTGGCCGAACAAAGCGGCCTGGCCTGGATAGATCTGCGAAGTTTCAAGATCGACGAGGCCCTGTGGGCAGAGCTGTCTCCTGATATCGCCTACCGTTACCGCTTTGTCCCGTTGGGGTATCAAGGCAGCCGCCTGCAGATCGCTGTGGCCGATCCCACTGATGTGCTTCGCTACGACGAGCTGGAGATGCTGCTGGATCGCCAGCTGCTGCTGCAGGTGGCCACTGAGTCCGATATCACGGCGCTGCTCAAAAGCGGTGAAGGTTCCAAACGGATGCTGCGTGATCTCTCGGGAGACATGATGTTGCACCTGGTGCGGGAGACCGATCGGGGAGAAGAGGTGCTCTCGGCCGAGTCCATCGTCACCACCGACACCAGTCCCATCATCAAGCTGGTGAACACCACCTTGCTGGACGCCCTCAGCCGCCGCGCCAGCGACATCCATATCGAGACCGGTCAGCACGGGGTGCTGATCAAGTACCGCATTGACGGGGTGTTGTTCCAGGCCAACGAACCGATTGACCTCCAGTTCCAGGCGCCGATCATTTCGCGGCTCAAGGTCATGAGCGAGTTGGATATTTCTGAACGCCGGGTGCCGCAGGACGGCCGATTCAAGTTGCGCTATCAGGGCAAATCAATCGATTTCAGGCTTTCGATCATGCCCAGCGTCTATGGCGAGGATGCGGTGATCCGGATACTTGACAAGGAAAGCATTGCCAGCGATATGGCGGTGCTTTCCCTGGATCAGCTGGGAATCAGCCGCCGCGAGCTGCCGCGGATCAGGCGCAAGATCAGGGAACCCTACGGTATGGTACTGGTAACCGGCCCCACCGGCTCCGGCAAGACGACCACCCTCTATGCGGCACTGACGGAAATTCACAGCGGCGAAGAAAAGGTGATTACCATCGAAGACCCCGTGGAATACCTTTTGCCCGGCGTATTGCAGATTCCGGTCAATGAGCGTAAAGGCCTGACCTTTGCCAGGGGGCTGCGTTCCATTTTACGCCACGACCCGGACACCATTATGGTGGGCGAAATCCGGGATGCGGAAACAGCTCAGATCGCGGTGCAGTCCGCCCTGACCGGCCATCTGGTCTTCACAACAGTGCATGCCAACAACGCCATGGATGTAATTGGCCGCTTTACCCACATGGGGATTGACCCGTACAACTTCGTGTCGTCGCTTAACTGTATTATGGCGCAGCGCTTGGTGCGCCGCCTCTGCCGCAGTTGTCGCCGCGTGGAGCACTATCAAGAGGCGCAACTCCGGGAAGCCGGTATTACGCTTGAAAACTGGCAGGGCGTGGCTTTGTACGATGCTGCCGGCTGTGAGGCCTGCAATGGCACCGGCTATCTGGGACGCTCGGCCATCGTGGAGTTGTTGGAATTCAACGACGATATCAGGGACCTGATCGTCAACCGGGCGCCCATGGCGGAACTGAAACAGGTGGCGCGCCATCAGGGGATGGTCTTTCTGCGGGAGGCGGCCATCGAGAAGTTTCTGGCCGGGGAAACCTCTCTGCGCGAGATTAACCGGGTTACTTTTGTGGAGTAGGGCTATGGCGTTAGCACCCAAACGGATACTTGGGCTTGAGATCAACGCTGGCAGTGTGGGGGGGGTGGTCGTGCGTCACGACCAGCAGCTGCCGGCGATTGAACGGATATGCCTTGAGCCGTTGCCCAGCGGCGTGCTGAAACCTTCCCGGAGCGGGCCGAATCTGATTGACTCCCAAGCGGTGCTGGGCCAGCTCAAGCTGGTCCGTCAGAAACTGCCGTCTGGGGAGCTTGGTGCGGCGGTCTCCCTGCCTGATAGCTCTGGACGGATGGTGTTGCTGGAACTGGATGAAAGCTGGGAAGACCGTCAGGAAGCAGAGAAGATCATTCTGTGGAAGCTGAAAAAACGGCTTCCGCACGTAGTGCCGGAGCAACATATCGATTTTCAGGTTCTGGAGCGCCAGCAGGGTAAACCTGCCCTGCTGCTGGTAACCATGATGGCAGCGCGCGTTCTTGGGCAGTATGACCAGTTGCTGCAGCAGGCAGGCTTCAGCAGCATCTGGGTCGGACTGCATCAGATGAGCATCCTGCAGGCTTTTGCACCTGCTACCGGCAATCAGGGCACGACACTGACGGTCAGTTGGTATGGCGGCACACTGGGAATCGTGTTCTGCCGGGACGGGATGCCGTTTTTCTGGCGCACAAAACAGCTGTCCGGCCCGGGTGGAGATGCAGCGGCACTGGACCTTGAACTGCACGGTTCCCTGATCGCCTGTCACAGGCTCTGGCCTGGCAGCACCGTTGAGCAGGTGTTCTGTTTTTGCCTTGCCGATGCACGGCAGATGCTTGGTGAGCTGCTTCACTCCTTGGCCGGGCAGGTGCCGGTGCAGTATCTGGCGCTTGAGGAACGGTTCAGCCGCACCACTACGCCTCTGCTTGTCCCGCAAGGCGCCGCCGCTGCCGTTGCCGCGGCACTGGCAAGACGATGATCCGCCTGACCGCCAATCTGCGTGTGGCCCCCTGGTATAACCGGCGGCTCTGGACGACGTGGCTGCTGCTCACTGCCTGTGTGCTGGCGCTGGCAAGCGGTATCGGCGCCGGTGCGCTGGTAAAAGAGCTGCACGAGATCAGACGGTTGCAGCAGGAAATCGCTCATTTTGATGCCGTGCTTGCGCAGGAGCCATCCAAGCAGGCTGGGCTTGAAATGGTCAGGCTGCATGAACAGGTCCGGGCTGTCCAGGCTTTGCTGGAGCTGCACCGGCGGCAACCCTGGCTGCAGCGACTGCATGAGCTGGAACGCCTGCTGCCGGACGGCTGCATCCTGGAGCGAGTGGAGCCGGATAGCGCAGGGATGCTGCTGACCATGCATGGCAGTGCCCGCAGTTTTTACGACCTGCAGCAGTTGGTGGAACGCCTGTCCGGCTCAACCTGTTTCAGTAATCCGGTTTTGGTGTCCCACAGCCTGGATTTCTCTGGCAAGGCCGAACAAAAGATCCAGTTCGTTACGACTGCCAGGATGCGTGCGCTATGAGTTCCCTGGCCTTGGCGCGGGTGCTGATGCGGGAACAGGGCCTGGCTTTGTCGGCAGTGGGGCTGTTATTGGCGCTGTGCCTGGGCATCTGGGGATGGCTGGTGGGGTACCAGCAGCGCCAGCATGCCCAGCTGCTTCTAGGCTGGAATGAACGGCGTCAGCAGATCCATGGGCTTGGACAGCAACGCGGTGGCAGCACCGATAATCAGAACCGCGCACTTCTACAACGCCTGTTTGCCACGGTGCCGGGCTATAACGAGTTCCCCCGTGTCCTGGGGCAGCTGACCGATATCGCCAGCTTGCAGGGCGCCTCGATTACCGCGATATCCTATCGTCTGTTGCCTCCGGCAGCGCCGGGGTTGAACTGCTACCGCCTGAGTATTACCTGCAGTGGTGATTACGGCGCTCTCAAGGCGTTTCTTGCCCAACTGCAGCGGCTGCACCCCCTTGCGTATGTCGAGTCCATCAGCATGGAACACCGCGAGAAGGCCGGGACACGGATAGACAGTAGCATCACCATGCAGCTCACCTTTCGCCAGGAGAGGGTACCATCGTGAATCGCCAACGTCTCTTGCTGGGTATTCTGCTTTTTCTGCTGCTGCTGGCACTGGTGTCTGCCTGGCGCCGCATGCCGGTCCAGCGGCGAGTGGCACAGCTGACCTACCGGCCGGGCGCAGGAACGGCCTTGCCGGCGGGAAAGCCGGGGGATAGCGCAGGCAGGCAGCACCTTGAGCTTCCGCAGGAGACAACGCAGCAGTTCCCGGTCCAGCGCGATATCTTCGCTGCTGCTCGTTCCCCTGCTGCCGGCAAGGGGAGGGCAGCACTGGCCCAGCATCCTGCTACGTCGGCTGCAGTGGCGGTTGCTCCTCCATCACCTCTGGAACTGGCCCGTCGCCAACTGGCCAGCTTTCGCGTGATTGGTTCGTACAGCGCGAAAAAGACGCAGTTGCTCTTTCTGGCAAGCGGCGAAGAGATTCTGACGGTTCGCGTCGGCTATCCATTGATTCCGGGGTTTCGTGTTTCAGCCATCACGGATGAGATGCTGGTGCTCCGCTCTGCTGATGGCGCCCAGCAACTCCAGCTTCCCCTGCAACCATAACGCCCGCCCGGTAAAAACCGTTGCCACGGCATCCCTTGAACCCACCGCAAACAGGCCAGTGACAACTTTAATAACATGCTGTTTTTTTCTTTCATGCGGGTTCTTCAGGATTTTTACCCGCTACCATAACGGTTGTACACAGGGCTGCACGGTGTTGGTATGACGTTTTAACCTGCTGATATGTGGTGTTTTGCTGCCTGGCTGCTTGCTGCTTGATCTTGTTGGTGTAGCGCTCTTTCCTGCACTGCTGCGCCTGGCCGGCTGCGCTGACAGCTCCACAAAACTAACAGGCAAACTATTTAGACTGCGTTGCAACGTGTTGTTTATTTTGGTGTTTTATTTGGCATGCTCTGTGATTAGGCATAAGGGGAGGGGCTGCCTGCATCCGGTATGCTTGTTTCAGCACAGTACCATTTTCTGCAGAGAAGGAGTCTTGCCCATGGTTACAACCACCAGAAAAACCGAGGAAAAAGGACAGCGCACCCCACGAAGCATGGGGGTGTACCAAGCCAGGGGAGGTATGTCCGGAGAAGTTCACTGTGCCTGTGGCGCCATTTTACACAAAAAATGTTGGCATCAGGGAACACCACACGCAAGCGACACGGTGCAGGCAACCACTGTCTGCCCTGCCTGCCAGCGTATTGCAGACCATAATCCGGCTGGGATTGTCACCTTGAGCGGTGCGTTTCTCAGTGAACACCAGCCCGAGATCGATCAGTTGCTTGTGACGCTCACCGAACATGAGGCTGACAAAAATCCCCTCTGCAGGGTGATAGAAAAGTGCACTGGCACTGCCAGCACCACGATTACAACCACCAATACAAAGCTTGCCCAGAAAATAGGCCGGACCCTGTTCAAGACCTACGGCGGCGACCTGCAGTACCGCTGGGGGCATGGCGAGGAACTGGTTCGGGTTTCCTGGAACAGATCCTGAGCTGCGCCAGCAGCCGGGGGATGATGCTCACAACAGAAAGGACACCAACATGGCGGACGAAAGAAAAGAAATGACGGTCAAAGAAGCTGAATCCGGGCGCAAACAGGCTTTGCAACGCCATACCTCACCATTTGATGAACTGGAGCATATGTTTGATGAGCTGCTACAGCGTCGTTTTTTCAATCCACCCTGGTTTCCCAGATTCAAGGTTTTCGAGCAGGGTGATGTTTCTCCTTCCGTGGATATGTTTGAAGAAGGGGATGAGCTGATCATCAAGGCTGAGATTCCCGGTATGTGCAAGGATGATATCAGCGTTGATTTCTCAGGTGACATCATCACGATATCAGGAGAAAAAACGGCTGAGGAACGTACCCAGCGCAAGGATTTTTACCGGCTGGAACGTTCCTTTGGGGCATTTAGCAGAAAATTGCGCCTGCCGGTCGAAGTGGACCTCGACAAGACAAAGGCTTCTTTTGTTGACGGGGTATTGGAAATCAGGATGCCCAAAAGTGAAATTGAAAAGCAGAAGGTGCGCAAGATCTCGGTTACGTAGTTCGACTATGTCCGTTTGTCACATGCCGGTATCCGCCGGGCGGCGGCTGCCGGCGCGTGACAAAGGTACTGGGTCACATGTGCTTTATTTGAGCCATTTATCAAGCATGTTGAGCAGATCGTCCAGTAAAACCGGCTTGTGCAGGTGGTCATTCATCCCGGCCTTCAGCACGCGATCAACATCGTGCTGCAGGGCGATGCCGGACATGGCTATGATCGGGAGAGCGTGCTGTCTGACCTTTGAGGACGGATCACGTATGATGGCTGCTGCTTCATACCCATCAATCCCGGGCATCATACAGTCCATCAGCACCAGGTCGTAATCCTTTTGTTCCAGCGCCAGCAACACCTCATGACCATCGGATGCCACATCGGTCTGATAGCCGTACTGAGCGAGCAACCTGGGGATGATCTTCTGGGTGCGTGGATCATCCTCTGCCAGAAGGATTCGTATGCCCGGTACGGCAACAGGGCTGTCAGGCAACAATGCTGAAGCCTGTTCACTCACCTGCTGGTGCGAATGCAGGGGCCTTTCAAACGGTATGACCAACCGGAAAGAACTGCCCTGGCCCGGTGTGCTCTTCACCGTGATGACGCCCCCCATCAGCTCAGCCAGGTGTTTGCAGATAGTGAGCCCCAGGCCGGTGCCGCCGTAACAACGGGTTGTGCTGCTGTCGGCCTGGGTGAAGGGGGCAAAGATCAGGGCCTGTTTCTCTGCGGCTATGCCGATACCGGTGTCGCTGACCTCAAAACACACATGTAGCTGTGGCAATGCCTCGGTCTCGAGACTGACCGCGAGTGATACCTTGCCGTGCGGGGTGAATTTGATGGCATTACTCAGCAGGTTTAGCAGCATCTGACGCACATGCGCTGCATCACCTTTGAGCTGGTCTGGGAGATCTTCAGTCACGGCTGTTGTCAGCAGCAGACCTTTTCCATGCGCAACCGGCGCCATCAGCTTGACGGTATCATCAAGCAGGTCGCGCAGGCTGAAATCGACCGATTCCAGCTCAAGCCTGTTGGCTTCAATCTTGGAAAGATCAAGGATACCGTTCAGCAATTGCACCAGTTCATTGCCCGCCTCCAAGGCATCCTTTGCAAATTCCTTCTGGGCTGCGGTCAACTCTGTCCGCATGAGCAACTGCAGCATCCCCATCAAGCCGTTCATGGGGGTACGGATCTCATGGCTCATAACGGAAAGGAACTGGCTCTTGGCTTGGTTGGCCGCCTCAGCCTCTTGCCGGGCCTGTTCAAGGTTCTGTTCGCTCTGGATCCGTTCAGTGAGGTCATGCCCGACACCAAGGTACAGCTTGGTGTCTGACTGGTCCCAGTAAACACTGCCATTGACCGTATAATAGAGCCAGTCGCCTGCATGCCCCATGATCCTCAAAACCGGGCTGACGCGTGCCGTACAGCTTATCATGACCGTAGCAAAATAGGTAACCCAACCGGATACATCCTCTGGATGAATAACCGTAACAAACGGGGTGTAGATCACGTCATTACAGGGGCGGCCGGACAGCTTTTCCCAGGCTGGGGAGATAAACTGGATGGTACCGGTATTGTCTAATACAAAAATGACATCGGTCGAGTTCTCAACCAGAGCCCTGAAACGTTGTTCGCTAAAGCGCAGGCGTTCTTCAACTGATTTTTTCTTGGTGATATCGCGGGCCGTGGCATAGATCAGTCCGGCTTCAGCGTCGCGAAATGACCGCCAGGAAAGCCAGCGTATGGAGTTGTCCTTGCAGAGATAGCGATTCTCAAAATCGATGGAATCTCCCTGCTTGAGCGGTTGTTCAACTCGGCTGACGGTGCGCTCCCGGTCGTCTGGGTGGAGCAGCTCCTCAAGCGTCTTTTCTAATGCTTCGCTCTCCGTGTACCCCAGGGTTTCACTAAAGGCTGGGTTCACATGGGTAAAGCGGTTCAGTTTTGCATCAAAAATGCACATCAGGTCTGCTGAGGTGTTAAACAGGATGGCATACTGTTCCCGCTCCTTTTCCAGTTGCTTGCGCGCAGAAATATCCCTGGTGATTCCCCGGAATCCGGACAACATACCGTCGGGGCCATGCACGGACCTGCCGCTTACCTCCACAGTAATCACCTGGCCATTGCGGTGACGGTGCCGGCATTCAACCATCCATAACGAGGGCTGTTCAGTCACGATTCTCTGAAAATCCTCCAAATCCCGGGGGGCCTCGTGCGCAAGCATGAGATCCAGGGGCCGCTTTCCGGCCAGCTCCTGGGGAGAATACCCTAAAAGATCTTCAAAGCGGGGGCTTACATAGGTAAAGCGTCCCTGGGTATCAACCTCCCAGATGCAGTCACTGGTGGTTTCAACCAGAGAACGGAATCTTTCCTGGCTGGCTTTAAGTTCAAGGGTCCGCTCTTCAATCTTTTGTTCCAATGTGGCGTTAAGTTGAAGGATGTCCTGCTCTGTCTGTTTGCGTTCGGTGATGTCATGGAAAAAGACAACCATGCCACCGCCGGTGCGGGGGAAGCAGCGATTATGAAACCAACGGCCCCACGGTTCGTAAAAGTTCTCGAAATCCCTCGACTCACCTGCTGCGGCGCGGCGATATTCCTCTTCCAGGCGGGTTCCCCTGGTCTGGGGGAAAATCTCCCAGTGGCTCTTTCCCAAAACCTCTGCCCGCTGAATGCCGAGCAGCCTTTCTGCCTTGGCATTGACGTAAACGAATTGCCACGCGGCATCACAGGCGAAAAAACCATCGCCAATACTTTCCAACACAACAAGGAGCTGTTCCACAGTCGTATCCGGGGGGACTGGGGGGGCTGGCAGGGGGGGGACGGCAGGACGGTCGTTGCTCATGGAATAACCCCATGGTTACGTTGCATGGCCGGGTTCATGGTGCACCATGTCTGCCAGATGTTGGTCTGTCGCGTACGCACCAGGATGTGCTTGCCTGGTCTCATAACCAAGCAGCCTGCGGATAGCGTCACAATGGACATAGGGCATAATACCCGGCACAAGCGGATAAGGTGGCCGTTTTACCGACAGGCGTAATCTGCTTGCATAAGGCCTGTCCTCGACAAGGATAACAGGTGAAAAAACAATAGCAAGCAGGCTGGTAGCAGCAGCCATACGTTTGCCACAGCACATCGTTTCCAGAGCTGGTCTGTTCTGCGCAGCTGCGCAGGTAAGGGGCAGGGCCTTCACCGCCTGCTGCGGTAGGTGCCCATCACCTCTCCGCGCGCAAGGATGTGGCCCTGCATCGCCTGTTCGAGATCTGCCCGGTCAGCGTCGCGACTGAGGTGCAATACGCTATCAAGGGCAACTGCCCGGAACAGATACCGATGGGTCCCGGATGGCGGGCACGGACCGTCGTACCGCATATGCCTCCAGCTGTTACGGCCTTGGAGCGCCTGTGCGGGAAGGCCGTTTTCCGGTATCTGGTTCAGCTGTGGCGGGATGTTCCAGACAACCCAGTGCACCCAGGTGCCGGATGGTGCGTCCGGATCTTCCATGATAAGTGCCAGGGTGCGTGTTGCCGCCGGGATTTGAGAGATCCGCAAGGGCGGATTAACGTTCGGGCCATCGCAGGTATAACGCGAAGGGATCGTGTCACCATGACGGAAGGCCGGACTGTCAACAGTCAGCATGTCCATGTTCGTTACCTCTCGTTTTCCAGCTGTCCTGGCATACAGCATGAACGCGATCAGTACAGCTATGAACAGACATGCTTTCATGCAGTACCCCGTGTGCGGCTGCAACGCCAGTGTGCTGATTGAACGTTTAGATGCTGTTGGCTAGTCTCAGTACTCTTGATGCATATTTTCGGGCTTTCAGGCCTTTGCCGTTGTAATGTTCCAGGGCACCACCGATATCGCCGCCTGATGATTCAAGCAGCTCTTGCAAGATGCTGATAGCGTTGTCGGTCTGGGAATAAAAGCTGGTGCCGGGATCGCCCCAGATCCCTGGCTGCACCTGATAGGCGCCAAGCTCGCCGGCCTTGCCAAGGGCGCTGCAGTCAAACCTGCTTTCATGGGCGGCAATGGCTGCCAGGAGCGGGCCATGTTCAAGCCCTTCCAGCAGTTCGGCAATTTCCGGTGCCATGGTCGTGCTGGCGCCATGCTGTAGGGCAAACTGTTCTATTCTTCTGGATAGATCAGAGCGCTGCCGGATGAGCACACGATCCGCCCGTTTTTCAATAACCGCGTCAGGGTAAATAACCCTGAGATACTCGCTGGACCCGCTAATCGACGGAAACAGAGTAAGGAACACCATCAGCTTGCCAAGTTTCACACCTACCTCCCAATGCTGAGACCAATAAAGATGAGGTGGGATTAAACATAAATCGTGCCAGAACTTGTTGGGTTGATATCAGTAATTTTAGTAGCTTATATGTTGTGTGGTGCTGGTGGCCGTGTTCGTTTTTTTGCACCGTCAGGCAGGTCAGGTCTGCCCGGGAAGAGCAAAAACAAGGGGTTGCATGGATGTTAGACGTTTCACGGCTGTTAACAACGGTCACATTGTCAAGACGAGCAGGCCCGCTGTGCTGAGTTCGGCCCCCCTCTGCAGGCATCAGGCTGGAGCGGGATGATAACGGGATGCCTCAGGAGGCCAACATCCCTTTGACAATAATGGCGACTGCTTCCTCCGGGCTTACCCCATGGGCCATCAGCGTCTCTAATTGGTGGTGATCAACGCTCCCGATGGAGGCTTCATGGGTAACCTTGGCCTGCGGGTGGGTAACGCAGACGATGGGAACAGCTCGCGCGACGGCATGGTCGCGGACGATCTCGAGGCAATCGACGTGTCCGCGCGCTCCGGCAGCCTTTCCTGCGGTGCTGCCGGTTACCTCGGCCTGGGCCTGACCTTCAACGGCCACCCTGGTCTTGATCAAGCTACGTGCACCTTCACCCACCAGGGCAATCCGCTCATTGATCCGTATCCTGTCCGATGCGTGTCCAAAGATGTGCGCTGCCAGTTCTGCCACTGCATGGGCGTCGACCTGCACGTCGTAGTCAATTGACAACTGTCCGACAAGACCGTCCACCAGGGTAAAACAGGACTGGTAGCTCCCCTTGGGGGCCACCTGCACCATGGCCTGAGGGATCACCACAACCCCGCCATGGGGGCCATGGAAATGCCGCTCCTGATATCCCATGCTGGCACCGCTGCCAATGACCAGCTTGGCCTGCATGGTATGCCGTACCTGCACTGCGTTGGGAAACAGGCAATGGGTAACAAAGCTGGCAGAGGCATCCGGTTCGAGCAGTACCTCGAAGGTGATGTGCTGCTCTCCCCGGTCATGGAGTAAGCCCAGACAGGTATGCACAGGCATCTTGAGCTTCACCCCTTCCTGCACCCTGATAACAATCTGTACCCCCTCTGCCTGGGGAGAGACCATTACTTCCAGTCCAGCCACGCTCTTGGAACTGATGGCTTCATGTCCCACAACAACCAGGTGGGCCTGTTGCTGATCATCAAACAGGCCTGGATCGCCGCCAAGATGCTTGTACACGCGCAACAACTCATCCAGTGCTTTCATGGTGACCTCCAGTACCGTTGGTTTGAGCCATAAAGTAATCAGTGACCTGGCACGGGCTGGCGGTGAGGATGATCCGCCCGTTGTTGAGAAGTGATGCCCGGTCGGCAGTCGATGCCACTTCGATGCTGTGGGTAATCAGCAATACGGCGCTGCCGTGTTGCCGGAATGCTTCCAATACCCTGATGAATCCGGCAAGCGATGGCATGTCGATGCCGGAATCCGGCTCGTCAAGAATGGCAAGTTTCGGACGTAATGCCAGCATTGACGCCAGTTCGATCCGTTTACGCTCACCGCCGCTTAAAGAACGATCCAGCATGCGGTTGAGATACAGCGACGGTTTAAGGCCTACCAGTTGCAGGGCGTCGTCCGGCGGCAGGGCGGCTGCACCGAGTGTGAGATAATCGACGATACGCAGACCATCAAAACGCGCCGGCTCCTGCCATGCCATGCTGATACCTAGGCGGGCCCGTTCATGTATGGCCAGACCCTGCACGGCGATGCCGTCAAAACGGATGCAGCCGCTTGTGGAAGCAAAACCCTGGCACCCCATGATCAGGTTTGCCAGTGAGCTTTTACCCGCGCCGTTTCCCCCCAGCAGGGCGTGCATCTCGCCTGCCCGCACCGAGAGGGTCAGCCCCGAGAGTATCGTATGACCTCCTGCCACAAACCCAACCTGATCCACTTCAAGCAGCGCCACGCCAGGTACCTCGTCAAGGGATCACATGTGAACATCGCGCAGCGCATCAGGTTGCAAGCCCGACACGCGAACGCCCAATTGTCTTGGCTTCGGAGTATGCTTTTGCGGCTAAAGAACGCCACGTTCCAGTTCTTCGATCGAACTGAGGCGAGCGCCACGGCTGCTCATCTCCGCCAACATCCTTGAAATGCCTGTTCACGAAGGGATGCCAGTGGCGAGTGGACACCACGGGCAGGCCACAGGCGCCAAAAAGGGCAGCTGCCCGATTCAGCGGCTCAATAACCCGGTCACCCGCCTGAATGCCCAGTGCGTCTCCGGGGCAGAAGTCATTCTGAACATCCACGATCAACAAGGCCGGCCGTGTTCCCATCTGCAGACTCCTCTCACGCATGGCGCAGCCGCTCGATCAACTGGTTTCTCAGGGTATGCAACTGAGTGGTAATGGAAACCTTATAGCGATGGGGATTGATCAGGCGCAGGCAACCTTGTGGCAGTGCTGATAAATCATGGCGGCAACGGGCAGCCATGGCGTCAAGCGGCTCCTGGGCGGTGAGCCTGACCCCGTTCTCCATGACAACCTCCCGCAGATCCCGCAGCGTGCTGTCAGGCTGAATTATGGTCTGCCTGAGCGGGTTGAACGGGTCATAGACCTTGTCGCCAGGTCTTGGGTCTTCTTGCGCCAGGCAGATCACGTCCTGCACAAAACACCCGTCTGGTCCGAACGCACGGATGACCCGCTTTCTGCCCGGCAGGGTCGCCTTGGTTATGTCGCTGGTGGTTTTCATGCGGGGGATATCGTCCAGCGCCACAAGTTTGTACACCCCACCCAATGCACCACCACCAGGACCGGCACAGGTCGCCAGCCTGGTGCCTACGCCGTAGATATCGACCTGTCCCCCCTCGGCCCTGATCGATTGGATCACAAATTCATCAAGCTCGTTTGAAGCGACAATCTTGACGGCCGGGAAGCCTGCCTCGTCAAACAGACGGCGCGCCTCGCGCGAGAGGAACGCCAAGTCGCCGGAGTCGAGCCGGATGCCCAGCAGTTCATGCCCGGCGGCGCGTAATTCCTGCGCAACGATCAGGGCGTTTGGTATGCCGCTTTTGAGCGTGTCATAGGTATCCACCAACAGTATGGCATTGTCAGGAAAGACAGCGGCATAGGCGCGAAACGCGGACAATTCATCCGGAAATGCCTGCACCCAGCTGTGGGCATGCGTCCCGCGTACCGGAAGCCCCAGACGTTTACCGGCCAGGACGTTGCTGGTGCTGCCGACCCCTCCAACACAGCAGGCGCGGGCACAGAACAATCCTGCATCCGGGCCATGGGCGCGGCGTAAACCAAACTCAAGCACCGTTGCCGTGGCTGCTGCCTGGCTGATCCGTGCTGCCTTGGTGGCAACCAGGGTCTGGAAATTGATGATATTAAGCAAGGCGGTTTCAACAAACTGCGCCTCTGCCAAACTGCCTTCCACCGTCAATAACGGCTCGTTTGCAAAAATCACCGTGCCTTCCGGCGGCGCCGTGACCGTGCCATGAAAACGGAACGATTCGAGAAAGGCGATGACCGTAGTGCTGAAGATCCCCAGGTCTCGGAGATACGCAAGTTCGTCAGGCTCGAAATGAAGTTGTTCCAGATAATCCAGTGCCGATTCCAAACCTGCAAAAACGGCAAAACTGCCTTCAAAGGGATTGGTGCGATAGAAAAGATCAAAGGCAGCCTGCTGCTCTGCCATACCCTGTTCAATATAGCCGGCGAGCATGGTCAATTCGTATAAATCTGTCAGCAGGGCAGAGTAGCGCATCGGCTGAGCCCTTCACCTTTCCGGGGCGGGTGACGACCACGCAGCTTCGCCGATCAAAGGCACGAAGCGGACATCGCAAAGCGCTTCCGTACCATAGGCATCTGCCTCTGTGCGGCGTATCCTGAGCAACGTCTGATGATAGGTTGACGCGCCCACCGGCACGACCAGCCTGCCGCCGAGTTTTAACTGTGCGATGAGCGGAAGCGGTACCCGGGGTGCGCCGGCTGTGACGATAATGGCGTCATAGGGGGCGTATTCAGGTAAGCCCTGGCTGCCATCACCCTCATGAACCGTGATGTTATGGTACCCGAGTTGCTGCAGCCGCTGCCGTGCCGAGGTCGCCAGGCCATGAAGCCGTTCAATCGTGTGTATTTCAGCAGCCACGGCGCCTAAAATCGCGGCCCCGTAGCCGGACCCGCAGCCGATCTCCAGTACACGATCAAACCTGGTCAGTTCAAGCGCCTCAACCATGAAGGCGACTATGTATGGCTGTGAAATGGTTTGTCCTTCATCAATCGGAAGCGGATAGTCTTCATAGGCCTGCGACTGCAGTTCTGCGGCAACAAACACTTCCCTGGGGACATCACGCATGGCCTGAATGACCGCCTGGTCCCCGATGCCCCGTGCGATCACATGCATCGTGACCATGAACTCATGCCTGTCACGCAGGAGACCGGCACTGGTGGACCGCCCTGTGTCCGCAACCTGCTTCGATCTGTTGTTCCGTCCGATGGCCAGCATCTGTCGATTCCCTTACTCGATCTTGACGGCGTGGATTTCAAGGCTCATGGCGCTCTCCTTGTCGTTGCACTACGTTGAGCAGATGAGCTATCTGGGCATTTCCAAAAACTCCAATGCAATCAGGTGAGGGCTGATGCGGGTAATCCTGCTGGTATAGCTGCGGCAGTCCGATTCCGGATCAGTACAGAACACCAGGCTACAGATGTCGCCGGTGCGCATAAAACCTGCGTTGGCGCCAAAGAGCCTGACCGCAGCGCCAGCCGGTGAAAAATCCTGCATGATGCCACAGTATTTGCGATGTTCGTAGTACACGAGACACGCTGATTTGCACGTGACACGCATATGTCTGCGCTTGTCACCCATGAATCCCCCGTGTACCGGGGAGTTCCAGACCCCGGCCTGACGGTCGTTTCCTACCGACCTGCCTCTGCTCCACGCTGCGAAATGGTTTTGTGATACGTACTGCAACTTTCTCTCCCGCCATGTAAACGGCTTGAATAGCTATGGTTATGCTGTTCTGTAATGGCCGTATGCACGCAGGAATGTAAAAAAATACGACGGGAAGGCGCAGCGTCCGACAGCTGGTCTTTATACGTCCTTCAGGCTGGTGAGATGGTGGTTGTGGTGTCAGGCTGGGTGAACGAGGGGAGGGGCGAGCCGCGCCAGCAGGTGCAGGTCTCCCTGGCCAGCCGGTGAAGAACAGGCGCTGCTGCATGGTTTCAACTCTTGTATCCTGTTTTTTCAGGCGGTCCGGCAGAGATGAAGAAATCCCGGAAATGGCGTTCAATGCCAATGGTTGCGCGGCGCCGCTGTTTTTGAATGGAAACGCCAATCTCATCCATATCCATAGCTTCATAAAAGAAATGGTACGTGTTTCTGCCGCTCTGTTTGGCAGCATACATGGCAACATCGGCCTTTTTAAGCAGGTCTTCAATGCTGGTGCCATGCAATGGGTAGACTGCCACCCCAATGCTGGTCGTTACCTGCACCTGCCGCTCGCCGATCTCGAATGAACGCTGAAAAACCCCTTTTACTTTTTCAGCAAAGGCAACGATGTCTTGCACTGAGTTTACATCATTCACGACGATCACGAATTCGTCGCCTCCCATGCGGCCGACCGTATCATACTGCCGCATGCATTTTTGCAGTTCCTGGGCAACTTTCTTTAGCAACAGGTCGCCTGAAAGATGGCCCAATGTGTCGTTTATGCTTTTGAAGTTATCCAGGTCAAGAATCATGATGGCCAGCAGTGAGTTGTGTCGCGCCTCAAAAGCCAGGGATTGCTTCATACGATCAAAGAGCAGTACCCGGTTGGGGAGCCCGGTGAGATGGTCATGGGTTGCCTGGTGACGCAACTGACGTTCAACCTGCTCCCTGAGTTTTATTTCGTGTTTCAACTCAGTATTGGTCTTGTTCAGTTGCTGATTCAGCAGCCTGATCTCGTCCTCTGCATGCTTGCGTTCTGTGATATCGGTCATTGAAATAATCAGCGTGTTGGTACCGGGAAACCGCTTGATATTGATATAGGCTGTTTTGTGTTTGCCAGAAGCATCGGTTATG
>CAZUSH010000034.1:30392-36381 GCA_964622705.1 uncultured Geobacter sp. | reverse complement strand
TGGTGTAGTTTTCATCCATGAAGATCCGTTGCAGGGCATTCAGCACCCCTGGTTCATCATCAACGAACAGGAGAGTGAAATTCTCAGGCTGCAATGGACGCACCTCAGACTCAAAGGCATCTTCTGCGCCTTTCGAGGTGCTGTTAGCTGTTTTAAAGAGATGAGAATAGCTCATTTTTAAACTCATTCATTCACAGGAGCGGATAACGGAAAACTGATAGTTACAGAGGTACCCAATGTTGGTTTTGATCTCACCTCTATAGTGCCTCCGGAACTGACAATCGCCTCGCGTGCCACGGTAAGCCCCATGCCGCTCCCCTGCCCCACCTCCCGGGTAGTGAAGAACGGTTCGAAGACCCGTGTCAAATTTTCAGGTGGTATGCCGCAGCCGTTGTCGCCAATCTCCACCGCCAGTCGTTCGGTGTCAGCCATAGCCCGTACCGTCAGTTCAAGCCCTTCGCTGCGTGACTTCAGGGCATTATCCAGGATATTGGCAAAAGCCTGCACCATCAACGGCACCCGGCAGACCAGCGGCGGCAATGGCGAAAGTTCGGCCATCAGCCGGGTATTTGGGGGAAAGTGGGGAGCCAGGCCAGCCAGCAGTTGTTCCAGCTCATGCCGCAGGTCCATGGGCTGCTCTTCCATGCCGTCCAGATGGGCAAAACCCTTCAGTTCCGACACAATCCGGGCAATCCGATCAGCACCTTCCAATGATTGCTCTAGCAGCAAAACACTGTCGGTCAGGACAAAGTCAAGCTTCAGTTCTTTCCAACGTTGTTCGGTCTGCTGACAAATTGCCGCAGCCGGAGCACCCTGCTCAAGCAACCCACGATATAGCGCCAGCATCAGAGATAACCGTTCCTGGTATTTTGCAAAGCTGTGTAGGTTACTGCGTACAAAACCGAGCGGTGTATTGATCTCATGGGCCATGCCGGCGGCAAGCTGTCCCACGGCAGCAAGCTTTTCCTGCTGCAGCATCCGGTTGTAGGCCTGCTGCAGCGCTGTTGTACGTTCCTCAACCTTTTTTTCAAGATCATGGGCCAGGTTACGGTAACGCCGTTCGGACTCCATCAGGCGGCGGTTAGTAGACACCAGTTGTTCGTAGGACTCCTGCACAACACTGGTATGCACCTCGGTGGTTAGCATCCGCTTAAGGTTATTGGTGACGGTCAGCTGCAGGGTATCGTGCACGAGTCGCGCCAGCGCTTCAAATCCCGGCACAGGCCCTATGGCTTCCAGTACCAGCGTACCTTTGGGTTCACCTTCCACCAGAATCGGCAAGCGCTGGTGCAGGCGATTTCCCTGCGACACCTCAACCGAACCGTTTTCCAGTACCACCAGTGGCAGTTCATCCTCATCCAACAATCCGGCACGCGTAATTCCCAACTTGAGCACACTGCGCAGCAACGGCTCAATCTCTGCCCGGCACACGATATCGGCCAGGCGCTTTTCTTCGCCGATGATAAACTCCACGTGTGGTGCGGCTTCGGTCATAATGTCCTCACCATGGTTTGTACCAGGCGCGCCGGATCAACCTGATAACGCTCCGTAAGTGATAGCTTTCGGCAAACGCTTGCCAGGACCGCTTCAAAGGCGACTCGAAAGGTTTCAAGCACTCCTGTTCCCTGCAGGGCTGAAGCCATCAGCACCGGCAGCCCCGTGGCATCCCAGGTGGCACGCAACTCCTGTTCCGGCACAATATCAACAAGGTCGCGCTTGTTAAACTGGATCACCAGGGGCAGTTGCTCAAGATCCAGCCCCACCAGGGCCAGATTCTGTTCCAGGTTGGCAAAGCTTTCGGCATTGACTGCCTGTTGGCCTGTTTGTGAATCGGCAACGAACACCACGCCATCAGCCCGCTGCAGTACCGCCTTGCGAGTAGCATCATGCCTGACCTGTCCGGGCACGGTGTAGACCTTGAGCTTGATCTTCAGACCTGCTGGTGTGACATAGTAGAATGGCAACAGATCAAAATAGATGGTGCGGTCTTCCGTGGTATCCAACTGCATCAGATCACCGCGACCATCTTGCTGCAGCCGCTCATGAAGACAGAGCAGGTTGGTGGTTTTGCCGGAAAGGGCTGGACCATAATAGACCAGTTTCAGAACCAACTTCTGTTGACTGTCGTCAAATTCGATCATGCCGAGACAACCATGTCTTACTGCTTCACCAGGGCGAAAACCCCGCGGTGCGGAGGGTCAAGCTGATAGTAGCGCTGGATCCCCTCGATCATCACCTGATCAAGGACAACCCCCTTGTTTAACAACATCAGACCGGTTCCAGAGAAGAGGTCTCGGGTCATTTGCATGCCAGGTCGCAGTTCTTCCGGCCGCAACTCCAGTTCGGTAACGATGCTGTGGTCGATCTCAGGCATGTTGAAATAGGCATAGCGGGCAACCTTGCGGAAAATGCGCTGCAGCCCGGGGTCAAGCCTGACCTCCTGCATCATCTCCACCCGCGCGAGAGCCTGCTCCGCGGTATTTGATCCGCTGGATGCGACCCGGTCAAGCTGGTCGGCATAGGCAAGGATCCGGGCCCCCAACGGAATCTGATCACCGACCAGGTGATCAGGAAAACCGCTGCCGTTAAAGTTCTCATGGTGGTGCCGGATCAAGGTACCGGCCTGTCGCAAATCAGTGATCCCGTCGATGGCCATCTGGCCGCGAACCGGATGCTGACTGTACAGGCTGAAATCCTCGGCAGTCATGTATTCAGGCAGTTGCTCCAGCACCCGCTCAGGAATCCCAATCTTTCCAATATCATGCAATAAAGCCGCAATTCTGATGGTTTCAATCTCGTCGGCTCCCAGACCATATTCCCTTGCCGCGTGCACGGCAAGGTCTGCCACGTTACGGGCATGCCGCTGCATACGCTGCCCCAGCATCTCCATCAGACTTGAAAACGCACTGATCACACCATGGTAGTTCTGCTTAAGCTGAATAACCGCCTCGTTCAGATCGTCAGCCTTTTTCCGAATGGCGGTGGTCTGCTGCAGCACCCGATCCTTGAGGTTGGCGTTCCACTCCTTTAACTCTTCATTCTGTTGCCGGATAATCTCCTGCAGCCGCCTGTTTTCATGGGCAAGCTTCCAGGTTTCAACAGCACTGCGCAAGGTCTGCAGCAGGTCATCATCGTTCCAGGGTTTGTTCAGATAGCGGCTGGCCCCGCCTTTATTGATGGCATCGGCTGCAGCGGAAATATCGGAGTAGCCGGTCAACAGCATCCTGATTGCATCCGGCGCCAACTCCCGTGAACGCTCAAGGAATTCAGCCCCGTTCATACCGGGCATACGCTGGTCGGAAATGATCAGGGCAACATGTTCAAGGGTTGGCAGCAGCTCAAGTGCTTCGGCACCGGATGAGGCGGTTTCCGTGCTAAACTCCTCATCTAGGGTCAGGCGTTGCAACGCCTTGAGTATATTTTCTTCATCATCAACAAACAGCACTGTGCTGGTAATCGGAGCTTCAGTCATGCCGTCATCTCTCCAGTTCTGTCACACAAGGCGTTATGCATTCAGAAAGACCAACACCACGGCCTCGCTTTGCGCAAAAGCCACAGTACGGCCCAATATCCGCCATGTTGCGCCGCTTCCAAAGTTTTCCAAAACACTCAAATCCTTTTCCCTGCGCACCCGTTGCACCAGATCCTTAAACTTCGGGTTGCAGAAATGCTGCAGATCGACACCCAAAAAATCATCACAAAGCTGCTTCAGGATCGTGGCGGCAACGGTGTTGCAATGGGCCAAAAGCCCATTTTCATCAATACCAACCACCCCGACCGGCAGGTTTCCCAGCATGGTCTGCGAAAACTCCAGCGCATGGTTGCGCAGTTCCAGTTCCTCGGTGCGCTGCCTGACCTTTTCCTCCAGCACCTGATTGGCATGGGCAAGTTCTGCAAGCAGTTCGTGGTTCTTTTTCAACAAAAAGTAGCGCTCCAGGCAGTTCTGGATCGTAACCTTCAACTCCTCATCGTTCCAGGGCTTGGGGATGAACTTGTAGATATGCCCTTCATTGATGGCCGCCACAATTGCCCCGGCATCGGCATAACCGGACAACACAATCCTGACCGTATCGGGCCAGCGTTCGTACACGACCTTTAACAGCTCAACACCGTTCATGACCGGCATGCGGTAATCGGATACCACCACCTGAAAACTGTCACCGGATTTGTTCAGTATTTCAAGGGCCTCGTCACCGGAACCGGCGGTCACGATCTCATAGTCGTCATCGAGAAAGGTGCGTTCAAGCGAGCGCAGGACATTGCGCTCGTCATCCACAAAAAGGATTCGTATCGGTGCCGTTCTGTCATCCATGGCTGGCTCCTTGTTCTGGCTGCAGTCCGCGTCTGGTCACGGTTCCTGCTGGATCGGCAGGCATACCGTAAAGGTCGTTCCCTTGCCGGGTTCGCTTTCCACCGTGATTTCACCGTGATGCTTGTGCACGATGTCGGCTGAAATGGAAAGTCCCAGCCCGGTCCCCTTGCCGCTTGGTTTCGTGGTATAAAACGGTTCAAAGATATGCTGCATCACCTCTACCGGAATACCAGCTCCACTGTCGCTAATCGCAACATGGACCATATCATGGTCTGCCCAGGTTCGAACGGTAATGATTCCCGGCTTATCCATGGCCTGGGCCGCATTTACCAGCAGGTTCAGGAACACCTGATTGATCTGTTGCGGATTACAGAGAATATCGGGGATATCACCGAAGTCCCGTTCAAGGGTTGCGATATATTTCAGCTCGTTCCAGGCGATGGTTATGGTTGTTTCAAGGGCCTCATTCAAGTTGGTCCGGGTGACCTCCTTCTGATCAATCCGTGAAAAGCTCTTCAGATTCTGCACGATGCGCTGTACCCGGCTGGCACCATCAAGACTCTCTTTAACCAGTTCCTTGATATCACTGATGATATAGTCAATCTTCAGCGTCTGGCGCAGCTGGTTAAGCTCTTCCAAACCGGCATGATGCGCACAGGAGAGCAGCGATTTTTGCAGGGCAGCCAGGTAGGTATCCAGGCGCTCGCCATATTTTTCCAGTGAAGTCAGGTTGCTGGAAATAAAACCGATCGGGTTGTTGATCTCGTGGGCCACCCCCGCTGCCAGTTGACCGATTGAGGCCAACTTCTCCTGCTGGATCACCTGGGCCTGCATCAGCTTGAGGCTTTCCTCGGTCTGTTGATGCTTCTTGATCGTATCCTCCAGTTCCTGCATCTTTGCCACCAGTTTATTGAACAGTACCTCATTGTAGTTTTTTAACAGCTTCATTTCACTGTCAAGCGGTGTGGCGCCGGCTGCTGCTGCACGTTCCTTTTCCCAATGTTCCCGTAAGGTTTCGTTGACAGTTTCTATCAGAACTTCCGGCGGGGTCGGCTTGATCAGGTAGCGGCTGGCTCCCAGCTCCAGGCCAAACTTCTGCTCATGCAGGTCGACATAGTCATGCGAGTACAGGATGATCGGCAAATTCTGAAGCACAGGGTCGGCCTTGCATTGCCGGCACAACTCAAAACCATCCATGACCGGCATCATCACATCCGTAATGATCATATCCGGCATGTCCGCCTGAGCTGCTGCCAGGGCCTGGGCGCCATCGGCAGCGGTGCACACCTGATGCCCGGCATTTTGCAGGGTCAGCTCCAACAGGCTGCAACTGAGCAGTTCATCTTCAACAACAAGAATTTTTGCCATATCCGTTCCTCTTAGCCCACCTCAGCGGAAACAACCTCGGGAGGCGGAACAATCGGTAGTTTGACCGTAAAGGTAGTACCGGCACCCGGTGTGCTTGCTACACTGATCTCACCGGCATGCTTGTGGATGATCTCGTAACAGATGGAAAGGCCTAAGCCCGTTCCTTTGCCTACATCCTTGGTAGTAAAGAACGGTTCAAAGATCCGGTTGAGATGCTCCGGAGCAATCCCTTTACCGGTGTCACTGATGAGAACCCAGACCTGATCCTGCTCCTGGTGAGCATGGACTTCCTCAACTCCGACTATATCT
>CAZUSH010000034.1:0-30382 GCA_964622705.1 uncultured Geobacter sp. | reverse complement strand
AGATACGGTAATGGTGCCGTGCCCCTCAATGGCATGGGCCGCATTGACCAGGATATTCATAAAGACTTGATTGATCTGCTGCGGACGGCAGGTTACCGGCGGTATCTCACCATATTCACGGACGACATCGGCAACATACTTGATCTCATTGCGCACCATGTTGAGCGTGCTGTCCAGGTTTTCATTGAGGTTGATCGGTTTCCACTGGGCCTCATCAACATGGGAAAAACTCTTCAGGTCTTGCACAATCCGCCGGACTCGCTCAGCGCCCTCCAACGACTCCGCCAGCAGGCTTTCCATGTCCTCAAGGATGAAATCAATCTTCATGTTTTTTTTGACCTTGCCGATCTCAGCCAGCAAGGCTTCATTGCCGGTACCTTGCGCCAGATCCGACAAGGCGGATTCAAATCCTTTGATCTTGTTGATGTATTTTGCAAGGGAAGTCAGGTTGCTGGAGATGAACCCCATCGGGTTGTTGATCTCGTGGGCCACTCCGGCGGCCAGTTGCCCCACCGAGGCCATTTTTTCCTGCTGAACCGCCTGCATCTGCACCAGTTTGAGATGGTTATAGGCGTTTTCCAACTCTTGATGCACCGCACGCATCTCACTGATATCGCGAATATTCACCACATTACCAACCTGAAAACCGTTCTTGTTGCGCAGCGGGAAGGTCCGCAGGTCGAAGAAGCGCTGATCATCCTTGTCATGGATGGTGCCGCTACCGTTTTTATAGTTTTCAATTACAAATCCCAGGCCATACAGAATGGAGGCCCAGCTCTTACCGGCAAACTGCTCAGGGGTCATGCCGGTCAGGCGGTTGAACGAGACATTGCAGCGCTGAATATTGCCCTGGGTATCACACATAAGGACAATGTCATTGATACAGTCCAGTGTGTCCTCCCATTCGCGCTTGGCAGCCTCGACCTGAGCAAACAAACGATCGAGCTTGGTATGCTGCGCGGCAATCTCACCTCTGCTCCGCTCAAGCTCCTCTTCCAGCAGCTTGCGGTCGGTCATGTCCAGCAAGGTCTCGATTGCAGCTATCTTCTCGCCGCGCTGGTCAAAGATCGGAGACGCCTCAAAAAGGATAAAGCGGCGTTTGCCTCCCAGGTTTTCATACCAGCCTTCAGCCTGCAGGGCGCCCGGGATATGGAGCGACGGTTTGATCTGTGTATAGATACCTGCATTTTCCAGAATGTTCCCGGTCAGTACCAGATCAGCCAACACAGGACGTTCGTGTTGATAAAAGGCGCTCCATTGACGCCTGGTGCCGATCATCTCTTCCTTGGCCAGCCCTGAGAGATCCTGCAGGGCGTTGTTCCAGATAACTATCCGGTGGTTTTCATCCAGCACAAAGACCGGAACAGCAGCATTGCGGATCAACTGCTCCAGAAAGGTCTTTTGTTTCTCAAGCATGTCCTGCAGATGCATCAGGTCAGAGATATCACTGAAGCTGCCGATGACGCCGATAATCTTTCCATCGTCCCGGCAGACCTGTTGACAGGTGTGGGACACCCAGAGTTCATCGCCATTTTGGCAGGTGATCTTGATGTTGATGCTGTTGGGCAGCAGCAGTTTTTCCTGATGCATCCTGACATGGTCACGCCAGATCTCCAGGCTATCCTCGGCAATCAGCCGCTGGAAGGCAGTGATATCAGGGCCGAGTTGCGCCGCCAGAAAACCGGTCATGGTCTCACAGTTTTGTGAAATATAACCAAGCGTTCCGTCCGGCAGCAGCAGATAGACGAGCTCGGAGGAATGCTCGGCAATAATCGGATAGAGGTCATCAATCGTCTTCATTGTAGACAGTTTCTCCAGACCGCGGGATCTGGTGTTTCAGGGTTTCAGACAAAAACCGCTGGTACTGCAGCGCCTCTGTTACGGTTGCACAGAGGTGCTGATCCTCCCAGGGTTTTGTCACAAACTTAAAGACCGCACCTTCATTAATGGCCCTGATGGTGGTCTCGACATCGGAATAGCCGGTTATCATGATCCTGACCGTGGCAGGATGCAGCTCCTTGACCAGGCGCGCCAGTTCAATGCCGCTCATGCCGGGCATACGGTTGTCCGTTAAAAGCACTGGAATCTCCAGCTGTGCCAGCAGTTCAAGGGCCTCGCCACCGGAGGCTGCAGCTACGGCGTTCAGGCCATGCAGGGCAAAGACGCGCTGCATGGCCCGCGCAACCTGCTGATCATCATCAACAATCAGGATATCGGGCACCGTGGACGAACGGTGCGCAAAGCCATCCGGCAGTGTGCCCTCTGCCAGCAAACGGGAAAATGCGTCGGCCGGCACGGGACGGCTGACCAGATACCCCTGGATCTCGTCATACCCCTGACGCCGCAGATAGGCCAACTGGCTTTCAGTTTCCACGCCTTCAGCAATCACACCCAACTTGAGGCTATGCGCCATGGCCAGCACCGCCCGAGCAATACCGGCACTGTCGCTGTTGCTGGTGATGTCGCTGACAAAGGAGTAATCAAGTTTCAGCTTATCGACCGGAAACCGTTTCAGATAGCTCAGGCTTGAATAACCGGTACCAAAATCATCCAGTGCAATACCGACCCCACTTTGCTTCAGGATGTGCAGCAGCGCCTCAGCCTGATCAATATCCTGCATCAGGGCGCTTTCGGTGATTTCCAGCTCAAGATAACCGGGTGCCAGACCGGTACTGCGCAGTACCTGTGACACGATCTGCTGTAAATAGTTTTCCCGGAACTGCCTGGCGGAGATATTGACTGCAATGGTTAGCGGTGGCAAGCCGGCAGCATGCCAGGCCTGCGTCTGTGCGCAGGCGGTGTGCAACACCCAGTCGGTCAACGGCTCAATCAATCCCGTTTCTTCGGCAACAGGGATAAACTCGGCCGGCGAAATCAAGCCCCGTTCGGGGTGTTGCCAACGAACCAGGGCCTCGGCACTGGTAATCCTGCCGGTTGCCAGGGCAACCTTGGGTTGATAGTAGACCACCAGCTCATGCTGTTCAATGGCACGGCGCAGTTCATGCTCAAGCACCCCACGCCTTCTGGCCTGACTGCTCAACTGTTCGGTGAAGAAATGACAACAGTTTTTACCCGACTGTTTGGCCTGATGCATGGCAATTTCAGCGTGCAGCAACAGATCATGCACTGTTGTACCATCATGGGGATAGGTGCTGATCCCGATACTGGCGGTGACCGCCACTTTGTGCGCTTGTACAATAACCGGCTCAGCGCTGATAGCGGTTTGCAGACTTCTTCCTATCAGTCCTGCAGCTTCGAGCTGTTCCAGCTCTTCAACTACCACCACAAAGGTGTCATCAAAAAAACGCGCCACCGTATCTCCGGGACGTGCACAGGCATGCAAGCGGCCCGCCAGTTCTCGCAGAATCTCATCACCAACATCATAACCGTAGCAGCTGTTTACTGTTTTGAAATTATCAAGAGCAAGACAGAACACGGCACAGATGGTCTGTTTACACTGTGCTGAAAAAATGGCCTGTTGCAGACGTTCCTTCAGTAACTCGCGGTTGGCCAGACCCGTGAGCGGATCATGCCCCTGCGGCCGGATGTACTCGGGCAAACAGCCGTCTCTATTTGTTATATATGGCCCCATATCACGTCCCGCCTCAATCGGTCGCCGGATGCAGGTCCGGGTTCAATGGTAAGCAAACCGTAAAGGTTGTCCCGTTACCCGGTTCACTTTCAACCCGGATATCTCCGCCATGTTTCTTGATGATCTCATGGCTGATGGAAAGCCCCAGCCCGGTTCCCTTACCCACATCCTTGGTGGTAAAAAACGGATCGAAAATGCGCGCACGGATCTCTTCGCTCATGCCGCAGCCCGTATCGCTGATGGCAATGTACAGCGTGGCTGTATCGGCCCAGGTACGCACCGTGATCATCCCCCGTTGATCCTGATGCCGGGACTGGATCGCATGGGCCGCATTGACAAGCAGATTCAGAAAGACCTGGTTAAGTTGCTGCGGAAAACAGTGGATCTTTGGGATGGGACCATACTCACGTTGTAATACCGCGGCGTACTTGATCTCGTTCCAGGCGATGTTGATGGTGGTCTCCAACGCCTCGTTCAGGTCAATCAAGGCGGTCTCTGCCTGATCTACCCGCGAAAAACTCTTCAAGTCCTGCACGATCCTGCGTACCCGCTCAGCCCCTTCCTGGCTTTCGGCAATCAGCTGACTGATATCTGCAAGAATCCGGTCGATCTTGAGTTGCTGACGTGTTTGCTGTAACTGCTGCAGGACATGCTGGTCCTGGCAAACAAGCATGGCTTGGTCATTACGCGTAATAAATTGCAACAGACGTTGACAGTATTTATCCAGTGTCGCCAGGTTGCTGGAGATATAGCCCATGGGATTATTGATTTCATGGGCAACTCCGGCGGCCAGTTGACCAAGCGAGGCCATCTTTTCCTGCTGCAGTACCTGCAGTTGAGCCTCTTTCAAATCGCTTAGGGTTTTCTCCAGTTCCTGTGTGATGGCCCGCAGTTCCGTGGTGTCGTTCAAGGAGATCACATAACCGCTTTCATCCTGACCAAAGCGGATTGGGTAGACATCCAAGTCATAGGAACGGCCACTTTTTTGATGAAAAAGCTCTCCTCGGGAGGCATTAAGAGTCAGGAAGCTAAAGCCGATTTCCTTGAACAGCTCACGCCAGTCCTGTCCGGCCAACTCGCGCATCTCCTGTCCAGCAATATAGGATACAATCTTATTGCAACGCCGAATACGGTGTTCGGCATCGGTCAGGATAATGATGTCGTGGAGCTGGTCAAGGGTCTCCTCCCATTCGCGTTTGGCATGCTCAATCGTCCTGAAGGCATGCTCAAGCTCGATATGCTTTTGTTCCAGTTCAACACGGTAGTGGGTCAGTTGTTCACGGGCCTCTTTCTGCTCGGTTATATCGTCATTAATCGCCAGGTAGCCATTGATGCTGCCGCTTTTATCAAATAACGGCGAAATGGTGACCAGTTCCCAAAACAGGGTGCCGTCTTTTTTGCGGTTGCGGAGTTCGCCACGCCAGACCTTACCTTGCGTAACCGCTTCCCATAGCGTGGTAAAGCTAGACTGCTCAGTTTCTCCCGACTTCAGGATGCTTGGATTTTGCCCAATGGCCTCCTCAGGGCTGTAGCCGGTGACACTCGTGAACATCGGGTTCACATATTCAATCATCCCTTGTTGATCCGTAATCAGGATACTGCTGGAGCTTTGCTCAACTGCCTGGGTCAGGCGCCCCAGGGATTCTTCAAGATTGCGGCGCTCCGTAATGTCCTCAAAGGTCTCGATCGCCGCAACAAGGGTGCCGTTTGCATCATAAATCGGCGATGCCTCAAAGATCATGTAGCGCCGCACCCCTCGAATAGTCAGCCACCCCTCTGCCTGCATACCGCCGGCGATATATTTTGAGGGTAACGTCATCTGATAGTAGGCAAGAAAATCAGCCGAACCATTGAGGATAAGGTCTGCCAAGGTCAATCTGCTTTGTTCATAAAAACAGCGTTGGTGGCTGTCCGTGCCTTTGGCGGTTGCTGCGTCAATGCCGGTCAGCTGTTCAATCGCCCTGTTCCAGTGCAGAATCCGGTGGGCCGCATCCAGCACGAAGATCGGCGTGGCCACGCCATTTATGAGCTGCTCGATGAACTGCTTTTCACGCTGCAGCAGTTCCTGGGTCTGCACTACCAGCGTTATATCCGAAAAGTTGCCGCGTCTGCCGGTGACCTCTCCCGTTTTATTGCGCGTTATGTGACAGGTATGCAGCATCCAGCGCACGGAGCCGTCCCTGCAGACCAACCTGACCTGTAAGGGCGGATGCACCGAATCGCCAAGGTTGCCATAGTCGGTATGCTCACCATGGTGCTTCAGCCAGATGGCTTGGTCATCGGGGTAGATCAGCTGGTCGATGAGCCCCGGATCGGCGTAAAATTCGCTGTCACGGTACCCAAACAACTCAAGACAGTTGGCCGAGATAAAACGGATTGAGCCGTCCAGCAGGCGCCAGATCGCAATCTCACTGGTATACTCGGACACAATCCGGTATTCCTGCAGGTACTCCTCTTTGACCGCAGCCTCGTCATCAAGTTCCCGCACCATTGCATTAAAGGCGGCGGTCAGGCTGCCGATTTCATCATGACTGTTAACCGGCAAGTAACGATCTGAGCCAGTTGTTTGAGGTATCTGACGAATATGATTGGTCAGGCGCTGAAGCGGTCTGACAAAGGGGAGCAAGCAGATTCTGACCGCAACCAGCATGAGCGGAATCGAGACAAACAGAACGCCTATAAACGCCATCTTTGCGCGTTCCAGCGGTGCATAGGCCTCGGGAAACGGATAATGAGCCCCCAGATACCACGGAACCGTTTTCAAGCGCTTGAGACTGGTCAACCCCGGCAGCTGCTGTGAGTCACGATTTTCCCAGGTCCCCTCTTTACCCTGCAAGGCAGCCTCAACCGCTGCATCTGCACCAGACGGCAGTGTGGTCATGGAGCGGGTATGGTCCGGGTGTACCAGTACGAGCCGTTGTTGATTGAAGAGGTAAAAATAGCCGCTTTTGCCGAGTGGGGTGTCCACCAGTTTTTGGATAAATCCTTTTTTGAGCAGGAAGTGCTGCCCTGCCAGAACGCCAATCAGATGACCGGCCTTGTTCTGCAGCGGTACGGCGAAGGCAACCACGGGCGCATAGGGCGATCTGGAAAGATGGTACGGCCCTGTGATGACCGGCTGGTTTGTTTTTAGCACCTGTTGCACGTAGGCCCTGTTACTGCGATCCAGTCCGATCCTGCGGGCATCAGAGGGAGATTCAGCGATAATACGTCCTGCGGGAGAGACCAGTACGAGACCTGCATCAAAAAAGTGAAAGGCCTCGACATGGTGAGTCAGGAGTTCCTGAAAACCAGCGCTCTTGTTTTGCTGTTTTTCTGCCAGATGTTCGGCCAGCAGTTGCAGGTAACGCTGGGCAGAGTCCAGCCGGTCATCCAGCTGGTTTGCCAGACTGGTCATGGTCAGATTTTGATTGGCTATAATGGTTTGCCGCAGTTCCTGACGGGCAAAATGGTAGGTGGCTGCTGCCAGCAGCAGCATGAAAAAGGTGGCGGTCGCCGACAAGGCAAGCGTTGTTTTGGTTGTTAGGGAGATGCTAGCGAAGCAACGCGCCATGTGCTGATCCTTCCGGAAATGAACAACCGTATGAATCAGTGTAGCAGGAACAGCTGGTTTCGCAATGTTTCAGGAACGAAAAGCGTGAGGCTACTAGGACGCCAAGGGCAGCTCTATAAAAAAGGTCGTCACCCCTGCGGTTACCAGAAAACCGACCTTCCCTTTCAGGTAACGCTCTCCGAACAGCTTCATGCTGTAGGTACCAAGCCCCCTGCCCTCTTGTTCCTTGGTGCTGAAGGAACGTTTGAACAGCTGCAACTGCACCTCGTGCGGCATCTCACCGGGATTGGAAACCGAAATTCTGATCCCGGTATCGCTCAAATCGGTACACAACGTGATGGTGTCACCAGGTTTACTGGCCTCAAGCGCGTTGATGACCATATTCCCGACAATTCGGCGCAGCAAGGGCCGGTCCGCAAAAACTGTTCCGCCAACATCGCGTGCCAATTCAAGGTTCCGGGCAGGTGTCCGTTCGTGATGCTCATACAAGCAACGGATATCAGTAAGAAGTTCTTTGAGATCGACCTGTTCGAAGGTCGGAATATATTCGCCCCGTTCTGCCTGCAGCAAACGGCGCTGATGGTTGATTTCCTCAATCAGGTTGTCAGACAGATTCACCAGCCACTTTTTGTACTCATGCTCAGACTCTTGTGTGGTACCGTCCAAAAGCAACGAGGCCAATCCACGAATTCCGCCGGCGCTGTTCAGCATATCGTGAAAAAAGATTCGCTCCATTACGTAACGGCGTTTTTCTGAGCTGATATCCCGCAGTGCCACCACATAGAACTGTTCACCCTCAAGCATTACCGGGGTTGAGAGCACATCAAGGTCTAGTGCGTTACAACCATCCTCTCCAACCATCAGGCGGCATTCCCGTTGTTGGGGAATACCAGACTTCTGACTGGCCATAATCGCTATCACCGCCCCGCAGACCGAACAATTTTCGGCCGTACCGCACCCGTCTGGACCATCCTTGAAATGAGCGCAATTGACCGCCTCACCTGGACGCAACCCCAGAAGCGATTCAGGCACCTCCACGTCAAAGGCGGTCAGCAGACGCTGATTCACCGCGACAATCTGACGCTGCTGATTCAGCACCAGCAGAAAATCAGGCATGGCATCCATCAAAGCCTTTATCAGACTGCTCTGCCCCACCAACTGATACTCGTGTTGCAGTTCATCCTTGGAGGCTCGGCCAGCCGGAGCGAACCAGGTGTTTGAGGCGGTATCGGGGACAGCATGCATACGGCATCTCCGCTGAATCAATCAATCGTTGATACGCAAAAGAGAATGAGCCCTGAAGTCAGCGCTTCAGGGCTCATATCCTGTTTCACGTAAGTATTTGTCGCAAGGCAACCAGCTCTTGGCGTACCTGTTTGAGCAGTTCATGGTACTTTGTAGGGGCTACAGGCGCGGTCTCTTGGGGCGGCGACTGTGGCTTACTGCGCTTGCCCAACTTCTTGCGGACTCCCTCAATGGTGTACTTTTCCTGGTAGAGTAACTGCTTGATCTGCTGCACCAGGAAAATGTCCTGCTTACTGTACAGACGCTGACCGGAAGAACTTTTTTCCGGTGAAAGAAAGGCAAATTCCGTCTCCCAGTACCGCAGAACCGACGTCTTTATGTCGGCAAGACGGGCAACCTCACCGATCTTGAAATACGTCTTGTCAGGAAGGCCCGCAGACATGGAGTTAAACTACTGCACAGGCCGTTTAGACTTCTTCACCATTAATGCTGCACTTCAGAACCTGACTGGGCTTGAAGGTCAGGATACGACGGGCTGTAATGGTAATGGCCTCACCGGTTTGCGGGTTGCGACCGCGACGGTCGGCCTTCTGTTTGACCACGAAGTTGCCGAAACCGGCAATCTTGATTTTTTCACCAGCTTCAAGGGTACCTTTCATGATGCCGAAGACCTGCTCCACCATTTCCGCAGACTCTTTTTTGGAGAGACCGATCTTCTGATGAATACGTTCAACAATATCAGCTTTTGTCATAAAAAACCCCTCTTATATAGAACAGTTAGCCGCATAATCGCGGAAGTGGCGCGAGGCAAAGTTTATAACATAGGGCACCGGCTGCTGCAACCCTTTTTTCGCCTAATTATGCGATATTCTGCCATAAGTTTTGTACTCCCCCGCCTGGTATCCGGAGAGGAGGAGCGATGATCTCTACTTTTTGACAACTGTTTACACGAAAAACACCCCCCAGATCCGGTTCTATCCGGACAGGGGGGTGTGAGCACAGACCATTTCAGAAATACGTACTACTTGTACTCGGGCATCTCATCGAACTGCAGGTAACGATAGATCTTCTCTTTGTTCGGCTCAACCCGCTCTTTGTAGATGGCCAGGAACTCGGCCGGGGTGGGCAGTTTGCCCATGCGGGCAGCCACGGCGCCCAGCTCGGCGGACCCCAGGAATACCTTGGCGCCATTACCGATCCGGTCATCGAAGTTACGGGTGGAGGTGGAGAACATGTTCACACCGTCCGGTACCCGGGCCTGGTTACCCATGCAGAGCGAGCAGCCGGCGATCTCGATCCGTGCGCCGAACGCGCTGTAGATGGAGAAGTAGGCCTCGTCCTTCAGCAGGTCGCTGTCCATGCGGGTCGGCGGGGTGATCCAGGTGCGGACGTTCGGGTTGAACTTCTCACCCTTCCAGATCTCGGCAGCAGCGCGGAAGTGACCGATATTGGTCATGCAGGAGCCGATGAAGACGTCCTGGATCGGGGTGCCGGCAACCTCGGACAGCAGCTTGACATCATCCGGGTCGTTGGGGCAGGCCAGGATCGGCTCGGTGATTTCAGCCAGATCGATCTCGATCACGGCGGCGTACTCGGCGTTCTTGTCAGCCTCAAGCAGTTGCGGATTCTTCAGCCATTCATTGACGGCATCGATCCGGTTTTGCAGGGTCTGGGGATCCTGATAGCCGTCAGCGATCATCTTCTTCATCAGGGCCACGTTGGAACGCAGGTAGGTGGCAACCGACTCTTTGGAGAGCTGGATGCAGCCTGCAGCAGCAGAACGCTCGGCAGCGGCGTCGGTCAGCTCGAAGGCCTGCTCAACGGTCAGCTCAGGCAGACCTTCCATCTCCAGGATGCGGCCGTTGAAGATGTTGACCTTGTTCTTCTTGGGTACGGTCAGCAGCCCCTGCTTGATGGCCCAGTACGGGATGGCGTTCACGGCGTCACGCAGGGTGATGCCGGGGTTGAACGTACCCTTGAAACGAACCAGTACTGACTCAGGCATATCCAGCGGCATAAAGCCCATGGCGCCGGCAAAGGCAACCAGGCCGGAACCGGCCGGGAAGGAGATACCGATCGGGAAACGGGTGTGGGAGTCACCACCGGTACCAACGGTGTCAGGCAGCAGCAGACGGTTCAGCCAGCTATGGATAACACCGTCGCCCGGCTTGAGGGCAACACCGCCACGCTCTGCGATGAAGGCAGGCAGGGTCTTGTGCATCTTCACGTCAGCCGGCTTCGGATAAGCAGCCGTGTGGCAGAAGGACTGCATGAACATCGGGGACAGGAATTTGAGACAGGCCAGTTCCTTCAGTTCGTCAGCAGTCATCGGGCCGGTGGTGTCCTGTGAACCAACCGTGGTCATCTTGGGCTCGCAGGCAGTACCGGGCAGGATACCTTCAACGCCGCAGGCCTTACCAACCATCTTCTGAGCCAGCGAGTAGCCCTGGCCAGCCTTGGCAACCGGGTTGACCGGCTTGGTGAAGACATCGGTGTCGCCCAGACCCAGCGCCTTACGGGCCTTCTCGGTCACGGCGCGGCCGATGATCAGAGGGATACGGCCACCAGCACGGAACTCGTCAGCAATGGTGTTGGGGGCAAGCTTGAAGGTGGAGATAACTTCACCGGCCTCATTGCTGATCTCACCCTTGACAGTGTTGATGGTGATCACGTCGCCGTCGTTCATCTTGGTTACGTCGGCCTTGATCGGCAGTGCGCCGGAATCCTGGGCGGTGTTGAAGAAGATCGGGGCGATAACGCCGCCGATGATTACACCGGCAGTCTTCTTGTTGGGTACGCAGGGGATATCCTGGCCCATGTGCCACAGCACGGAGTTACAGGCAGACTTACGCGAAGAGCCGGTACCGACAACGTCGCCGACAAAGGCAACCTGGTTGCCGGCAGCACGCCAGTCAGCAATGTCCTTCAGACGGTTGGGGAAGCGGGTCTTGCCCATAGCCAGGGCGTGCAGTGGGATGTCAGGACGGCTCCAGGCGTCACCGGCAGGCGAGAAGTCGTCGGTGTTGATCTCGCCTTCAACCTTGAATACCTTGACCTTGATGGTCTCAGGCACCCCTGGACGCTTGGTGAACCACTCGGCATCAGCCCAGGACTGCAGCACCTTCTTGGCAGCAGCGTTGGAGCCGGACAGTGCCACCACCTGATCAAAGCCGTCATACACCAGGGTCATGCCGGACAGGGCGCAGGCAGCCTCTTCAGCCAGCTCGGCATCCTTCAGCGCCTCAACCAGCGGACCAACGTTGTAGCCACCCATCATGGTACCCAGGATACGGACTGCGTCAACCTTGGAAACCAGCGGGGACTTCTTGCTGCCGTTCAGGATAGCGGCCAGGAACTCGGCCTTCACCTTGGCTGCCGGGTCAACACCGGGAGAAACCCGCTCCTTCAGCAGGTTCAGCAGGAACGCTTCCTTGCCTGCCGGGGGTACTTCCAGCAACTTGCACAGTTCTGCGGTCTGCTCGGGAGAAAGCGGCAGGGCCGGAATCCCTTGGGCAGCACGTTCGGCTTCATGGGCCAGATATGCTTCGATCATCAGTGAATCCTCCTTATGGTGATAGGTACTTAGCGTACAAACGGTGGGGTTAAAAGCGCATATTGTATACAATTTATATCTGCGGATGTCAACGATTCAGCACGCCATTTTTGCGCAGCGCTCCATATGGTCCCGACAACTTGCAAGGGCCGGCGTTTACTGGCAGACTTGCCGCACAGTCCAAACATGAGAAAACAGGATGGTACCATGAAGACATTCCTGCTGCCCTATCTGATCTGTCCCGGCTGTCTGCCCAAGGAACATGTCCTGCAGCTTATGTCTGGCACAGAGGCCGACAACGACATCAGCAGCGGTGTACTGCACTGCAGCCGCTGCAAGCAGCGTTACCCGATTCAGGACGGTATTGCCAACCTTGTGCCCGATTCAGATGGCGCTACGCACGGCGGTCAATGGCGTTATGAGGACCAGGATCTGATCAGCCGCTATCTCTGGAGCCAGTATGGTGATCTGCTGGGGGAGAAAACCAGGGAACATGGCACGGTAGCCTGGGCTGATCTGACGTCTCACCAGGGAAAAACCGCCTTTGAAGCAGGGTGTGCTGTGGGAAGGCTGACCTTTGAACTTGCCAATTGCTTTGACATGAGTATCGGCTGCGACCTGTCCCACAACTTCATCAAGACTGCCCGACGTTTGGCCCGTAGCCGTAAACTGAGTTTTACTCTGCCGCTGGAAGGCACGCTGACTGAAAGCTTCGATCTGCAACTGCCTGACAGTTGGCGGACCAGCAATGTGGAATTCATTCTGGCCGATGCCCTGCGCCTGCCCTTTGCTGCCAATAGCTTTGACCAAGTAGTTTCTCTCAACCTGCTGGACCGGGTCAGTTATCCCTTGGCGCATCTCTACGAGATGAACCGGGTGGCCCACGACCGGAACAGCTGTTTTCTATTTGCTGATCCGTTTTCCTGGACCACCAGCGCCGCACCTGAAGAACGCTGGCTGGGCGGCACCCCTGACGGTGCCTACCCAGGACGTGGCCTGGACAATGTATGTGCCTTGCTGCAGGGTAAGGACTCCATCCTGAAGCCTGCCTGGCAGCTCACCCGCTCCGGGGCTCAGGCCTGGCGGATGCGTACCCATTGCAGGCATTATGAAGTGATCACCAGCGACTTCCTGGTGGCGCAGCGTTAAGTAGTGGCTACCGCACCGTCACTGCCGCGTACGCCACCACCTCGCGGTCATCTCCGGTAACCTCGCCGCTGTTGGTATAGGCCACCAGCTCTGCCTGCGTGGCCCCCAGGGCCTTGGCCGCCACCAGCATCACCGCTGCCGGGATCACACCGCACATGGTAATCCGCTGCGCCCGGCAGACCTCCACCAACCCCTTGGCATCAAGGGCCAGGGCCCGCTCCAGAGCCAGGGTATCCTTACGTTTGGCAGCATCAGCTGATTCATAATGGGTCATGTCCGAGCTGGCCAGAATCAACACCTCTTCCCCAAAGGCACGGATGGCCGTTGCCAGACCGCTGCCCAAAAGCTCACACCCGGGATAATCGCCAAAACCGAGGCAGAGCGGTACAATTGCAACATCCGGCCGCAAATACTGCAGAAACGGTACCTGCACCTCAAGGGAGTGCTCCAGACGGTGAGCGCTGGCATCTTCCTGTACTGCCGGGACCTGCTGCTGAATCAGGGCTGCCAGGCGCTGCTGGAGCGGAACAACCCCCAAGGGGGTCTGCCAGCCCTGCGCGGGCGACAGGGCCGCCAGGGCACCGCCGCCGTGATGGTTGGGGCCAAGAATGACCACGGTAGGGGGAATCTCAATCCCGGCCAGCAACTGTCCCGCCGCGCTGCCGGAATAGATATAGCCGGCATGGGGAGATATGGCCCCGATGGCCGGCTGCTTTGATGTCACAGAGGGCAGCAGACGCTGTAATTCGCGGGTAAGGGCTGATTGACTGCCGGGATAGAACTGTCCTGCCACTGCCGGTTGACGGATCATGGTAACCTCCTCAAGACCTGATGCAGAGACTGCTTCCAATTCCAATCAAAATGCTCGTATTGATGGTTCGTTTGCTGCGCCTCAAGATCCTGCAGGGACGCTTGACTCGAAAACTTCCTCGCTGTCTCGATAACATCCACAAACATAGCAACCAGGATGGTTACAGTTGCGACGTGCTAGTCCTCGGGATTTTGTTGTGCAAGCAGCGGCAGCTCTTCCTGCACTTCAAAGAGCGGTGCCTCGTCGAGCGCCTGAATTTCGCGCAAGGTTGGCAAGCCTTTTAAATCCTTGAGGTTAAACACTTCCAGAAATTCCTTGGTGGTACCATAGATGATCGGCCTGCCAGGTATGTCCTTTTTCCCCATAATCTTGATTAAACGTTTATCAAGCAGGGTCTTCAAGACAGCGCCGGTATCAACACCCCGTAAATACTCGATTTCCTGGCGGGTAATCGGCTGACGGTACGCCACAATGGCAAGGGTCTCCAACGCAGATTGGGAAAACCGTGCCGGACGCCCTTTGACCATGCGAGAAAGGTACGGCATCAGTTCAGGCACGGTCCGCAACTGCCAGCCACCAGCTACCTCAACCAGATGAATCCCGGCACCACGCTGATCATAGTCATCCCGCAACTCCTGTACAGCAAGGCGCACACTTGCCCGCTCGTAATCGGGCAACAGTTCCGTTAGCCTGTCAAGACTCATGGGGCCATCGGCAACGAACAGCAACCCCTCTATGATGGCATTAAGCGAAGGGGAGTCCAAGATCAGCTCCATTCTCCTCGGCAGGCGCAACCGAGGGGAAGAGGTAAATGGGCCCATAACGGGTATTTTGAATAACTTTCAGCAATTTAATACGACACAATTCAAGCAGTGCAAGAAAGGTGACAATCATCCGCTCTCTGGACATATCGTCGTCGAACAACTGCTCGAATGCAAGCGATTCCACACCGTCAAGCCTGGTCAAAATACCATTGATGGCATCGACGATACTGAGTGTCTCCTGAGCAGCCACCTCATGGGCCCGGGCCATGGGCATACGGGCCAGCAGGCTTCGGAACGCCTCTGCCAGCTCAAACAACTCAACCTCCAGCGGCCCATCGTCAACGGCCGCCACGCCCTCAAGACAGCAACCATCGCGACAAGGACGTACGAACACCTCGCGTCCCAGCAGTTCACGGGTCGCCAATTCAAGACCTGCATCGCGGTAACGCTGATATTCCAACAGTCGGCGCACCAGCTCGGCACGGGGGTCTTCCTGTTCCTCCCCCTCCCCTTCCTCCTCTTCGGGCAGCGGCAACAGCAGGCGTGACTTGATCTGCAAAAGGGTTGATGCCATGACCAGAAAATCACCGGCAAGGTCCAGGTTCAACTCCTTCATCAATTTCATATAATCAAGGTACTGACGGGTAATCAAGGCAATGGGGATATCGTAGATATCCACCTCGTTTTTGCGGATCAGGTGTAGTAAAAGATCAAGGGGGCCTTCAAAGGCATCCAGTTTGACACTGTAGCCCTGACCAGCCCCCTCGAACAGCGACGATGCCGTTTCAGTTGCCGCCGACATCGCTATACCTTAAGCGCTTCCCTTACTTCCAGCATGGTTGCGCGGGCTGTCTCGGCCGCCTTGCAGCTGCCTGCTGCAAGCAGTTCGTCAACAAACGAGGCATCCTCGGCCAGCTCGGCACGACGGGCCCGGAAGGGCGCCAAGCGCTCGTTCAGGTGTTCGATCAGGATCTTTTTACAGTCAACACACCCAATTGCAGCATTTTTGCAGGCAGGGATTATTTCATCCAGCTTTTCCTGCGGCACATAAATGCGATGCAGGTTAAAGGCAACGCATTGTTCTGGATCACCTGGATCGGCACGCCGGATACGCTGAGTATCGGTCACCATGCCCTTGATCTTGGCAGCGGTTTCTTCGGCGGTCTCAGACAGATAGATCGAATTACCATAGGATTTACTCATCTTACGGCCATCAAGCCCCAACAGCTTGGGGGTTTCGGTCAAAAACGCCTCGGGTTCGGGAAAAACCTGACATTGATACAGGTGGTTGAAACGTCGAGCAATCTCACGGGTGATTTCCAGGTGCGGCAACTGGTCATGCCCCACCGGAACCTTGGTCGCCTTGTACAGGATGATGTCGGCGGCCATCAGGACCGGATATCCCAGAAAGCCGAAGGTGGACAGATCACGCTGCTCGATGTTGTCCAGCATCTCCTTGTAGGTTGGGTTGCGCTCAAGCCAGGAAACCGGGGTGATCATCCCAAGAATCAGGTTCAACTCGGCATGCTGCACCACCTGACTCTGCTCAAAAATTATGCACCGTTCAGGATCGAGGCCAAAGGCCACCCAGTCCAGCACCATCTCACGGGCGGACCCCTTAATACCTGATGTTTCGGCATATTCAGTGGTCAGCGAATGCCAGTCCGCCACAAAGAAAAAACAGTCAAACTGTTCCTGAATCTTGATCCAATTTTCGAGTACGCCATGAAAATGCCCAATATGCAGACGTCCGGTCGGACGCATTCCACTGACAATACGTTGCTTTTGCATCTGTACCACCTTTACGAAGTCACATTATTCTGAAACTTGCCGCTTTATAAACCAGCAGGCTGTACGGCCCGGTCAGTAACTTAATCCCAACCATCAACAACGGCAAGAGCAGATAGGAAAAGATCGGGGTAAAAAATACCAGCAGGATGATGATGATCATGCCATACGGCTCGATCCGGGCAAGCGCATAGGCCTGCCGGTGGGGCAAGAGCCCCATCAATACCCTTCCGCCGTCCAACGGCGGGATGGGAATCATATTGAAAAACGCCAGCAGCAGGTTGATGTAGATTGAAAAGCCCACCATGTACTGGAGCGGCAGCAGCATGAAATGCGCCCCCCCGGTATCGGACGGTATGGCCATAAGCACCTGCAGCAATCCGGCTGACAGCAGGGCAAGCAGGAGGTTGGTGCAGGGGCCTGCCGCAGAAACCCAGACCATGTCCTTTTTGGGATTACGCAGGTTCTCCATGACTACCGGCACCGGCTTGGCCCACCCTATCCCGACGATCACCAACATCAAGGTGCCTATAATATCAATATGTTTAAGGGGATTAAGGGTCAAGCGCCCCAACATGCGGGCAGTGGGGTCGCCAAAACGCCAGGCCATGTAGCCGTGGGCTACCTCGTGGCAGGTTATGGCCAAAAGACCGGGGACCAGCATAATAGAAAGCTTAAACAGCATGTTTTCGATCACGGGCACCCACCCAGATAAGATAAAAAATTATTACTAACAGATGCGACAGGTGAAGTCAATCAAGCCTGCCTTGCTTGCGGTGCCGCAGCTCGTATACACCTAAACAAAAAGGGCGGGATTGCTCCCGCCCTTCTGCTGTTTCCAATCCGGATGTACGTCCGGGATTAGATATCGTAGTACAGAGCGAACTCCAGCGGTACCGGACGCATACGGACCGGATTGACTTCGGCTTCCATCTTGTACTCGATCCACTTCTCGATCACGTCGGGGGTGAATACATCACCCTTGAGCAAGAAGTCATGATCAGCTTCCAGGCACTTGAGCGCCTCGTCCAGGGAGCCTGGAGCGGACGGGATATCCTTCAGTTCTTCCGGAGACAGACCGTAAATGTCTTTATCCAGGGGCTGGCCAGGATCGATCTTATTCTCAATGCCGTCCAGACCGGCCATCAGCATGGCAGCAAAGGCCAGGTAGCCGTTAGCGGACGGGTCGGGCGTGCGGTACTCGATCCGCTTGGCCTTGGGGTTGGTGGAGAACATCGGGATACGCAGCGAAGCGGAACGGTTACGGCTGGAGTAGGCCATATTGACCGGAGCCTCGAAGCCCGGCACCAGACGCTTGTAAGAGTTGGTGGTCGGGTTGGTGAAGGCGCACAGGGCCTTGGCGTGCTTGATGATACCACCGATGTACCAGAGAGCCAACTGGGACAGACCGCCGTATTTGTCACCGGCAAACAGGTTCTGACCATCTTTCCAGATGGACTGGTGGCAGTGCATACCGGAACCATTGTCGCCGTAAAGCGGCTTAGGCATAAAGGTAACGGTCTTGCCGTTACGGTAGGCAACGTTCTTAATGATATACTTGAACCACTGCAGGTCGTCGGCCATGGCGACCAACGAATTGAAGCGCATGTCGATCTCGGCCTGGCCACCAGTAGCAACCTCGTGGTGCTGGCATTCAACGCGGATGCCAACCTTCTGCAGTTCCAGCACCATCTCGTTACGCAGGTCATTCATTGAGTCGGTGGGAGCTACCGGGAAATAGCCTTCCTTATGGCGCGGCTTGTAGCCCAGGTTGGGGAACTCCTCGCGACCGGTGTTCCAAGTACCTTCCACGGAATCGACAATGTGGAACGACTGGTTGGAAGTGGCGTCGTAACGAACCTCGTCGAAAATAAAGAACTCGGCCTCAGGACCGAAGAAGGCGGTATCGCCAATACCGGTTGACTTCAGGTAAGCCTCGGCCTTGCGAGCGATGTTACGCGGGTCGCGGCTGTAGTCTTCCTTAGTGATCGGGTCAAAGATGTTGCAGATGAGCGACAGGGTCGGCACTGCGGTGAAGGGGTCCATTTTGGCGGTGGCCGGATCCGGCAGAATGATCATATCGGAGGCATGGATCGGCTGCCAGCCACGGATAGAGGAACCATCAAAGCCCTGGCCCTCTTCAAAGGTATCCTCACCGAACTCGCTCATGGGAACCGTGAAATGCTGCCAGATCCCCACAAAATCCATAAACTTGAAATCTACCATCAGGGCGCCGTTTTCTTTGGCAAATTCAACTACCTGCTTCGGTGTCATTAAACTTCTCCTTTCAAATGATGTACATAATAACAGTATTACAGCGCATCTTCTCCGGTTTCACCCGTTCTGATACGAACAACCGCTTCAACTGGTGTCACAAAAATCTTACCGTCACCGATCCTGCCGGTCTTGGCAGCTTTTTCAATTGCCTCTACCACTTTTGGCAGGATGGCGTCACCCACGATAATCTCAAGCTTGATCTTAGGGATAAAATCAACAACATATTCGGCGCCACGATACAATTCAGTATGGCCTTTTTGACGCCCAAACCCTTTGACCTCACTGATGGTGATCCCCTGAATGCCGATTTCATTCAGGGCTTCTTTAACCTCATCCAGCTTGAACGGCTTGATGATAGCTTCGACTTTTTTCACGGTCATCCTCCCCTCTCAGCAATCCAAATCCTGTTATTCAAGATATGCAAGCAGGTTGCCAACTTATTGGTTTTTGACAACTAATTATTTTCACTTGTTTTTGCACTTCACCCTAACCACACCGCATCGCGAATATGCACACAAAATACGCATTCACCCCAAATAGTGACTATTTTTTAACCATCTATTGGTGCTCAAATTTTAAGCTGCCAGTTCCTTGAGTTCTCGGATGATCTCAACCTGACGCTGATTGATATAGTAGGCAAGCAGCTGTTGTGAATGGCGGTCTGGATGAAACTCCATGATACAGGTATAGGGTGTTGTTGTGCCCAAAATACGCGCTATTGTACCGACAACACCAATTTCACGCAGTGTCGCATCCTCAGGTGACTCAAGCTTCAGCATCAGATTGACTTCGGTTCCGGGTTCAATTCCGCTAGGATCGGAGACCTGCAGAGCAACACCGCCCAACGAAATATCCCTGACTGAGGCAGGAACAATATCGTTATCAATATAAATATCCGCGTCAGCCCGTCTCCCTTCCAGGCAGACCCGTACAAAACGACGCAAATCAGAACGTATTCTGGCATAATGGAAGCGAGTCAGAATCACCCGTTTACGGGCAACATTGACATAAAAGACCTCCCCTACCAGATCATCAGAGACCGGACTTTTGGGATGAGAACGGATCAAGGCCTTTTTTTCCAGTGCAATGACCTTGGCCTGGTATTCATGCACCTCAAACTCGGCCATCTCATTTTCGACCGAAAGCAACCTGGCATCATAAGACACCGGAATCTCTTTGTAATAATTAAGAAAAGAAAAGGTTTCGCCAACCATTCCCTTTAAAAATTGGAGAATTACGAGGTTATCCTCACGTTCAGTACCGCGGACCACCTTATCGTAATAGGCAAATGTCACTTACTGATTCCTTGCAGGTTATCTGTGATCTGGTGAGATGAAGGAATTGCCATACGAAAGAGAAGACAGTATAGTCATTGAAACCGGTTTTATGTAACAGAAAAGCGGCCCTATAACAAGCAGAGAATATACAGGTAGTGAGATGCTGTCCAACAAGTTCCGAACCATACTGGTATTTTATATTATCCTGCACGGTCTGCCGCTACCTCACATGCACGGCATAGCGCCTGCCTCGGCCGATATCTACCGTTTCACCACCGTAGACGGAATCGAGACCTTTACTGATACGCCCACACAAAAAGATGCACAGTTAATCATGAAAGCCCCGGACAGGCAAAAACACACTAAGAAACAAAATGCCCGTACCCTGTCCCGGGAAACCACCAAGCCCCCCACGCCGTCATTACACGAGATCATCGAAAAGACCATTCAGGCCCAAGTTACAGCAGATTCAAACGCAGATACCGTTGTCGATACACTGCTGCCGGTCAACGGCACGATCACCTCGGGTGTTGGCATGCGCATTGATCCGATCGACGGCGTCTGGCGGCAACATAACGGTATTGACATTGCCGTTCCCCCGGGAACCCCGGTACATGCCGTTGCCGACGGCACGGTGGTCTTTGCCGGTTCCCGATCTGGCTACGGTTTGACCGTCTTAGTTGAGCACACAAACGGCATGGTTACCCTGTGCGGACACAACAGCCGTTTACTGGTTGAAGCAGGCCAACATGTCAGCAAAGGCGCTACGATTGCGCTGGCAGGCAGCACCGGACGATCAACCGGCCCCCATGTCCATTTTGAGGCCTGGCAATCGGGTAATAACATCACCACGGCATTCATGCCGGGAAGTACGAGCAGGATTGCCGCAGTTGCACGGACAGTCCCCCACAAAACTATTATTCGCAAGGAAGTGCTTGCAGACGGTTCCCTGCTGATCACCAATATTCCGGCCTCAGTCCCCTGATGGATACCCAGCTCCAGCGATACGAAAAGCTCTTGGTGAATGAAAAGATCGCCCGTCCGGGACGTATTGCCCTGGCTGCCCAAAATGACCGTCTCTGCTACCTCGGACCAACCGAGCTGAAAGAACTGACCTCGTTACTTCTGCAACAACTTGATTGTTGTGCCATTATTGTTGGTGAGCCAAACCTCCCGTATGGTGATCTACTTATTCAGCGTTCAACTCCTCCAGTGACTGTACTCACCCCGCGTGACTCGGAATCCCGCTCATCGTTACACGCCATCCCGTGCGTTCCTTTCACGCACACAACAACGACACTGGCCCGGCAAATCTGTGATGCGCTGCAAACAAGAAAAGGATGTATCGTGGAAGGACTCGGCTTGGTAAGCCTGGGCAGCTTGACCGTGGAACAGGCCTACATAGTCTGGTCGTCACTGGTGCATGCAACAACCATTAAGTATTTTGAGGACCTACTGACAAGCGGTCCGCACCTGAAGCAGGAAGCGGCACTGCTGCAACGGTGCCGGGCTGAGTATCTTCAGCCTCTCCAGCCAGCAGCATACTACCAAGGACAGCATCAGCTGACCGAGCAACCAGATGAGATTATTAAAGAAATATGTGCTGTCGGACGTGCCACGGTGATGATGGGATTAGTTGATTCGTTTTTCGGCAATGTTTCCTGTGCCACCGAGGAAGGGCTATATATTTCCCAGACTTCCGCCAGGTTGGATGAACTTCAACAACAGATCGATTTTGTTCCTGCTAACGGTTCATCAACAAGCGGCATAACCGCTTCAAGCGAACTTCCAGCACACCGGGCAATTGTTGCGGCAACCGGCTGCCGTACCATTCTACACGGTCACCCGCGCTTTTCCGTTATCATGAGCTTTTTCGCTGATTCCAAAGAAGCTGACAACTGGCAGCAACTTGACGGTATTCCGGTTGTCCGGGGCGAGGGGGGAGTTGGTGGTCTTGCCGAAAACCTTTCAGCCGCCTTCCGTAACAGCGGCAGCAACGCGGTTATTGTGCAGGGTCACGGTGTTTTCGCCATCAGTCGGCACAACTTTCGAGAGCCCCTTATAACGCTTACCAAGGTGGAGCAGCAGTGCAGAAACATGTATTTCAGGCGTATTGCCGAGCGATTCGGTATTTAGTTTCCAGTTCCGCTCTCTCCAAAACAAGTAAGGGGCGCGGAATACCCACGCCCCTTACTTAATACGATACAACTCAAAGAGATTAGCAGCCAGCAGTCTTGCGGAACAGCTTGCTCTCTTTGTTGGCGTCGTCATACTTAACGCGGACTTCGTCGCCAACAACGATACGCTTGTCCTTCAGCTTGTCCAGGGTCAGTTGATCTTTCACAACAACCTCAACCTTGGCGCCGCCCTTGTTGTCTTTCAGGATTACCGTTGCAGTAGCGCCTTGTACTGAAATCTTCTCAATAACACCAACCACTTTTTGCTCTGCAGCAAATGCCAGAGAAGAAACCGTCAGGAAAGCAGCTACCAGAACTCCAGATACCATTTTCTTCATCGTTATTCTCTCCTTAAAGAAAGTACACAAACTAAAATCAGTGTATTCATTTATAGGAATTTTAGCAAGTGTTTTTTCCTGAACCATTAATACTATCTAATTGTTACACCAAGTTTTTCCGTCAGGGACAAGACCACTTTCTGATGAATCAGCTGGACTTCATCGTCAGTCAAAGTTCGGTCCGCTGCGCGGTAACGCAGGCGAAGGGCAATACTCTTATGCCCCTCCGGCAAACGGTCTCCCTGATAGAGGTCAAAGATGGAGACATCTTCCAACTCTCTTAATTTCAGTTTTTTGATGCAGTCAATCAAGTGAGAAGAAGCCAACTCAAGAGGCGCCAGTAGAGCGACATCACGGGCGCTGTCAGGGAAGCGGGACGGAGGCACGATTGTTTTGCGGGCATTGTTTGCCAACTGCACCAGTGCCTCGAAATTCAACTCAAAATAATATACCGGCCGCTCTATGCCAAAATTGACCAGAACCTGTGGATGGAGCTCGCCAACCGTGCCGACCAGTGTCTGGCCAACCTTGATACGGCAACACTTTCCAGGATGATAGAACGGCTCAGGCTCCTCTGAAAGCCAGTCAGGGGTGTTAATCGCCAAAAGTCTCAGCAGGTCCTCCACAATTCCCTTGGCATCGTAAAAATCCACCGCAGATTTGTCGTAGCACCAGCTCTGCTGTTCACGCTCACCCGTTACCAGACCGGCGCAGTAGATCGGCTCATGCGGCATGTCCTGACCAGCAACGGCCTGATACACCCTGCGCATCTCGAAAAGTCGCAGATCCAGGCTACGGAAACTCATATTGCGTGCAGCTGTTTCTAAAAGCCCTGGCAACAGGGTTGTACGCATAACCGACTGCTCAAGCGCAAGCGGGTTGCACAGTTTTATACCGTTGCCACGGGGGTCGTCTGCGGCAAGACACAGTTTTTCTGCTGCCCCAGGGGCTATAAAGCTGAAGGATACGATCTCATGCATGCCCGAACGGACAAAATGATCACGCACTACCCGTTGCAGCTTCTGGTGGAGTGATGGCCGCTCGGAAACCACCTGCGCCAACGGCAGGGCTGCCTCAATCTGGTCGAAGCCATTGAGACGACAGATTTCCTCGATCAGATCGATTTCACGTTCGATATCAACTCGGTAAGAAGGAATGGTAACCTGCAACGAGCCGTTTGAAACCGGCTGAACCTGAAACTCAAGGTACCTGAACAGCTCAGCCATCCGCTCGGCCGTCAATGCAAGTCCCAACATCGCATTGGCACGCTCAGGCCGGAAGGTGATCGTTACCGGAGCCTTTGGAGCGGGAAAGTTATCCACCCTCCCCTTGGCCACGTTACCGCCGGCAAGCTGCACCATCAGGCTGGCAGCACGATCCAGGGCCATAGGTACCATCTGCAGATCCGCGCCACGCTCAAAACGGTGCGACGATTCGGTATGTAGTCCCAGGCGTTTGCTGCTACGCCGGATGGTGGGGGGATCAAAAAAAGCACTTTCAAGCAGGATATCCCTGGTGGTGTCAAGGATTTCCGAGTTTTCTCCACCCATGATACCGGCCAGGGCAACAGCCCGTCCACTGTCACAGATCATCAGATCGGCACTGCTGAGTGTGCGCTCCTGGCCATCCAGTGTTTTGAAGGTTTCACCCTCGCCTGCCCTGCGCACAATAATCTGGCCGCCTGTGACGCGACTGTAGTCAAAGGCGTGCAGGGGATGACCCAGTTCCAGCATCACCAGGTTGGTGATATCTACAACATTGTTGATAGAACGGACTCCGACCGCATTCAGACGGTTGATCAGCCACGCCGGTGAAGGGGCTATAGTACAGCCGGAGATGAAACGGGCCGCATAGCGGGGGCAACCGGTTGCATCCTGAATGGCAACCTTGATCCGACTATCCACAGCCTCGCCATATTCTGGCACCACAATGGTGGGATAACGCACATGTTTACCCAGCTTTGCCGCTACTTCCCGCGCAATACCGATCACACTGAGGCAATCGGCCCTGTTCGGCGTAAGACCGATCTCGAAAACCGTGTCCTTCAGTCCCATGGCTTCAAAAAACGGTGTGCCCAGTGGAAGCGTTTCAGGCAGCACCATGATACCGGCACTTTCGTCGGCCAAGCCGAGCTCCTTTTCCGAGCAGAGCATACCGCAGGACTCTTCGCCACGGATTTTTGAGCGTTTGATCTTGAAATCGCCCGGCAGGACAGCACCGATCTGAGCCAGGGCAACAGTATCTCCCTGTTTGAAGTTCTGCGCTCCACAGACAACCGAGATAATCTCTTTACCGTTATCAATTTTACACAGCGAAAGCTTGTCGGCGTTGGGATGTTGGGCCTTTTCAACTACCCGCGCGACCACGACCGCATCCATACCGCCGCCAAGCTGCTCCATCCCCTCAACCTCAAGCCCAAGCATGGTTAAAAGGTCGGCAAGTGCCGTCGGGGTCAGATCAAAATCAACAAATTCCTTCAGCCAGTTATAGGTAACTTTCATATCCTCACCGTATCCTTAGAACTGACGTAAAAAACGGACATCGTTCTCAAACAGAAGCCGCATATCGCTGATACCGTATTTGAGCATTGCAATCCGCTCAACCCCCATGCCGAAGGCAAAGCCGGAGATCATCTCAGGATCATAGCCCACATGCCGGAACACCTCGGGGTCAACCATGCCGGCCCCCAGGATTTCAAGCCAGCCGGTTTGCTTGCAAACGCGGCAACCGGAACCACCGCAGATCACACAGGCGATATCCACCTCAGCCGAAGGCTCGGTAAAGGGGAAAAAACTGGGACGCAGACGTACCCCGGTTTTCTGACCAAAGAGCTGGTTGGTAAAAGTAGTCAGAATACCTTTAAGATCGGCAAATGAAACCTTGCTATCCACCATCAGCCCTTCAACCTGATGGAACATGGGGGAGTGGGTTGCATCGGAATCACAACGATAGACGGTGCCAGGGGCAATGATGCGTACCGGAGGCTTCTGCTTCAGCATGGTCCGGATCTGGACCGGTGAGGTATGGGTCCGGAGCAGCAGCTCGTTTTCAACAAAAAAGGTATCCTGCATATCACGGGCTGGATGCTCGGGCGGGAAGTTCAATGCCTCAAAGTTGTACCAGTCATGCTCGATCTCCGGCCCCTCTGCCACAGAAAAACCGAGGCCGGCAAAGATCTCCGAGACCTCTTCAATCACCAGGGTGACCGGATGCTTGCTGCCCTGACGGCGTCCGCGCCCCGGCAGGGTAACGTCAATACGTTCGGATGCTAGACGTTTGGCAGTAGCCTCACTTCGTGCAGCAGTCAAGGCCTGATCAATGCCGGCTTCCACCTCATCCTTGACGGTATTGACCAATTGACCAACCACTGGACGCTCTTCCGGTGGTAACGTCCCCAAGCCCTTCATCAAGCCGGTCAGCTCACCTTTCCGTCCCAAAAAGCGAACCCTGATCTCCTGCAACGCATCTTCCGAGGTTGCCGCAGCTATGGCATCCAGCGCCTGCCGCCGCAACTGTTCAAGCTGCTCCCGCATGGCATAAATCCTTTATTCCTACAAAGTTGGAGTATCAATTGAAAAAGGGACGGGAGTACCAGACTCCCATCCCCTTTTGTCTCAGACCGTTTCGGCTTACAGCTGGGCCTTGGCTACTGATGAAATCTCGGCGAAACCTTTAGGATCGGAGATGGCAATGTCAGCCAGAACCTTGCGGTCAATCTGAACATTTGCCTTTTTCAGGCCAAAAATGAACTTGCTGTAGGAAAGACCGTTCAAGCGGGAGGCTGCGTTGATCCGCATGATCCAGAGTGAACGGAAATCGCGTTTTTTCACGCGCCGATCCCGGAAGGCATAGTTCAGGGCGCGGTCAACCGCCTCGGTTGCGCTTCTGAACAATTTACTGCGGGCACCACGGTACCCCTTGGCAAGCTTAAGGACCTTGTTGCGGCGCTGCCGCGTCTTAAAACCACCTTTTGCTCTCGGCATCTTCTTACTCCTTTAGGTTAAATTGCCCGATCCGCAAGGGGCCGTTCCTCACGGTTCTGGGATGGCGCCGTAAAACGGCGCCGGTTACATATAAGGAATCAAGGCACAGATATTCTTCTGATCAACAGCAGCAACCGTGTTGCTCTGACGCAGATTGCGCTTCCGCTTGCGGGTTTTGTGGGTCAGGATATGGCTGGTAAAGGCATGGGCACGCTTCACTTTGCCGGTCCCGGTCTTTTTAAAGCGCTTTGCAGCGGCGCGGTTGGTCTTGATCTTTGGCATGAACCTGTTCTCCTCTTCTGTGTACGTGGTTATACTTTCACTATGCTTAGTGTTTTTTGGCTTTGGGGGCAACAATCATGAACATCTGACGTCCATCAACCCGGGGTGCCACCTCAACTACTGCAATATCGGAAAGTTCTGCGGCAAATTTCTCGATCACCGTACGCCCGATTTCCTGATGGGTAATCTCGCGACCACGGAACACCAACGTGACCTTGGCCTTGTTTCCCTCCTCAAGAAAGCGACGGACATGCTTGATCTTGAAGTCAAGGTCATGGTCATCGGTCTTCGGTCTTATCTTGACCTCCTTGACCTGAACCTGAACCTGCTTCTTCTTGGCTTCCTGCTGCTTTTTGCTCTGTTGATACTTGAATTTGCCGTAATCCATGATCCGGCAGACTGGCGGAGTTGCCGTTGGCGAAACCTCAACCAGATCCAGTTGACGTGCCTCCGCTGCCTCAAGCGCCTCACGCAGCGTCAGGATACCCAATTGTTCGCCGTCATGCCCAATAACCCGTACCTCAGAGGCACGAATGGCATGGTTGATATTGACCGTTGCAGTTTTAGCAGGGGCAGCTATGGCAGACCTCCTTACAAAATCACCAGGATAGTTGTCAGTTTACTTGTACGCCTTTACTTCCGACTCAATAAAGACGATAAATTCATCCGGAGTCATGGCGTGCAGGTTTTTACCATCACGGAAGCGGGGAGTTACCGTACCCTGTTCCACCTCTTTGTCGCCAATCACCAACATATACGGAATTTTCTGCAACTGCGCTTCACGAATCTTGAAGTTGAGTTTTTCATTGCGCAGATCTTCCTGCACACGAATCCCCGCACTCCTGAGTGTCTTGAAAACCTCTTGAGCATAGGGGATCTGATTATCAGTCACGGTCAGCACCACCGCCTGAACCGGAGCAAGCCACAACGGGAAGTTTCCGGCAAAATGTTCAATCAAAACGCCGATAAATCGCTCAATTGAACCAAGGATAACCCGATGCACCATGACAGGACGTTTCCGCTCTCCATCACTGGCGACATAGGTCAGGTCAAACCGTTCTGGGAGGGTGAAATCGCACTGGATAGTAGCACACTGCCACCGCCTGTCAAGACAATCACGCAGCTTTATGTCTATTTTCGGCCCATAGAAGGCGCCATCCCCCTCGTTGATCTCATAAGGGCGGCCAGTATCCTTCAATGCCGCCAGCAGGGCATTGGTGGCACGTTCCCAATCCTCGTCGCTGCCGATCGATTTTTCTGGGCGGGTTGAAAGCTCCATCTCATAGTCAAAGCCAAAGATTTCCATCACATCGGCCACGAACTTGAGCACCCCTTTGATCTCACCGTCAAGCTGTTCCGGTGTACAGAGGATATGGGCATCATCCTGGGTAAAGCAACGTACGCGCAACAGACCGTGCAGCACCCCTGCCCGCTCGTGACGATGCACTGTACCCAACTCAAAATAGCGCTGCGGCAGGTCACGATAGCTGCGCAGTTGCGATTTGTAAATCATCATGTGGGACAGACAGTTCATCGGCTTGACGCCGAAGCTCTGCTCATCCACCTCGGTAAAATACATATTCTCGCGGTAGTTGTCATAGTGGCCGGAACGCTGCCACAAATCCGTCTTGAGGATCTGCGGACCAACCACGATATCATAGCCGCGCTTCAGATGCTCTTTGCGCTCGAAATCTTCCAACAGGGTCCGCAGCATCGCCCCTTTGGGGTGCCAGATGGCAAAGCCTGCGCCAACCTCATCGTTGAAGGAGAACAGGTCAAGTTCGCGTCCCAGCTTGCGGTGGTCACGACGCTTGGCCTCTTCCAGGCGGTGCAGATAGGCTTCCAACTCCTTTTTATCAACAAAGGCGGTGCCGTAAATCCGCTGCAGCATGCGGTTGTTTTCATTGCCACGCCAGTAGGCGCCAGCAATGGAAAGCAACTTGAAGGCCTTCAGCTTGGCTGTATTGGGTACGTGGGGCCCACGGCAAAGATCGGCAAAACCGCCCTGAGTGTAGATAGATACGGTCTCGGCACCGATGTCCTCAATCAGCTCTTTTTTGTACGGCTCCCCCATCTGCTCGAAAAAGGCAATTGCCTCTGCAGCAGACAACTCCTTGCGCTCAAGCGGTTGTGCTGCAGCGGACAGCTCGGCCATCCGCTTTTCGATCTTTTCAAGATCTTCCGGCGTAAAGGGGGTGTCTATATCGAAGTCATAGTAAAAACCATTTTCCACAGCCGGTCCGATGGTGACCTTGGCAGCCGGAAACAGTTCCTTGACCGCCTGGGCCATCAGGTGCGAGGTTGAGTGCCGAATGATCTCAAGCGCCTCAGGGCTCTTTTCCGTGATAATGGCAACGCTATCGCCATTGGCAAGCGGTGTTGTCAGATCAACCAGATTCCCGTTCACCTGACCCGCCAAGGCTGCCTTGGCAAGGCCGGCCCCGATAGAAGCGGCAAGATCGCCTACCGTTGCACCGGCAGCAAGCTCGCGGGTTGAATTATCCGGCAGCGTGACCTGAATAGTGGACATTCGTTTTCTCCAAACAGAAAAGGCATCGGTTATGCCGATGCCGCTCTCAGTTCAATGGTAGGCGCGGGCGGTCTCGAACCGCCGACCTCTACCGTGTCAAGGTAGCGCTCTCCCCCTGAGCTACGCGCCTCCAGCAAGGAAATGTGTAATTAACAGCTCTTATGCCCAGCTGTCAAGCGGTTTTTCGTTCCCCCCGCTCCAACAGGACCACATTTTCCACATGGACGGTCTGGGGAAACATCTCAACTGGCTGGATTTTTAATAACTTGTAGCCATTATCAACCAGGGTTGCCAGATCGCGGGCCAGGGTCCGGGGGGCGCAGGAAACATACAGTAGCCGCGACGGCGCCAGTTGCAGCACCTTGTCCAGCACTGCCGGTTCACACCCTTTGCGGGGTGGATTCAGCACGATCACCTCAAAGTGCCTTTCATCCTCGAGCAGATCATCCAAAAGCTCCAGCACATCACCCGCCTCAAAGCGACAGTTACGGGCCTGATTGAGTTTGGCGTTACGTCTGGCATCAGCAACTGCCTCGGCATTCAGTTCAATACCCAAGACCTGCTTGGCTAACGGGGCAAAGGTGAGCGCAATGCCGCCAATCCCGCAGTAAAGGTCCAGAACCTGCTGGCTTCCATCAAGTCCAGCCCAGTCACGTGCTGTTTCATATAACAGCCGGGCGCCGTCGTTCTGAGCCTGCAGAAAGGAGCGCGGAGAAACCAGCAGTTCCACCTGCCCGATCCGCTCCTGCAACGATTGTTGCTTGGTCAGGAAATGGTCATGGGGGCCAAAGATGATATTACCTTCACTGCTGTTGACGTTCTGGCAGATTACCCGTACCTGTGGCACCTGCTCCTGCAGCAGCCGGGCAAGGTGGTGAATCTCGTTAAAGGCGCGGCGGGCAGTCACAAAGGTTACCATCACCTCCTGGCTGCTCTCTGAAACGCGTACCACCAGATAGCGCAGGATACCGCTCTTGTTTTTCTCCTGATACACCGGCACCTTCAGTTTGCGGATTCCTTCACGCACCACCCTGATCACGGTGTTGATCATGGGATGGTGCAG
>CAZUSH010000033.1:0-36454 GCA_964622705.1 uncultured Geobacter sp. | reverse complement strand
TTGAAACACCGGTGGTCTCGGTGATACTGCGGATCGTCTTGCCGCCGGAACCGATCACGTCGCGAATCCTGTCAGGCTTGATGAAGATCGTGGTAATACGGGGTGCATAGGCAGACATCTCGGCACGGGGCTCGGTTAGACACTGGGCCATCTTGCCCAGGATAAACAGACGACCTTCCCTGGCCTGCTTCAGAGCCTGCGCCATGATCTCCTTGCTGACGCCGCCAATCTTGATGTCCATTTGCAGGGCAGTTACACCATCGGCAGAACCGGCCACCTTGAAGTCCATATCTCCCAGGTGATCCTCGTCGCCCAGGATGTCGGTCAGCACGGCAACCTTGTCCCCCTCCTTGATCAGGCCCATGGCGATACCAGCCACCGGAGCCTTGACCGGCACACCGGCATCCATCAGCGCCAGACAGCCGCTGCAGACCGATGCCATGGAGGAAGAACCGTTGCTCTCCAAGGTCTCGCAAACGATCCGGATGGTGTAGGGAAACTGGTCATGATCCGGGACAATGGCGGCAATGGCCCGCTCAGCCAGCATACCGTGGCCGATCTCACGACGGCCGGGTCCCAGACGGAAGCTGGTCTCACCAACTGAGAACGGTGGGAAGTTGTAGTGCAGCAGGAACCGTTTGCGGAAATCACGGGTAAACAGGTTGTCCAGACGCTGTTCGTCCTGAGAGGTACCCAAGGTAGCGGCGGCCAGCACCTGGGTCTCGCCACGGGTAAACAGGGAGGAACCGTGTACACGGGGCAGCAGACCGGCTTCAATCGCAATCGGGCGGATGGTGGTGGTATCACGGCCATCGATCCGGATGCCGGTCTCCAGCACGTCATTCCTCATCCGCTCATACTCGAAATCGCCCAAGAAACCCTTAATCTCTTTTTCACGGCCCTCAAACTCTGCTGCCAACGCAGCCACAACATCGGCCTTGATCTGGGCAACCTCGGCGTAACGCTCCTGTTTAGACTTGATCTTGAATGCCTGGGCGATCCGATCAAAGCAGAGTTCCTTAACCCGCGCCTTCAGCGCCTCATCGATTTTGACAGGCGGCAGTTCACGCTTGGCAACACCGGCCTTTCTCTGCAGTTCTTCCTGTGCGTCCAGAATTCCCTGTACGGCGTCCTTGGCAAAGAAGATCGCCTCAAGCATATCCTCTTCCGTGACAAAGTTAGCCTCGCCTTCCACCATAAAGATGGCGTCACGACCAGCAGCAACCACAATCTCCATGTCACTCTGGGCCAGTTCTGCAACGGAGGGGTTAGCAATCAGCTTACCCTCAACCCGGCCAACCTTGACACCGGCAATCGGGCCAAAGAACGGAATATCGGAGATGCCAAGCGCTGCAGAGGCGCCGATCATGGAGAGGATGCCCGGATCATGGTCCTCTTCAGCCGACAAAACGGTGGCGATGATCTGGGTATCGTTCAGGAAGTTTTCCGGAAACAGCGGACGGATCGGACGGTCAATCAGACGGGAGGTCAGGGTTTCGGCATCGGCCGGACGGGCCTCACGCTTGAAGAAACCGCCCGGGATCTTGCCGCCGGCATAGGCCTTCTCGGTGTAGTTGACGGTCAGCGGGAAGAAATCCTGACCTTCCTTGGCTTCTTTGGCAGCCACGGCGGTTACCAGCACCATGGTGTCGCCACTCTTCACCACCACCGCACCGTTGGCCTGCTTGGCCATCTTGCCGGTGGAGAGATGGATCGTCATGTTACCTACTTGAGCCTCTACCCACTGTTCATTAAACGTCATACATTCGTCTCCTTACGTTGAACGTGTGCTGGGGCCGTCGCCAGAACCTCCCTGCGCCAGAGTAGCTCTACCCACGCCCCCAACCCGTCAGAAAAAAGCAAAAGGGCCTTAACAGCCCTTTTGCACACCAAACACGGAAGCGAACACGTCCCGAGGACTCGCCGGGAACAGACGTCCGCATTCCACCTCTACCTCTACCGGCGAATGCCGAGTTGCTCAATCACTTTCTTATAACGATCCAGATCACGGGATTTCAGATAATCAAGCATGCGACGGCGCTGACCGACCAGCTTCAGCAGGCCGCGACGACTATGGTGATCCTTCTTATGCACCTTGAAGTGCTCGGTCAGATAAACAATCCGCTCGGTCAGAAGTGCAATCTGGACTTCAGGGGACCCGGTATCACCTTCATGCTTCTTAAAGTTGTTAATGATTTCCTGCTTTTTCTCTGTTGCCAGCACCTGTTGACTCCTCCTGCACTGCTTGGGGATTTATGTGTCGAAACACCACTTGTCTACTAAAAGGGATATATCTCTATCATACCTGCCTTGAACTGTAAAGCATTTCCATCAGTTGAAGACCCGTTTCAAAACAACATCCTGACCGCTCGTTACTTCTGCTACGGCCTTCAGCTTCCCTTCTCCGCCAACAAGGCAATACAAACCAACCGGCCTGGACTGCAGCAAGGAGCGAGGCGGAATGCCATGCTGTAAGCGGAGCAGATCCTGGTCAGACAGGGTAATGTGTTCCAGATGCTGCAAGGCTGCCGAAATATCAATGACATACTCATGCACGGTGCCAGATCCGCCATAGACGGCCAGTTCCTCTAGCGTCAGTGCCTGAGAAAGACTGAACGGCCCGCTGCTCAGACGTCGCAACGCATCCAGACTGGCGCCGCAACCGAGTAGCGAACCAAGGTCGTCGGCAAGGGAGCGTATGTACGTTCCACGGGAACACTCAGCTACCACTGTTGCAAGCGGTGCGGCAAATGAATGTAATTCGAAGCGGTACACGGTTATTTCCCGTGCTGGCCGTTCAACCTCAACCCCTTTGCGCGCCAATTTGTAAAGTGGCTGCCCCCCCTGTTTCAACGCTGAATACATGGGTGGTACCTGTCTGATCGCACCGGTCAGCGCAGCCATATGCTGCAGCAGGACTGTTTGAGTCAGGTGCGCGGTGTCGCCTTCGCGTACAACCGCACCGGTGCAGTCCAGCGTATCGGTGACACGCCCGAAATGAATGACCGCCTCGTACGCCTTTCGCCCTTCATCCAAAAACTGGATTGCCTTGGTAGCCTCTCCCACGGCAATGGGCAGCACACCGGTGGCAAAAGGGTCAAGCGTGCCGGTATGGCCAACCTTTTTGGTGCCAAGCACACGGCGCACACGATTGACCACATCGTGGGAGCTGAGACCGGCCGGTTTGTCAATGATCAGAAAACCGTCTACCACTGGGCTGCTTCTATGGCTCCGTACACCAATTGCTTGACCTCGGCAAGCGAACCCGCCACAACACCGCCGGCGGCGTTATGGTGTCCACCACCACCAAAGGACTGGGCCAAAGCCGCCACATTGACGGTTCCCTTGGAGCGGAAGCCGATCTTGTATCTGCCCTCTTCCAACTGACGGAAGAGTACAGCCACCTCAACCCCTGCAACCGAACGGGGATAGTTGACAAAACCATCGGTCATCTCGGCATTGGTTCCGGTGGCGGCATACATATCCAACGTCACGGTAATCGAGGCAACCTGTCCACCACGTACGAACTCTAGGGTTGGCAGCACCTTGCTCAACAGTTCCAGACGCTTGCGCGGCTGGCTCTCATACAGTTTTTCAGCCACGTCCCAGGCGCTCAGGCCACCTTGTTCCAGCAGTTCCCCGGCAGCCTCAAAGGCCTCGCGGTTGGCATTGGAATAGCGAAAGGCCCCGGTGTCGGTCAAAATAGCCACATACAGACAAAGGGCGGTAGCATAGTCGGCCTGAAAGCCGTATTGCTTGGCAATTCGCCAGATCAGCAGGCCGGTTGCAGCGGCTTTTTCGTCGATGAGGTTAATGGAGCCAAACTGCTCGCAGGTTAGGTGGTGATCCAGATTAATGGTTGCGCCAATCCGCTCAAAGCCGCAGAATAGAGCGCCTGCACGCCTAAACTCCCCCACATCCAGCACAAAGGCAAGATCATACTCCTGATCCGGAATCGTCTGCAGGACCTGGTCGGCCCCGGGCAGAAAACGGTACAGCTCAGGCACCGGGTCGGCAAGATGGACAACAACATCTTTGCCGATAGCCCGCAAAAAAGCCGCCAACCCCAACGATGCGCCAACAGCGTCGCCGTCGGGACCCTCATGGCTAGTTACCAAGGCTGTCCGGCTATGCCTGATCGCTTCAACTATCCGCTGAACCGTTTCCGTCATCTTCCGATTCCACCTCCCGCAACAGTTCGTCAATGCGCTGACCATACTCCTGGGAGTGGTCATATTTAAACAGAATATCAGGGGTATAGCGCATCTTCAGCACCCGCCCCAATTCATGCCGGATATGACCGGTGGCACTCTTTAAGCCAGCTTCCGTATTCTTTTTAGCTGTCTCGTCACCGATAACCGTAAAAAAGACCCGCGCCAAATGCAGGTCATCAGTCACCTCCACCCCGGTAATGGTGACAAACCCGATCCGCGGATCATTCAAACCCCGTGAAAGCAGGATTGAGATTGTACTGTGTATGGTTTCGGCGACCTTGTCAGAACGTTTATGCATAATAACACCAGGCTATGGTCAAGGAAGAGGCCAAGAAGAAGCTTTGTGCTCAACCTTGGCCTCAACCTCAATCTGCTTTCTAAAGCTTTGCAGCAGTCTTCTCCATCTCAAATGCCTCAATAATATCACCGGGCTTGATATCGTTGTAGTTTTCGAGCCCCATACCGCACTCGTAACCGGTGGCAACCTCTTTGACGTCGTCCTTGAAACGCCGCAGCGACGAGAGTTTGCCTTCGTAGACCACCACGTTATCACGCAGCAAACGGACCTGGGCGTTGCGGACGATCTTGCCGTCCTGGATATAGCAACCGGCCACGTTCCCCACCTTGGGTACCGAGAAGACCTCACGGATCTCGGCCCGGCCAAGATACTTCTCCTTGAAGACCGGCTCCAGCAGGCCCTCCATCGCCTTACGGACATCATCAACCGCATCGTAGATTACATTGTAGAGGCGGATATCCACCCCTTCCTTTTCGGCCAGCTGCTGGGCCTTGACCTCGGGACGGATACTGAAGCCGATAATAATGGCATTGGAGGCAGTGGCCAGGTTGACATCGGTCTCGGTAATGGCACCAACAGCGGTATGGATAACGTTCAGACGAACCGCATCGGTGGACAGTTTGCGCAACGACTCTGCCACGGCCTCCACCGACCCCTGCACGTCGGCCTTGACAATGACGTTAAGGTCTTTGACCTCGCCCTTCTGAATCTTCTCATAGAGCTGCTCAAGGGACATCTTGGCATGTTTGGCCAGTTCCAGCTCACGCTGTTTGATCTGACGCAGGGTGGCAATCTCCTTGGCCTGCTTCTCATCCTTCATGGCCACAAAGATATCACCGGCATCCGGTACACCGGATAGACCGATCAGTTCCACCGGCATAGCCGGTCCAGCCTCGGTTACCCGTTCACCACGGTCATTCTGCATTGCCCTGACACGGCCTGAATGCACTCCAACCACACAATAATCGCCGGTACGCAGTGTACCCTCCTGGACCAGCACCGTAGCCACCGGACCACGTCCTTTATCCAGCTTACCTTCCACGATCGTCCCTTTGGCCGACTTGTCCGGGTTAGCCTTGAGATCCATCAGGTCTGCCTGCAGGAGCACCATCTCCAACAGTTCCTCAAGATTCATTCGCTTCTTGGCGGAAACCTCAACCATGGTGGTATCCCCACCCCAATCCGAGGCTACTAGGCCATGCTCGGTCAGCTCTTGCTTGACCCGATCAGGCTTTGCATCGGGCTTGTCGATCTTGTTGATAGCGACAATAATCGGCACACCGGCAGCTTTAGAGTGGTTGATCGCCTCTCGGGTCTGTGGCATAACGCCATCATCGGCCGCCACCACCAGGATAACAATGTCGGTGACCTTGGCACCGCGGGCACGCATGGCGGTAAACGCCTCGTGACCCGGCGTATCCAGAAAGGTAATCTTGCGTCCGTGCAACTCCACATCATAGGCGCCGATATGCTGGGTAATTCCCCCGGCCTCACCGGCAATGACGTTGGCCTCACGAATCGCATCCAGTAAGGAGGTCTTGCCATGGTCAACGTGTCCCATGATAGTAACCACAGGGGGACGGACCTGCAGCGTCTCAGGCGCATCCGGTGAAGACTCAAGGATTTCGTCCAGATCCACCGCCACGTTTTCAACCTCATACCCGTAATCAGTGGCCAATAAGACAGCGGCATCATAGTCGAGCACATGGTTGATGGTCACCATGGAACCCAGCTTCATCATCGCCCTGATCAGGTCAGTTGCTTTTACACCCATCCGCTTGGCCAGTTCGCCGATTGTGATGGTCTCGGATATCTTGATGATACGCTTGATGGCCTTGGGTGTGGTGATCTCGGTTTGACCGGGCAGATCCCGTTCTTTACCACCCTTTTTGCGGGACTTGTGAAACGGGTCAAACTGCCGTTCCTCACGCTCAAGCAGGGCCTGCTTGCTGAACTGCTCACGACCTTTACCCTTGCCGGCGGCGGCCTTTTTGTTCTTTTCCGCGACACTTTCCTTGGCAGGGCTACCCGGTTTTCGGTTTACCCCGGCCGTCTTACGGCGATCATCGGCCTGGACCGGCAGCTCAACCTGAGTCAGCTGCACCGGGCGCTGACCGGCAGGGCGCGGCGCATTATTATCCCGCGGAGGTCCAGCAGTGCGGTTATCACGCGTATCCTGACCACCGCCGGCTGGCCGTGGCCTGAACTCGCCCCCCCCTTGACGGGGACCGCGGTCGTGCCCCGACGGTGCCCCAGGCCCCCGGCCCTGATCACGACGATAAGGACGCGGCTCCGGCGTGATCGGAATCTCAACCCGGCCAAGGATACGTGCCTGCGTGGCACTGGCCCGCTCCGGCTGCGCAACAGGCGCCGGTTTTTCACTAACTTTAACCGGTTCAGCTGCAGCTTCGACAGGCTTAACGGCTGACGGGGTAACAACCGGTTCAGTGGCTTCTCCCGGCACTGGGGTTGCGGCCACAGTGCTTTTGGCAGGTGGCGCCGGAGGTGGCTCTACCACCGCCTTTTTCACCACTGAAACACGCTCGGGAATCACAGCCACAGGTTTTTCAACCCGCTTTTCCAGCGGTTTTTCTGCTGGAGCAGCGACCTCTTTGGGCGGTTCCTTCACCTCTGGCAGCTGCGATTCCGCCTCTGCGGCTGCAGGACGTGCCCGGCGACGAACAATCGTTGAAGTAACCCTGACCTCTTCAGGACCGGATTCGACGGGTCCAGCTGCGGACATCAGCCGCGCCACCGCTTCATCATCCACAGTGGAGGAGCCTGATTTTACGTCGTAGCCCAACGCCTTCAACTTGGCCAGCACCTCTTTGGTTTCGATCCCCAGCTTTTCCGACAGATTGCTTACCCGGGTCTTGTTCATCGACCGCTTTCCTCCTCCAGGTACTTCCTGTATCGTTCAAATTCTCTATTCAGTGATCGTGCAAACCCATCTGACTGTATCACAACGGCACTCCGGTCAGATTCTTTTCCAATCAGTTGCCCAAGCGCATCCTTTGCAAGGACCTGCATCACCGGGACGCCGGCTTTGGTTGCCAGGGCATGCAGACGCTCACCAATGCTGGCCGAAATATCGCTGGCAAGAACCAGCAAACGTGGCTGCGGTACCGCCCGTAACGCACGCTCAACCGCTTCACCGCCGGAAACCGTTACTCCGGCCTTGCTTGCCAACGCAAGGTAGGCACCGATGCGCTGTTCCATGATCTGCAGAACCAGTGCTGCCATAACCTCAGCAGCAACTGCCGCAACCGAGGTTTTGAAGGCTCGCTCAAACTGACGCCGGGAAATTGCTGCCTTTAGGCAGGTCCGGGATTGACAGGTATAGGCCCCACGACCGGGAAGCTTTTCCTCAAGATCGGGAGTGACCACGCCATCAGGCGCCAGCACAAAACGTAGAAATCCGTCTTTATCTCCCACACGGCGGCAAGCGATACAACTGCGTTGCGGGCCACCGCCAGCCTGCTTACCCATGCCCTACGCTCCAGTTTCCTCCTGGTCGAGCAGTTGCGTCTCCGGTTCTTCAGCCTCCGGTTCTGCCACGTGCGTACCGTCAAAGGAGGCGAATTCATCCAACTCAGCCTGTTCCGACTTGCCTTCGCCTTTGATATCGATGCGACAACCGGTCAGACGGGCCGCCAAACTCACATTCTGTCCACGCTTGCCAATGGCCAGCGAAAGCTGGTCATCCGGCACGATGACTTCAAGCGTACGTTGTTCCTCATCCATAAAGACCTTCGTCACCTGGGCCGGAGACAAGGCATTACAGACAAAGCGCGCCATATCTGCAGACCAGGGAATAATATCGATCTTCTCTCCCCGCAATTCGGACACGACGTTTTGAACCCTTGATCCACGCATGCCGACACAGGCCCCAACCGGATCGATATCCCGATCATGGGAGGCAACGGCAATTTTCGCCCTGCTGCCGGGATCCCGCACCACATTGACGATCTCCACCAGTCCCTCGCCGATCTCGGGCACCTCAGCCTCAAAAAGTTTGGCCAACATCTGCGGATGGGTGCGGGAAAGAATGATCTGCGGTCCCTTGGTGGTCATGGCGATGTCGGTAATGATAGCACGAATCCGGTCACCGGGCCGATAAACCTCACGGGGCATCTGCTCTTTGTTGGCCAGAATAGCTTCGGCACGCCCAAGATCAATCAGGAGATCCCCCCGTTCAAAACGACGCACCTGCCCGGTCACGATCTCCCATTGCCGTCCCTTGTACTCATTGAAGACCGTTTCACGCTCGGCCTCACGCACCTTCTGAATAATCACCTGCTTGGCTGTCTGGGCTGCAATCCTGCCAAAATCTCCGGAATCGATCTTTTCACCAAGTTCATCACCTATTTCGCATTCCGGGTCCATTTCCCGGGCTTCCTCAAGTGATATCTCGGTATACGAATCCTGCACCTCATCGACCACCACCACATACTCAAACAGTTCGACTTCGCCGGTATCATGATTATAGCGGGCCTCAAGATTTCTCGTATTGCGGTATTTCTTGTTGGCGGCGGAAAGCACGGCCTGTTCCATCGCCTCGATCACCACCTGGCGGTCGATACCTTTTTCCTTTACGATCTGCTCGATGGCCTGCTTGAGACTGACGATTGTATCCACGGTACGAATCTCCTTATGACTTCACGTGAGTAATACTTTGTATCTTGACGTTAAAATTCGAATTCAAGGTGCGCCTTGGCAATCACATCCAGCGGAATCCTGGCCAAGGCCCCTTCCTTCAAGCGGGTAACCACCACACCATCCTCCACCCCCTGAATGATTCCCAGAAAGGTCTTGCGTCGGCTCCCCTTTTCATCCGGCAACAGCTCAGTGGTCTTGATAACTGCCAGTTGCCCCTGAAAACGAATAAAATCCTGTTCTTTTTTGAGCGGACGGTCGAGCCCCGGTGAAGAGACTTCCAGGGTATAACGCCCAGGGATGCAATCCTCAACATCCAGCTGCACCGACAGCTCACGGCTTACATCGGCACAATCGTCCAGCGTCACCCCACCCGGTTTGTCGATGAAGATCTGTAACAGATGCCCACGTCCAAGCTTCTTGAACTCAATCTCGACCAGCTCAAGTCCCATGCTGTCCAAAATTGGCTGCAGCAGATCCGTAATCTGCTCTGTAATCAGAACTCCACCCATGTACACAACACCCCGGTCAAATAAAAAAGTGGGCCTTGCGAGCCCACTTTGCCTGAAAAACAAGAACAAAATGTATGCAGTCAATAGCACAGCTGGATAATGCAATGCAAGCTAATTTATTGGGTTGTCGGCGGCGATGGTGTCGACCTGCTGCAGATAAATTGACAAGGCGGATATTAATATATATAGTTTTCAAAAATCATACGGGCAGGTACCAATGGATTTCGACAAAAGCATGATGTTTAGTAATGAGGCTGAAATTCTTAAGGTTTTAGGGCACCCAATCCGTCTCAAAATTGTTGCCGGACTCTGTTCCCAGCAGTGTAATGTCAAGCACATCTGGGAATGCCTGAATCTGCCCCAGGCAACGGTCTCGCAGCACCTGGCGCTGCTGAAGAACAAAGGTATCATCGAGGGTCGACGCGATGGCGTCGAGGTTCATTATAGCGTGATCCACCCCATGGCACGCAAGATCATCGCGGCCCTGATGAACGCTGATCAACGCCTGCCCTCCCCGTAAATGACCGCATAGTTGGCAGGCACCCCCTGCTCAGTGCCGTACTGTGTTCTGTACACCTCTGCCATGGCGTGGAATACCCCACGCCATCCCAAGCCATAGCCATGGAGCGGCTGCACCGTACCGGCTCCGATCCTTTTTACCGCCCTTAACAGATGCGGCAGGTCAGGATAATAGGCCACCTCTGTTGAACAACGCACCTCGATTGCCGTAAATGACGCATCAACCAGTGCCGTCCTGACCTGCTCACAGGAGTGAAAACGGTGAACGCCGTCACCCCCTGCAGCAATAGGCTGTTTGCCGCACAACTCCAGTGCCTGACGCCAGGAAAGTCCTACCTCGGCCAGGGTCCCATCGCCAAACAGGCTGAAGACAAAACGCCCCTCCGGACACAAGACGCGCCTGACCTCGTTGAAACAGGCGGCCAGCGGATCAAGCCACTGGAAGGTCGAGCTGGAAACAACCAGATCAAAACTGGCGTCTGCAAATGGTAGCTGCTCGGCATCTCCCTGCACGAGACAGACAGAGGATGGCAAGCGCTCAGCTGCCTGGCGCAGCATATTTTCAGCTAGATCCAGGCCAGTGAGATCTACCTGCGGAAAACGGGTACCCAACAGTTTCAGCAAGCGGCCAGTACCGCAGCCGATGTCCAGTATGCGCACACGTGGGGGCAGGGGCGCCGAATCCAGCAGATCCAACAACCCTCCGAGTACCCGCTGTTGTACCGGTGTATGCTGGTCATAGTCGGCTGCTCCACGATGAAAGGCTGCCTGAACCCGTTGCCGATCAATCATGTCTGCGAAGCTCCTCAACAAACGTCAGCAATGCCTGATTAAATGCGGCAGGACGGCTCAGAAACGGAGCATGCCCGCACCCCGCAAACGTGTACCGTTGGCACCCGATAATATGTTGTTCAAGCCAGCGGGAGGCCTGCGGCAAACAGACCCGATCCTGATCACCATGCAGCAACAAGGTCGGCACATCCAGCCTGGTTGCCTCCACCAGCAGCTCTTCTTGCATAAGCCCGTCCAGCCCCTCCAGTGCCGCCTCAGGTGACGGCAGAACCACACGTTCCAGCACTTGGGCAACCTGCTTGGCATGCACCGGCTCATCCAGCTCTCCCGGCGCAAACAGGTTACGGTGGAACCCCTCCAGGGCACGTCCCAGGTTGCGACGCACCTTCAGACGCATGCCCTCTGCCTCCTTTGCCTGCAGGCCATAGGGGAAGTGGGGGGCAGCCGTAAAGCGTGGGGTAGCCCCCACCAAGACCACAGCGGCCAAGCGCCCCTTCAGTCGGGCGTACGCCTTGAGCAGTGCCTGGGCACCCAATGACCAGCCAACCGCTATCACTTCCTGCAGATTCAACTGCTCCATCAGCATGACGATGTCATCGGCATAGGCAGCAAAGCCGTTTTTTCTGGTGACCGGCAGGCCTGAGGCGCCATGACCGTGCAGATCAAGAGCCAGAAAACGATAGTGCGCCGCCATATTCTCCCGCTGAAAGCCCCATATTTCTGAAGACATACACCAGCCATGGATAAACAGGATCGGCTGCCCACTGCCACAATCGTTATAGCTGAGATATGCTAGCTCCGGCATTGGAGCACTCCCAACTCCCGGCCAACGCGAATGATGGCATCGCCGGCCTGCCTGATCTGCTCCGTGGTATGGCTGGCCATAACCGTACACCGCAGACGGCTGGTACCGGCCGGCACGGTGGGCGGACGGATTGCCTGTACGTAGACCCCCTCCTCCAGCAACCGGGTTGAAAAGCGCACCGTCGTTGCTGCATCACCAACCAGCACGGGAATAATCGGTGTTTCTCCAACGGGCACCTGCAAACCGGCCTCTTGCAGCACGCCACGTAGCAGTTGTCCGTTCCGGGCAAGCCGCTGCCGCAATTGCTCCCCTTCTGCAGACTGCACCAGCTCAATTGCCGCCAGTGAAGCAGCCAGTACCGCCGGAGGCAGCGAGGTTGAAAAAATGAATGAACGGGCCCGATTGATCAAATACTCCTTGATCAGCCCCGAACAGACGGCATAGGCGCCATAACTCCCCAAGGCCTTGCCAAAGGTTCCCATCTGGATAGTGAGCTGCTCAGCCCCCTTGCAATAACCAAGGCTCCCCCTGCCTCGTTCTCCCAGTACACCACCGGCATGGGCGTCGTCCACCAGCAGGAGCGTCTGATACCGTTCAGCCAGTTCAGCCAGTTCAGCCAAAGGAGCCATATCGCCATCCATGCTGAAGACGCTGTCGCTGACAAGCAAACGCAGTCCGTCTGAGCGCTGCTGTTGCAAAAGACGCTCAAGCGCCTGCACGTCACTATGGGGGTAGCGCACCAGCCTGGCCCCGGAAAGCAAGGCCCCATCCACAATGCTGGCATGATTGAGCCGATCAGAAAAAATCAGGTCGCCACGTCCGGCCAGCGCGGCAATAATGCCGGTATTGGCGGCATAGCCGCTGTTGAACAGGAGTGCGGCCTCAGAACCTTTCCACTGTGCCAGCCTCTCCTCCAACTGCGCATGCAATGGCAGACTTCCGGAAACCAGGCGGGAAGCGGCGCTGGAGGTGCCGTGACAGAGCGCTGCATCGCTGGCTGCCTGAGCCAGCCGGGGATGTTCAGCCAGTCCCAAGTAATTGTTTGAACAGAGCAAGAGTGCTGGTTTGCCGTTTACCACCACTTCTGGCATAGTACGGTCAACCGTCTTCAGCCTGCGATAGAGTCCAGCAGCCCTGATGCTTTCCAGCCTTGCAGACAAAATATTCAGCGGCATTGTTAACCTTTCAAAAAAGCGCAAGTTGACAAACATCACCAAAAGAATGGGACAGCTGAGCACAGCCATCCCACTCCAACCTGCCTGCAAACCGCTTAGAGGTACCGGGAGAGCTGCCTTTTTTGTAGCTGCTCAACCACCTGTTTCACCTCTTGAGCACGTTCACTCGGACACACCAGTACGGCGTCGCCGGTTGAGACCACGATCAGGTTCTGCAGTCCCACCGTTGCCACCACCCCACCATTGCCGGAGACAATGCAACCGCTGCTGTCAATGGCAACAAAGGCGCTGCAGTTGGACACCACATTGCCTGCCCCGTCAACATCAGCCACCTCCGGCAGGGCTGACCAGCTACCGACATCGCTCCAGCCGATATCAGCCGCAACCATCTGCACGCGGTCCGATTTTTCCATCACACCATAGTCAATCGACTCACTCGCAATGGCGGCATACAGACTTTCAATCTGCGCCGTCAGGTCCGACAACTCCCAGATCTCACCAAAGGTGATCTGTTCCAGTTGTGCCCGAAGTTCCGGCATATGGCGTGCAATTTCAACCAGGATGCTATCAGCACGCCAGACAAACATGCCGCTGTTCCAAAAATAGGTACCCGCTTCAAGATAGGCGAGTGCCGTGGCAATATCCGGCTTTTCAACAAAGCGTGTTACCGGAAACGGTCCTTCACCCCGCAACCCGGTATCAGCCTCAAGATAGCCATAGCCGGTTTCGGGGCGGGTAGGCACGATCCCAAGGGTCATAAGCCAACCGTTACGAGCACTATGAATGGCCGTTGTCAAAGATTGCCGCAGCCCCTCTGCGTCACGGATAAAGTGGTCGGCCGGCAGCACCACCATCACTCCCTCAGGGTCATGGGCAGCAATCACAGCTGCTGCCAATCCGATAGCAGGGGCAGTATTGCGCGCCATCGGCTCACAAATCACGTCAAGCGGCACGTTCACACGATAGCCGGCCAGTTGACGCTCGGTCTCCGTCGCCTGCAGCAGATTGGTAACCACCAGGATGCGCTTGGGCTTGAGAGGCAACACCCGCTCGACCGTGCGCTGCAGCATGGTGGGACCATCGACAATGCTGATCAGCTGCTTGGGACGACTGGCACGGGAGACCGGCCAGAAACGGGTGCCGGAGCCTCCGGCCAGGATCACAATATACATGCTCGGTCCTATGCGTTACGTTGGTAGTCGTCCTGAAAACGGACAATATCGTCTTCGCCCAGATACTCACCACTTTGCACCTCGATAATCACCAGGGCAATCTTGCCCGGGTTTTCAAGCCGGTGCTGTTCACCAATGGGAATAAAGGTGGATTCATTCACATTGACAACAAACTCACGTTCACCGCAGGTGACCAGGGCGGTCCCGGACACCACAATCCAATGTTCACTGCGATGATGATGTTTCTGCAAAGAAAGGCGCTGCCCCGGCAGCACCTCAATCCGCTTGATCTTGTAATGGCTGTTTTCCTCAAGCACCGTATAGGTGCCCCAGGGACGTTCCCCCCGTTCCAACTCCATATCAGGACTCCTTTGGACGTGCTGCAAGATACTGCCGAAGTGCGTCGCGCCAGGGTTGCGCGACAAAACCGGTAGCAGCAGCCAGTTTGCTGCAATCAAGGGTAGAATAGAGCGGCCGCCGGGCAGGCCGGTTCAACTCGGCCGTGGTCATTCCCTGCACCTCAACCGCCAACCCGCTTTCCTCAAAGATCGCCTTGGCAAAACCGTTCCACGAGGTATGACCACTGTTGGCGCAATGGTACACGCCACGGCAGCCCCCAGCAATCAAAGCAATGATCCCCTTGGCCAGGTCAACGGTCCAGGTGGGTGAACCGACCTGATCATCCACTACCGACAACACGCTTTTCTCGCTGCCCAAACGGAGCATGGTCTCGACAAAATTCTTGCCGTGCAGGCCATAGAGCCATTGTGTCCTGACCAGAAGATTATCGGGGTTGATAGCGACATTAAGCTCTCCGGCCAGCTTTGATTCACCGTACACATTGAGCGGTTTCTGCAGGTCATCCTCAACATACGGCGCACCTTTGTTGCCATCAAAAACGTAATCAGTGCCGACCTGCACCAACTTGGCGCCGATCTCACGGGTACTCATGGCTAAAAAGGCGACCCCCTCCCCGTTGACCTGCATGGCGGTCTCAACGTTATCCTCACATCCATCGACATCGGTATAGGCAGCGCAGTTTACCACAACACGCGGCTTGAAGGCCGTCAAGACCTGCTGCACCGAACGCAGGTCGGTGATATCAATATCAGGCAGGTCAACACCTCGCCCCTGTTCCCCGAGCAAGGCCAACAGGTCTTGTCCCAGCATACCGTTGGCACCGACAACCAGAATCACGCACCACCTCCGTACTGTTGTTGGTAATACTCGCGGTAACTGCCGCTCGTCACCTCCTGGACCCACTCCTGGTTGGCCAGATACCAGTCGACTGTTTCAGCAATGCCGGTCTCAAAGGTGTAGGACGGCGACCAGCCCAACTCGGCCTTCAGCTTTGAGGCATCAATGGCGTACCGTCGATCATGACCGGGCCGATCCTTGACAAAGGTGATCAACTGCCGGTTACTGCCCGGCTCGCGCCCCAGGCGGCTGTCCAGCAGATCGCACACCAGATTGACAATGGCGATGTTCTGCCATTCGTTGTTACCACCGATATTATAGACCGAACCGGGAGCGGCTTCTTTCAGTACACATTCGATGGCGGCAGCATGGTCCTGCACATGCAACCAATCGCGCACATTTTTCCCATCTCCATAGACCGGCAACGGCTTCTCCGCCAGAATATTGGCTATCAAGAGCGGGATCAGCTTTTCGGGAAAATGGAACGGCCCATAGTTATTGGAACAACGTGAAATAAGAGTCGGCATGCCAAAGGTTTCATGGTAGGCGCGCACCAGCAGGTCTGCGCCGGCCTTGCTGGCAGAATAGGGCGAATTGGCGGCAAGTGGCGTTTCCTCAGTAAAATAACCTGAGTCTCCCAGGGAACCGTACACCTCGTCGGTGGAAATCTGGTAGTAGCGAAAGGGCGCAGCCTGGCTGGCCTGCCAGTGTTTGCGGCATTCCTCCAAGAGGATTTGTGTACCCAGCACATTGGTGCGAACAAAGATCTCGGGACCGCTGATAGAACGATCAACATGGGATTCAGCGGCAAAGTGGACCACCGCATCGATCTGTTCATCAGCGAGCAGGCCTGCTACCAGTGCTGCATCAGCGATATCCCCCTTGACAAAACGGTACCGGGGATCCTTCTCTACAGCCGTTAAATTCTTCAGATTACCCGCATAGGTCAGCAGGTCCAGGTTAACCACTTTACAGCCGGCATTGCCGACCATGAAACGATTGATGAAGTTGGAGCCGATGAACCCTGCTCCACCGGTTACCAACAAGGAGGTAGGCCGAAAGGTTGTGTTGCGCATGCTAACGAATCCTCAGAATATGGAGTTATCTGTCTATACCACAGCAGCCGCTGCAGGAAAAGCGGAACCGTCTAGTCGTTCTCTCCGGCCAGCCCGTATTTTGACAGCTTGTAGCGATAGGAACGAAACGACATGCCCAACAGTTCCGCTGCCTTGGTCTTATTGCCACCGGTTTTTTCAAACGCCTTCAGCAGGTATTGTTTTTCCAGGTGTTCCAAGGCCGGTTCAAGCTCAATACCATCATCAGGGATGTCAACCGCAGCATGCAGGTCAAATCGTTTCACCCCGCCCCTGACCAGGGGAGGCAGGCTTTCAAGGGTAATCTGTTCGCTATTCAGCACAAGGCTACGCTCAATGATATTTTCAAGTTCGCGGACATTGCCGGGAAAGGAGTAGGCCATCAACGCCTTCAGCGCCTCAGATGAGACAATCCCGGTAGCACCACGATGCTTACGTACCAAGTGCTCGACCAGAAGCGGGATATCGGTCACCCGCTCCCGCAAAGGGGGCATGACAATCTGGACTACATTGATACGATAATAGAGGTCCTCCCGAAAGGTTCCCTCACTGACCTGCTGTGCCAGATCACGGTTTGAGGCGGCCAGAAGACGCACATCAACCTTTTTGGTGGTGGTTCCACCGACCCTGCGCACTTCACGCTCCTGTATGACCCGCAACAGGCGGGTCTGCATGGCAAGGGGCAACTCTCCTATCTCATCAAGGAACACCGTGCCGCCATGCGCCTGCTCAAACAAACCGACCCGCTCACCAACAGCTCCGGTGAAGGCCCCCTTGGCGTGCCCGAACAGCTCGCTTTCGATCAGGTTTTCAGGAATAGCCCCGCAATTGACTGCAACAAACGGTTTTGACTTTCGACAGCTGCCTTCATGAATGGCGCGGGCAGCCAACTCCTTGCCGGTACCGCTCTCTCCGGCTATCAGGACCGTTGTCTGCGCCTCAGCCACCTTGCGCAAGAGGTGAAAAACCTCCTGCATCCGCTGCGATGTACCGACAATTCCGCCGTAGCCGGCACACTCCGTGGCCTTTTCCCGCAGCTGACGGTTTTCACGTTTCAGGTCGCGCTTTTCCAGGGCATTGCGGACCAGAATCTTGATCTCATCAACCTTGAACGGTTTGGCCAGATAGTCATACGCCCCGAGCTTCATCGCCTCCACGGCCTGCTCGGCCGTTGAAAATGCCGTTACCAGCAGTACGGCTGTGTCAGGCGTCTTTTCCTTGATACGGGCTAACAACTCAAGACCGTTTAACCCCGGCATCTGGACATCGGAAATAACCAGATCAATATCGGACGTATCCAGCCTGACCAGGGCTGTTTCGGCATCAGCAGCGGTCAGGACCTCGTAGCCTTCTCGCTCAAGCAAGATTGAAACAAACTCCCGCATGCTCAATTCATCATCAACAACAAGGATTTTGGTCCGCACTCTGGTCCTCCTCAAAAGTTGGCAGCAAAAGCGCGATGGTGGTTCCCTCCCCTTCACCGGAGTGAGCCTGTATCATGCCACCATGGGCCTCAACGATCCGGTAGACCGTTGCCAGACCAAGTCCCGTGCCGTTTTGTTTCGTGGTCCAAAACGGCTCAAACAGATGCCTGGCAGCCTCTTCACTTAACCCCGGCCCCTGATCGGAAACCTTCAGACTCAGCAATGAAAAGCAATTGCGCGCATCATCTGCTCCGGACTGCATCGTTGCGCCAACCGTCACCTCGCCACCTTCAGGCATGGCCTCTGCTGCGTTTTGCAACAAATTCAGCAAAACCTGCTGCAACTGATCCCGGTCAGCCCAGGCATAGAGGCCTTCGGGGATCTGGCTGACAATCCGTACCTTTTCAAAACGCTGATCACCAGCCAAAAGCGCCTGCAAATCGGTCATAAGCAGATAAAGGTCAAAACGTTCCGGCACCGGCTGCCTGGGGCGGGCATAGGCCAGAAAATCGCTGATCAGGCCGTTTAAACGGTCAGACTCCCGCATTACAATGGTTAAAAGCCGCGCTTCATGTTCTTTCAAACTTCCATGTTCTGCCAGCAACTGCACGGAACCGCTGATAGCTGCCAGGGGATTACGGATTTCATGGGCCATCCTGGCCGAAAGTTCCCCCAGCACAGCAAGCCTGTCCGCACGTTTCAGGGCAAGCTCCATCTGTCTCAAACCGGTCAGGTCCTTGATAGTAATGATTCTTCCCACAGGAACACCCTGCAGGTTTTTGAAAGGAACACTCGTATAACCAACCAGTAACGGATTGCCCGCCTGGTCGCGATAACTGAACTCTCCTTGCAGATAGGCAGCAAGGCTCCCTTTTTCCTGCTTCAAAACCGGAAAAAGGGACTCAACGGTTCGACCGTAGGCCTGATCCTGAGTAAGACCGCTTAACCGTTCAAGGTAGGGATTAAAAACCCTGATCAGGCCGTGCAAGGTGGTGGTCATCAGACCGCTTTCAAGGTTTTCAACAATGGTGCTATGGAGTTGCTTCAGTTCCTCGTAATTAATCTCCGTTATCCGCAGGGCCTGCTCCGACTGTCTGGCCCGCTCCGCCAGGTGGCTGCCCAGGATTGCCGCCAGCACAAAACCGATCAGATGCAAAAAGAGCGTATAAAAAACTACCACTTCCCCGCGACGCTGGGCAGCATCAGGGCTCAACCCGATGACTTCTAGCATGCCATAGAACTGCATATCCACCATGGCACCATACAGGATGGCACACAGTCCGGCGGTATACAGGGCCTGCTGCCGGTTCAGCAACATGCCGGCGCTGATGGTCACCAAGAGATAGAAAAATGAATAGGGGCTGGCAATCCCATCGGTCAACATCAAGAGCAATGAAACAAACAGGACATCCCAGATAATCTGTAATCTAGTCAAGGCTGCTTGCCACTCCTGATATTTCAGGAACGACATCGAGACAAAGGAAAACAGGCAGGCCAGCAGGGCCAGGGCAACAACTCCTCTGAACTGTTGCACGCTAATCGCTTCAGTATCCGTAGCCTTGAGCAGAATGGTCGAAACCAGAAACAGCACCGTAACCACGATACGTGCGACAATATATACGCGCAACCAGCGTTCTGCCTTCATCTACCGCAACCTTTCAAAAAAGCAAAACAGACAAAGCTCATTGAAGGCAGTCCCGCTTCCCTGCATCCAATGAGCTTCATCACCTTATGAGATCGGGTTTTTGGCGGTCTAACCGCCAACTGCACCAGCCAATTTAAAGATCGGCAGGTACATGGCAATAACCAGCCCCCCGACCGTGGTTCCCAAAAAGACCATCAATAACGGTTCCATCATGGAGGTCATGGCAGCCACGGCATCATCGACCTCATCATCGTAAAAGTCAGCCACCTTGGTCAACATGGCATCCATGGCACCGGTTGCCTCACCAACCGAGATCATCTGCACCACCATGGGTGGAAAAATCCCGCAGGCCTGCAACGGTTCAGCCATGGTCTTGCCTTCGGAAATGGCCTGACGAACGCTGTAAATTCCCTCTTCAACGATCTTATTGCCGGCAGTCTTGGCCACAATCTCCAAGCCATCCATGATCGGCACCCCAGAGCTGATCATGGTGCCCAAGGTACGGGTAAATTTGGCAACCGCCACCTTGCGGATCAGCGGTCCGGCAATGGGGGCCTTGAGAGCCAAGGCATCCATCTTTTTTCTGCCGCCAGGCGTGGCATAGTATTTTTTGAACGCCGCAGAAAGGGCAAAAAAGGCGATAATAAACACAATAAGGTATTTTTTCAGAAAGTTGGACAGCCCAATCACAAATCGGGTTGGCGCAGGCAACTCACCGCCAAAATCAGCAAACATCTTGGCAAAGGTGGGGATGACGAACACCAGGATAACCCCAACCACAATCACCGCAATTGCCATAATGGTGGTTGGGTAGACCATGGCCCCCTTGATCTGTTTCTTGAGCTTCATGGCCTTTTCAATATAGGCGGCCAGACGGTTCAGAATGGTATCAAGGATACCGCCGATCTCACCGGCAGCCACAAGGTTCACATATAACTCATCAAAGGCCTTGGGGTGCTTTGCCAGGGCATCGGCAAAGGTGGAGCCACTTTCAACACTCTCCTTCACCTTCAGGATGATCTCTTTAAATGCCGGCTTTTCCTGTTGGCTGCCTAAAATATCCAGGCACTGCACCAACGGCAGGCCTGAGTCGATCATGGTGGCAAACTGGCGGGTAAAGATAACCAGATCCTTGGTTTCTATCTTGCCACCACCAAAACCAGGCAGTTTCAGTTTGATTTCTTTGGCCTGTTCCTTAACTACAATCCCCTGCAAACCCGCTTTTCTCAACTGAGCCTCGACTGAAGCTGCGTCAGCTGCCTCGGTCACGCCTTTTTGAACAGCACCAGTACGGGTCTTACCGGACCAGGAAAACTTAGGCATGGTATTTTTCCTCCTTCACAAACATCTGCCAGTTAACGGCGTGGCGCTTGACGCATTGCCATAGCGGGATTATTGATCATCTGCTTCAGTTCTTCCGGGTCAGAAGAGCGCCCCATGGCATCATCCAGGGTGATCAAGCGCCGGGAGTAAAGCGAGTGGAGCGACTGGTTCATGGTCAGCATGCCATATTTTTCCTGCCCCACCTGCATCTGGGAATAGATCTGGTGTACCTTGTCTTCTCGAATCAGGTTCCTGATGGCAGGGTTGGGCACCATGATCTCCAACCCCATAGCCCGCCCACCGCCGACCTTGGGGATCAGGGTCTGCGACATAACCCCCTCTAAAACGAAGGAGAGCTGGGCGCGAATCTGGGTCTGTTGGTAAGGCGGGAACACATCCACAATCCGGTTGATGGTCTGGGCACAGGAGTTGGTGTGCAGGGTTGCCAGACAGAGGTGACCGGTTTCCGACAGGGTCAGGGCAGCCTCAATGGTCTCCAGATCCCGCAGCTCACCAACCAGGACCACGTCCGGATCTTGGCGCAAGACGTACTTCAGGGCATTTTTAAATCCCTTGGTATCGGCCCCCACCTCACGTTGGTTCACCAGACACCCTTTGTGGGGGTGCAGATACTCAATCGGATCCTCAATCGTGACGATATGGTCATGGCGATGAATGTTGATAAAATCAATAATCGAGGCCAGGGTGGTTGATTTACCCGAACCGGTGGGGCCGGTCACCAGAATCAGGCCACGGGGCTTTTCCGCCAGATCCTTGACCACCGGCGGCAACCCAAGCTCCTCAAAGCTCATAATTTTGTAAGGAATCACCCGAAACACACCGGCAACAGCTCCGCGTTGCACGAAGATATTCCCCCGAAAGCGGGAAAGCCCCTTGACCCCGAATGACAGGTCCAGCTCGTTCTCTTCCTCAAATTTGTGTTTCTGTGAGTCAGTCAAGACCGAATAGCAGAGCTGCTTCGTTTCCACCGCATTGAGTGGTGGCACATCAAGCGGCTTCAACTGACCATCAACCCTGATCTGTGGTGGTGAGTTGGTCGTGATATGGAGGTCTGAGCCGCCACCTTCCACCAGGGTTTTGAGAAGATCATGTAAATTTGCCATGGTTAAGCTCCTTAATCGTCAGCAACCGTTACCCGCAGCACCTCTTCGAGGGAAGTCACACCTTCCTTCAACTTGGTCAGTCCTGATTGTCGCATGGTTTTAATACCGAGCCGTATGGACTCACGCTTGATTTCCGCGGTATTGGCCCCGTTCAAGATCAATTCGCGAATCGGTTCCAGCATTGGCATAACCTGATAAAAACCGACCCGTCCCTTATAGCCGGTGTTATTGCAGGTGGGACAGCCACGTCCCTTGTAGCAGACAAACTCAGGCGCCTCTTCAGCCGGCACACCGGCTGCAATCAAGGCCTGCAGCGGAATATCCTCTTTTTCCTTGCATTCACCGCAGACGCGCCGGGCGAGCCGTTGTGCCGTGATCAGGTTCACGGCTGAGGCCACCAAAAACGGTTCAATTCCCATATTGAGCAACCGGTTGATGGTGGCAGGCGCATCGTTGGTATGGAGGGTCGAAAACACCAGGTGCCCGGTCAGCGCGGCCTTGACGGCAATCTCGGCAGTCTCAAAATCCCGGATCTCGCCAATCATGATGATGTCGGGGTCCTGGCGTAGAAACGAGCGCAGGGCAGCGGCAAAGTTCAGCCCGATATCCTCATGCATCTGCACCTGATTGATGCCGGCAAAGTTGAATTCAACCGGATCTTCGGCCGTAGAGATGTTTTCCGTCACCTTATTCAGCTCTGACAAGGCAGAGTAGAGTGACACCGTCTTGCCCGAGCCGGTAGGACCGGTAACCAGGACCATGCCGAACGGTTTGTGAATTTCGCGTTTGAAGTTTGCCAGAGCATCAGGCTCATAGCCCAGTTTCGTCATGTCCAACTGAAGGTTACTCTTGTCCAGCAAACGCATGACGATCTTTTCGCCAAACAGGGTTGGCAGAACCGAGACACGGTAATCCATGTCCTTACCGCCACCCAGCTTGATCTTGATCCTGCCGTCCTGCGGCAAACGGCGTTCGGCGATGTCCAGTTCCGCCATAATCTTGATCCGCGAGGTAATCGCGTTTTTCAGCTTCAGGGGCGGCTTCATCACCTCATACAACACGCCATCAATCCGATAGCGGACCCGAAAAGTTTTTTCGTAGGGTTCAATATGAATGTCACTGGCTTTTTTCTTGATGGCGTCCATCAGGATCAGGTTTACCAGCTTGACAACCGGGGCATCCTCCGTGGCCCTTTCAAGCGAGGAGACGTCCACGTCCTCTTCAGTATCCACCAGTTCAAGATCTTCCATGTCAAGGTTATCCATGACATCGGCCAAAGAGGCGGACTGGTCGTAATACTTGTCAATGGCGGCCTTGATATCGGACTCACCAGTTACAACCATCTCCACGTTGTAACTGGTCATGAACTTGATATCTTCTATGGCAAAAAGGTTGGAAGGGTCGCTGACCGCAACAATCAGGGTTGAACCTGCCCGGTTAACGGGTACCAGGTTATACTTCTGAGACACTTCCGGAGGGATGACCTTGATGACGGCAGGATCAATCTCATATTCGGCCAGCGAGATGGTTGGGACACCATATTGGCGGGAAAGAAAGGCAACTAATTCGGGCTCCTTGATGAGTCCTTGTTTAACAAGAATTGTGCCCAGCTTGCTCTGACCGCCGGACATCTTTTGTTCTTGTAATGCGGCCGTCAGCTGCTCAGCGGTGATAATATTGTTTTTAACCAGAATATCGCCAAGACGGCTCGTCTGCATAGGGCTCCCTAGACTGCCTGAAACTGTTTTACACCTAAATTATACGCGGATTTTTTGGATATTAGCGGTGCCCGAGAGCCCCTGTCAAGACTTTGCGCTACCCGCTGTATACGGTTTGCAAAGCGGCACGCATCATTCCGCTCCGTGGCGGCCGTCCATGCCATATCTCAAACGCCCGCTCACCCTGCGCCACCAACATGCTCAAACCATTGGACGCCTTCAGGCCACGTTGCCGGGCCTCTTCAAGGAGTGGGGTGCTCGCCGGAGCGTAGACCATATCGTACACTCTAGCATGGCAAGGCAGAAGCGCAAGAGAGACGCCTGCGATTTTTTCCCCGGCCATCCCGAGCGAACTGGCATTGATCAGCAGGTCGGTCTCCGGCAGACACCGCGATAGATCCCCGGCAAAACCGATTGCCTGAAAGCCAGTCTTGGGGAACTTGCTCTGAAACATCCCAATTAACATTTCTGCCGCGGCGCGGGTACGATTGATGACCGTGACAGAGCGCACACCTGCAGCACACAATGCAGCTAAGGCCCCCCGCGCAGCCCCGCCGGCGCCAATCACGATAACATTGGCTCCAGCAACCCGATAATCAAGCTCTTGTCTGATCGCCGCAAGCAGACCATCACCATCCGTATTATGACCGATCAGACAGCCATTGCTATTGTGCACCGTGTTGACAGCGCCAGCATCCAGTGCAGAAGGGGCAAGTTCATCAAGCAGCGGCATAATGGCCGCTTTATGGGGAATGGTAACGTTAAATCCGCGGACATGAAGCGCCCGCAGCCCGCTTACCGCGGCGGACAGTTGCTCCGGAGAAACGGAAAAAGGCACGTAGATGCCGTCGACACCGGCATCTGCCAAAGCGGCGTTCTGCATCACCGGCGAAAGCGAGTGACTGACCGGAAACCCAACAATCCCGTACACGTTTGTCTTGCCAGTAACGAGTGATTGCTTAATCATTTCCTCTCCCCCTTTTTTTCCGGCACGGCATAGCGTTGCCGCATCATCAAGAGGCTTTGTTGCCAGCCGGGCTGGATCTGTTCTGACAGATCCAGCAGACGTGCAGCTTCCTGAACATGGCCACGACGAGCCAGATCTTCACCAGCCTGCATTAAACAGTAGGCATGGATAACCAGGGCCTTCTCAGAATCTGCATCCGGTTGCCAGCCGTTTGGCTTGAGACGGTGTAAGGCATACTGTTCCCAGACCTTGCTATCGTCCGAACCGCCATACGGCATGGCAGGCCAATAGAGCATCCCTTGCTGTGCCGGTAACTGCCCGCTCCACGGCAGGGAATACCTGGTGGAAAAATCCATCAATACTGGTCGCTGCGACGAAAGTCGTGCAATCATTTCCTGAAATGACGCTTCGGCATTGCTTGCCCGGCCCGCAGAAGAAAATACGGCTGCCAGACGCGGCAGCTCCCGTTGATACCAGGGAAATACTAAGTGAGGTATATGCACAAGATCCACATCTTCGCGAAGCTTTTCAACCCCTTGCAGGTACCAGAGCGGGAATGCTCCGCTATCCCCCCAGGTAAATAAGACCGCCTGTTCCGGCAGAGGTCTCAGGCTGTTGCCGGCGTAATCTTGTGCAAGATAGTTGGCATGCTGATCTTCAGTGCCAAGATGCTGGACTAACTGTGTCAAAGGGACCAGCAGAAACAGTCCTCCCAGCAAAAACCGGTGCCGCATGGTGTACTGCTCCGGGGCCTGCGCTTTTTCCGCTCCCTGGGCAGCCAGCCAGTAAAGCCCCAGACAGCCGCATACCGCGGCAAAGAGATACAACGGCGTGTAAAACTCTTCCGTCAAAAATATATTTTCCGCCACGGGATTGAAATAACCGGCGATTACCAGCCAGAAAGAAGCAAGGCTCACCAAGAACAAGGCCAGCAATGCCCGTTGCGTTTTCCAGCAGGCCCAGAGACCGACGATTACCAGCACGAAACCGACCCAACCGAACTCATGGGGGATGGAAAAGGCCTGGAGCTGCTTTAGCAGCAATGGCAGATCTCGGGTGTGCGGTTCTTCAGGGTAACCACGCCGCAGCAGGTGCCAGAGAAACCGTGAAAGCGCGCTCGCATCGCCCCAATTCTGGTGCGCCCCGGCAGCGGCGCGCAACGGCAGATACAACTGTACGCCGCCTCCCAACAACAGGAATGCGGCTGCCAGCAGCCACTCCCGCCCCCACCTGATGACACGCGGTTGCGTCAACAGGACAAACACCAGGCAGCCCGGCAACAGCAGCACAATGGTTTGATGGGCGCCACTGGCAAGACCGGCCAGAAACCCAACGGCATACAAGCTGGCCGGCTGTCCATCGCCGCGTGCCGGTGCCTTGCCCCAACGCAGCAGCAAAACGACCATCATCCCCGCCGCACAGGTCAGCAAGGGGTACGGTTTATCGTGGTTACTTTGCAGCCACAGCCGCGGTGACACGGCAAACAACCACGCTGCGGAAAGAGCGGCCATCCGTTGAGCAAAGCCGGAAAACGCCTGATCATCAGTAAAGGGGATATCCTGGAGCACGGCACGAGCCAGATGATAGGCAGCCAGACAGGCAAGTGCCGCACTCACGGCCGTTGCCAGATTGACCCTGAAGGCAATATTTCCAAACGGCAGCCAGGTAAAAGGCTTGGCAAACAGCAAAAACAGCGGATAACCGGGCGAATGAGCCGACCCGAGGAAATGGACCGCCGTGATGAACTCGCCGCTGTCGTAAAAGGTGATGCTCGGCGCAAGGCACCACACATAGACGGCAAAGGGGGCCAAAAAGGCGAGGCAACTCCAGATATCCGGATAGCGCCGACCTGCGCCTGTCATGGAGCACTCCCGGTTTGACCGGCGCGCTCCCGGAGGTGGCGCAAAGAAAGCCCTTGGGACCACAGATAATAAAAACCAGCCAGGATAACCGGAAAGAAGCCAACGGCATGTACCACCAACGCAATACTGACCGCCTGGGTGTCCGGAAGGCCAAAAGCGGCAAGCCCGGTATAGCAGGCCAGGTGATAGGTACCGATATAGCCGGGAGCTGCCGGCACCATGACGGCAAACACGAGCAACACCATAATGAAAAACGAAGCAGTGAGCGGCAGGTGTATGTCAAACCCGAGCAGGATCAAATGGATCGGCAGGGTTGCACTTACCCAGACCAGCAAGGAACTCACCAGTACTGCCAGATGATGCCGGCCATGACGCGAGAGCTGCACCCCTTCGAGAAAGGAGCCGGCCCATGGAATCAGGCACGCGGCAACTGAAGCGGGAAGCGGCCTTAGAAGTTGCTCAAACACCTTGAGCGTCTGCCGGGGATACAGCTTGAACAGCAAGAGTACCGCCATCACGGCCAGATAAAAGAATAAGGCCGTGATGCCACCTGTCCTGAGCAGGGTCGCAGCGTGGGTCATCCCAGGAGGTAACTGCAGGGTCAGCAGCACCCCTGCCAGCATCACCATCACACTCAACCCGTCAAACAGACGGTCAATCACCAGGGATGCGAATACTGATGGCACCGGCAGGTGTTCCCGTTCAGCCAAGACCCAGGCCCGCACAAACTCTCCCAGTCGAGCCGGAAAGATGTTATTTGACATATAGCCGATAATGGTCGCCGGATAGAGAGAAGAGAGCGGCAGTGGACGGGTATGCATCAACAGGTAACGCCAGCGTATTGCGCGTAGCCAGTAACTGAGAAAGGTAAGCACAATGGCAACGACCAGGTAGCGCAGATCCAGCCGTTTCAAGGCAACACCCAATGCGGCAAAGTCGATCTTGCGCAGCAGCAGCACCAGGAGAAGCAGGCTAAGCCCCACCCCACCCCAGAACATCACTGAGGCACGCTTCATCGTAGCTGTTCCATGGGAAGGCCGTGTGCCAGTATCTGCCTGGCAGTGGCAACATCGCTGCTTATCTGGACCATCAAGGCGCCGGCATCGGGGAACCGGATGATATCCCGCAGCTTGTCGACAAAATGCACGACAACCTCTTGTCCGTACAGATCTCCGCGGAAATCAAACAAAAACACCTCAATGGTGCGAGTTCCCCCCTCAAAGGTAGGATTCACGCCGACACTGCAGGCGCCCATAAACAGCTCACCACACACAGAGACCCAGACCGCATACACGCCATCGCCGGGAATCAACTCATTGTGCGTGGCAATGTTGGCCGTGGGAAAGCCGAGCGAACGGCCGATTTCCCTACCATGCACGACCTGCCCGGCAATACGGTGGCAACGTCCGAGAATCTGCAGGGCATCAGCCACGGCCCCGGCGGACACCAGTCTTCTGACGGCACTGCTGCTGAAAAGCAGCGCGCCGTCACCAACCGGTTCCAATGTTGTCACGTCAAAATCAAGCTCCTGCCCCATCTGCCTGAGAAACGGTGCATTTCCTTCACGCCCCCGGCCAAAGGCATAATCATGACCAATAATCAACGAACAGGCCCCCAGGGCGCCATGCAGGACCTGACGGACAAACTGCGCCGCCGGCATGGCGGCAAAGGACACCGTAAAGGGGATCACCAGCAACAGGTCAATATCGCTCTCAGCGATCAGTTCGTGCTTCTGTTCATAGGTGGTAATCAAGCAGAAACGGCGGTCCTGTGGACGCAGGACCCGCAGCGGATGGGGGTTGAAGGTTACCACAACCGAACTGGCCGAGCGATGTGCGGCCTGCTCGGTAACACGCCTGAATATCTCACGATGCCCGCGGTGCACCCCGTCGAAGTTTCCGATGGCAACGACTGAGCGTTCAACAAGGTTACGACTAAAGTCGTCGGTGACAATGGTACGCATGGTTTTGTGTATATGGCATATTTTCACGCCGGAAACAACCCAGATCCCTTGACAAATGCCGAGACGGGGTTCAATAATCGCAGATCATTCAAATACACCTGCTCGTGAGGGTTTTCCCATGATTATTTCAAGTGATTTTCTTGTTATTGGCAGTGGTATTGCAGGTCTTTCCTTTGCCTTGCAGGCAGCAGCACACGGCACCGTAGCCGTGGTAACCAAACGTGAAATCGCAGAATCTGCTACCCGGTATGCCCAAGGGGGCATCGCCTCGGTGTTTTCCACTGAAGACTCTTTCGACGCCCACGTTGAGGATACACTCGTTGCCGGAGCCGGCATCTGTCACGAGGATGTCGTCAGAATGGTGGTGGAAGAAGGCCCCCAAACCATTCGCAACCTGATTGAATGGGGGGTACAGTTTACCACCACAACCCAGGGAGATGGGTATGACCTGACCCGTGAAGGGGGGCACAGTGCACGCCGGATCCTGCACGCAGAGGACATAACCGGACGTGAAATCGAACGCGCTCTGGTGGAGGCAGCCCGCCTAAACCCCAATATTACCGTCTACGAACACCATATTGCCATAGACCTGATTACCTGTGCCAAGGTAGCCCGCCAGCCGGTTGAGGACAACTGCTGCCTGGGGGCCTATGTGCTTGATATTGATGAAAATCAAGTGGTGACCTTCTCCGCCGGGGCAACCTTGCTGGCAAGCGGTGGGGCCGGCAAGGTCTACCTGTACACCTGCAACCCCGATGTGGCCTCCGGTGATGGGGTTGCCATGGCCTACCGTGCCGGTGCCACCGTTGCCAACATGGAATTCATGCAGTTCCACCCCACCACCCTCTTTCATCCCAATGCCAAATCCTTCCTCATCTCCGAAGCGGTGCGGGGTGAAGGTGCTATCCTCAGACGCCGGGACGGTACTGCCTTTATGGGCAAATACCATCATTTGAAAGACCTTGCTCCGCGCGACATCGTTGCGCGTGCCATTGACAATGAGATGAAAACCCACGGCGATGACTGTGTCTATCTGGATATCACCCATGAACCGGCCGACTTTGTCAGAAACAGATTTCCCAACATCTACCAGACCTGCCTTGAATACGGGCTGGACATGACCAAGGATTGGCTGCCGGTCGTCCCTGCCGCCCACTATCTCTGCGGTGGTGTCAAGGTTAACCAGGATGGTCAGACCGATATCAAAGGCCTCTATGCCATTGGCGAGGTGGCCTTTACCGGACTACACGGCGCCAATCGTCTGGCCAGCAACTCGCTGCTTGAGGCGGCGGTCTATGCGGGGCGGGCAGCACACCATGCGGTAAATCATCTGGCAGAGCGGTCCACAATCGCCGCCTCAGCACTCCCGGAGTGGGATTCCGGCACCGCCACAAACAGTGATGAGATGGTGGTTGTCTCGCAAAACTGGGATGAAATCCGCCGCTTCATGTGGAACTATGTCGGCATTGTCCGTTCCACCAAACGGCTTGAGCGGGCCATGCGCAGAATCAAGCTCATCCAGGCCGAGATTGAGGAGTATTACTGGAACTTTATCGTCACCTCAGATCTGGTAGAGCTGCGTAACCTCGCTACGGTTGCCGAACTAATCATAACCTGTGCCCAGATGCGTAAAGAATCCCGTGGCCTGCACTACACCATCGACTACCCGGAACGGGACGACCAAAACGGCAAGCGCGATTCTATTCTCAAAAAACAGTTTTCATGAGGTGCCTGTGGATATCGCTGACATCAGAAAACGTATTGACCTGCTTGACGACGTCCTGCTCAGGATCTTCAATGAGCGCGCCCGTCTGGCGCTCGAAATCGGACACCACAAAAAACTCCTGGGACTGCCGGTCTATGATCCTTCCCGAGAAAAAAGGATCTTTAACCGCATGAAAGATGAGAACCCCGGACCTCTGGATGATGGCGCCATCGTGCGGCTATTTGAACGGGTTGTTGACGAATCCAGACGTTTGGAACGGATCATGTCCCAAGCGGAAGAAGGAGCGGAGCAGTGATCATTATCTCGAAAAAGCACGCCTCGGAAGGGGCCTTGGACCAAGTCAAGGAATACCTGGTAAACAACGGCTTTGACTTTCACCAATCAACCGGAGCCGACCGGACCATCATCGGCGTCATTGGCGATACCCATACCCTGGATGAAGCGGAAATCGCCGCCATGCAGGGTGTCCATCAGGTTGTCAGAATACGCCCGGAAGACGAATAGCCGTATGTTCAAAGCCCATTACAACCGGATTGCGGTCCTTTTTTTCATCATCCTGAGCATCACCAGCAGTGCTTCAGCCCTTGAAATCGAACCGTTTCGCACCGCCAACCGCTCCCCCCTGATCCAGATATACGGCCTGCCGGCAGAAACTTCATCGCAACTGCTGCCCAGCGGACACGTGCAGTTGGAACTTACCCAGGATGTTGCCAGCATCTACAGCACCAGCAGCAATGCACACGAACAGATACTGCTCGATGGAGAACTGTACCGTTGGACCCTGTCAGCCCGCTACGGCCTGACCGACCGGCTCGAACTGGGGGGTGAACTGCCGTTCATTGTGCAGGGAGGCGGATTTCTCGACAGCTTTATCATCGACTGGCACCGCTTTTTCGACCTGCCCCAGGGAGGCCGCGACAGTGCTCCCAAAAACCGCCTACGCTACCAGTACGTCAAAGACGGCGTGCAAAAACTCGCTCTAAGCCACGCTGCCGGCGGCATCGGTGACATCAGCCTCCTGGCGGCCTACAAACTGTTTGAACAACAGACCGACACCGACCACGACACCATCGCACTGCGCAGCCAGTTGAAACTGCCCAGTGGCTCCAGCAGTGACTTGCTGGGCAGCGGCAGCGTCGACTTTTCCCTGTTTCTGTCGGGAGCCATGAACCGTGCAACCGAATGGGGAACGGTGGGGGTCTATGCGGCCGGTGGCGGCATGGTCTCCAGTGATGGCGAGATCCTGAAAGACCAGCGCCAGAATCTGGTTGGATTCGGCAATGCCGGCATCGGCTGGTCCCCTGCCGACTGGATCAGTTTAAAGGTACAGTGCGACCTCACCTCCCGCCTGTATACCCAAAGCAGCCTGAGCGAACTTGGCAAAGAAACGGCCCAGCTCACCATGGGGGGCAGCCTGAAATTGCCCGCAAACTATCTGCTTGCTATTGGCGTTGGCGAAGATATTGCTGTTGCCACCGCTCCCGATGTCACGTTCCATTTGGGGATCAGTAAGAAATTCTAGCCAGGAAACAGTTGTTTGTAATGTTTTGTTAAAAAATCTTCACTTCTCGCCTTGACATACTGCAATTCTGCGTTAAAAGCCCCGTATACACCACGCTAATCTCAACAATCGACGAAACGGCAAACTTCAGGCAACTGAAGGACGCAAAGCCACCTATCCCATTGGGAAAGAGGGGTTACCGACCGATCTCGGCAGTTGCCTGCATGAGCTCACCCGGACTTCATGCGGGTGAGCTTTTAAATTATAGCGCAACCAGCTTATCAGAGAGAAAGGAGCGGCATTATGCAAAAAATGGTCAAACGCAGCATTATCGTGTTAGCGGCAGCCTCACTGCTGTCGGCATGTAGTGGAGGTGGAGGAGGCAGTTCAACGCCAACAGCCGTCACCTCCAGCGTAAGCGGCACGGCGGTTGTGACCTCTGGTGTCGCGACTCCTGCTGCCGCGGCAAAAGCTGCTGCCGAAACTCCCCTTGAAGGGGCGAAAGTCACCATCCTATCCTATGACACCACCGGCGCCCTGAAACAGACCGTTGAAACCGTCACACAAGCCGGTGGCGGGTTTAGCGCAAATGTCACCGCCCTGCCCGGTGGCGGAACCATCTCCGTCAAGATTGAAAAACAAGGCGACCAGAAACTAACGGCCTTTGAAAAGAGCTTCAAATACGCAACAGCTTCAGAACTTGCCGCAGGCTTGCTTATTCAGGCAAAACTAGACCCGGTGCTTGTCCAGGTAATTAACACAACAACACCGGACTTTGATGCAGCGGCTGCCAAGTCTGCTGCAACCACTGACATCATCAGTCTTGCCGTGGTAAAAGACTCCCGCGGCGTCAAGAGTATTGTCAGCAACAGCGCCATAACCGCAGCAAAAGCCTCCGGCAAAACCGTAACGTGGCAGATTGATGTCGCCAAAAGCGCCTTAACGACAGACACCACAAGCCTGGTTATGCAAGCACAAAACTACAACCCGGCTAATCCTGACGACATGACACGTTTTGCCACCGATCAAACTGACGACAACAAGAAGCTGGTCTCAGCCGGCTTTGACTTTATCGACATCAAAGATCAAAACGGCGTTCCCCTTAAAATTACCAAGGCAGCAGCAGCCAAAGCCCGAAAAACAGCGGCTGTAGCCTATGCCATCAAAAAACAGATTCCTGACTGCAAACTGATTTTGAAAGATGAAGACCCTAAACCAGGTGTGCAGATTGGATTTTATGTCATGGCCAATGGCCGTTGGCAAAAGCTGGGCCTTGCCACGCTGTACAACAACAGCACTATTGACGATACCAATCTCTATACGCCTCCCACCTCCGGCAGTTGCAGTGGCAACCCCTATGCCGCTCTGACCGATGCTGACATTTCCAAGGATATCGACTTTGATGTGAGGTGGTTCAACTTTGACCATGTCGCCTTTGGCAACATTCAAACTGCATGCGTAGAAGGTTCCTTTGAACTTTCCAAGGGCGGTACAACCAGTCCTTTGGGCGGCCTCAGTATCTATTTGAACGACCTGAAAAATGGCAACACCCAAGTCACCGGTTTCCAGAGCGCCTATGGCAACGTCAAAAATGACGGCACCTACCACTTGGAATTCGTCTACACAGCCGCATCGCTTGGCACGCCAACCGCCTCCTTTACCTATTACGAACCAACGGCGTGGCAACAAAACAGCCAGAATCTGGCCCTGTCCAGCACCAAAAACGCCAATGGGTGCTATACCGTCAGCAAGATCACCGTTACCGCCCCTGACTGCACCGTTACCGGTAAACTCCTGAAAAGCGATGGGAGCCCGGCCAGCTATCGTGGCGTACAGATCTACGAGCCATCTTCCTACAACGGCTATCGCTGGCTGAGCACCAATCAGGCTGGTGTCTATGAAAGCCGGGTACAGTGTAACACGGACTACACCGTCAACGCTGACGGCATTACAAGAGCCTTCAATGTGAATGGTACGGTTGTTGATCCGGAAAGCACCGACGCATCCAATACGGTAACCATGAAGGACATTACAAAGAGCAATCAGGCACCGCAGGCCTATATCGGTGCCGGCAACAACAGTGTTGCGGTCAGCAACACCGTTAGTCTGAACGCCTATGGTTATGATCCTGATGGAGACAACCTGAGCTATGCCTGGACAGCAGCCTGCGGCACGCTGTCAGCCAACAGTGGTACCCAGGTGACCTGGACTGCGCCTGCAACTGCACCCGATGGAAACACCTGCCGAATTACCCTGACTGCCAACGATGGTGCCTTAACCGGAACAGCCACGACCGACATCTATGTCAGCACTACCGGTAACCGCCCCCCCATCATCTCAAGCCTGTTTGTTCCAGGCAGCATCAGCTCCGGCCAGAGTTCCAATCTGAGTGTGTATGCGTACGACTATGATAGCACCACGCTTACCTATAACTGGACCGCAACCTGCGGTACCTTGGCCAATGCAACAACCAGCACCCCAACCTGGACCGCACCTACGGTTACCGGCACAAGCACCTCGCCATGCACTATCACCGCGACGGTCAGCGACGGAACTACCCCCGTTTCAAAATCCGGCACCGTTCAAGTACAACCAAACCGTCCACCCAGCATCTACGGTATAAACGTACCGACCACGGCAGCGCTCTCAGCCGCGCTCAAACTGGTGGCATCAGCCTATGACCCCAACGGTGACAGCATGAGCTGGGCCTGGAGTATTGTAAGCGGCGGCGGTACCCTGGGGACAGGGTGCAGTGGCTCCGGTACCACCGTTAGCAGCAATTGCAACTATACCGCTCCTTCCACGGAATCGACTGTTACTGTTCGCTTCACGGTCAATGACGGAGCAAATACCGCTGTTAGCGTCGACAAAACCATCTCGGTGTCAAACGCCACCGGAACAGTCGATGTCGTTGTGCAATAACATTATCGAAACGGCAGAGGACTGTGAAAACAGGCCTCTGCCTTACCAAAAACAGAAATACGCTTTTAAGGGAGGAAAACGATATGTCCAAGCGACGTGTAATTATACTGCTGGCCATGGCCATGATGGCTGCCGGCACCGCTTTGACCGGCTGTAGCGGCAGTGGTACCAGTGCCTCAAGTTCTACCGCAAGCGCAGCCAAGGCTGATGTCACCATACGCGCCACGTTTCCGGGGACTGCGAGCGCTGCTGCCGTTAAAAGCCTTTTACCGACCAACACACAGGCAATCTACATTTATGTCTCCGACCAACCTGTTTATGAGCCCTATTTGCTTGCACAGCAGGGCTACAAACTGAAATTGACTCCTGCCCAAGCCAGTGGCACCATCAAATTGGTCCCGGGCAATTATTATTTCTATGCTGTTGCATTTGATTCAACAGCCGAGACAAGTGGCATCCCCAGCGGCACTATGCTGGCTCAGACAGCTACAGGTGGTGTTGTCCAAGTCGGCAGCAACGTGGTCAACCTTTCATTCCTCAATGGCCAATGGACCCTGGTAAACGCCTCCGACGTCGCCACCCCCCTTGTGCTAAGCGATGGTACGCAATTGCGAGACCTCATCATAGGCGGTGATTATTACCAGCAATATACGACTGCCGCATCCAAAACTGCCTTTGACTTGACAAAACCGTTTGGCAGTGGGAACGGTTTGTTGCGCTTCCGCTTTGACAACAACAGCTCGGCCCGCACCTATGGCGGCATGATGGCCCAGTTTATCGGCACAACCAATGAACTGGCGCTGTTCAGCGACAATTACAACCTTACCAAGAAATGCAGTTCATACATGTCATCATCAAACGACTGCCAAGTTTCAACCGGCGACAGAATGATCTTTGTGCCTGGTAGTAGCAGTTCATCCTCATCAGGCGACTACTACCAAAGTGACCTGCTGTATGGTTATGCCGAGGCACTGCTCCCCACCAAAGGGGTCACCAGCTTCACTAAAGACGGTGTAGCCTATGATCTGGAAAGCAAATTCACCGCAAGCACCGTTACCGGCGGGACCATCATGACCGGCACGCTGGTTGAAGTGGTGGCCAACACCGTAACAGAGACCTTGAGTACCACCCCGGTCCCAGCTGCAGCTGCTGCCAAGGCCACCACAAAAGTATTAAAAGCACAATCGGCCAATACAGCCTACACGGGTATCACTGCAACCGATGAAAGAATCATGATCTGCTCAACTGCAACAACCCCTGATCCCGGCGGTTGGCAGTTCTACAGTCAGCCGAAAACGATAGGAACTGCCACCTGCTACACTGATGGTTACATACAACCGACTAATTGCACGTATGATTCAGGGACCCAGCAGTATACCTGCACGTATAACGCCGGCACCTACTCCTACGGGCTGGCCCCCACTGATAGCACCAAACTTGGCGACTACTGCCACCAGTGGGACTACAACACCACTAGTCCGACCTACAACACCTGCATCCAACAGAAGCCTGGTACTGGCGATGTCTACTATCCCTCTAGATTTATGGCAAAGAAGACCTCTACCAAAACCACCATTGACTATGGCAGCTTTAAGTTGAATTTCCATGGTGTACGAACCACCGCAGGGACGGTCTACGCCTATCCACTCCGGGCAAAAGGAAGCGCGACCATTACGCCAACCCCTGCCCTGAAATAATTGACCTTCAGAAGTCGTTCCGTAAAAAAAGGGCGGCATCAAGCCGCCCTTTTTTATTCCATCAAGACGCCATTCCCCCGGTAGATTCTAGTCCAAAGTGCACCAGGTTAATTTGGAGGTAAAAATTGAGAGGACACAGTGGGTTTCT
>CAZUSH010000032.1:7486-37478 GCA_964622705.1 uncultured Geobacter sp. | reverse complement strand
CGGCCAATCGGCCGCCTTTGTTGTTTCATCCCCGCTGCTGGTAAGGCATACCACTTCACCCCAGCACTTCGCCCGTCATGCCGGCTCCGCCAGTAACAAGCGGTTTTTCGGGGTGATATCCGACGGGATGGTCTGGGTGTAGACCCGGTAGCCATGGGCACGCAACCGCGCAGCCCGGGTGGCGTCGATGGCCAGCGGGCCGTCCAGCCACCCCTCCAGTCCCCCTTGGTCGCCCTGGTCCAGATTGTGGCAGCAGGGGAGCACCGCAACACGGGCACCGGCTGCAATCGCCCGGTCCAGCACCCGGTCGGTCAGTCCGCCGCAGGCGTGCACGGAGACGACCAGGTCGTCCGGGGTAAGCGCAACTTGTCCCATATCCCCCTGCTCGAAACGAATCCTCCCGTGTAGCCGTGGCCAGGCCGCTTCCAGGGCGGCGGCCAACGCCCCGGTACTTTCCGGGATCCGCAGGTCAACGGCCAGCGCTTCCGGTGAGCTGTTGTCAAGCAGCAGCATAACCTGGGCCAGCAGACCATGACCGCACGCCAGATCCACCACCCGACCGCCGCGGAAACGCCGCCGCACCCGGCGGGCCACCTCCCATGCCTCATACAGCTCCTTGCGCGGCAAACAGCCGGCCGTACAGACGGACCGGGCGATGCGGTTGAACAGAGAATCTCCGGTGAACCGGTCGAGGTGGCGCGTGTTGAGGTAATTGCGGGATGATCGGTCCATGACAGGTTCCTGGTCAGGGTGGGGTGGTTGTTGCAGTCAGGAGGGAAGATACCGTTAAACTGCTGGAAAGCATACTGAAATCAGCAAGAAATCGGGCTGATTCCGGAGACAGTCTACTCAACTCTCAAGGCGGCCAATTGGCGGGCTACATTATTTTGCCAAGAACTGCTTGCTGATCCCTTTTACTCGTAGTACTGTATCAAGTACTTAATAAGGTGTGCTAAAGGGGGCCGGTTATGAATACCGTTCCTGCGCAAGAGATAAAGAGGCGTGGCATTGCTGCGGTGGATGACCTGATCAGCGCGGGTGATGTCCATGTGATCCGCAATAATCGACCGGAGTACGTGGTGCTGACCGAGGCGCGTTATGCAGAACTGGTGGCAGAGGCTGAAGAGGCCTATGTGGCACGGGTGAAGGCGTCGCTGGAGGATCTGAAGGCTGGCCGGGTGCGGAAATTTGCTTCGGCTGAGGAGCTGTTACAGGCACTCGACGCTGTGGAGAGCTAAGCTGTGTTCAGCGTCACCACAGCGGAGTCGTTTCTTTGCCAGGCGCGAAAATTTTTCAAAAAGCATCCTGACCTAACGCCCCGCTTCGCTGCCATCTTCGAACAGCTTCAACAAGATCCCTTTCAGCCAAGCCTCGGATTGCACCCGCTTTCCGGCAAACTTGCCGGATGTCATGCCGTCAGATTGAGCTATTCCTACCGCATTACCCTGACCATGCTGATTACTGAAAAGGAAATTACCTTGCTCGATATCGGCAGTCATGATGAAGTTTATCGGTAATTCTAGGGACAGTATATCTAATTCAATAAAGGCGGCCAATCGGCCGCCTGTGCGATTTCTCAGCTTGAAATTCCCCGCCACTATTGCACACTACACACCATAGGCATGCAAGCGACCCCCTCAGCAAGTCAGGAGATGACCAATGACATTCACAATGGATCATATCGTCATCAACACGGTGGACATCGAGGCGATGCTGCACTTTTACACCGCCATTCTGCAACTGCCCGGCGAACGGGTACACGAGTTCCATGACCATCAGGTGCCATTCCCGTCCGTCCGCATAACAGCTGATTCGATCATCGATCTGTTCCCCAGGAAGTTGTGGGAAAACGACAATCCAGAGCACGTGTGCCGGCCGAATCTCAACCATTTTTGCCTCTCTACCGGCAAGGCTGAGTGGGAATTGCTCCGGAAACGGCTTGCAGACAATGGTATTACCATCGATGATGGTCCGGTGAAACGTTGGGGCGCGCATGGGACGGGTATATCGATCTATTTTCGCGATCCCGAACAGAATGTCATCGAAGTGCGTTATTACGAAAGCGGAGAAGCGGACAAGCCGTGTATGCTCGATTCATAGCGGCGTAGCAGCGGGTGTAGACGTTTCGGGGACAGCTCCTTACTGCACAAGGCGGCCGATTGGCCGCCTTGTGCTTGTGCAAGGGATCAGCAGTGTAGCCACGGTTCCGGGCGACATCAGTTGTCGCGGCCCCGTCCCCGCCTTTCATCACCTCTTTGTTCGTGCCCCCAGCCGCGCTGGGGCTGCTGCATCTCCCGCTCCTGGTAGCGCTGGTCCTGGCCCTGAGGCCGGGGCTGCTGCTCATACCTTGGTTCCTGGCGTTGCTCCCGTCTTGGTTCCTGATACACCGGGCCCTGCGGGATAGGATGCTGTTGCGGCGTCGGCCGCTGGACCTCTTGGGGTACCGGTGCTCTCATGCGCTGCGCGGGTGTGATGGCCCGCTGTTGTTCCTGCTGCCGGAAGTGTTGGCGGACCGCCTTGTCGCGCGGCTGGTAACGATACTGCTCGCGCCGCAGGTCCATCTGATGTTCGATCTGCCGGGGATAGCGATCGCCGGTGTACTGTTGCTGGTAGGCAGGCAGTGGAGCCCGCGGTGGTGCCGACCCCTGCTTCCATTTGTTCCATCCCCGGTGCTGCCGTGCCCACTCACGTCCCCAATGCTGGCCCCAGCGCGGCGCGGCATCGCGGTTCCAGCCTCTGAAGTAGGGTGGGGGATAGGTGTAGTAACGCACGGGAATCCGAAGGATGAACAGTGGCACGTAGGCTGGTTCCACCAGCGACCAGGGGCCGTTGTACCAGTAGCTCGTGTACCAGTTGTCATCCTGGTAAACCCAGTACATGCCGTCATAGAAGAAATAGTTGGCCTCGACCTGCGGGGCATAGTAGACCGGGTAGCCCGGTACCGGCACCAGTTCGGGATACAACGGCAGGTTGATGCCGATGCTGAGGTTGGGAAGCCCGATGCCGATCCCGATGCTTACACCCGCTGAGACTGTTGTTGCTGCACAGCAGAGCAACAACAAGAGGATTAGTACGCTGCATCGTATCTGTTTCATGGTGTCCTCCAATTTCTACAGACGCACCACTGAGCTCTCTTCATCCCCCTTTGGGGGACGCTCGGAAGTTTAAAACATGAGTCTTATTTTCTAGTATAGCGCCATTTTGGAAGAGGGGGGTGCTTTTCTGCGTCAGCGGGTAACGGTGCGGTTTGTTGTTGCGTCCCGGCTCCTTTTCGTTCACAACCTACAACCATGAAGATCTGGATTGATGCCGATGCCTGCCCGCGGGCAGTGAAGGAGATCCTGTTTCGGGCCTCAACCCGCTTACAGGTTGGGCTCTGTCTGGTTGCCAACAAGAGCCTGGCCAAACACAACGGTCCGCTGGTGGAGACCATTGTGGTGGCTGATGGCTTTGACGTGGCTGATGACTACATTGCCGAGCATGCTGCCCCGACCGACCTGGTGGTGACCGCTGATGTGCCGCTGGCGGCCCGGATCGTGGCCAAGGGTGGTATTGCGCTGGACCCGCGTGGTGAACAGTACACGGAAGAATCCATCGGCGACCGCCTGGCGTTTCGCGACCTGATGAGTGAACTGCGTGACAGCGGCATGCTGCAGGGGGGCGGTCCCTCACCCTTCAGCATGAGCGACCGCAACCGTTTTGCCTCGGCCCTGGACAGCCTGCTGCACAAGCTGTTGCGGGACCGGAGGTCTCAATAAACAGACAATCAACTACGAGGTTGTTCACAAACAGGTAGATCGTCACTTCCGCAGAAAACCCCGCGGAGGCGTAGCAGCGCTACGCCGCACAAGAGGGCTTGCGAGGACAGCGGCGAGATGCCTGCTTTTCAACAACCGCTGAAGGAACGTTATGGCACTTCCCGCCACCATCTACAAAGCAACCATCAACCTGTCCGACATCGACCGTGGTGTCTATGAGACCCTGACCGCCACGGTGGCGCAGCACCCGTCCGAGACTGAGGAGCGCCTGGTGGCACGGCTGCTGGCCTATGCCCTGTTGTACGAGGATGGCCTGAGCTTTACCAAAGGACTCTGCGCTGCTGACGAGCCGGAGCTCTGGCTGAAGAGCGGTGACGGCCGGGTGCAGCTCTGGGTGGAGGTAGGGCTGCCCGACAGCGAGCGGATCATCAAGGCCAGCCGCCATAGCGAGCAGGTGCGGCTTTTGGCCTGCGGCCGGGCCTTGCTGAACTGGCAACAGCAGCATTTGCCCAAACTGGCCAGCCTTACCAACCTTGGCATCATCACCCTTGACCAAGCGTTCCTTGCGAGCGTGGTGCAGCGCCTGGAGCGTGCGGTGGTCTGGTCCATTACCATCACCGAAGGGGTCTGTTACCTGACCATCGGCAGCGAGACCCTGGAGACGGCCATACATCGCCAGGTGTAGGGCAACGTTATCTTACGTGTCGTACCGTAACTTGCCTGATAGCGCGAAAGCACGTATCATGGCACTGCTGACCCCAAAGAGCGCACCAACGGATACCCTGTCATGATACCCATGATTACGACTGACCGCCTGCTGGATACCTTTCTGGAACTGTGCGCCATTGATGCCGAACCGACCAGGGAACGGGCCATGGCTGACCGTATGACCGTGCTGTTAGGCGAGCTGGGCTTTACGGTGCGCGAAGATGATGCCGGGGCGCGGCTTGGCGGTAATGCCGGCAACCTGTACGCCACCCTGCCGGGGACCGGGCCCGGTGAGACGCTGCTGTTTTCCTGCCACATGGACCGGGTGACCCCGGGCACCGGGGTGAAGCCGCAACGGGTGGGGGAATATCTTGTCAGCGATGGCAGCACCGTGCTGGGGGCCGATGATGCGGCCGGTCTGGCAGCGTTGCTTGAAGGGGTAAGGACGGTTCGCGAACAGGGACTGCCCCATCCGGCGCTGGAGGTGGTCTTCAGCGTGGCCGAGGAGCTGTCGCTGCTGGGGATCGAGCAGTTTGACATGAGCCGCCTGGTCTCCCGCTGCGGTTTTGTGTTGGATGCCGGCGGGCCGGTGGGGGAGATCGTGGTCAGGGCGCCGGAGCAGGTGCGCCTGTCGGCCGTGATCCATGGCCGGGCCGCCCATGCCGGTATTGCCCCGGAAGACGGGGTCTCGGCCATCCAGATTGCCGCCTTGGCCATCGCGCGGATGCAGCTCTTACGGATCGACGAGGAGACCACCGCCAATATCGGCAGCATCCGGGCCGACGGGCCGACCAATATCGTGCCGGAGCGTTGCGAGCTGAGCGCCGAGGTGCGTTCCCTTGATCCTGCCCGCCTGGCATGCCAGGTGGCTGCAATGCGGCAGGCCCTGGAAGAGGTAGCCGGCGCAGCAGGCGGGCAGGTGGAGATCACACTGCGCTCCAACTACCGCTCGTACCGGCTTGAGCCAACGACCGCCCCGGTGCACCGCGCCAGCGCAGCAGCCCGGCGTCTTGGTCTGCCGCTGCGCTACCGTTCCACCGGGGGCGGTTCCGATGCCAATTTTCTGAACGAACGGGGCATTCCGACGGCCGTGCTTTGCTGCGGCTATGAAAAGGTGCATACCTGCGAGGAACGGATGCCGGTGGAGCAGTTAAGATTGCTGGCACAGTGGGTGGTGGCCATCCTGACCGGCAAGGATGATGCTGCGGCGGGTGCGGCCTGAAAATGGCATTTGGTATTTGATGCGGTCTGGGCGTATAGTTTCAACAGGAAGTCTTAAAACGCATGGGCGCCTGATCCGGCGCCCTTTCCCGTAGGTGCTTATGAAACAGCGTGCTGTGCTCTGCCCCCGCTGCAGACAGATTATCGGTAGTGACGAAACCCGTTGTTCCTGGTGCGGCGCCTCCCGGGCCAATCCGGTTTGGGCGCTGTTTGGCGGTGACGCTACCTGGATCAGCGGCAGTATCCTCACCATCAACGTGCTCTTCTTCGCGCTCTCCTTGCTGCTCAGCACCAGGGTGGACCGGGTCCACGGCCTGTTAACACCCGGCCAGAACAGTCTGCTGTTGCTGGGGGCCAGCGGCAGCTTTCCAATTGACCAGTACGGTCGCTACTGGACCCTGGTCAGTGCCAACTACCTGCACGGCGGCATCCTGCACCTGCTTTTCAACCTGATGGCCTTTCGCCAGCTGGCCCCCTGGGTCGTTCACGAGTACGGCAACAGCCGGATGCTGAACATCTACACCCTGGGCGGCGTGGCCGGTTATCTGGTGTCCTACCTGGCCGGCGTGCCGTTCACGGTTGGCGCCTCGGCTGCCCTGTGCAGCCTGATCGGCGCCCTGCTGTTTTACGGCAAGAGCAGGGGCGGCAGTTATGGCGGCATGGTGTACCGCGAGATCGGCGGCTGGGCCATCAGTATCTTTGTCTTTGGCCTGCTGGTGCCGGGTATCAACAACTGGGCCCACGGCGGCGGTGTGGTGGCCGGGGTGCTGCTGGGCGCGCTGTTCGGCTACAATGAAAAACGGGCGCAGGGTACGTTCGATTACCTGCTGGCGCTTGGGTGCGGGCTGATGACCATCGGGATACTGGCATGGGCGCTCTGGGGGGCACGCTTGTAGCAGGATAGCATGCGGCAGCTCTGAATAATCCTGGATTCGGCCGTTGGCGTTGCCCCGGTTCGCTCCGCCGCCCGACATCTGTAGCTCTAGGGCTCATTTTGCTGCAGCCGATAAACTCACCCTGCGGGTTCAGACAGAATCGGCTGCTTAACGCTTCATTTTGCCAAGAGCTACAACGATGTCCGGGCGAGTCGCTCTCTCGCGGCAACGCCAACGGCCGTTTTCTGAATACAACGAGGCCAGGGGAACTCCCCTGGCCTCGTCTACTTCCGGCGTTATTGGAATGGGTTACAGCGTTACCTCCAGCTCGTTCTGGGTCAGCTGCTCCCGCACCTGCTTCTTGCGGATCAGTACCAGCTCGCCGCTGGTGGTCTTCATGATGGCGCCCGGCTTGCGGTGGGAGTTGTAGTTCTCCGGCGACATGCTCTCGGAGTAGGCCCCGGTGCCGCCGATCACCACAAAGTCACCGATCTCGGGCTCCACAATCTGTACCGGCACGATGTTGCCGTCGCCATCCAGACGGACCGAGTCGCCGCTCTCGCAGCAGCGCCCCACGATGCCGAAGGATTTCAGGCCCGCTGCCGGTGTTTGATCGTACTCGCTGGAGAGCAGGGAGCCGTCCTGGCGCACGATGGCGATCGGATGCTCGGAACCGTACAGCAGCGGACGGGTCAAGAGTTCCATACCGCCGTCCACGATCAGGAAGTTCATCTCGTTGGTGAACTTCTTGTCGATGATGCGGGTGATGATATGGCCGGAGTTGGCCACCACAAAGGTGCCCGGCTCGATCTCCATCGTCAGCTCCCGGCCGGTTTCGGCCTTGAACTCCTCGATCCGCTGCTTGGCATAGGCGCCCAGCGCGGCAATGTCGGCCTGCTTCTCGCCCGGCATACGAGCCACCTTGAGGCCGCCGCCGAAGCTGACCGTGGTGGCATCAGGAAAGTAGGTCTTCACGAAGCCCAGCTCGCGGTCGATGTTCTGACGCCATTTTTCCGGGTCGCCGCCGGAGCCGATATGCACGTGCACCTGGGTGAAGCGCAGTCCCCGTTCATCGGCCATGGCCTTGACCTTGGGGACATCGTTCAGGTGCACGCCGAAGCAGGAGTACTCGCTGCCGGTGTCGCGGGTGGCGCTCTCGCCGCCGCCGGCTGCGCCGGGGTGGACCCGGATGGAGAGATCGATCCGGTTGGCCTTGGCAAAGTCGGCCACCAGCTTGAACTGCAGCATGGAACAGACGTTGTAACGGAGACCGGCGGTGATCATCGCCTCCAGCTCGGCGCGCTCCTCACCCATCGGTACCTCCTGGGTGGTCAGCATCATGCGGTTGAAGGGGATGCCGGCGGCGTGGGCGCGGGCAGCCTCATCCAGCGAGGAACAGTCCAGATCCAGCCCCTTGGCGGTGACCACCCGCAGTACGGTGCGGTCGGAGTTGGCCTTCATGGCGTAGCGTACATGCAGGCCAAAGGCGTTGGGCATGCTCAACAGCTGTTCGCAGCTGTTTTCAATGTAGGCCTGGTCGTGCAGGTAGATCGGGGTACCCCATTGTCCGGCAATGGTGGGGATGAGGGTGGCCTCCAGTTTGGTTGGGCCGAACTGAGCTGTTGACATGGTGCGAACCTCGTATCGATGTACATGAAATATGCCCGTCAGGCCGGGCGCTTGTCCGAATGCTCAAGATAGAGAATTGCCTATGTATCATTTTCTGCGGGGTCGGCGCAACAGCTCTCTGGAACAAAAAAGGGGACAGGCTGCATTTTGGATTGCAGAGCCCGCCCCCTGGTGCGGTTGTGCGGGGGCTCGCTACAGAACAGCCTTGATGGCCTCGAAATCAATCACCTGTTCTGCCTGGCTGGTGACCAGCGAGATCTTTTCGGTGTCCTCATGGGTGATCTTGGAGATGTGGTCGGTCAGGGCGCTGTAGACCTCGGCGGTGGTCCTGGCGATCCGGATGTGCGGGATGCCGCTGTCGTCGATGATCCGCTGGGTGATGGCGGACACCGGGGCGTGGCCGGGGATCACGATCCCGGCGATCTTGTCCTGGAAGGCCGGGATGTTGTAGAGCGATGAGAGCGTGACCAGCAGTTCATCCCGTGAGCTGGTGGTGAGCAGCAGGGTCGAGTCCTTCAGGTTGTCGATCACCTTCTGGGACGAGGCCGCCCCCAGCTGGATGTGGTGGATGATGCGGTGGCGCTGGCCCTGATCTCCCTGCAACGGTTCCCCCAGCAACTTGGCCAGGTGCTGCAGGGTGGGGTTGGCCAGCACCGGCGAGTAGTCAAAGGCGCCGCTGACGGTGATCCCCTTGGGGGCAAAGTATTTATCCAGGTAGGCCAGTGAGGAGTGGCGTTTTTCCGGCAGCATCCGGTTCACCAGCAACAGTTTGACCTTGACCCCTTCCTGCTCGTACAGCGCCAGATTCATCCGCACCGAGTCGATCACATTGCCGATGCCGCCACCGGCCACCATCACCACCGGCGCTCCCAGCATGCGGGCCATATCCGCGTTGTTCAGCCCCACCACCGAACCAACCCCGCCGTGGCCGGCGCCTTCGATCAACAGCAGGTCGCACTGGGCCTCCAGTTCCCGGCAGGCCCGCTGAATCGTGTCGGCAGCCCAGGCCGTGGTCTGCTCGCCATCCAGAAACCTGCGGGTGGCACCTTTGCCCAGCACCAGCGGCGACATCAGGGCGATCTGTTTTTCCTGGCCAAAGACACGGGCCATCAGGGCTGCGTCCTTGTCAACGATGATCCCGTCGAAATCCTGGCACTTGGGGCCAAGTGGCTTGATGTAGCCCACCCGGCCGTACTGCTTGCGCGCCAGGTGCATCAGCGACAGGCTGATGGTGGTCTTGCCGCAATTCTGGCCGGTTGCGGCAATGAAGAGCTTTTTACCCATGGACATCCTCGGAGCTAGTTACGGTTTGTGTGAGGTTACTATAGTGTTACAACCGGGTGGGCGACAATTGTGTATACCTGTCTACCTGTATACTTAAAAACAGGGTGGTTGACCGGATGTTTTCTGTTGCTGCGGCCCCGGTCTCGCGCTAGCATCATGTCCCATGAATGATGACACCCTGTTCAGCTATCGCCCCATCGGCATCCTGCATTCACCCTATCGTCACCGTATTGATGCGCCCCACCAGAGTACCGTGGTGGCAGGCACGGCCAGCGGAGAGGCGGTGTTGGCCACCCTGGAGCTGGCGGCGTGGCTGGATGAGCAGGTGCTGCAGGATCTGCAGGGCTTTGAGCGGATCTGGTTGCTGTTTGCCTTCCACCAGAGTGAGGGCTGGAGGAATACGGTCAAACCGCCGCGGGGCGGTCCCAAACGGGGGGTGCTGGCCACCCGCTCGCCCCATCGACCCAACGCCATCGGTCTGTCCGCGGTGGAGCTGGTGGGGATCGAAGGCCGGACCCTGCAGCTGCGCGGGGTTGACCTGCTGGATGGAACCCCGGTGCTGGATATCAAACCCTATGTGCCCTATGCCGATGCCTTCCCGACGGCCAAGGCCGGCTGGATTGATGAGCTGGACGCACAGCAGGGCAGGCATTCTGCCCCGGGCCCCCGGAAACCACGCTAAGCGGGTGTAATCGCCGACAAACCCTACACATATAAAAAACAGTATATTTCGTTTGACATTGTTCCCACGGGTAGCGTATATGAAGCGCTCCGCACGCGGCAGCCCGGCTCTTCCTGCTTGTCCCTGATCCACCCCTGTTTCCGTGCATACCCTGATGCCTCCCCCGCTGCCGGACCGGCAGAACACGGGATAACTTTACCAACGAAACGAGATCGTGATGTTTAACCTGAAACCTGAAGTGGTTGCCCGCTTGGAACGTGTACTCAGCTCGGTTGAGATGCTGCTGCCCCGTACGGTCAAGCCGGTGGACTGGTCAAGCTGTTATGCCGCCAACTGGCGCCGTCATTCCTTTTCCGGCTACCTTGAGCCGGTGCGGGTGACCGACACCACCCGACTGACCGAATTGCTTGGTGTGGAGAAGCAGATAGAGGTGATGGAGCACAACACCCGTCAGTTTCTGGCCGGGCTGCCAGCCAACAACGCCCTTTTGTGGGGTTCGCGCGGCACCGGCAAATCGTCGATCATCAAGGCGCTGCTGAACGAGTACGCCCCCAAGGGGTTGCGGATCATCCAGATTGAGAAGGAAGACCTGATCTACCTGTCCGAGATCTTCAGCGTGGTGGAGGATCAGCCCTACCGCTTTATCCTGCTTTGCGACGACCTAACCTTTGAACCGGGCGAGCTGAGCTACAAGATGCTGAAGAGCGCCCTGGACGGCTCGGTCTACTCACCGCCGGAAAACGTGCTGATCTACGTTACCTCCAACCGGCGGCACCTGCTGCCGGAGTATGAGTCGGACCATCGTGGTGGCATGTTCGTGAACGGCGAGCTGCAGCAGAGTGAGGTGATGGAGGAGAAGATCTCCCTCTCGGATCGCTTCGGGCTGTGGGTGGCCTTTTACGCCTTCTCCCAGGATCGCTACCTGGATGCGGTTCGTCTGGCGGTCACCCGTGAGGCCCGTGAGCGGAATGTGGAGATTCCGTTGACCAAAGAGCTGGAGCAGGAGGCGATCAAGTGGTCCCACGATAAGAGCAAGCGCTGCGGCCGCACCGCCTACCAGTTTTCCAAGAATTACGTTGGCCGCTACCTGCTGGCGAAGCAGGGAGTGTAAGTTTCGCAGCAACAAAAAAGGCGGCCAATCGGCCGCCTTTAGGTGTGGTCTAAGTGTTTAGCGGTTCTCCCCGATCAGCCGCACAAGATCATCATAGGGGGTAAAACCGGTCAGGCGTCTCCCCTTGTAGAGGAGGGTCGGTACGGCGGTGATGCGTAGTTCCATGGCTCGCTGCCAGTCTGCATCTACTGCTGCGGCAAATCTGCGCGCCATAAGTACCGACCGGGCCTCATCCGGGGGGAGTCCGACGGCTGCGGCGATTCGCACCAACTCCTCAACCTGAGCAATGTTTATCCCATCTACAAAATAGGCCCGATAAACAGCATGGTGGAACGGGTCGCCTGCCCCCTGCTCATCGGCCCATTTCCCCAGTTCCTGGGCATGCCGGCTGTTGTAGGTGCGACTGCGTTCAGTTAACGGTAGCCCTTCTGCCGTAGCAGCCTGTTGCAGCCGCGTCTGCATGTCGCGGATCATCGCCTCCCGCCCGGCAAAGAGATCGGAAAGTTCCCGCCCCTCCGGCGGGGTTTCGGGATGGAGTGGGAAAACGGTCCAGCGAAGTTGGACGCCATATTCCTGCCGGAGGCGATCGGTACGCACGGTACCGAGGTAGCACCAAGGTCAGATATAATCGAAAAACACCTCAAGCACAGGTCTGGTGCTCATGCTGTCCTCCTTTTGCCACGGCTGATCAGAGCAGTTTCAGAACAGCCCAGGCAGCCGGTTCCGAAGAAGCGGGGTTCTGGCCGGTGATCAGGTTGCCGCTGCAACTGACGTGAGCCTGCCAGTCAGCCCCTTTGGAATAGGTTCCGCCGGCCTTGCGCAGCTCATCCTCAACCAGGAACGGCACCACCTCAAGCAGCCCTACAGCGGCCTCTTCGGCATTGGAAAAACCGGTTACCTCTTTCCCTTGCACCAGTGGGGAACCATCTGCAGCGCGGGTGTGGCGCAGCACGCCGGGGGCATGACAGACCGCAGCAACCGGTTTCCCCTGGGCGGCCATGGTCTCAATCAGTGCGATGGAATCCCGGTCTTCAGCCAGGTCCCATAACGGTCCATGACCACCGGGATAAAAGAGCGCGTCAAAATCATCGGCTGAAATGTTCTGTAACGGTATGGTATGAGCCAAGGCCTCCTGTGCCTCCGCGTCGTTTTTGAACCGCTCGGTGGCCGGGGTCTGGAAATCCTTTTCCGCACTCTTCGGGTCCAGTGGTGGTTGTCCCCCCTGCGGCGATGCGAGGGTGATTTCTGCTCCCGCATCCTTGAAGACATAGTAGGGGGCGGCAAACTCCTCAAGCCAGAAACCGGTCTTTTTACCGGTGTTGCCGAGTTCGTTGTGCGATGTCAGTACCATTACTATTTTCATGGTCGTATCTCCTCATATGTGGTGTTATCAGTGCCGGCATCCTGTGTCTACCGACGAATAAATTATACCCCATACAAGAGCAAAAGGGACAGATCCCTTTACGGGGGATCTGTCCCTTTTGCTGCGTTCCGTGTAATTTTTGTGTTTATTTTGGGTGTTATGCAGTCGGCAGTTCCTGTTCCGCTTCAGCCTTGTTGCATTGCTCGACAATATCCCGCAGCCAGACGATCTCGTCGGGCAGGAACTGCTTGGAGTATTCGGTGGCCACGTTCATGGCGATATGGAGGGGCGGCATGGTGGTGGCGGCAATGACGTGCCCCGGCACCTCAACCCACTTGGCGTCTTCGCCGGCCCAGGCCTTGAGACGCGCACTGCTGTCAAAGATCATCAGATAATCATTCCCCTCTGCGGCCACAATCAACGGCAGAATCTGTCCTTCCTCAAGCTTTACCTCGCTCTCGATCTCTTGTGGATCAAGGATCGGTACGCAAAATGTGGTATTAAGAAAGAGATCGTAGAACTGTGATTGCTTGGTGGCGTCGGACATGTCCTGGCGCAGGTTCATCAGCGCCTGGTCGAGACCGGTATTATCATTATCAGATGCAGGCGCTGTTTCCCAACGCTTGGTTACTTCAATCAGGTGGTAGCCGAACTGGGTCTTGACCGGGCCGAGCAGGGTGTTGACCTCGCCGGTAAAGACGGCCTGGTCGAACTCCGGCACCATCTGGCCGGGGTGGAAGGTGCCGAGATCACCACCGGTTTGGCCGGATGGGCAGGATGAGTCTCGCTTGGCAACCTCGGCAAAATCTGCGCCGGCCTCGATTTCGGCCTTCAGCTGCAGACAGCGTTCTTCGGTATCCACAAGAATGTGGCGGGCGTTAGCAGGCATAAATAATGGGCTCCTTGCTGGGTTAAGTGCGCAGATACTAGCCGAATCGGTATGTTCTGACAACCATCATGATATGTTTAGTAACGACGGGAGCAGGTTTGTTGTTTCTCTGCTTGCATTTTTCCGCCAAGCTGCAGCACACTGAATCAAAGCTGGAGAGAATGCCGGATTTTTGTCGATACCATGCCACCAGGATGCTTATCTTGTCTATGCCCTCACCCACAGCCTCGCTCGATGTCTTGAAATTGTTTGTCATTCCGGTGGGGGGCGGTATCCCGGCCGGGGTGCTGCTGGCCAAGGCCAAGGGACTGGCCTGGCCGGTTACCACGTTGCTCTACCTGCTTTCCGACCTGTTGCTGGCCGTGGTCTTTGAACCGATCCTGCGGCTGTTGGCGCTGATCTGCAACAAGGTCGCGTGGCTGACCCGCTTCAACGCCCTGCTGAAGGAGGCCACGGCGCGCAACGTGGCGTATGTGGCTGGCAACGGGGCCGGCCCGTTGGCCCTGATCATGATCGCCTTTGGGGTGGACCCCATGACCGGCCGGGCCTCGGCCCTGGCTGCCGGACACGGTTTCGTGGCCGGCTGGGCCTTTGCCATTGCCGGTGACATGATCTACTTCGGGGTGATCGCCCTGACCACCCTGCGTTTGAACAGCTACATCCACGACCCCAACACCACCGTCTGGATTGTGCTGGCCGCCATGCTGCTGGTGCCGATGCTGGTCCGGCGGATCAAGGAACGTCGGTTGAACGGTCGTTTCTGACGATCTCGCCCCGTGGTTCACTCCCTCGCTTTGCCGTATCATCCACCCTTCACGTTGCTTGCGTGAACCCGTTGTCCGGGTATCGGGCAGATTACCGACACCCATCTCCGGCAGCGGGTGTACAATAGGGACAAAGAGCAAAGTGAAAGGAGACAGCCATGAGCGCAACCATCAGCTGTAGGGAATTGCGGCATCAGCTCGATGCTGGTGCGCCGCTGCTGTTGATCGATATCCAGGTTCCGGAACTCTATGTCTGCAGTCATATCCCGGGGGCAGAAAATGCCTGTGTCTATGAGATGGCCTTTCTGGAGCGGCTGGCCGAGTTGGCGCCGGACCGTGGCCGAACCCTGGTGCTGTATGATGAAAACGGCACCGGCAGGGGAGCTGGCACGGCCCGCGACAAGCTGCTGGAGGCCGGTTATGGTGAGGTGCGTATCCTGGCGGGCGGTTTGACCGGCTGGCGTGCCAGCGGTTATCCGGTTGAGTCGAGTGGTGAGCAGCCCCGCGAGCCACGCCTGCAGGATGGCACCTATCGCATCGATCCCGCGGCATCGGTAGTGGAATGGATCGGACGCAACATCAATTACCGGCACGTTGGGCGGATACCGGTCCGGGACGGGCATATTACCATCAATGGCGGCAGCCTGCGTCAGGGGAGCGTCAGCCTGGATATGGCCGGCCTGACCAACCTTGACCTGCAGGACGCGAACTACCGGCAGATGCTGGAAAAACACCTCAAGTCCGATGATTTCTTTGATGTTGCCCGGTATCCGTTGGCCACCATGCTGCTGTTGGGGTGGGAGGCGATCCCGGGGGCCACGCCCGGCACCCCCGACCATCAGGTGCTGGGGCAGCTGACCATCAAGAACGTCACCCGGACGATCAGCGTGCCGGTGACCGTGCTGCCGCAGCAGGACGGCAGTATCAAGGCCCAGTCGGCCTTCGGTATCGATCGGACGGAGTGGAACGTCAATTACGGTTCCGGCAGGTTGTTCGAGAAGCTGGGGATGCATCTGGTACATGACCGGATTGATATCGAGCTGTTTGTGCTGGCTCGGCCGCTCGACTAACCGCCGACATCCGCAGGGATGCCGGCGGTGTACCGGGCAGACGGGGACATGACCGCCCGATAAAAGCGGCTGGTTGCTGGTTGAGGTGATGCCTGCTAGGCGATTTCCAGGTAGGGGCGCATGGCAATCCGGCACTCGTCGGTCTGGACAATGCCCTTGATGGCGGCGATGATTGCGCCGGCAGCGTCGTCTGCCGCAACGATCTCGAGCTTGACCTTCTCTACAATGCCGGCCATGAAGGTGGCGCCGCGGAAGCGCATGGGCTGGCCCTTGTGCTGGCTGTGGCAGAGGATTGGGCTTTCCATGAACTCGTCGACACCAAGCTCGTCGAGCAGCTGGCGCAGTGTATCAAGTTTGGGTTGCTGTATCACGGTTTCAATCAGTTGCATGGCACACCTCCATGGTGGGGCTGGCGCTACGGATGATCCGGGCCTTAATAGGTCATTACATGGTTTGTGCCAAGCGTGATTGTCTGATATTTGTGATTGATATCGAGATATTGTGCTGTGGTGTGTGGCGTGGTACGTAGCGTTGTGCTGTAAAAGTATGCAGTGAACTGACTGCGGTGACGGCAAATAGTGCGCCTTGGCGTTTGGGTGCCGAGTAGGGCATGATGATCTACGTCGAATAAGCCTCAAGGAGTGGTGCATGAAGATTCAGAAGGTAACCGAGGAACACCGTCCCAAGGTCTATGCCTTGCTGCAACGGGCGTTTCCCGGCAGCAGTTATGAGGTCACGCTGGTGCAGCGGCTGCATGAACACGGCAAGACGCTGCAGGAATGGGTCTGCATCCATACCAACAAGGTGATTGCCTATCTCGCCTTTTCGCAGGCGTTTCATGGCAAGGAACCCTGTGGCCTGCACCTGGCGCCGATGGCGGTGGCGCCAGATTTTCAGCGTAAGGGGGTGGGCTCGGAGCTGCTGCGCTTTGCCCTGCGTCAGGAGTCGATCAAACAGCAGACGTTGTTCGTGCTGGGAGAACCGGGCTACTACCGGCGTTTCGGGTTTGAACCCTGCAGCCAGCCGGTCTGCCCCTTTGACCGGGATAATGCCCATTTTCTCTGTATGCGCAACGCCGGTACTGTCGGCTTTACGGTGGGGTATGAGGTGGAATTTCTGCATGTGGCTGCGAAGGCTCCGGCCGCATCCGCGAAGCGCCAGGTTCGCCGGGCATGACCGGACCTGCCCCGGACCTGGCTGAACGTCAGCGGCAGTTTAACGGTGCCATGGCAAAGTACTGTGCCGGTAAACGGTATCAGCGCTTTGGTATGGGCGTGGCGCTGGCGAATGTTTCGCTCCAGCTCTGGCTGCTTTGGCAGGTTTTGCCGCTGGTGATCGGGGTAGGAGGTCAGGTTTGTGCTGTGGTGTGTGCCTGGCTGTTGGCTGATTTTGTCAACGGGCTAGTGCATATGTATATGGACAGTAACGACCGCTATGAGTCCATTGATGGGCCGCTGATAGCCAACTTTCATCTGCACCACAAGACCCCGCGCTACCAGCTGAAACCTGTCGTGGTAGTCTATTTTGTCGAGTCCGGCTCCAAGGTCTGGTTGGTGCCGGTCTTGCTGCTGACAGCGCTGATGAGCCGGTATGCCGTCCTTTATCCCCTGTTGTTCCATGTTCTTGTCTATTTTGGTGTTGCCTCGTCCTTGGCGGAGGTGTCCCACTACCTCTGCCATACCTCCACATCGGGAGTGGTCCAACTGCTCGCCAGATGCCGAATTTTGCTCCCAAAGCGCCATCATGCCGGTCACCACCTGAACGACAACACCCAGTATGCCTTTCTGAACGGCGTCAGCGACCCGTTGCTGAACCTGTTAGCCGCTCGTTTCTGCCGTGGCTACAAAGGACATACGGACCTGCATTACGCGCAGTACCAGGTGGATGGTGATAGCCGTTAAACAGGCAAATGCGTGGTGGTGGGCATGATGGGCCGTCCGTTGCCGGTCGTGGCGGCAGGTTGACAAAATTGCTGCAGCCGTGCCATAACAAGCGCCACGTAAGGACAACCGCTTCCGCAGTATGAAGCGGTTTTTGTTTTTGCGGGTGCAGGTGAATTGTGAAAAAAGTGGAGAACAACTGTGGATACGAGAAGACAACAACTGGTTCGAAACAAGGTCATTGCCACTGGTTTGCTGCTGGCGGCAACCCTTTTGTTTGTCGTTGCCCGCCTGCAGCACGGCCAAGGGATCTGGGGCTGGGTAGCTGCCTTCAGCGAGGCTGCCATGGTGGGCGCCCTGGCCGACTGGTTTGCGGTGGTGGCGTTGTTCCGCCACCCCCTGGGGCTGCCGATCCCCCATACCGCCATCATCAAGCAGAAGCAGGCTGCCATAGCCGACAACCTGGCCGGTTTTATCCGTGACAAGTTCCTGGCCAGTGAAACATTGGTGGAGCGGCTGCGTGCCTATGATCCTGCCAGGCATCTGGCCGGCTATCTGAGTACTGGCGAACATGCCGCCGGGTTATCGCGGGGTGGCTGCCGGCTGCTGGCCGAGTCGCTGGATTTTCTCGATGACGAGCGGGTGCTGCAGTTGGCGCGGGCAGCCCTGCACAACCGGCTGGAACAGTTTGACCTGTCCGCTTCACTGGAGGCACTGCTGGAGGCGCTGCGCAGGGGCAACCGCCACCAGCGCGTGCTGGATGAGTTGTTGCAACGGCTGGCAACCTGGCTGGAGAGCGAGGAGGCCCGCAACCGTCTGGCCGGTTCCATTGACAACCTCTGTACCAAGGAATACCCGCTGTTGAGCGTCTTTATTCCCAACCGCGAGCAGTTTGCCCGCGGGGCAGGCGACAAGGTGGCCAACCGGCTCAGCGCTTTCCTGCAGGAGGTGCAGTCTGATCCGGCCCATGAACTCAGGGACAGATTTGATGCGGCGGTCTCGCAGTTTGTTGACAGATTGCGCTCTGACCAAGCACTGCGGGGCAAGGTGGAGACCTTGAAACTGGAGCTGTTGCAGAATCAGGCCCTGTCTGACTATGCCGGTGCTCTGGTGGCCGACCTGAAGAGCTGGTTGCAGGAGGATCTGCAACGTACTGATTCGCAGCTGCAGGCCAGGTTGGCGAGCCTGATTGCCGGGTTGGGTACGGCCCTGACGTTGAACCGGGGGCTGCAGGAATCGTTGAACGAGCATCTTGAGCGATTGCTGCTGCAGTATGCCGAACCGCTGCGCAGTGCGGTCAGCGGCCATATCAGCGCTACCATGCAACAGTGGGACAGTGAGGCCTATACTGGTGAAATCGAACTCTCGATCGGTTCGGACCTGCAGTTCATCAGGATGAACGGTACGCTGGTGGGTGGATTGATCGGGCTGTTGTTGCATGCCCTGGCGTTGATGCTGGCGTAACGGCGCCGACAGCATGTTGCAGCTTCTTGCGGGAGGTGACAGATGACAGAAGATCAGGCGCGACAGAGCGGGCCGGAACCGGGGCGCTACCGGCATTACAAGGGGGGGGAGTACCAGGTGGTCGGCACGGCCCGGCACAGTGAAACCGACGAGCTGCTGGTGGTCTACCGCTGCCTGTACGACAACGACTCGCTCTGGGCGCGGCCGCTGGAGATGTTTCTGGAAAACGTTGTGGTTGACGGCGCCAGCCTGCCGCGCTTCAGGCGGCTTGAGGCCTGAAGGATCGCCGGAGGCCGGAGGCACAACGGCGACCTGCGGGCCGCCGTTGCTATATCCGCTGTTATGCGGCTGCAGTATCCTGGCAGGGCAGGAGGCTATCGATCAGCTCGATAATTTCCCGATAGGAGGCGATCAGCAGATCGGTGTCAAGCCACCGGGACCAGACCGTCTTCCAGAGTGAGGTGCCGAAGATGATGGCCCCGCTGTCGAGCACCAGGCCGGCCAGCCTGAGGTCATCCATGGTCAGCATATAGGTGCTGAAGGCAAAGATGGCGAATAACAACAGCAACCAGCAGACTTTGGCATTACGGAAGGGGTTGTCAAAGATGGAAAGACTGTCGATGTAGTAAACCAGCAGCCCGCGCGTCCGACGCATGAACTGGTTGAGGTCGTCATGCCTGCATACCAGGGAGGCGTAGACCAGAAAATGCTGCTGCGCCACCTGTTGGGGTACCTGTTTCCGCTCGGTCACATAGCGTTCAATCACCCTGTCGATATCGTTTTCTTGCATGGGACACCTCCCAGGCTCCCGTCCTGCTTACGGCTTTTATACCTTCACGATTCACTCCTTGGCCGGTTCTCAAACCGGCGCCTGTTTTTTTATCACTATACCACAAAACCTAAAAATCTGTACCGCCTGTCAGAGGCATCGCAGAGATGGCCAGCTTGCAATCAGCCAAGGCTTTGGTACAGTTCGCTGTACGTCAAGGTGAGTGATTTTATATGACCGGCTGTTGGTCAGGGGAGGGGTCCATGGCGCGCATTGTTCTCTGGTTACTGGGCAGTATAATGGCGTTGGGCGTGAGCGGTTGTTCGCTCAAGTATACGGTGGACGAACCACCGGCGGCAGGTGTGCGCTACCAGCAGGTCAAAGAACAGCCGCTGACGCTGCGGATGGTGGACCAGCGCAGCGATGTACACTTCATGGTCGGTATCTCCGGCCTGGAGCGGGTCTCTTTGTCGCTTACAAATCTTGACGATCCGGTTGCCTGGCTGGGCCAGGCCCTGGTCAGGGAACTGAACGGGCGCGGTGTGCCGGTCAGGCTGGCAGTCGGCGGCAGTGCTGCTCCTGCCGACATTACCTTCACGGTCAAGCGCTTTCAGCTGATCAACCACCGGGCCAGTGGCTTTTCGGCCTGGGAATCGTACACACTGTTGCTGGGGCAGGTCAGCATGGGGGAGAAGTCCTGCCTGATCCCTTCCTTCTTCTTCAACTCCAAGCTGCCGGTCTGGTCCATGGACGAGGTGCAGAAACCCTGCATCAGCGATCCTCTGGCAATCACCGTCAAGGAGGTGGCCTCCAAGGTCAATCAATGCCTCTTTCAGTATGCGGCAGGTCCCGATGAGCTGCAGCGTCTGGTCTCCGCTGCCCAGTCAACGGTCAAGCCCGACAGTCCAACGGCCTGTTTCCCGCTGATCGACCTGGGAGGTAGCAACAATCCTGTGGCAATGCCGGTGCTACAGCAGTTTGCCAATGCTGGGGACTCATTTGTACATAATTGTGCTGTCAGCGCCATCGGTACCCTGGGGGCGCGGGATCAGTTCGCCTTTCTGGACGAGCGGTTCGAGCATTTTGCCGCCAACGACCGGGTCATGCCGCTCAAGGCGATCGGTGATATAGGCGACAAACAGGCCCTGGAGTTTCTGCGCAAGGTACAGGTCAGCCCGCTCTATACCGAAGAGCACGGGGTCAGGTATTGCACTGATCTGTATCTGAGCCGCTAGTAAGGCGGCAGTTCCATGCCAGAAAGGCGGCTTGCGGGCCGCCTTTCTGCTTTGGCGCTGTTGAAGCTGTTGAGCCGTACGCTGGAAAAGCGTATGGTGAGCCCGTGCAACTACTTTGACCTGTTATGGAAACCGAAGCGATGACGCAAGCCAAACACCCGTTTCATACCCTGACGCCGGACTTCATCATGGATGCCGTGGAAAGCCAGGGCTTTCACTGCGACTGCCGTAACCTGACGCTGAACAGCTACGAGAACCGGGTCTACCAGGTGGGGATCGAAGACGACCGGCCGCTGATCGCCAAGTTCTACCGCCCCGGCCGCTGGAGCGCCCGCCAGATCCAGGAAGAGCATGATTTCAGCACGGAGCTGGCCGGTCACGAACTGCCGGTGGTGGCCCCCTGGCGCAACTCGTCCGGTGAGAGCCTGTTCCATTACCACAGCTTCATGTTTGCGCTCTACCCGCAGCAGGGTGGTCATGCCCCGGAGTTCGACAACCTGGATAACCTGCTGATTCTGGGGCGGATGCTGGGAAGGATGCACCGTATCGGCATGGTGCAGGGCTTCCGGCACCGGCCGGTGCTGGATAGCGTCAGCTTTGGGCATGAGAGCGTGGCCCTGGTCAGGGAACAGTGGATCCCGGCCGAATACCGCGAAAGTTACCAGGTGCTGACCGGACAGTTGCTGGCAAAGATTGACGGAACGTTGGCTGCGGTTGGTCCGGTCCGGCTGGTGCGGGTACATGGTGATTGCCACAGCGGCAACATCCTCTGGCGGGACCAGGCCCCCCATTTTGTGGATTTTGACGACAGCCGCATGGCCCCGGCGGTGCAGGACCTCTGGATGATGCTTTCGGGCGACCGTCAGCGCCAGACCATGCAGCTTGATGCCCTGTTGGAAGGGTATGGCGAGTTCCATGATTTTGATGCAACCGAACTGCGCCTGGTCGAGGTGCTGCGGAGCTTGCGGATCTTGCACTACACCGCCTGGCTGGCGCGGCGCTGGGATGATCCGGCCTTTCCGATCGCCTTTCCCTGGTTCAACACCATGCAGTACTGGGGCGAGCATATCCTGGCCCTGCGTGAACAGCTGGCCGCATTGGATGAAGCGCCCCTTGAGCTGCTGTGACAAGGGGCAGAGGAGATGACTGGTTATGCCTAAGCTGACCATCAGTAAGGAGTTGGGCCGCTGGTTTTTGACTGACCGGGTCAGGGATGAGGTGGATTGGTGGGGAACGTCCCAATCCCAGGGGGAAGAACCGCCAGCGCTGCAAAAACCGCGCTCAGGTGGGTATGAACCGATCCCGCTGCCCAAGGTTGATGAACTTGAGCTGCCTCCCTGCGATCTGTTCACGGCAATAGGGCGTCGCGAGAGTCACCGCCGTTTCAGCAACACCCCCTTGCGTCTGCAAGAATTGGCGCTCCTGCTCTGGAGCACCCAGGGGGTGCGCCGTTACCTGCATGAAGCGGCCATGTTACGCACCGTACCTTCGGCCGGTTGCCGGCATCCCTTTGAGACCTATCTGGCAGTGCTGCGGGTGGAGGGGCTTTCGCCGGGGGTGTACCGTTATCTGCCGTTGGAACATGTCCTGCAACAGCAGGCCTCCCCGGACGAGTTGGCAGCCCGGCTTGCTGCAGCGGTGCGGGGGCAGCGGTTTGTTGCCCAGGCTGCGGTGACGTTTCTCTGGAGCGCCATTCCGGCCCGCACCGAGTGGCGCTATGCCGAGGCCTCGGCCAAGGTGATCGCCCTGGATGCCGGACACCTCTGCCAGAACCTCTACCTGGCCTGCGAGGCGGTCGGCTGTGGTACCTGCGCCATTGCCGCCTATGATCAGGACCGGGCCGATGCCCTGCTCGGGCTGGACGGCAGGGATGAGTTCGTGGTCTATATCGCCCCGGTGGGCAAGGTGGCGGAAAACCGGGGCGACTGATCTGCAGGGCGGTTGACAGGTCGGCAGGTTTGCCGTATGGTGCCGCTCCCGAATTGACGCGCATTGTGACGAGCAACCTCCGATGACCAAAGCCGACCTGGTACAGACGATCATTACCACCCTTGAGTCCGACCTGCAGGTGCTGTTTGCCGCTGCCAAGGCAGCCCATGCGGCCGCCACCCACGAGGAATGCCAGCCGGACAACAAGTACGATACCACGGCGCTGGAGGCCTCCTATGTTGCCCAGGGTCAGGCCAACCGGGCCCAGGAGATCAGGGGCGCGCTGGAGGCCTACCGTAACCTGCACCTGCTGACGTTTGACGATGAGACGCCGATCAGGCTGAGTGCCCTGGTGACCCTGGAGGACCATGAGGGCGGCCTACGCCGGCTGTTTCTGGGACCCCATGCCGGAGGGATGAAGATTCCGGACAGCGGGGGGGAAATCGTGGTGATCACCCCCGGTTCCCCGCTGGGGCGTAGTCTGCTGGGCAGGCAGCTGGATGATGAGGTGCAGGCCGGCGATGATCCCGCTGCACCCGGTTTTACGATTGTTGCAGTCAGCTGAGCATCTGTGCTATAGCTGCTGACGTAGACCTGAGCCACAGGGAAACCCCCTGTGGCTTTTTTATTCCACTCCCATTTCAAGGTGTTCTCTTTGTGAGCTCGTCTGCGGCTCCTCACGGTACTGTCGGTACACCTGCGTCGCCGAACTCTTCGCCGCCTTGAGATCATCCTTGAACTGGAACCGGAATGGCATAACGGAAAGAGAGAGAAATAATGATCAGCGCCAACAACATCAGTCTTGCCTATGGCAAGCGGGTGATCTTCAAGGATGTCAACATCAAGTTCGTGCCGGGCAACTGCTACGGCCTGATCGGCGCCAACGGCGCCGGTAAATCCACCTTTCTCAAGATCCTGGCCGGCTTGTCCGAGGCAGACTCCGGCACGGTCAGCGTCGGCCCGCGCGAGCGGATCTCCTTCCTGAAACAGGACCAGTTTGCCTTTGACGAGCATACGGTCTTCAACACCGTCATCATGGGCAATCCCCGGCTGTATGAGGTGATGACCGCCCGTGAGGCGATCTACGCCAAGGGAGATTTCACCGAGGAGGACGGCATCCGCTCCGCCGAACTGGAGTCTGAGTTTGCCGAAATGAACGGTTACGAGGCCGAGTCTGAGGCGGCGGTACTGCTGAACGGCTTGGGGATCCCGGAGGAGCTGCGCCACAAGCAGATGAAGGAGCTGGAGGGGGGCGAAAAGGTGCGGGTACTGCTGGCCCAGGCCCTGTTCGGCAACCCGGACATCCTGCTGTTGGACGAACCGACCAACCATCTGGACCTCAAGACCATCAACTGGCTGGAGGAGTTCCTCTCCCGCTTCAACAACACCGTGATCGTGGTCTCCCACGACCGTCACTTCCTGAACCAGGTCTGTACCCATATGGCCGACATCGACTTTGGGCGGATTCAGGTCTACGTGGGCAACTACGACTTCTGGTACCAGGCCAGTCAGCTCAACCTGAAGCAGAAACAGGACGAGAACCGCAAGATCACCGACAAGGCCAACGAGCTGAAGGAGTTTATCCAGCGCTTCTCCTCCAACGCCTCCAAGGCCAAGCAGGCCACCTCCCGTAAGAAGCTGCTGGAAAAACTGACTATTGAGGAGATGCCGGTCTCATCCCGCAAGTATCCCCATGTGGTCTTCAAGCCGGAACGTCCCTGCGGCGACATCATCCTGGAGGTGAGCGGCCTGTCCAAGACCGTGGACGGCGTAGAGTTGTTCAAGGATTTGGACCTGAACGTGCGTAAGGGCGACAAGATCGCCTTTGTGGGGGGCAACGGCCTGGCCAAGACCACCCTGTTTCAGATCCTGGCCGGCGAGCTGGAGCCGGACGCCGGTTCGTTCCGCTGGGGGGTGACCATCACCAGCAGCTACTTTCCCAAGGAGAACGGGGCGTACTTTGATAACGATCTGAACCTGATCGAGTGGCTGGGGCAGTACTCACCCCCCACCGAGGGGGAAACCTTTGCCCGCGGCTTCCTGGGCCGGATGCTGTTCTCGGGCGACGAGGCCACCAAGAAGACCAAGGTGCTGTCCGGTGGTGAGCGGGTGCGCTGCATGCTGGCCCGGATGATGCTGACCAATTCCAATGTGTTGATTCTAGATGAGCCGACCAACCACCTGGACCTGGAGTCGATCACGGCGCTGAACAACGGCCTGATCTCCTTCAGCGAGGTACTGCTGTTCGCCTCCCACGACCATGAGTTTGTCAGCACGATTGCCAACCGGATCGTGGAATTTACGCCGGGCGGCATTATCGACCGTGCCATGACCTTTGAAGAATACCTGGAGAACGAAGAGGTCAACCGTACGCGGGATCAGCTTTGCAACGGGCATGCTGATTTGACCCTCTAGCCGTCCACCGGCAGTCGGCAACAAGCTAGGGGTCCTGCAGATGCTCCTGTTGCCTGTTGCGCGGCAGGATCAGGTTCAGCGCCACTGCCAAGACTCCGCAGAGGCTGATTCCCTGCAGGCTGAAGCCGCCGATGGTGACCCCCAGCCCGCCGATGCCAGTCACCAGGGTGACGGAGATCAGGCACAGGTTGCGGGGCTGCATCAGGTCAACCTTGGCGTCCATCACGGTCTTGAGCCCGATCCCGGCGATGGAGCCGAACAGCAGCACCATGATCCCCCCCATGACCGGCAGTGGAATCGATTGCAACAAGGCGCTGAACTTGCCCACAAAGGCCATCATGATGGCAAAACAGGCGGCCCAGGTCATCACCACCGGGTTGTAGTTGCGGGTCAGCATGACCGCTCCGGTGACCTCGCCGTAGGTGGTGACCGGCGGTCCGCCGAACAGGCCGGCGATACTGACCGCCAGACCATCCCCCAGCAGGGTACGGTGCAGGCCGGGCCGGTCGGTGTAGTCCTTGCCCACCACCGAGCCGATCGCCAGGATGCCCCCCACATGTTCCACAATCGGTGCAATCGCCACCGGCACCATGAACAGGATTGCCGCCAGGTTGAAGGTGGGATGGCCGAAGGTGGGGATTGCCAGCCAGGGCGCATTGGCAACCTTGCTGAAGTCCACCAGCCCCAGCAGCAGCGACGCCAGATACCCCACCGCAACCCCCACCAGGATCGGCACCAGCTTCAGCAGCCCTTTGGCGTAAATGGCGGTCAGCATGGTGGCAGCCAGCGAGATGGCGGCAACCGACAGTGCCGTGCCGTAGGGCACCGCCTGGAGCTCGCCGGCCTTGCCGGTGGCCATGTTGACGGCAACCTGGGCCAGGCCGAGGCCGATCACCATTACCACCGGCCCGATCACCACCGGGGGCAGCAGGTGGTGGATGAAGGCAACTCCGCGCCATTTGACCAGCGCAGCGGCCAGATAATAGAAAAAGCTGGCTGAGGCCAGTGCCCCCAGGGTGGCCGGCATACCCCAAGTCTTGACCGAGTAGATCACCGGGGCGATAAAGGCAAAGGATGAGCCGAGGTAGGTCGGCACCTGCCGCCTGGTGCAGAGCTGGAAGATCAGCGTGCCGATACCGGCCCCCAACAGGGCCAGGCTGGGGTTGAGGCCGGTCAACAGCGGCACAAGCACGGTCGCGCCAAAGGCGACAAACAGGATCTGGGCTCCGGCCAGGGCGGTGCGCCAGACCGGTTCATGGGTGGTGGTCATTGCTGGCTCCTATTTTGTGCCGAAGATCTTGTCCCCGGCATCGCCGAGGCCGGGCAGGATGTAGCCCTTGTCGTTCAGCCGCTCGTCAATGGCCGCCACGTACAGATCGACATCAGGATGAGCGGTCGTGATCCGTTCGATCCCCTCCGGCACCGCCACCAGGAAAAGTCCTTTGATGCTGGGGCAGCCGGTTGCTTTCAGCATCTCGATCGTGGCCAGCAGCGAGCCGCCGGTGGCCAGCATCGGGTCGATGATCAGGGCGGTCCGCTCCTCCATCCCGGCGGTGAATCTCTCGTAGTAGGCGACCGGCTCCAACGTCTCCTCGTTGCGGTACAACCCCACCACACTGACCTTGGCGCTGGGAATCATGTCCAGCACACCGTTCAGCATCCCCAGGCCGGCCCTCAGGATCGGCACAATCGTGATCTTCTTGCCCTTGATCTGCTGCACCTCAAGCGGTCCGGCCCAGCCTTCGATGCTGATGGTCTCGGTCGCAAGGTCCTTGGTGGCTTCATAGGTCAAAAGACGCGCAACCTCAGAGGCAAGCTCGCGAAACTGCTAGGTGCTGAGGTCGGCCTTGCGCATCAGTCCCAGCTTGTGCTGAATCAGAGGGTGCTTAACTTCATAGACGGCCATCTGTGGCTCCTTTATGGGTGACGCTATATAGCCATGCGTATGTCTGTCCTAGGCGCTGCGCTCAGAAAAAGGTGCTTTGCCCCTGGCACAAGCAAGACAGAGATGATGCGGATGAAATAGCACAACTGGCTGAGGTGCGGCCAACAGAAAATGGCTGTCGAGGTGCCTAGCCGGTATGTGTTGCATCCAGCGTGTGGAGGGTGTGGTGGCACCCGGTCTGGCCGCCATATTTGGTCTCCTGCTACGGTTTGTTGGCTGCTCGTTGGGCGGCCCTGTGGAATTTGTGGGAGTTAGCTGATTTTCTTAGTCTAAATGGCTTTTTTAGTTGAAAAAAACATCGAATGCAGGTATCTAGTTAGATCCTGTCCTATTTTATCTGGCTGCCGCAGGAGGGGGTTGTCCGCTCTTGTCTCTCCGCATCAGGATCGCCGGCAGGTGACAGGGATTTCACTTTCAGTAAGGGTTGCAACATGAAAACTATTGGATTGCCTAAAAAACAGGGGCTGTACGATCCCCAGTTCGAGCACGATGCCTGTGGTGTTGGTTTTGTTGCCAATATCAAAGGGAATACCTCCCATGAGATCGTCCGGCAGGCCCTGACCATTCTGGCTAACCTGGATCATCGCGGTGCGGTTGGCTGCGAACCCAATACCGGTGACGGCGCAGGTATTCTGCTGCAGATGCCGGATAGTTTTCTGCGCAAGGTCTGCGCCCCGCTGGGAATCGAACTGCCCGAGCCCGGCAGCTACGGGGTGGCCATGGTCTTTACCTCGCCCAACGCTCCTGACCGCAACAGCGCCCGCCATGTGATGGAGCGGATCCTGAAGGAAGAGGGGGTCCAACTGCTGGGCTGGCGCGATGTGCCGACCGATAACACCCCCCTTGGTGATACCGCCAAGGCGGGCGAACCGATGGTGCGCCAGCTGTTTCTGGCACCTGGTACTCCCTGCGACGAGCTGGCCTTCAACCGCAAGCTGTATATCGTCAATCAGCGTGCCATCCATGAGATCCGCGACGCCAGTGTGGATGAGTTCTGGTATGTCTCCAGCATCTCTACCCGCACCATCATTTATAAAGGGATGCTGATGCCGGTGCAGGTGGACCAGTTTTATCCGGACCTGCGTGATCCCGAGATGGTCTCGGCTCTGGCTCTGGTACACTCCCGTTTCTCCACCAACACCTTCCCAAGCTGGGACCGGGCCCACCCTTACCATCTGCTGGCCCATAACGGCGAGATCAATACCCTGCGCGGCAACGTCAACTGGATGCATGCCCGCCAGTCGCTCTTCAGCAGCGAACTGTTCGGTGACGACATCAAGAAGGCCCTGCCGATCATCAACACCAACGGCTCAGACTCGGCCATGTTCGATAACTGCCTGGAGTTGCTGGTAATGGCCGGTTATTCCCTGCCCCATGCCGTGATGATGATGGTGCCGGAACCGTGGGAGAGCCACGAAGGGATGAGTGCGGAAAAACGCGCTTTTTACGAGTATCACTCCTGCCTGATGGAACCCTGGGATGGGCCTGCCGCCATCTGTTTTACCGATGGCCGCAGCATCGGCGCCGTGTTGGATCGTAATGGCCTGCGTCCCTGCCGCTACTATATCACCAGCGATGATCAGGTCATCATGGCCTCCGAGGCGGGTGTACTGCCGATTGCGCCGGAAAAGGTCCTCAAGAAGGGCCGCCTGCAGCCGGGTAAGATGTTCCTGGTGGATACGGTTGCCGGACGGATTGTCCCGGACGAAGAAATCAAAACGGAGTTGGCCTCGGCCAAGCCGTACGCCGCTTGGTTGCAGGAAAACCATCTGCTGTTGTCAGACCTGCCGGATGCCGCCCAGGTCCAGGAGCCGGATCACGGCACAGTGCTGCAACGCCAGCAGGCCTTTGGCTATACCTTTGAAGACCAGCGTGTGGTCCTGGGGCCGATGGCCCGCGATGGCATCCAGCCGCTCGGTTCAATGGGTACCGACACCCCGTTAGCGGTGCTGTCCGATCAGCCGCAGTTGCTCTACAACTATTTCAAGCAACTGTTTGCCCAGGTGACCAATCCTCCGATCGACCCGATCCGTGAAGAGATCATCACCTCCACCACCACCCTAATCGGTGCCGAGGCCAACCTGCTCAAGCCGACCGCACTGAATGCGCGGATGATCGAGCTGGAGCATCCGATCCTGTCCAACGAGGATTTCGAGAAGCTGCGCTGTCTGGATCGTCCCGGCTTCAAGGCTACCACCCTTTCGCTGCTGTTCAAGGCTGCGGATGGCCCCGAAGGGATGCAAAAGGCGCTTGACAGCCTGTTCAGTGCTGCGATCCGCTTCATCGAGTCCGGTAGCACCATCCTGATTCTGTCTGACCGTGGGGTGAACGATGAGTTTACCGCCATCCCGGCGCTTTTGGCCGCTGCCGGCCTGCACCACCACCTGATCCGGACCGCTACCCGTACCCGGGTTTCGCTGATCCTGGAATCGGGCGAACCCCGTGAGGTGCATCACTTTGCCGTGCTGTTGGGCTACGGTGTCAATGCCATCAACCCCTACCTGGCCTTCGAGTCGCTGGATGACATGATCCAGCAGGGGATGCTGCCGGAGATCGATCACAAAAAGGCGGTCAAGAACTTCATCAAGGCCTCGGTCAAAGGGGTGGTCAAGACCATGGCCAAGATGGGGATCTCAACCATCCAGAGCTACCGCGGCGCCCAGATTTTTGAGGCGGTCGGCCTGCACCAGTCCGTAATCGATACCTACTTCACCTGGACACCATCACGCATCGGCGGCATCGATCTGAACGGCATTGCCGAAGAGCTTTTGAGCCGTCATGCCAAGGCCTATCCCAAGCGGGTGGCTGCCGAACCGACCCTGGCACCGGGTGGCCAGTACCAGTGGCGCAAGGATGGTGAGGAGCACCTCTTTAACCCGCTGACCGTGCAGTCGCTGCAGAAGGCGACCCGCACCAACGACTACCAGGAGTTCAAGGTCTTCTCGAAGCTGATCGACGAGCAGAGTGAGCGCCATTACACCCTGCGCGGCCTGCTGGACTT
>CAZUSH010000032.1:0-7386 GCA_964622705.1 uncultured Geobacter sp. | reverse complement strand
AACATCAAGCAGGTGGCCTCCGGCCGTTTTGGCGTCACCAGCCATTACCTGACCAATGCCGGCGAGCTGCAGATCAAGATGGCCCAGGGCGCCAAGCCTGGTGAGGGTGGCGAACTACCCGGCCACAAGGTCTACCCTTGGGTTGCCAGGACCCGTCACACCACCCCGGGGGTCGGTCTGGTGTCGCCGCCGCCGCACCACGACATCTACTCGATCGAGGACTTGGCTGAGCTGATCCACGACCTGAAAAACGCCAACCGTCGTGCCCGGATCAGTGTCAAGCTGGTGTCCGAGGTGGGGGTCGGCACCATTGCCGCCGGGGTGGCCAAGGCCCATGCCGACGTCGTCCTGATCAGCGGGTATGACGGTGGTACCGGCGCCTCGCCGATCTCCAGTATCAAGCATGCCGGTCTGCCTTGGGAGCTTGGCCTGGCCGAGACCCATCAGACCCTGATGCTGAACAACCTGCGCAGCCGGATCATTATCGAGGTTGACGGTCAGCTCAAAACCGGCCGTGACGTCGTGATCGCTGCCCTGCTGGGTGCCGAGGAGTTCGGTTTTGCCACGGCGCCACTGGTCACGCTGGGCTGTATCATGATGCGGGTTTGCCACAGCAATACCTGCCCGGCCGGGGTGGCTACCCAGGACCCCAAGCTGCGGGCCAAGTTTGCCGGCAAGCCGGAATACGTGGTCAACTTCATGCGCTTTGTAGCCCAGGAGGTGCGTGAGCTGATGGCGCAACTGGGCTTCCGCAGCTTCAATGAGATGGTCGGACGCGCTGCCCTGCTGGAGCCCAAGAAGGCGATTGCCCACTGGAAGGCCCAGGGGCTTGACTTCTCTAATATCCTCTACAGTCCCAAGACCAGTCTGACTGCCGCACATCACTGTACCGAGGCCCAGGATCACGGTCTGGAGAAGTCGATCGACATGACCAAGCTGCTGGATATCTGCAAACCAGCTATCGAGCGTGGCGAAAAGGTCTCGGCCGAGTTGCCGATCACCAACATCGACCGGGTCGTCGGCACGATTGTGGGCAATGAGATCACCCGCAGCCACGGCGCGGCTGGATTGCCGGAAGGCACGGTCACACTACGCTTCAACGGATCTGCCGGCCAGAGCTTCGCAGCCTTCGCCCCCAAGGGGATGACCATGGAGCTGTCCGGTGATGCCAATGACTATCTTGGTAAGGGGCTGTCCGGCGGTACGATTGTCGTCTTCCCGCCTGCTGGTTCCAATTTTGTGGCGGAGGAAAACATCATTGCCGGCAACGTGGCCTTCTACGGCGCCACTAGCGGTACGGCCTACATCCGTGGTATGGCCGGCGAGCGCTTCTGCGTGCGGAACTCCGGTGTCAATGCTGTGGTTGAAGGGGTCGGCGATCATGGCTGTGAATACATGACCGGTGGCACCGTAGTGGTGCTGGGTGCAACCGGCCGCAACTTTGCCGCTGGTATGAGCGGCGGGGTAGCCTATGTGCTGGATGAAAAAGGTGACTTTGCCGGACGCTGTAACACTCAGATGGTTGCTCTTGAAACCCTGGATGAGCAGGATGTTGCCCTGGTGCACGAGATGGTCAGCGCCCACAAGGAACGGACCGGCAGCACCAAGGCTGCGGCGGTCCTGGCTGACTGGAGCACCTGCCTACCCAAATTCGTCAAGGTGATGCCGATGGATTACAAACGGGTACTTCAGGCGCTTGAGCGGGCCAAGACCGCCGGTTTGAGCGGTGAGGAAGCTCTGGTGGCAGCCTTTGAAGAAAACTGGCATGAGGCGGCTGCTCACTAAGCTGTGTATCTGCTGGTTGTAGATTGTATGATTACCTAGATTCTTTGCTTTTGATAGGAAACTGATTATGGGAAAACCAACCGGATTTATGGAATATTGCCGTGAGATTCCGGCAGACCGTGCACCGCTTGAGCGCATTAACGACTGGAACGAGTTCCATCTGCATATGCCTGAGGAGAAGTTGCGCACCCAGGGGGCGCGCTGCATGGACTGCGGTATTCCGTTTTGCCATACCGGTACGCTTTTGTCCGGCATGGCCTGCGGCTGTCCGATCAATAACCTGATCCCGGAGTGGAACGACCTGATCTACCGTGGCCTTTGGCACCAGGCCCTTGATCGTCTCCACCGCACCAACAACTTCCCTGAGTTTACCGGCCGTGTCTGTCCGGCCCCTTGTGAAGGGTCCTGTACCCTCGGGATCAACGAGCCGCCCGTGACCATCAAGAATATCGAGGTCAGCATTGTCGAGCGAGGCTGGCAAGAGGGGTGGATTACCCCTAATCCGCCCAAGCTCAGAACCGGCAAGAAGGTGGCGGTTGTCGGCTCCGGACCGGCTGGTCTTTCGGCTGCCGCGCAGCTGAACAAGGCCGGACACATGGTGACAGTCTTTGAACGGGCTGATCTGCCCGGCGGTCTGCTGATGTACGGTATTCCCAACATGAAGCTGGACAAGCGCGAGGTGGTACTGCGCCGGATCAAGCTGATGGAGGAGGAGGGGATCACCTTTAGCTGCAACACCGAGATCGGCGGCAGCGCCTATCCGGTTGAGAAACTGCGCAGTGAGTTTGACGCGGTGATCCTGGCTACTGGTGCCACCGTGCCCCGTGACCTGCCGATTGAGGGGCGCGGCCTGAAAGGGGTTCACTTTGCCATGGACTTCCTGGGTGCCAACACCAAGGCCGTCCTGAATCCGGGCGCCGCGTTTATTTCCGCCAAGGACAAGGATGTGGTCATCATTGGTGGCGGTGACACCGGCACGGACTGCGTGGGCACCTCACTGCGCCATGGCTGTAATTCGGTGGTTCAGCTTGAGATCATGCCGCAGTCGCCAGAACAACGCGCTGCTGACAACCCCTGGCCGGAATGGCCCAAGGTGCTTAAGGTAGACTATGGTCAGGAGGAGGCTGCTGCAAAGTACGGCGCTGATCCGCGTACCTACCTGACGACTGCCACCAAATTTGAGGGTGATGCCGGCGGCAATCTTACGGCGGTCCACACCGTGCAGGTTTCCTGGGGTAAGAATGAAAAAGGACAGTTTGTGCCCACCCCGGTTTCCGGCACTGAGCAGGTTCGGCCTGCCGGACTGGTGCTGCTGGCCATGGGCTTCCTGGGGCCGGAGCAGCAACTGCCCGAGGCGCTGGGGGTTGAACGGGATGGCCGCAGCAACATCAAGGCAGAGTACGGTCAGTACGCCACCAGCATTCCCGGTGTCTTTGCAGCCGGTGACTGCCGCCGTGGCCAGAGCCTGGTGGTCTGGGCCTTTAACGAGGGGCGTGGTGCTGCGCGGGAATGTGACCGTTACCTGATCGGGAACAGCGAGCTGCCGTAACGTCCGCTGTCAGCTTGGAATGAGTGAAAGAAAGCCACCGGGAGCACTCCCGGTGGCTTTCTTTATAGTGTAACAAGTTCTCTCGATGTGTAACGTCTACTTGAAACTACGTATTCTTAATCCGAAACAGGCTCTAATTCGCCTTCATTAAGGTCAAGAGCTGGCGCATCTGACCAGACTTCTTCCGCTTCACCATTCAGGATGGCAATCATTTTCTGCTCGTCTAATTCGTTTTCCCATTTAGAAACCACAATGGTTGCCACGCCATTGCCGATAAAGTTGGTCAGGGCCCGTGCTTCTGACATAAAGCGGTCAATGCCGAGGATCAAGGCCAAACCTGCGACCGGGATGGTAGGGATAGCGGCAAACGTAGCAGCAAGCGTTACAAAACCACTGCCAGTAACACCGGCAGCACCCTTTGAGGTCAGTAACAGCACACCAAGAATAGTCAGGGTCTGGGGCAACGTAAGCGGCGTGTTGGTCGCCTGCGCTACAAAGATGGCAGCCATGGTCAGGTAAATGGAGGTGCCATCCAGGTTAAAGGAGTAGCCGGTGGGTACTACCAAACCAACTACCGATTTTTTACAACCCAGCTTTTCAAGCTTGTGCATAAGCCGTGGTAGGGCTGATTCTGAGGATGAGGTGCCTAACACAATCAGTAGTTCTTCTCTAATATAGCTCAGATAACGAAAAATGCTGAAACCGGTCAAACGGGCAATGGTACCCAGCACAATGAAAATGAAGATCAGGCAGGTCAGGTAAAAGCTACACATGAGCATGCCCAACCTAGAGAGGGAACCGACACCAAATTTGCCGATGGTAAAGGCCATGGCGCCAAAGGCACCGACTGGCGCCAGTTTCATGATGCTATTGACGATGCCGAAAAAGGCCTGGGAGAGTTGGTCAATCAGTTTATAAAGCCCTCGGGCCTTGTCACCCAGCACAGAAAGCGCAAAGCCAAACAGAATGGCAAAGAGCAGGACCTGTAGAATGTCACCCTTGGCAAAAGCATCCACCACGCTGGAGGGGATGATGTTCATAAGAAAGTCGACAGTACTGTGAGATTTTGCCTGAGTGGCGTAGGCTGCAAAGGCCTTGGTGTCAAGTTTGGTGACATCGGCATTAAAGCCGACTCCAGGCTGAATGACATTTACCACAATAATGCCGATTGCTAGCGCTACGGTGGTTATTACTTCAAAGTAAAGTAGCGCCTTGCCGCCAACACGACCTACCTTCTTCAGATCTTCCATACCGGCAATGCCGGTAACCACGGTACAAAAAATAACTGGTGTAATGATCATTTTGATCAACTTTATGAAACCGTCACCAAGTGGCTTCATGGCTACACCTGTATCAGGGAAGTAGTACCCCAGTAACACACCGGCAGAAATAGCTATAAGAACCTGGAAATAGAGATGCTGGTAAAGGCGTTTCGATTTCATGGCTGCCTCCGGGGAGTATGGTGAATATGAAGTCGTCGCAGGTGCACGTATGCCTTAAATGGCAGAGTTTGATTCATCCATCTCATACGGGTCGCTTGCGGCTAGCTGATACATGCGAGGCTGTTTTTCCTGCTGGTAGCGCATGCGCTGAAGCGCACCAAGCGCTTGTGAAATGTAGGTTGCGACCGTAAGGTCCTGATTGGTGCTGTAGGCATTTTCCAAAGCCCGTACGGCCGTGTTGATGTAGAAGTTGCTGTCTGAATCGTGCATGGTATCGCCCCTCAAAAAAAACAGCGGTCCTGTAGGCAGGACCGCTGGGGTAAACACAACTAGATTTCCCAGTTGTCAATCTTCATGGTGCCATGTTTGACTAGGTTGACCTGCATCTTGAAGACTCGGTCTAGCAGTTGTGGCTCATGACCGGCCTTACGGGCCAGGCAATCCTTTGTAGCCATATCCAGGTACTCCTGCAGGAGCGGCTTGTAATCCGGGTGAGCACACTTGGTGATGATCTCCTGGGCGCGGTCCTTGGGAGCCAGGCCACGTAGGTCTGCCAGACCTTGCTCGGTCACCAGCACATCCAGGTCGTGCTCGGTGTGGTCAACGTGTGGCACATGCGGAACCACGCAGGTGATGCCGGTCGGGTCGGTTTTGGTGGGGCGGGCCGACGGGGTGTGCATGATCGAGAGATAAGCGTTGCGCAGGAAGTCACCGGAACCACCGATACCGTTGATCATGCGGGTGCCACCCACCAGAGTGGAGTTTGCGTGGGCGTAGATGTCGAACTCCACCGGGGTGTTCATGGCTATGCAGCCCAGGCGGCGGATCGGCTCGGGATGGTTGGCGATGGAGAGCGGGCGCATCATGACCTTGTTGGCGTACTTGTACCAGTTGCCGTAGAAGCGCTTGAAGCCGTCCACCGAGAAGGAAAGCGAGACGGTGGAGGCGAAGTCCAGCTTGCCGGAGTCGAACAGGTCCAGCATGGTGTCTTGCAGCACCTCGGTCCAGACCTTCAGACCGTTGAAGGGGCCCTTGGCCAAGCCGCCGATCACGGCATTGGCAATGGAGCCGACCCCGGACTGCAGTGGCAACAGGTTCTTAGGCAGACGGCCAGCCTTCACCTCGGTCTGGAAGAAGTCGATGATGTTGTTGGCAATCGCCTCGGAGGTGTCGTCCTGCTCGGAGAAGGCGCGGCCATTGTCGGGACGGTTCGACTCGACGATCGCCACGATCTTGTCATTGTCGACCCGTATGTAGGGTGATCCGGCCCGGTCGTCAACACGACTGATCAGGTACGGCAAGCGGTTAGGCGGGTTGATTGGTTCGACGATGTCGTGCAGCCCCTCGAAGCTGGGGATGGAGGTGTTGATCTCAATGATGATCTGGTCGGCAATCTGGACGATCTCCGGCACAGCGCCGCAGGAGGCGGTCAGTACCAGTTCACCTCTTTCGGTAATAGCGGAACACTCGATGATGGCAATATCAAGCCGGCCACCGTTATCCTTGGTGTAGAAGCCGTAACCCAGGTCCTGGGCAAACATAGAGAGGTGCCGGTCACCCATGCGGATGCGGCCTTCGTTGATACCGGCCTGGATGTTCTTACCGGTCTGGTAGGGCCAGCGGCGGTCGATCATATCCAGCGAGGCCCAGCGGTCTTCGGTTTCAACCCCGACCGAAGCACCGATGAACAGGTTGAACTTGAGTTTACCCTGCAGGTTGTTCTTTTCGACGTGATCTGCCAGGGCGATTGGTACCATCTTGGGGTAGCCAGCCGGGGTAAAACCTGACCAACCAATATTCATGCCGTTCTTGAAGAAGGGAACCACCTCGTCAACGGTTTTGATTCTGCTGTGAAGGGTTGTTTTTCTGATCCTGTTGTGAAGTTCCGACATCGACCTGCATCCTCCTTGTCTACGCACATGGCTTTATCGAACGTTCGTTCGATTTGTGCCTATCTTAGCGACACGCGCAGAGAGTCGCAAGCAGATAGTGTATTCACTGGACTAAAAATTTGTTTTCAGCTGCAGCTTTTTTGCTATGCTGGGGCCACTACGGGAGAGCTGGGAGAGGTATGGCAAAACAGGATTGTCGCAGCAGGCTGCTGGAGGTGGGGACGCGGCTCTTTGCCGAGCGGGGATTGTACGGCGTGAGCGTGCGGGAGCTGTCGTTGGCTGCTGGCGTGAGCATTTCCATGATTTCCTACTGTTTTGGCGGCAAGGAGGGGCTGTATGCCGCGGTGTTGCAGGAACAGTTTGCCAGTTTTGAGCAGATCGACGAGATTCGCGGGGAGGGCGTTGAACCTTTGCAGGTGCTGGCCGGCTATCTGCGTTGGACCATTCGACGCCATCGCAACAATCCGTACCTGTTGCGGTTTTATACCAGTGAGCTGACCAACCCGACGCCGTGCTTTTCCAGCATTGTGGCGCCGGCCATTACCAGGGTGATCAGCATCCTGGCCGAGGTAATCCGGAACGGTGTGGCAAGCGGTGTCTTTCGAGGTGACCTGCCACCGGTCAATGCAGCCCTGGCCCTGGCGGGGATGGTAAACTATTTCTTTTTGAGCACGTTGGCAACCGAAGGCCTGACCAGCCATTCCGCAGACCAGGACGA
>CAZUSH010000031.1:0-37646 GCA_964622705.1 uncultured Geobacter sp. | reverse complement strand
TGGTACCAGTCTCCGGACTCGAACCGGAACAGGGTCGCCCCTGGCAGATTTTGAGTCTGCTGTGTCTACCATTCCACCAGACTGGCAAAGTTCAACGACTATACTCAATCAGAAGGACGGCGTCAAGAGCCTATACGCTGGAGCATCAGAGAACGCACTCCCGTTGCCGCTGGTTATACCGGAAGAGGTGGGGGGGCGGCTTGCATCTCCAGGTTTTTACGGTGGATGATCCCGGCAATCTGGTTGGCAAATGCCATCACCAACTTCAGATCCTCGTGGGTGAAGACCCCATCCGCTTTGTTGATGGCCTGCAGCACACCGATTACCTTGCCGTTTTCCCGCAGCGGTACCGCCACCATGTTCCTGGTGACGAAATTCAGTTCCTCATCAGTGAATCTGAAGAAACGCTCATCCGCCTGCACATCGGTAACGATCAGCGGCGTATCGTGCTGGGTGACCCAGCCGGCAATTCCCTGGCCCTTGGGTATTCGGAAAAACGGCAGGGTCTCCCGTTTTTCACCGGTCACGACCGCAAAGTCGAGGTGTCCGGTGTAGTGATCAACCAGCAGCAGGCTGCCTGCTTCGGCGCCAACCAGGCGGCAAACCGACTCCACCGCATAGTCCATTACCACGGAGCGTTCATGGGAGGAGTTTACCAGGGCAGCCATCTCCATCAGGGCCGCCAGTTTCTCATGGTCGAGTTCGTGGACATCGCAGGTCATGGCATGTTCTCCAGAGTGGAATAATAGGGCGTCGATCTGTTACATGACACTTTAAATTTATACCACAGAAAGGCCGCTTCGCAAGCAAGGCGGGTGTTTGGTGTTGCCGTTGCATCCTTGGTGCCGTACAGTACGGCATTAAGAACATGTGAAACAAGGAGTGCTGAAGATGACGTATACGACCGCCCAGCTACAGGCCTGGGACAAACAATATGTCTGGCATCCTTTTACCCAGATGCAGGACTGGTTGGCCGAAGAACCGCTGGTGATTGTGCAAGGGGAGGGGAGCTGGCTGATTGATTCGGATGGCAATCGCTATATCGATGGGGTGGCCTCCATGTGGACCAACGTGCATGGGCATAGCCATCCGGCCCTGAACAAGGCCCTGGCGGACCAGGCTGCCCGCCTTGAACACGCCACCCTGCTGGGGTTGGCCGGTGAACAGTCGATCCTGCTGGCAAAACGCCTGATCGGGATTGCGCCTGTGGGACTGACCAAGGTGTTCTATTCCGATAACGGTTCCACCGCGGTTGAGGTGGGACTGAAGATGGCCTACCAGTACCAGTGCCACTGCGGGCAGCCGCAACGCAGCCGTTTTGTCAGGCTGCAGCACGCCTATCATGGCGACACCATCGGTTCCATGAGCGTCGGCGGGATCTCGATCTACCATGACACCTTCCGGCCGCTTTTGTTCGAAACCATTGAGGCGCCGGCACCCTACTGCTACCGTTGCCCCTTGAGTAAGGCCTCTGCCCAAACGTGCGGCCTGGCCTGTCTGGCCGAGCTGGAGCGGATCATTGTACAGCATCAGCAAGAGCTGGCGGGCATGGTGCTTGAGCCGTTGCTGCAAGGGGCGGGCGGGATGCTGGTGCATCCGGCCGGATATCTGCGGGGGGTGCGTGAGTTGTGCGACCGCTATGGCATCCTGATGATCACCGATGAGGTGGCGACCGGCTTCGGCCGCACCGGCAGGATGTTCGCCTGTGAGCATGAAGGGGTGACGCCGGACATCATGGCCATCTCAAAGGGGCTCTGCGCCGGGTATCTGCCGATTGCCGCCACCCTGGCCGGCGAAAAGGTCTATCAGGCCTTTCTGGGCAATTACGCCGAGCTAAAGACCTTCTTCCACGGCCATACCTTTACCGGCAATCCGCTTGCCTGTGCCGTTGCCCTGCGCAGCCTGGACCTGTTTGACGAGACCAGCCTGCTGGAACAGGTGGAGCTACGCAGTAAACAGTTGACAGGTTGGCTGGAGCGGCTGGCGGCTCATCCGCAGGTGGGGGACGTACGGCAGTGCGGTCTGGCCGCCGGGGTTGAGCTGGTGCAGGACAAGGCCACCAAGGAGCCGTACCCCTGGGAGCAGAAGCGGGGTATCAGGGTCTGCGTCGAGGCCCGCAAGCACGGGGTCTTCTCCCGTCCGCTGGGCAATACGGTGGTGGTCTTCCCGCCGCTGGCAATCACTGCGGTAGAGCTTGATCTGTTGATGGAAGGGCTGATGGCGGCGATTCAGGTGGTAGCCGGCGCGTCGGAGTGAGGCGCTGCCGACTCGGTTGTGTCCGGTTCAGTCTGTGCCTCGTCACCGGCCTGCGCAGCAGCGGCCTCTTGTTCAAGCCGCTCCTGTTCAAGCCGCTCCTGCTCAAGCCGCTCCTGCTCAAGCCGCTCCTGCTCAAGCCGCGCAAGGCGTGCCTCTTCATCCTGGATGCGGCAGCTGCTCTCCAGTTCAGTGGCATTGATTTCGAGGCTGGTCAAGGAAAGTCGGCGCAGGCCACCTGCCAGACTGTTCTCAATCAACGATAGCGGGCCTGACTCCTCGCGGGTGAACTCTTCTACGGCATTACCGAGGTAGATGGTGACCCCTTCATGGATTCTGTCCTTGACGTTGAGCTTGGCGTTGGCCCCTTCCGGATGATGGGAACGGATCTCGACCATGATCCTGGCAAGCTGTTGTTTCTTGTCCGTCAGCTGTTTCAGCTCATGGGAATCCTTGGTCTTGCCGAGCTGTTGCTGCAGGGTGTCGAGCTGTTCCAGCAGGATATGCATCCGGTCCAGATCATGGTAATCAATACCGGTATGGATTACGGTCTTGACGGCTGACGGGGCGCCCAGGCGTTTGACTTCAACCCCGGCCAGTGAGATGTAGTCGCCGCCCGAGAGCAGGCCGCTGACCAGGCTGCCCCGGCAGTGGACAGTGCAGTTGCGCAGCTCCACATCGATCAGCATGTTGCCCCAACATTCCACGGCGCTGTCATGGATAAAGTGGGCATTCAGGTTGCCGCCGCACAGGATGCTGCCCTTGCCCTGGCCGTCCATGCCGCAGAATTCGATGTTGCCGTGTGAAATCAACCGGCAGGAACCGACATTGCCGGTGATCTTGATCCCTTTGCTGGCGCTGACCTGAAAGCCGTCCAGCACATCACCCCGCACCTCGACAAACCCGTTGAAGCGGATATTGCCGACACTGAAGTCCACGTCGCCTTCCACCACATATTCTTCGACCACGCTGATGGTGTCGCCGTCGAGCTTGACCCTGCCGTGGATCTCGGCAATCAGGATTGAGCCGTCATCTCCACCGGTACGGACATGTTGTCCCGTTTTCAGGTACAACGGTTTGCCGGCCTCCGCTGCAACCGCTTTGCCGCGCACAGTGCTACCCGGCGTGCCGCCGGTGGGGGGGAGGATGCGGCCGATCTCCTGGTCAGGTTCAACGTTGATGAACTGTTGCACCACCTTGAAGTCAACTTGGCGTTTTTCTTCTGTCTGTTCATCTGCCGGCGCAACCGTGGCGGGGCGTTCAAGTGCCACAAAGCTGTATTCAAGCCTGCCGTCGTCGCCTTTGAGCGGTGCCACACCGCTGGCCACCAGAGCATTGGCGCTTTTGTGGGCCTGGGACTCGGCCAGCAGCTGTAACAAGGCCGCCTCGCTCAGTCCAACAGTAATGCCGTCACCGGCAAGAAATCCCTGCAACTCTTCAAGCCCGGGAGGCTGGCCACTCGGTTTAAGCTCCAGGTGCGCACGGCACTCCATTTCATCCTGGGACAGGCTCAGGAGCAACTGGTAGCCGGTCTGGGCATGCAAAAACCGTTGGCCTTCGGTCTTTTTATCCTGTTGTGGGGTGCTTTGGTCGCTCATGGCAACTCCCTGTAAACAGTTTAGCACCGCTCTGTTTCTATTACTATCGGTTTTGCCATGAAAATATTGCAACCTTAAGCCGCACTGTGCCATAGTTTTGCGATACACCACGTGACGGGGCATACCTATGATGACTGAACAGACCCGGATTCTGGTCATTGATGATGACGAGCCAGGCCGCCAGGTTATGGAACTGCTGTTGAAAAAGGCCGGCTTCAAGACCCTCTCCGCTGCTGACGGTAATCAGGGGGTGGCACTAGTGCGTGAAAAACTGGCCGACCTGGTGCTGGTCGACCTGTTCTTGCCGGATAAGGACGGGATTCAGATCTTGCGGGAGATCCGCCAGGAGTCCCCGGAGATCGAGGTGATGGTGATCACCGGGCATGCCTCCGCTGAAACTGCCGTGCAGGCCATGAAGGAAGGTGCCTTCGATTACATCACCAAACCGGTGAATTTTGAAGAGCTGAAGCTCGTCATTGCCAAGGCTCGCGAAAAGCAACGTCTGCTGTCCGAGAACGTCTACCTGCGCAAACAGTTGCAGGAACGTTTCCAGTTCAAGAATATCATCGGCAGTTCGCCCGCCATGCAACGAGTATTTGAGCGGATGCAGCGGATCACCAAAACCGATTCCACCGTGCTGATCCTGGGGGAATCAGGCACCGGCAAGGAGCTGGTTGCCCGGGCGCTGCATCATAACGGTCGCCGCTCAAGTCACGCATTTGTGGCGGTCAACTGCGGTGCAATCCCGGAGACACTGCTGGAAAGCGAGCTGTTCGGCCACGCCAAAGGGGCCTTTACCGGGGCGGTCAGGGACAAGCTGGGCAAATTTGAGGCTGCCAATCATGGCACCATCTTTCTGGACGAGATCGGCACCATGCCGATGCACCTGCAGTCAAAGCTCTTGCGGGTCTTGCAGGAACAGGAGGTGGAGCGCGTAGGGGCCACCAAGCCGGTCAAACTGGATGTGCGGGTCATTTCCGCCACCAATGCCGATCTTGAGGAACAGGTGCGCCAGGGCAGTTTTCGTGAAGATCTGTACTACCGCCTGAATGTCATTCCGCTGACCCTGCCGCCGCTGCGTGAGCGGCGGGAGGATCTGCTGCCGCTGGCCAGTCATTTTCTGGACAAGTTTTGCCATCTGATGGGCCGTCCGGTCATGACCCTCAGTAAACCGGCCCTGGACGCCCTGGAACGATATCGCTGGCCCGGCAACGTGCGTGAGCTGGAAAACGTGGTTGAACGTCTGGTGGCGCTGACCGAGCAGGATCTGATCAGACCCGAACACCTGCCGCTTGAGATCACCGAGGCGGCGGAACGTCCCAAGGGGGTCTGTCTTGATCTTTCGCCGGAGGGGATCGATATGCCGGCAGCCATTGAAGGGCTGGAACGCAAGCTGATCAGCAAGGCTTTGGAGATGTCAGCCGGTGTCAAGGCCAAGGCAGCGGCCCTGTTGGGGCTGAACCGCACCACCCTGGTGGAAAAGATGAAGCGTCTGGATATCCCCCTATGAACGGGGGCGCCTGATCCTGAAAGCGGCCTTGAAGGTGGCGGCCTTGATCCCGTCCTCGGTCAGAATCTCGCTGACCCCTTCCAGGTCACGCTCCTCATGACGGGTCACCCTGGCCTCGGCTCGCACAGTGCCCCAGCGCACCGGCGCATGGAACTCCAGTCCCAGCCTGGTGGTAACAAAGTCCGTTCCCTCGGGCAGCAGGCTTTTGATGGCCATGGCCAGCGCCGTGTCTGCCAGCGAGACCACAGCCCCGCCGTGCATCAGCCCTCTGCCCTGGCAGAGCGCCGCCTTGAACGGCATGCTCAGAACCGCCTTGCCGTTTGCCGCCTCCTCGATCCGCATCCCTAAAAACTCTTCAAACGGGGCCGGCGCTATCCAGGCCGGCAGCTCGAACAGCGCTTCCTCATCCTGGCTGACCGGATGATTATAAATAGCTTCAAACATGCTCACTCCTCGATTTTTTACCTTTCACTCTTCACCCTTCTTACTTCACCCTTCTTACCCCCAGATACCGCTAATCGGTTTGCCGCAACTGCCGCAGGCGCCATCGCGCAGATCCAGGTGCGTGATGGTGTAGCCGCTGCGGCCGATCACCAGTGCCCCGCAGGATGGGCAGCGGGTCTGCTCCCTGCCGTGGTTCACATTGCCTTCATAAATGTAGTGTAGTCCAGCCTTATCACCGGCCTCTAGGGCCCGTTCTAGAGATGACGACGGGGTGGGGGGATGATCCAGCATGCGGTAGTTCGGAAAAAAGCGGGACACATGCCAGGGGGTATCAGGTCCCAGCTCATCGGCGATAAAGCGGGCAATGCCCTGCAACTGTTCTGCCGTGTCATTTTCACCCGGTATGACCAGGGTGGTGATCTCCAGCCAGATGCCGCGACGCCGGTAATCCCGGATGCATTCCAGCACCTGTTCCAGGCGCGCCCCGCAGACGCGGCGGTAAAAGTCGTCGCTGAAGCCTTTCAGATCGATGTTGGCTGCGTGCAGCACCGGCGCCAGCATAGCCAGCGCCTCGGGGCTGATATAACCGTTGGTAACGAACAGGTTGTAGAGCCCGGCCTCGGCAGCCAGACGGGCCGTATCCAGGGCATATTCGAACCAGACCGTCGGTTCGGTATAGGTATAGGCCAGCGAGCGGCAGCCGCTCTCCAGGGTATTTCTGACCGTGGTTGCCGGAGGAATCAGACGGCCCGGCATGTTGCCGCTGCCCTGATCGTCGTATTTGGCGATATCGGCATTCTGGCAGTGCAGGCAGCGAAAGTTGCAGCCCACCGAGGCGATGGAGTAGCTGCGGGAGCCGGGCAACACGTGGAAGAGCGGTTTTTTTTCAATCGGGTCCACGTGTTCGGCTACGATCCGGCCCGAAGATAAGGGGTAGAGGGTGCCGGTGCGGTTTTCGCGCACCCGGCAGATGCCTCGCTGTCCTTCGGCAATCACGCAGTAGTGGCGGCAGAGGGTGCAGCGGACAGCCTGATGCTCCAACGCTTCAAAACAGTATGCCGTGTCCATAAAGTTAGTCCTGCTGCTTGCGGGAATGGTGAATCTTGGTATATTTTACCCGATCTTGCAACCGAATGGAACTGCTTGACCATTCCTCTCTGACGGAGCCCCCTATGCGCAGACGAAGCACCCTGCAGATATCCCTGGTCCTGATCGGCGGCATGCTGACCCTTGGTGGGTGCGGCAAGGACGACCGGCATGTCTACAAGAACAGACAGGACTGCCTGGACGACTGGGGCAACGATCCCAAAAACTGCGAAGAGATCCAGCAAAGCGACCGTAACTACAGCCGGGGGTACTTCTATGGTCCCCGCTTCTCGATCGGCCATACCTATCCCGGCCAGGGCAGCCGTGCAATCCGGACCGTGTCGGTCTCACGCGGGGGCTTTGGCAGCCTTTCCTCTTTTCACTCCTCATTCGGCGGCTAGCCCATGCAGCGCCTGGTACGGCCACCGCGTTTCAACTGGCAGCAGACCGTCGAGTCCCAGGGGATGCTCTATCACACCATTGATGGCGAGCCATACTGGGACGAGACCGTCTGCTACCACTTTGACAGTGCCGAGATCGACCTGTTGGAAAATGCCACCAACGAGTTGCAGGAGCGCTGTATTGAAGCAGCCCAGTATGTGATCGACAAGGATCTCTTTGCCAAACTTGGCATACCTGACCATGCCATCCCGCTGATCATCGACTCATGGGAAAAGGATGAACCGTCGCTCTATGGCCGTTTCGATCTGGCCTATGACGGTGGCACCCCCCCCAAGCTGCTGGAATACAACGCCGATACCCCCACGGCCCTGCTGGAGGCCAGCGTGATCCAGTGGTTCTGGTTGAAGGAACAGCAACCTGCTGCCGACCAGTTCAATTCGATCCATGAACGCCTGATTGAGGCCTGGCAGGGGATGGGGATCAACTCGACCATCCACTTTGCCTGTGTGGCCGATGCGCCGGAGGATCTCGGCAACCTTGAATACCTGCGCGACACCGCTATCCAGGCCGGTCTGCGCACCAGCCGGCTTGCCGTGGAGGAGATCGGTTTCGAAGAGATCTCCGGGCGGTTCGTGGATCTTGACGAATATCCGATGGAGGTCATGTTCAAGCTCTATCCCTGGGAATGGCTGGTCAACGAGTATTTTGGCCGCAAGTTGGCAACCGCGCGTATGCGTGTGATTGAACCGGCCTGGAAGATGCTGCTTTCCAACAAGGGGCTGCTGGCCATTCTGTGGCAGTTGTTTGAGGGGCATGAAAACCTGTTGCCGGCATCCTTTGAACAGGGTCTGTTCCGCGATAACTACGTCACCAAGCCGCTGTTGTCACGGGAAGGGGAAAATGTCTGTGTGCATCGCAATGGTCAGGTGCATGAGGTGGAAGGGAGTTACGGCGGCAAAGGGCTGATCTGGCAGCAGCTGGCGCCAATCCCCTGTCTGGACGGCAATTATCCGGTAATCGGCTCCTGGGTGATTGCCGGCGAGTCCGCCGGGATCGGCATCAGGGAAGACCGGCAACTGGTGACCACCAATGCCAGCCGTTTTGTCCCGCATTACTTTAGCTAGGTTTGGTTACGACATCCTGTGATGGAGGTAGCATATGGAAGCAGTGCAGCTTGAAGCGTTTCAGGGGATAATTGATTTTGCCAAATATTTTGTGGCAGCCCTGGGGTTTTTGGCGGTTTTTTGCCTGATCTACGCCAAGGTCACCCCCTATGATGAGCTGAAATTGGTGCGCGAGGGCAGGGTGGCGCCGGCCATCAGCTTTGGCGGGGCCATGATCGGCTTTGTCCTGCCGTTGCACAGCGCCATTACCCACAGTGTCAGTTTTATGGATATGTTGCTGTGGGCCCTGGTCGCCATGGTGGTGCAGATCCTGTGCTTTTCATTGCTGCGGCTGATCTTCAGGGATCTGGTACAGCAGATCGAGGACAACCGCCCTGCCGCAGCCACGCTTTTGGCCTTTATCTCCATTGCCATCGGCCTGCTGAATGCGGCCAGCATGACCTACTGAGCTGGTCATGTACGATGAACACAGCATCGAACTCCTGACCGGTTTGACCTTGGCGCAACGTGCCCTGCTGGGTGAGTTGTATGGGCAACTTGACGAAGAGACACGGGTTGAAGTGCATCAGCGCCAGCGTGAGCTGTTCAAGGAATGGCTGGCACTGGGCAGGGTAACGCCGGGCCGGGGAGGGGAGGCATCCTATGCCTCGTTCCTGGGCGTTTTGAAACAACTGGTGCGTGAACAGGCCGGTACTGGCGCGTACCAGCTCAAGCCGCGCAAACCGTACAAAAAACGGCTGCGGGACGCGCTTGAAAAGCGCTATCTGACCGAACTGATCCGTTTGCGTGAACAGGAAGGGCTGTCATGGCGGCAGCTTTCCGATCACTTCAAGCGCGAGTTCAAAAAGACGGTTTCCCACACGTATTTAAAGCGGATTTATGAGGAACATCAGGCAGAACAGAGATTGTCTGCGGAATGAGATGTCCCTCCCGCCTGCTCGCCTGCAGTCGTGGTGTGGCAAACAATCTGTGCGTTGCTAAGAATTTGTAGTGAAAAAGCTGGAGTCAAGATCACCAATGCCCCCCTCCACCATCATGGAATTGGTGAAGGGGGGCTTCTTCTTCTTCGATTACTTGGTTGAATTCATGGTGATAGTGACGTTGTTGTCAGCAGGCGGCAGATCGGTCCAAATGCCGTAGAGCGCCTGTCCGAGACTCTTGGTCAACGTATCGGTACTCTGCATCATGGTCAGATAGGTCTGCTGCGTTGAGGTGTCCGGGGCTTCGTCACCGGCATAATGGGCAATAAAACCGTTGACAATCATATCCAGCGGAATCGTCCCCGCTTGGATGAGCGCCATAACCTGCTGGTAGGTAAGTCCGAAAGTCTGCGCAAGCTGATAGGGGGTTAATGTCGTCAAACCATCCCGCATGTACTGTTGAGAATAGGTAACAAAATCGGTTAGGTGTGATGGGATGCTGGTGACTTTTGCCGTGGTGATAGCCAGCTTTTTGTTCGCAATATCAAAATTCACAATCCGGTACGGTGAAGGGGCCGACACCGTAGAGCCGGTCTCGATATCGTGCAGCACCGAGGAGCTGAAATCTTTCAGTGTGATGTCATTGGCATGGAAATGACCGGTAAACATGACATTCAGACCGTTGTCCGATAAGGCCTTTGAGACGGTGGCATAGTTGGTGAGAACATAGTCGGGGAACAGGACGGTCTGGCCCGTATAATGTTCAAGTATGCCGTGGTGCATCATGCCGATGACGGTTTTCCCCTGCTGCTTGGCATCCTTGAGCCGGTCGAGAATCCAGTTGAGCGTTGCCTGTTTAAAGGCCCCGGCGGTCTTGGGATCATTGTCTGCAATATTGGTGTCATACTGACACGAATCCAGTGCAAATAGCCAGACCCCCTTCACCGGTTCCGCAATGTAGCTCAAAGAGTTGGCGTCGGTGAAAATCGCCTCTTTGTAACCGTAGTCGGCATATATTTGCTTGAAATCATTGGGAGACGTATAGGTAACCGGTACGGTTGGCGATGTCTTGTATGAAACCGCATGGGGGTTGTAGATATCGTGATTTCCCGGTATGACAAACACCTTCTTGCCGGCAGCCTTGAGCGCAGCCAGTTTTGAGGCCATCAACTGGTGATCAACGAGTTCCCCGTCTTTGGTCAGATCCCCGGAAACAATCACAAAATCGAGTTGCCTTGTGTTCAGGTCGCTAATAACACTGTCAAGGATCTCAGCACTTTCCACCAGCATCTTGCGGTCACCGGCAAGGTAGGTCTGGAATTCAGTGCTGGTGCTGCAGCCGCCTGATGGGCACAGTTGCGCAGTGTCAAACAGGTGTGGATCGGAAAAAACCGCAAACTGGGCGGATGTTGCTGAAGGAGAAGAACTGCTGCTGTCGCTGCCGCAGCCGTAAAGAGATAGCAGCGCGGTCAATATGATTAAGACAATGCTGAATCGGACTCTGACGGTTTTCTTCGGTTTCATGAATTCCCTCCCGCAATTGGTAGTACTGGCGAAGAAATTCAATATCAGAGAAAAATGTCAACGCGGTTTCGGGGCGGCAACAAGAACGATACGTCAGCTTTGCCGGAAGGCTTGCGGCTCGACGGCCCCGGGTACCGTTGAAGCCGTTGCAGAAAAATCAAATCCATTCCTGAACACCATTAAACAAGTATCAACAATCTTTGAATCATAAACGGTCCCGCTTCTCTCACTCAGCTCTCGAAGCGCCGATTCGATCCCTCTGCCCGGGCGATACGGGCGGTGCGAAGACATGGCCTCAACCACATCCGCCACGCCAATAATGCGCGCTTCCAAAAGTATGTCGTCACCAGCCAGACCTAACGGGTAACCATTGCCATCCATGCGTTCATGATGCTGTTGAACGATGGAGGCGATGGGCCAGGGAAATTCTATTTCTTCAAGGATATCGAAACCAGCCTGCGCGTGCGTCTTGATCAGCTCAAACTCCAACTTGGTCAACTGGCCGGGTTTGGTCAAGATTTCGGTAGGGACGTACAGCTTGCCGATGTCATGGATCATTGCCGCCATCCTGAGCCCTTTCATGCCGTCATCGTCAAAACCTCCCATTTCATGGGCAATGGCGCAGGCAAGCTGAGCTACCCGCTGTTGATGCCCCGCCGTGTAAGGGTCTCTCTTTCCAATCGCTGTCGCCAGGGCCGATACGGTCTCGTCAACAACCCGGTTCATTTTTTCAAGACTGTTTCTCAGCGCCATCTCCATGTTTATCTTTTCTGTTACGTCATAGATGACGGCGATAGCAGCGATGATACGGTCATCATCAAACACCGGAGCGGAAGAATAGCTGATAATGATCATCCTACCGTCTTTTCTGGTGATATTGATGGGAAGTGAATGAATAACCTCTCCATTTAGAATCCGTTTGTGCGCATCCTCCAACTCATAGACCAGCCAGGCGTCGACAAGCAGCCGAAAATCCCGTCCCAGGACCTCCTGTTCACTCCAGCCGGTGATTTCTTCGGCAGCCCGGTTCCAAAGCAAAATCACGCCTTGAGAATCAATAGCAATCATCCCCAGGGGTGACGACTTGACCAGCTTTAATAAATTGCGCTGATTAACACCGAATGTCGTCTGCATTCCCGCTGCTTCGTCAAAAAAACTGTTGGATTTCAAGATGGTTTTCTCCCGTGAGTAAAATGGAGTTTAAGTGAACTTGGACTTGTATATCAGTTCCTGACGAAGGCGTGCGATTGAGGCCGGTTGTGTCGAGACAACACGCTGTATCTGGTTCATGCGCACAGCTCGGCAGCTTTGCCCCTGTTTCCCTGCTTACCCTCTTTGGTATTGTCGTAAGCTCGCTTGGTCGGGTAGGCAAAATCGACATCATCACATTCAGCGAATCTGTCCAGCACGTCTTCCCATATCTCTTGGGTACTCTCGCGCCGATGGCGTGAACGGCAGACATGACGCACCGTCAGGAGTACGCCGCTTTCCTCGACGGTGGTGAAGACCCTCGGAGTCAGGTCGACCGGGACCACCAGAAAATCCCTGGCGTACTCCTTCAGTTTGCTTTCCGCAGGCCCGGTCAGATGCCCGGCATGGTTGACTGCTATCTGATTCAGAATCTCCTTGGCCCTCTTCCAGTTGCTTTCAAAGGTGACGAGGACGGCAACCTCATTCCAGATGAAGTCGTGCATCCCCTTGCTATAGACTGCCAGGGGTTCGACGAATACCTTGCCGGTAGGGATATGTATGATTCGCCCGGTGATCTGGTCCGCATGGACCCAGTTGCCGATCTCCGCCAGGGTAAACCGGGAAATCGTCAAATCCATAACGTCTCCCGCATGACTACCGATCTGGATGCGGTCCCCCACGGCAAAGGGCCTCCGCCAGATAATCAACATCCATCCCACCAGATTTACCAACGGGTCTTTCAATGCAATGGCAAGGCCTGCCGTTAAAAGCCCGAGAAATGTGGCCACGCCGTGAAATCCCTCGAATACTACCCGGCCGGCCAGCGCTACGGTCAGGATGAATGCAGCATAACTGGAGATTCTCCGCCACTGGTAACGGACCTGCAAATTCTCCGTTTGCCGCCATATCAACTGCAACAGCAGCCATCGAAAAGACCAGAGGAGCGCAATGTATGCCAGTGAACTGAACAAAAGATGGTACAGTCCGGCAGAAACACCGGTGGCATTGCTCAGCCATACAACAAGGGTTTGCATGATTTCCTTAACGTTTTCCATGATTAGCCCCACTCTCAGTCAAGCGTGATGAAGCCGAAAGCGATGTGACACAGCTCATTCCGGTTCACTGCGTCTGCGCGGTCCGTGCCGTTTTACACAACGCCTGGGCCAAGCCTCGGCTGACAACAGCCAGTACCCGGCTCTGGGCCGCTACCAGTGCGTCATAACCTGCAGTTCCGGCCGGTTCGCTGACTTTGGAACGGCCCGTCTTCGGAGGACCGCCATCACTCCTGCGGACTGACCAGAGTGCCTTCAGGCCGGCCCTTCTCCAGAGGTCATCTCGAGGCGTTGGATATCGAGCAGTACCCGATATAGAGCATTGGGTCTCGAACGGCATGAGCAGTTGCCACATATCAGTCGTTAGAGGTGACAAAGTCTCTCCCCCTTTACTCACTAATCTGCTAAACAAGCCTGAACCGCTGTACCAATTCCTGCAGCATTGTTGCGTTTGAGGCCAATTGAGCCGACGCAGCCGCAATTTCGTTCACACCGGATGCAGCTCTGCTTACGACTTCGTTAACCTGTTGAACATTCATGGTTATTTCGCCGGTAACCGCGGTCTGCTCTTCAGCCGCAGTAGCAATCTGATTGATCTGCATGGTGACTTCATTGATCCGGTTCAAAATATCGTCAAGTGCCCTGCCTGATTCATGGGAGGCAGCCATACCCTTTTCAACCTCGGCCACTCCTTCATGCATGACCGCAACTGCCGCACCAGTTTCGCCCTGGATCGCCTTGATCATCTCGGCAATCTCTTTGGTGGCCTTGGTGGTCCTTTCCGCCAAGGCGCGCACTTCGTCGGCCACTACGGCAAAACCTCGGCCCTGTTCGCCGGCGCGGGCCGCCTCGATGGCGGCGTTCAAGGCCAAGAGGTTGGTCTGGTCTGCAATGTCCTCAATGGCGCCGACAATCTGACCAATCTGCTCGGAACGTTTCCCCAGATTTTGAATTGTTTTTGCAGTCTGATTCACCCGTTCCGCAATCAACGACATACCTGCAATGGTTCCCTGCACCACGTTTGCGCCCTTGGTGGCCGCAGCGGTTGATTGCTGCGAGCTTTCCGCAGCCATGCCGCAGTTGCGGGCAATATCTGTGCTGGTGGCAGCCATCTCTTCGCTGGCAGTTGCCACGGAATTGGTCTGAACCATAATTCTTTCGGTTCCGCTCGCCAACTGTTCCGCGTGGTTGTGGAGTTCACTCGATGCCGCTGACAGTTTGCTTGAGACATCGGCCATTCGGGTAAGGCCGTCCTTCATGTTGCCTATCACCGTCCGGGTGGACGCTGCCAGTTGACCAAGTTCATCCCTGCTATTTAAGGTGATCTCTACAGTCAAATCACCGGCTGCAAGCCGTTTGTTTGCAGCAATAAGTTCTGCCAACGGGACTTTGATACTGCGTGCAATGGTACTGGCTAGTACACAACCAGTTATGGTTGACACCACGCCGAACAGCAGATTAAGCCAACGCGCATGCTTGCCGTAATCGCTAGCTGCATTGGCGGAAGCCTGCACCTGCTGTTTTTGATAGGTGAGCAGTTCCACAAAGGCATCCATGGTTTTCTGGTTTTCTGCCAAAAGTTCATGTTTAAGGAGATCGATTGCTTGCTCGTGCTGTCCGCCGCTCTCCAGGTCCAGGGCCTTGTTATTGGCTGCAGCAGAGGTTGCGTTTGCAGCCTTCAGTTGTGCCAGCACCGCCTTGCCCCGCTCACTCTGGTCCAGTGCCTCGATCTTGTCGATTGCCGCATGATATTCCTGGCGGCCTGTCTGAATATCCTTAAATCCCTGTTCATCCAGCGTTTGATCGCTTGAGAGAATCGACAACTTTACCGCGCTCTGGACTTTGGCCTGAGCCAGCAGGGCCTCAAAGGCCTTTTCAGCGCGTGTGTAGCTGTTGCCGGTAATCTGTGCCATATTGTGGTCAATCCTGGTGATCAAGTAGAGATTGGTTAAGCCTATGCCTGCCATCAGCAGTAGCAGCGAGCCGAATCCAATGCCAAGGCGGACTAAGATCGATAGGTTTGAGATTTTCATGGTTGCACCTCTTCTGTTCAATGTTGACCGCGTAATAGCGGGTCACGCGTGTCTTATGGCGTGGCTTGCCCTGGATAGAGCACGGACCTGATGGCTGTTACAAAGTTGGTCATGTCCAGCGGTTTGGAGAATACCTTTGCGATGCCTGCACTGACGGCACCCCCGACAATATCCTCGATCATGCTGGCCGTTATCAGAAACACGGTCATGTCCGGATGCAGCTTGCGTGCGCAGTCAGCTAGCTCCAACCCGTTCATACCCGGCATGTTGAAGTCGGTGATCAACAAAGCGACACGTTCATTCTCCAGGAGTTCCAAGGCGCTGGAGCCATGCGGGGCTATGGCAACGTCAAATTTTTCAAGCCTGAGAAAAGCGCTGAGAAGGTGGAGGAGGCCTCTGTCGTCATCAACAAGCAAAATATCTCGTATTTTCATGCACGAGTCCTTTGATTGGTGTGGAGAACATGGGTGTTTATCGCATCAGACATACCGCTATTATCCTTTCTTGAAGCCACGCACTGATCCCGTGATTTTGGCTTAGAAACTTGTGAACCATGAGTAACAAGGGAGCATATAGCTGCTATTTCCTGTGAAAAACAGGCTGTGTCGCGACTTTATCCATTAGAACATCCGGTTAGAAAGCATCAGGGATGATCTTGAAGGGATAATCGGGCGACTTGTACTTTCCCGATTTCCGTCTGCTCGGGAGTTTCACCTGTTCGCGCGGTACATCCTCGTAAGGAATCCTGCTGAGCAGGTGGGTAATGATATTCAGGCGTGCCCGTTTCTTGTCATCCGAGTGAGCCACGTACCACGGCGCCCAAGGGGTGTCTGAAGCAGCGACCATCTCGTCTCGCGCCCTGGTATACTCGTCCCAGCGGGTGTACGACTCGATATCCATGGGAGAGAGCTTCCAGATCTTGCGCCCGTCATCAATCCGCGCCCCCAACCGGCGGGCCTGTTCTTCCGGACTGACCTCCAGCCAGTACTTGAGCAAGATGATGCCAGAGTCGCATGCCAATTTTTCAAAGTGTGGTACCACCTTCAGAAACTCCTTGACCTCTTCCTTGGAACAGAATCCCATGACCCGTTCAACCCCGGCCCGGTTGTACCAACTCCGGTCAAAGATGACCACCTCGCCGGCAGCCTGGAGATGCGGCATATAGCGCTGGGGATACATCTGCGTTTTTTCCCTGTCTGTCGGGGCTGGGAGCGCCACCACCCGAAAGACGCGGGGGCTGACACGCTCGGTAATGGCCTTGATGGTTCCACCCTTGCCGGCGCCGTCGCGCCCCTCGAAAACGATGCAGACCTTCAGCCCCTTGTGTTTCACCCATTCTTGGAGCTTGACCAGCTCTACATGCAGCTTGGCCAGTTCTTTCTCGTATTCTTTGCCAGTTAGCTTTTCACCTGTCTGGGGTGCCTTTTTCTTCATCTTTTCCTCTCCATTTTTAGCTTTCATCAACATCATTCCTTTCTTGACGATGCCATGGCTCCTGGCCTGTCATTGATTTTGCTGAAACCGTTCCACCGCCTGTTCAAGCGTGAAAAACATTCGCTCATCTCCTAACCGCTCCCAGAGTGGCGATCGTTTGATGACCTCAAATACATACGGATTCATCGCTACCAATGAAACCTCGGTCCCGGCCGTGCGGACCGCCTCTTCACCTTCGGCCAGCATCATCAGTGCGGTGTATTCCATGTCCGGCACGGCGCTCAGGTCAAGGATCAGTGCCCTAGGGGTGAACTGGGTGATAAGTTCCCGCATCTTGCTCACCAGGCGAGGTGTATTGGCAAAGATGATTGCTCCTTCAGGCCGGAGCAGCAGAAGTTCTGGATAAATCTCGTCCTCCGGGTGTTCGGGAGACTGCGGACGAAAGACATTGGTCCCCGGTTTACGTCCCAGCACGTGGATCGGATGGGTATTGGCCCGTACGATGAGCGACACCATCGATACCAGCACCGCCGCCAGGAGTCCCTTCAGGGTACCCAGCGCCAGCACCCCAAAGGCCGCGATGAGTGCCCAGTGAAATTCCATGGTCCTGATGGAGAGGATAGCGCGAAATTCGGCCGGCTTGACCAGGCCGACCCCGGCCATGATGACGACAACGGCCAGGGTTACACTGGGCATCTCCCCGAAGAGAGGCGCCAGAAAGAGAAGCACCGCCATGATGACAGCGGCGGACACCAGCCCGGAAAGCTGGCTGCGTGCGCCTGCACCCTGGTTCACTGCCGTTTGAGACGTTCCCCCGCCGCCGGGCATACTGTGCAAGAAACATCCGGCAAGGTTTGCCAGACCGGTCGCCACCAGTTCGTGATTACCCTCGGGGGGAAGGTCACCCTTCAGGATAAAGGCGCGCCCGGCGGCCGCTGTCTCAACAAAACTCATCAGGGCGATGCCAAGTGCTGCCGGCCAGAGCTGCTTTGCCAGGTAAAGATCGGGGAGGGCAAGGGTCGGCAGTCCGGCCTGAACGCTGCCCACCAGCGAGATGTCGGTTCTTTCGAACCCGACAAAGACCGACAGGGCGATGCCGGCCGCCACGGTTATCAAGGTGGCCGGCAGCCTGGGCGCGAACCGTTTGAGGCCGAGGAGCAGGGCCAGCATTGCCGTGGCAAGCACCACGGTGGAAAGTGACGTTTCCGGCAGGTGTCTGAGTATCGATATGATATTTTGGAGGAAACCGGCCTTGGTGATATGGACACCCAGAAGCTTGGGGAGCTGATCCAGCACGATCACCAGACCGATTGCCGCCTTGAAGCCGGTAAGGACCGGGACGGAGATCAGGTTGGCCAGCATGCCGAGCCTCAACAGCCCTCCCAGCAGCAGGAAAATTCCCACCAAGAGCGACAGGGTGGCGGATGCCGGCAGCAGTCCTGCGGCATGACCTTCGCCGACGATTGTACTGAGAGCGTGTGACGTCAGTATGGCAATGGTGGAGCTGGTTGTGACGCTTAAGAGCCGGGAGGTTCCGAAAACCGCGTAAACCACCAGCATCACCAGCGAGGTATAAAGTCCCACCACCAGAGGCAGACCTGCAATGGCAGCATAGGCCATGGCCTGCGGGATGATTACCGCCGCCGTGGTAAGGCCGGCCATCACGTCGGCGTGAAGCCATTCCTTTTGATACGAAGGGAGCCATTCCATTATGGGAAATTTTTTGCCGAGTTTGCTCATTGCTGTAATTCTGCCCTTTATCTGAGAATTTTGAGCTCCCGCTCCTGGCTGAAGAGGTAACGCACCATGTAGTATTCGAACGGATAGTCACTGTCGTAATACCTGAAACGTTCCCGGTAGCGCAGATCAACGGTTTCCAACGCGGTGATTCCCATCTCGATCTCACTGCGGGCTCCGGTCCCGCCAAAGGGGTCAATGGCGTTCATGATCGCCCAGCGCACCCCGCCGTCTACCGCAAGCCCGCCTGCACTGCGGATCGTGTTCGGGCCAAGGATCGGAAGAACCAGATACGGCCCGGTATCGACTCCCCAGGTTTCGAGGGTATGATCAAAGTCCTCATGCTCCCGTCTCCAGCCGAAGGCAGTCGCCGGATCGAAGAGACCGCCTATCCCAATGGTCGAGTTGACCAGAAACCGCCCAATGGTTACCAGGGACTTCTTTCCCTTTGCCTGCAGGAGGCAGTTGTAGAAGGTCTTGACCTCACCCAGGTTGACAAAAAAGTTACTGACTCCGGTACGGGCAAACCGTGGCACCACGGTTTCGTATCCGGTAACCATGGGGAGCAATACGAACCGGTCAGCCTCATAGTTGAATTTGTACATACTTCTGTTAAACCCTTCCCAGGGATCGGGCGTACGTGACACGTTCTCGTCATCGCTGAATTCGCTCACCGTGTGCATTGGCGGCGCCTCGCCGGGCAGGAGCGCGCTTCGTGCGGCACAGCCGGTGAGAACTGCAACCAGTGCGGTGATAGCGACCAACTTAATCGTGTTGCTAGACATACCGTACCTCCCGCCTTGCCTACCACGTTGCGGAGTGCAGCCGATCAATCAGAAAGGTCATGTTGTCGCTGAACTCAAGATTGCCGAGGTGCCCGCCGCAGGGATAGACCTTGAGGCGTGCGCCGAAAATCTGCCGCAGGTAGTCAAGTTCGCCGGGAGCAAGGATGAAATCATCCTCGTTGGTGATTACCTCTATCTTGGCGGAGGAGGTGAGGTAGTGTTCAATGCTCTTGAGGCTCAGCGCTTCGACAAGCTCCTCCCTGCTGAGACCGGGACGCCTGCTCTGGAAATAGGGAACAAAGTACTCGTTGAAGTAGTCCAGAAACGAAAGGTGCAGTGAGGTCCAGAAGTAGTCGTGGAGGGAGTCGCTGTTTTTCAACTCCCTGTTTTTCGGTACCAGGTAGCCGCCATGGGTCATGACGTCGGAGGTGAAGATCATCCCGGCAGAGCTTATGCGGAATGAGACGGCAATCATTCCCCCTGCTTCATCACGGTTCAGGAGCTGGGCTTGATACGCCGCGAAGAGGAAATCATCGTCAATGGCAACGAAATCACCCTTGCGGTAAAAATCGGTGCTTTTGGCCATGACACGGTTGTAGAACGCCCCGATCCTCCGGGGACCTCCGGGGATACGATCCAGCAACCCCTCTATCCTTGATACGGAGTTATAGAGACTCACCGCCGGGTTGAGCAGCAGTACCCTGCTAAAATCGAAGATCTTGCGTTCCTCGTCCAGCTTGGCGACGAAGGCGGCCTCGGTCCCACCGAGACTGTAGCCGGCGAGCAGGAAATGGGAGACCTCAATCCGCCCCTTGGTCCGGCTCCAGATCTGCTCCATGACCCGATAGAGGTCTGCGGCGTCGTCGGCCAAATTCCCCGGGACATGGGTGGTGGAGGCATCGATGATGAAATTGGGAAACGTCGGCGAGGGAAGCGCAATCACGTGAAACCCGGCATGGTACAGGTTCGTCATGAGAGCGATAATCTTTGCCGATCTGCTGCTGCCGCCGGTCCCCGCGATGAGGAAAATCAGGGGGGCCTTGTGGTCCTGGAACGCCACCGTGTAACGCAACCCCAGGTCATAAAAGAAGATGTCCGGTTTTTCCTGGTCCGATTCCAGGACCAGGGTCTTGACCGGAACATCCCGGGGAAGATCCGGCTTCAGGCTTTTGGGTGTGCCCAGAATCGATGCGGCATAGGGCTCATCGATAGGATAGCCGTAATTTGCGCCGCCTGCCCAGGTAAGGGCCGGTGCAAGAAGAAGCAGGCAAAGGACAACGCGTACTGTAAGGTTCATGGTGAACCCCTTTCCCTCACGGCAAAACCGTAGGAATTCATTGCCGCATCTCTGCGGTGGTGCCGACCTGTGCATGTGCCGACGCAGTGCCCTCATTGCAGATAAGCACATGCTTTCCTTTTTGCCCCAGAGTCAGGGGCGTTGGAGTAAGCCGGGGACTGATCCGCTCGTAATCGTTTTTCTGCATGAGCGCCGTGACTTGATGTTTCTCCCGCCACAACCGGATAAAGTCCGCTTCGTTCAGGAACCATGCGGATTGATCCCCCTGCCTGCTCCCGAATTCCAGTTCCCCCTTACCGCCCACCACCACAACCTGCCTGCCAGTGTAAAACGGCAGGGACTGCTCGTAACCATAGGTCACCAGGCGCCCCTCCGGCGGCATGGTCTGCCGAGCCAGCAACGCCAGTTCCTTCGAGGATTTCTTGTTGGCGATCCCCTCCATGAATGTCTGTAGTCCGATTGTGGCCAGGAGGTAGGAGCCGAGGCAGAGTGCGACAAATAGAGTCAGAATCTCTCTTTGCCGCCGTGCCAGCCACAGGCAAACGAGCAGGGCCATGGTCACGCAGGCGATCATCGCTCCTCCGGCCGGCGAAAGGATCGGCTGTTTTGTCAAAAGCGAACTATCGGACCGCACCAGTCCCGATCCGGTCAGGACCGGTGCCAGCTCCTGCATATGGGGGTACAGGGCTGCCGCCACCGTCATCAGCACCAGGAGTCCAGCCAGAATGCCCTGCTCCCAGGCAAAGGTCGTTTCTTGCCCCTGTTTTATTGTTACATGGGTGAACATCCTTCCCAGCAGCATGGCCAGTGGGGGGAACATGGGGAGGATGTACGGGACCAGCTTGGAGTGCGACGCCGAGAAGAAGAGGAAGATCACCGCGGCCCAGGTCAGCAGGAAGGCGAGCCGCTCCCCGTCCGCATGCCTACGATCCTTCCAAGCCCGGCCAACTGCGCGCACTACGAACAGGGACCAGGGAAACATGGTACCCAGCAGCACTGGGAGGAAAAACCAAGCGGGCTGATACCGGCCGTGAACCGTAGTGAGAAAGCGCTCCACATGCTCGTGGATGAAGAAGAAGCGAGCAAACTCCGGATTGCGCAGCGATACCAGCACGAACCAGGGGGCCGCAACCGCCAGGAAGAGGACCGTGCCCCTGACGATGTGCATCTCCTTCAGCAGGTGCCAACGCCGGAACAGTATCAGGTGGATGAAGACGATGCCCATGGGAAAGACAAGGCCGATCAGGCCCTTTGTAAGCACCGCCAAGGCCGCGAACAGATAAAACAGGTAGTAGTAAAAACCTTTATGCCGCTCGCGGTCATCAGCGGCCAAAATAAAACAGCAGAGGGCTGCCGAGAGGCAGAAGGTCAGGGTCAGGTCGGTCAGGTTGATGCGCGACTGGGCTACAAAGCCGGTCGTGGAGCCGAGAATCAACGCGGAGAACAACCCTTCGCTCCTGCCGAACAGCTTGCGGGCCGTATGGTAGACCAGCAGCACGGTCAGAATGCCTGCCGTGGCACCTGTAAAACGGGCTGCAAACTCGTTCAGTCCGAAGAGCTTGAAGGAGAGGGCGGTCAGCCAGTAATGGAGGGGCGGTTTCTCGAAATAAAGGACATAGTTCAGGGTCGGGGTGATGAAATCGCATTTCTCCAGCATCTCACGGGGAATCTCCGCATAACGTCCCTCGTCCGGCTCGATCAGCCCCACACGACCGAGGAACATAAAGAACGCGCCGCCGAAAACAACGGCGAGAATACAAAGGTCATGCAGATATGAATGCTCGGTCTTCAATAGGTCAGATTTGGTTTTCATACGCACCTCGTTGACATCGCCGGTGGCGCCTTTTGCAAAGAGATGGTCTCCCAGCAAGCCTCAACAGCTTGGGAAATCCGTTTGCCGTCCAGATACAGGTGTCCTGACGCATTCGCGCGTACCACCTGGATGAGAGGGCCGCACGCGAATGCGAGTAGCATGGCCGGCGGCATTTCCTTGAAGACGTGCATCTCTACTCCCTCTCTGAAAAATTGCAAGATGCCGCTCAGTTCGGTGTCAGGCAGGTAGTGCGGAGATACTGCTTTTCGAAACGGCGAACTAAGAAATTGATCCGCAAAGAGGAATTCCTCGGGGAAGAGCATGAAATGGCGGATCAGCCCATGTACCAGATGGTAAAAGCGTTGCCTGATTGACCCCTGCGACGGATAGCCTTTCATGATCGCCTCCAGACAGCGCCGTTCCAGCTCCTTGTATGTTTCCAGCAGCAGGTGCTCCTTGCTCTTGAAGTGGATGTACGCAGTTCCTGCAGCAATCCCTGCACGGTCTGCGATCATGCTCATCGAGGCACCATGAAACCCGTGCGCGGCAACGATATATACGGTTGAGTCAATAATTGCGGCACGCTTGTCTTTGCTTTCCATCTCGGCCCCTCAATTTTTTACAACAGATTGCCTGCTTTTTTGTGCAGCACCTCTGGCATTATTCCTTTGCTATTAGCGACAAATATGCCAAGATTTATTGTTAGTATTTTTAGCTATTTACTTGATTTGCTTCGGCTGCTTCACGGTAATTAGTAATATTTGTTATGATATGGCGTAAAGAGTAAAACGCGCTATGACATTTCGTATGTATTTGCGTCGGAAAAAATTTCCGACAGCAGGAACAGGAAAACAGCAGTGCCAGATCAAGCGGACCAGGCAGATTCTTAAGGTATGTGGCTAGCGTAAAGATGGCCGTGCAATAACTGTACAGGTCGTCCCCGCCACCAGCTGAATGTTCCTAGGGATGTCATCGATTCTGATCCGTACCGGCACCCGTTGAGCCAGCCTGACCCAGTTGAAGATCGGGTTGACGTCTGACAAGAGTTCTCTGCCTGCAGGGTTGTCGTGATCGGAAATGCCTCTTGCCAGGCTCTCGATGTGCCCTTTCAGAGGTTGATAGTCGCCGAGCAGCCTGATTTCGACCGGGTCGCCCAGGTGGAGCAGCCGGAGTTTGTTTTCTTCGAAATAGCCGTAGACCCAGAACGAATTCTTATCGACGATTGCCAGTTTTGCCGCTCCTGCCGCCGCAAAGTCCCCCTTGTGTACATTGAGGTACGTAATGAATCCGTCCACCGGTGCCCGCACTTCGGTACGCTTGAGGTTCAGCTTGGCGGTATCGACCGCCACCTCTGCTTCCTGATAGGCCGCCTCTGCGGCATCGGCCTGTGACTTGGCGTTTTCGCGGTTTTCCGTGGAGACAACCGACCCGTCCACTCCTGCACGCCGTTGTGCCTCCTGCTGCTTCATCACCATCTGGGCCTTGCCAGCCGCCAGATGGGCATTGGCCTGGGAAAGGGCCAGAGCGTAACGCTCACGGTCGATCACAAACAGCAGGTCTCCCTTGTGCACCAACTGGTTGTCCTTCACCGCAACACGCTCTACTATGCCAGACACATCTGCGGCAACATTGACCACATCGGCCCTGACCTTGCCGTCACGGGTCCAGGGGGAGTTCATGTACCTGTCCCAGAGCTTCGTGCCGGTAAAGATTGCAGCGGCAAAGATGGAAATGGTGAAAACGAAACGTACAATGACCTTGAGTTTCATGGAGGGCCTCTCTTCAAATTAGTGTTTGTAGCAATAAAGCGGTTAGCGGAGCGTTAGCAGTCCGCATACGCTGAAGATGCAGACGAAGCAGCTCAGCCGGAAGAGCGGAGGATGCCAGACGTGGCGATACACGCCGCACCACGCCATGACTCTGTCCAGTGCCGCCTGTACGATGATGCTGACCAGAAAAACCGGCAGCAGGTTTGGGACAAGCGCGTCGAATAGTGCTAATTCACGTGGCATATGTTGGGTCTCCTTGAATTGTTGTTGACGGTTGGAGCGCTACGGCTGCCAAGATAGATGCCTCATCAAGCAATGCCGAACGGATGAGATGGAACGAGGTCAGCATCCGGCGCAACCCGCTGTGTGTTTTCTCGCAAAAGGCTTCCTGACATGGTACGGAAAGGAGTGCCCCGATACTTTGCTCAACGCCAAGCAGGGCGATGTTGTGATTGCAGGAATTCGGGTGTTCAAAAAAACGAGTGATCTTCTTCAGTGTATTCCAAACGCTGGCGGTTACGGTCTGCGGCAGGGCGATAGATGCAGCATCCTGCCGGAGCTGAATAGCGGCCCGTCCGATTTCGAGTACCACGAACATCCAGTCGAGGATCTCACGGTCATGGGTGTCCTGCAGGGCCGGCTTTGCCACGACCCTCTGCAGGAGGTCCCGCGTGCTGCTCTCAAACCGGGATCCGAGCGGTGTGAGCTTGCAGGAACAGGCGATTTTTACCTGCCCGCGCAGCATCCGGGCGGTACGGCGTTTGACCCATCCTCCGGTCACCGGTACAAACGTAGCAAAGATAATGGCGCCGATGGCTACGCCGAGGGCAAGCGCGCTGCCGAAATTTGTGAATTGCACCGGGTCATACACCATCTTGTTGGTTGGGGAGACCATGAAGCAAAACATGGTGCTGTAGCCAAGGCCGGTTACTGCGAGTTTCGGGTTCAAGGAAAGGTACGGCCCCACCAGGAGGAACGGGAACATGCCAACGAGTAGCAATCCGATACCGTGGAGTGAGGTGAGGACGAAAAACTTGCAGAGAAATGCTGCAGCAAAACCGGCCAAAACCCCATGAAGCCCGCTTTTTAAGGCTAGTGCTGGATCCGGAGCAGGTGCGAAAAGTGCGCTTGTTATGGCTGCCATCATGACGGCGGTTGCGCCATAGGGCCATGCAGATGCAATCCAGAACGCCGCCGTCAGCGCGATCACGGTCATGGCCCGCACTCCGGTCAGAATCGCCAAGGCAGGATCAGTGCGGGAGGCAAACCGGACGCTGTCAAACGGCTCCGGCCCTGCTTTATCCGCCAGCATGGAGTAGGTCTTCATGTAGTCGTGCATCTCCCGGACAAAGCGATTGAAAAGTTCCAAGGTGGTTTCTATGTCTAGGTCTGTCGTGTTACCTGAATCGCGATACTTATGCCGGATTGTTTCTGTCTGTTCAGGGAGCAGCGCAAGAAATTCGTCAAGCCGACATGCGGTCTGACGGGCACTTTTGGCGCCACTGGTCGGCTCGCCCGCTGGCGCAAGCGCCTGGGCAAGCGGTGCATGCAGTGCAGTCAAGGTAGCGGCCGCCTCGGCGTCCGCAACCTTCAGCCGATTCAAGAGCTGGCAAAGCGAGTGGAGTGTGGTGGACATTGCCATGAAGTCGTTGTTCAACTGACGCAGGCGATGGTCGTATGCCCGAATTTCCGAGGCTTCCATGAGCACGGAGCTGCGCTGTAACTCCAGGCCCAGGGTATTGCCGGTGAGTTGCAGATGCATCCGGTCGATCTCATGGGGGGAGGAGCTTTCCGAAAGCAAGGCGAGAACAAAGCTCTCAAATTGAGCGTAGCGCGCCTCCATGGATTTTATGATGCTGTCGCCGAGACTGCGCGGGAAAACCACCTCACTGACAACGCCGGCGCAGATAATACCGACCATTACCTCCGTCACCCGGTTGACCGCATAATCAAAGAAGCCGGTCGGCTGCATGATCAGCGGGATGCAGATCATGGCGGCGGTATATCCGGCCAGGGTAAAACCGTACGACTTGAAATTGCGGTACAGGGCAGCTCCCGTAGTGCACAGGCCAATCCACAGCGCCAGTCCACCCAGAAAGAGCACCCTTTCCTGGGCAAAGAGACCCAGTAGCACCAGACTGGCCAAAGCCCCCGCGAAGGTCCCGCAGATACGGTATAAGCTCTTGGTCAACACCATGCCGGTTTGGGGGTGCATAAGGATGTAAACGGTGACCATGGCCGTTACAGGCTGTCCCAATTCGAGGCGCATGGAGATTCCCATGGCCAGCAGGGCGGCGATGGTGGTCTTCAGCACGAAGATCCATCCGATCCCTTCCGTTTTCCCCCAGGAAACGACCTCTCGCAGCAACCCGTCCAGGAATATCATTTCGATCCTCCTCCCTTTTCCGTTGGAGCAGTAACGGGAACTCCCCCGCCGATCGCCTGCATCAGCGCGGCATAGGCATCGAGGAAATGCGCCTCGACCTGGGCTTTCCGCTGCGACTCAACGAGAGTCTGGGTCTGCGCATTGAGGACGGTCAGGTAATCGCTGAGGCCTGCCTTGAAACCGGTCAGGGCTATGTCATAGGCACGAAAGGCCAGGGAATGGGATTCGTAAGTCTCTTTCCGCTGCAATTCCAGTGATCGCAGGGTGCCCACTTCGTTGGCAACCTCTTCAAGGGCATGAATGATGGTGTTGTTGTACGCCTCTACTGCGATGTCGTATTCCGCTGTGGAGATACGCAGATGTTCTTTCAGCCGCCCCCCTTCGAAGATGGGTAACGAAATGGCGGGGCCGAAACCTTTAATCAGTGATTCGGAGGTGAGGAATTTATCGAAGCCCAAGGATTGCCAACCTACGAAAGCGGAGAAGTTTATGTTCGGGTAGAATGACGCTTTGGCGACTTCGATCCCCTTGCCGGCCGCCTCCACGCGCCAGCGTTCGGCTACCACGTCCGGCCTCCGCCCGAGGAGGTCCGCCTGAATCGTTGACGGCAATCCGATCGGCAGGGCAAGGGAAAGGGTCGGTCGGTGAATCTGCTCGCCATACCCTGGCCCCTTGCCGGCGAGTGCGCTCAGTTTGTGCCGAAGAATTTCGATAGCATCGGAAATCCTCTCGATTTCGGCCCGTGCAGCTGGCACCGCCGTTTCGGCCTGCCGCAGTTCAATTTCAGTTCCGAGCCCCGCCGCATGACGTTTGCTCAGGATGTCCCGGATATGCTCGCGCTGATGCAAGGTCTCCTTGGCCACGTCCAGTAAGCTGTACTGGAGCGACATCTGTACATAGAGGCGGATAACCGCCGTTTCCAGGGCCAGTCGGACTTCCTGCTCCTCGGCCATAGTCATCTGCACCTGATCCAGGGCTCCGGCAAGGGCACTGCGATTTTTGCCCCACAGGTCGAGATCATAAAAGAGGCCGGTGGTCCACTCGTTGTACCAGGACCAGTTCCCCGCATAGGGTGGCGGGATGAAGTAATGCTCGGTGAACTGCTCCCGCGTGAGCGATGCTTCGGTCTGTACCGTAGGCGTCAGGGCAGATCTGGCGATTCCGCCGACCGCCTTGGAAATGGTGATGCGGGATTGGGCGATGTGCATGGTCGGGTTGCCTGCAACAGCCTCTGCAATCAGCCGGTCAAGCTGCGGGTCGCCATACACCTTCCACCACGCTTGCGTCGGCCACGGTAAGGTGTGCTTTTTCTCGGCATCGATTGCACTACCCACGTCCAGCTTGGCAGGTTCGACCATTTGGGAAATGGGCTTTACACCAATGGGGAGTCGCGCACACCCCCCCAGCGCCACAGCGACGACGATGGCGATACTACCGATTTTCGAGATTCTGGCCATAAGGTTTGTTTTCATGTAACCGGACATCCTTTTCACTTGCCGGAATCATCCGGCGTATTGGTGGTAAATATGATTACAAGGCAAATCCATAGGAACGTTGCAACCCATAGGATTATTCTTATGCCAATCAATAGTATGCTCATGTTGATTCCAGCCTTTCGGCTATTGTTACTCGCGGAGCCTTGTCAACAACCGGACAAGTTCCGCATAGCCCTTCGGGGAGATTTTTGTCGTCAGTCTGCTGCGGATCCGCTCTGCCACTACACAAAGATCTGTTTTGAGTTTCAGACCGTTGTTGGTCAGCACTATCCGGCGAACACGCCGGTCTTCAGCAATTTTTGTACGTGCGATGAGCCCCTTTTGCTCCAGTCGATCAACTATTCCCACAATGGTGGTTCGATCGATCCCCGTCATGCGAGAAAGGCAGATCTGAGAGTCGGCTTTGGCGGCCTCCATATGCGTCAGGATAATGAATTGAGCGGGGGTGATTCCATACGTTGCGAGCTCCTCGCCGCACACAGAGGCAACGTAACGGTAGGCCCCTGCAAGAAGGAACCAGATCTCCTCCCGAATGTCGAATGTAGCGCCATGGTCGCACGCATTCGGGATTCCACCAGTCTCGACTCTATTTGAGATTTCGTTAGCCATAAAATTTCTCTCTCCAACAGCCGTCAAAAGGTGAGCGCGGCTTCGGCAATCTGCTCGATTTGTTTCCTGCTCAGTACCTTGTTTGTCTCTAGGGACGGATCGGCTCCTGCAATCAAGATGCTGCGGAACTCATCAATCCCCATGAATTTCATGGTGTTCCTGATGTTAGAGATGCAATGTAGTTCTTTTTTTCCGTAGACGAATCCTTCGGACGAGTGGATCAGCAGGCACTTTCTTTCCCGGTCTTTCAGGAGTCCAAGAGGTCCCAAAAGTGTATTTTGATAGGTCTTGCCGGAAACCAGTATCGAGTCGAGATACCCCCACAACTCCGCAGGGAATCCCGGCTTCCACATCGGCGTCACCAGGACGTATTTTTCGGCAGCGGCAAACTGTCCCGCAAGCGCCCACATTCGATTGATTTTTCGCTGCTCAATTGTAGTCAGCGTCGCAATATGGTGCCCCCGCGCTGTTTTTTCCAGAGCGCTGAGAACGTCCGGGTCGGCCACTGGAACCGGGTCCCGGTAGAGGTCGAGCATGTCGATCTCGTCGCGGTGATTTTGTTTTAGGTATTCGTCAAGAAAAGCCGAGCCTGCCATGAGGCTACAGGATTGATCATTCGGTCTCAGGTCGCAGGTTATGTAGAGTAGTTTTGCCATAATAGTACCTTGAGCCTTTAGCAGGCCCGTCACTCGAGACGGTTCAAGCATGCAGCCCGGTGCCACTCTATGCGGCTACCGGGCTGCATGCTTGGAATGGGCTGATTACCCACTAATAAGTGCTGCTTGAAGCGATTTGTAATCGTTCAGTTTTTTCTCTAGGAGGTCCAACTCCTCCTTCGTGTAGACCCTCTGGCCTTTGCTAATCTCGTTTTCCAGTTTCGAGATCTTTTCTTGGAAGGAATCGTTTTGCACGGACTGCACACAATTCGCTGAGTTAACAAGACACAGGTCTTTCCCCTCCTGTGCGGAGGACACAAAGGGCACGCACAAAGCGATGGTCAGGGCAGCGCCAATGATTGTTTTCATGATATTTCTCCTTTTAGCTGAAGATGTTAGTGACAATTTCCTGCTTGCATACTGGTGCGAAAATCTCTCAACCATCGCTCGTCTTCATCCCCCTTTAGTTTTCATAAGTCACCTCGTGTGTTGTTTAATTTATTACTATTACAGGTCGTATAGCTATTACTGTGCCAGGTTTTTATTGGTTCAATATCAGTATGTTACAAAGTTAGATGCGGAATCGTTACGATATTTTTCAAATAAATTAAAATATTTGGTATTGTGTGCTAGAGTTGCGAAATATTTGAGTCTTCATCTTTGAGTGGGGAAAGATTCAGGTGAAAATTTAAGTTCTTACCACTGGGAACTACGGGGGAATCATCATGATTGACAAAAACATATTCTTTAAGGAAGTGACGATCAAGATATGCAGCAGCCTTCAGATTAAAAACGCATTGAGTAGTGCCTTTAACTATTTGAGGCAGCACATGCCTCTCGACGTTCTTGCCTTAACCATTCGTGATAACAATCTTTCCGCTCTGAGAAGGGTCGCTCAGGTTGCAGCTGATCAAGTGGAGCTTGTTGACGAAATTTTTGTGCTTCCCGAAGATGTTTGGTCGAAAGTACAAACATGGGAGGTTAAAGTTCCGACTATAATGAGTACGAGTCAGGATGAGGTAATTCGTGCTATGGCCCCCTTCATCAAACTCCAAGGGCACTCTGCCATACTTATACCTCTCTGGGTAGAAGATGAGTGGCTGGGCGGGCTGATACTCCGGGCCCGTGGAGAGGGAGTCTATGATTCATCGCACGTTGAGCTTCTAGCCACGGTAACTGAACCTTTTTCAATTGCATTGGCCAACGCGCTGGCCCATGAGCAGCTCCTTACGTACCGGGACAAGCTGCTCGACGATAACCGGTTTCTGAACAAAGAGCTCTTTCTACAAAACAGCGACGAGATCATTGGCTGCAATTCAGGACTGCGGCAGGTGATGGAGATGGTGCGGCAGGTGGCGCCGCTCAACAATTCGGTGCTGCTGTTGGGAGAGACCGGCACGGGAAAAGAAGTAATTGCCAACGCGATTCACACCGGCTCGCCACGACGGGACAAGCCGTTTATCAAGGTCAATTGCGGAGCGATCCCTGAAAGTCTCATGGACAGTGAGCTGTTCGGACACGAAAAAGTAGCTTTCACCGGGGCGAGCACGGAGAAGCGCGGCCGTTTTGAACGCGCCGATGGCGGGACTCTCTTTCTTGATGAAATCGGTGAATTACCGCTTTCGGCGCAAGTCCGCCTGCTGCGCGTACTCCAGGGACACGAGATAGAGCGGGTTGGCGGGAGCAGGCCGATTCCCCTGGATATCCGTGTCATCGCGGCAACCCACCGTAACCTGCAGAGTATGGTGGACGACAAGCTGTTCCGGGAAGACCTCTGGTTCCGGCTGTACGTCTTTCCGATCATGATTCCTCCGCTCCGGCAGAGGAGGGAAGATATCCCGGCCCTGACCCGGCATTTTGTTGCCCGCAAAAGATCTGATATGGGGGTTGATGAGGTGCCGGTGATTGCGCCGGGGGCGCTGCAGCGCCTGATGGAATACGACTGGCCGGGAAACGTGCGCGAATTGGAAAATCTGGTGGAGAGGGAGTTGATACTGCACCGGGGGGGACAGTTGCTGTTCGACTCCGTTTTACCTGCCGAGCGGAGAAGAGAAGGGGTAAACACGGCAGGCATGTCCATGGCCGATACCACCCTGCGGCTGGATGAGGTGATGACCCTGCATATCGGCAAGGTTCTCAAGATTACCAAGGGGAAGATCAACGGGCCCGGAGGTGCGGCGGAACTGCTCGGCTTGGAACCGAACACCCTGCGGGCCCGCATGGATAAGCTCGGCATACATTACCGACGAAAGCGTTACTGCATCTAGCAGACCGCTTGTGTAATAATCCAGCGAAAGAACAGTTCCACCTGCCGGCGATAGCGGTACAGTTCGGCAATCGTTATAGTCGGCAGGCTTCAGTTGTTGCTCAGAGACCCCAAGGTTCGATCGTGCTCGGCATAGTAATACTTCACTTGGCGTAGTTTGTCCGGGTAGTCCTTGGCTTGATAGAAGCCGTTAAGCAAGACTGATTGATCGCAGATCAGGCCAGTTGTTCTGTCCACAGAGTGGGAATAGAGCCGCGACACTTGAGGTTGAATTTTGCCCGAATCACGAAGAGTCTGAAAAATACAATAAATATGTTGTCCCTGTTGCAAGTTGTACATTTATCGGTACCGTAATGAAGCCACAACTATGTGACACAGCTCGTCCCAGTTCAGTGCGACTGCGCGGCCCGTGCCACCTCGCGCAACGCCTGGGCCAGATCGCGGCTAACAACAGCCAGTGCCCGGCTCTGGGCCGCCACCAGTGCGTCGTAACCGGCAACGCCGACCGGTTCGCTGACTTTGGAACGGCCCGTCTTCGGAGGACCGCCATCACTCCTGCGGACCGACCAGAGGGCCTCCAGGCCGACCCCTTCTCCCGCGATCATCTCGAAACGCTGGATATCGAGCAGAACCCGATAGTCAGCTTCCAGGCCCGCGTTCTGCGGATAGGACGATACGCGGGCCGGCTTGAGCAGAATACTCAGGTCGGCTGCTACGATGCGCGGTATCTCGCTCTTCAACGACTCGGCCCAGCGGTGGATTTCCAGGATTTCCACCCGGTTGGGCGATGCCCGCACCACGAGTTGCGGCCGGTCCAGCAGGTCCGGAAGGGTGATGGGGCCGATGGCCACCGAGTTAAGAAGTGGTGCCGGTGCCTCGTTTGTTGCGGCGATGTTCAGGGTGTAAAAGGTTGCCCTCGGCGAACTGCTGCAGCCGGCCAGCAGGGCTACGGCCAGGCAGAGGGTCGTCATGCCGGTTAGGGGGCTGTGCAACTTCATGGTCTATCCTCCTGTTTGCCGCGGATCAGTGATTCGGGGTGACGCTCAAGATAATCGGTCAGGACCCGCAGCGACTGGGCAGTACGGCCCAGTTCCCGGAGTGTCACCCGCAGGTCTTGCTGAAGCGGCGCATCGGCTGACAGGGCCTGTTTCGCCGCGTCGAGGCTCTTGCGTGCCTCCACCAGTGTCATCCGCACCTCGGGCAGTATGTCTTTATCCACATTCCTGACCATCTTATCAGCATCCTTGAGGGTGGCGTCCAGGGTCTGCACCGTTTGGCGCACGTCGCCGACAACCTCATCCAACGGCAGTTTCTCAAGCTTGTTGAGGATACTCATAAGCGTTGCCTGCAGTTCCACAAGGCTGCCGGGCGTGGTGGGGAACCGAGGCGGGCTCAAAGCCCAGTCTACCTTTGTCTTTGGAGCATTCGGGAAGTAGTCGAGGGTAACGATGAGTTGCCCGGTCAGCAGATTGCCGTTTTTAAGCTGTGCTCTCAGGCCGTGGGCCACCATCTCGTTGAGGATAGTACGATATTCCTTGGGGGTCGGCACCGCTCCAACAACACGTGAACGGAGGCGTTCCGGGTAGATGCGCATGCCGACCAGCATGTTGACTTCCTTGGTGCGGGGGTCGTGGGCCACATGGATGCCGGAAACTTCGCCAACGGTCAGCCCCCGGAAATCGACCGGGGCGCCCGGCGACAACCCACGCACCGTTTCCTTGAAGATCATGACAAAACTCTGACTGATCGTGTCGCGGTTTTTCATCGCCTCATCGCGGGTGGCAAACAGGGTAAAGGCCGTGTTTGCATCGGTCGGCGGCGCCACGCCGCTTTCGTCCAGGGTCTGGAAGGCGATCCCGCCGATGAGGATCGACATCAGCGACTGCGTGTCAAGCTTCAGGCCATTGGCGTCCATGGTAAGGTCAACCCCGCTGGCATTCCAGAAGCGAGTGTTGGCCCTGACGTACCTGTTATACGGTGCGGTGACGAAGATCGTGAAGGTCACCCCCGTGCCGTCCTTGTCCAGTTCATAGGAGACCACCTGTCCTACCTGGATGCGACGGAAGTAAACCGGCGAACCGATATCGAGCGAGCCGAGATCCGCGCTGTGCAACTGAAAGCGGCTCCCCGGCACATCCATGGCCACGACCGGCGGAGACTCCAGGCCGGTGAACGCCCGTTGCGGCTGTTTGGATCTGCCGACGTCGACGCCGATGTAGGCCCCCCCCATCAGCGTTCCGAGGCCGGTGATACCACCCCCGGATATCCGGGGGCGTACCACCCAGAACTTGGTGTCCTCGACCAGGTAGGGCGTAACCTCCTTCCTCAGTTCGACCGTCGCAATCACGTGCGTGATGTCCTTGGCGATGGAGACGTCCTTGACCAGGCCGACCTCCACATCCTTGTACTTGACCTTGGTCTTGCCTGCCTCCAGCCCGTCGCCGGTCTTGAAGGAGATCGTGATGATCGGCCCTTTTTGCAGGTAGGTCTTGACCGCCAGGGTGCCGCCGATGATGGCGGCCACGATCGGTATCAGCCAGACCAGTTGCAGAGAGAATCGCTTCCTGGACTCGGGCACTGCCTCGGGGAAGTTGTACAGTCCGGGTTCTTGCTGCACTTCACTCATGATTAATTCTCTCTTTCTTGCAGAATCTGTCGGGACTGAGGGGGTCCCAAATCAGGCGCGGATCGAACGCCGTGGCGGAGAACATGGTGAGCACCACGACCGCGCCGAAGGCCAGCGCCCCAGGGCCGGCATTGATGGTCGCCAGGGCGCCGATCTGCACCAGTGCCGCCAGGATGGCAACCACGTAGATATCCAGCATCGACCAACGTCCGACCAGTTCGACGATCCGGTAGAGTTTGGCCCTCTGCATCGGCTGCCAAGTGGAGCGCCGTTGGACTGAAATCAACAGCAGGGTCAGGGCAATCAGCTTCAAGAGTGGTACCATGATGCTGGCGATGAACACCACCAGGGCCAGGTCCCATGATCCCGAGTGCCACAGGTAAATAATCCCGCTCATGATGGTATCCGCCTGGGCACCGAACAGGGAACTGGTCTCCATGATCGGCAGGACGTTGGCGGGGATGTACAGGATGTAGGCGGCAATCAGGAATGCCCAGGAGCGAGCCACGCCGTTCGGCTTGCGAACATGAAGCGTCGCTCCGCAGCGGGGACAGTGGAGTGGTCGGCCGCCATGACCTCCCCGGGAGAGCAGGCCGCAGGCATGGCAGGAGAGCAGACCGCAGGCGGCGGCAGTTACCGTCGTATCGCTCATTGGTTTCCTCCCCGTCGAGGCGTGGGATGCACCCGGTTCCAGATGTCATGGGCATTGAACGATGACGACGTTGCAGTCATCAGTAGGGTCAGAACACCCAGTGACCAGAGCGCGATGCCGGGTATCAGGGTCCCGTAGTGGGTGAGCTTTACCAGCGCCACGATCACACCGATGATGAATACTTCCACCATCCCCCAATGGTTGAAGATCTGCAGCAGACTCATGACATGGGTAAAGCCGGCAGGAATGCGTTCGCGCTTCAGCGCCACAAGGATATGGATCATGATTACGAGAACGGCGGAAGGAGCCAGAAACGTGGTGAAGAACACGAGTCCGGCAACCGGCCACATGCCCTGATGCCACAACATATGAACGGCGCTGACGAGCGAGGTGTCGTTGCGTGTCGTCTGGATCTGGAGGCCGATGATGGGAAACGAATTGGCAATAATGAACACTACTGCGGTTGCCAGTGTCAGCGCCAGCGTGTGGTCGATGCTCCTGTTTTCGACGCGGTACAGCTTCGCCCCGCACCGGACACAGTGGGCCACCCTGCCTGGCGGGAGTTGAATCTCTCGCTGGAGCAGGTCACACTCGTGACAGGCTATGACGGTCATCGGTCTGCCCATGAATTCACCTACATCATCTTCCGCGGCTGGCCGGTTGAAGCGATAACGCTGTTCCACAGCCACCCGTCGGGGTCGATCTTCTTCCTCTCCCGAGTGGCGAGGGAGATCGGCACATGGACAAACTGGTGGTTCCAGAAACTAACCACCATGTTGGTTCGACCCGTCATCCCGGCATGGACGGCGTTGTGTCCCAGGAGCAGGCAGAAGGCGGCATCATGGGCGTTGGCCGGTTGGCTCCGGATAATGTAGCTCGGATCAATGTATTTGAGGTTTATCTCTTGCCTGATCCGGTTGAAATGTTCCTTGATGGCGTCCCGCAGGAAGACGCCGATGTCGCCGAATTTGACGTTCCCGGAAGCATCCTGCTCCCCCGAGGCTGCCAGCAGTTCCTGTCCCGCCCCCTCGGCCACTACGATCACCGCATGGCCTCTTTGCTTTAACCGTTCCTCCAGGCTGCGGAGAAGTCCCGCCAGCTCAAAGGGTGTCTCAGGAATCAGGCAGTAATTGACCTGGCTGTCGGCCAGGGTGGTAAAGGCGGCAATGAAACCGGAGTCGCGTCCCATCAGTTTTACCAGTCCAATGCCGTTGCGGGCAGCGGTAGCCTCGGTATGGGCGGTATAGGTGGATCGTCTGGCCTCGGACACGGCGGTCTCGAAGCCGAAGGTCGTCTGGATGAATGATATGTCGTTGTCAATGGTCTTGGGGATGCCGATAACGCTGAGCGAAATCCCCCGTCGTTTTGCCTCCTCGGCGATTCGTGCGGCCCCCTTCAGGGTGCCGTCACCACCGATCGCAAAGAGGATGCCGATCCCCAGCTCTTCCAGGGTATCTAGCATCTCGGCCGGTTCCTGATGGCCGCGGGAGGAACCGAGAAAAGTCCCTCCCAACTCGCCGATCCGGTTCACCAGCTCCGGTGTGAGATTGAGCGGGATATGGCCGTATCGCCGGACCAGTCCTTCGTAGCCGTAGCGGAATCCATGGATACGCTTGACGCCGTAGTGGTGATGGAGGCTTAGCACGATGGAACGGATCACGTCATTGATCCCCGGGCAGAGTCCACCGCAGGTGACGATACCGCAGGCGGTCCGCGCCGGGTCGAAAAATATCCGCTCCCGCGGTCCGGCCAGTTCCATGGCAGGCGGCTCCACGCCCACCTCGATTGACGGTCTGATCTCCTCAAAACGGGAATGGTACAGGAGCTGTTCCTGATCATCGGTAAATCGTCCGCAGTCCATGGGGGAAGGAATGCGGCAGTCGCCAAGCTGCTCGATGGTGAAGTCCGGATCGGTCACGGTTGTCTCCTCTATCCTTTGCATAATGTGGTGCCGGTGCCGCGCAGATCCGCCACCGCCCGTTTGACCCGCTCGGCCATGGCTGTCTCGGCCACTGCCAGGTAGGTACGCGGGTCATAGGCCTTTTTGTCTCCCACCTCGCCATCCACCTTCAGCACTCCGTCATAATGACTGAACATGTGCCCGGCAACGGCCCGGGTGAAGGCGTACTGGGTATCGGTGTCGATGTTCATCTTGACGACGCCGTAGTCGAGGGCTTCGTGGATATCATGCAATTCCGAACCTGATCCGCCGTGAAAAACCAGGTGGAAGCGGGCCTTTTCGCCGTACTCTCTGATAACGGCATCCTGGCATTCCCCGAGAATCGCCGGTTTGAGTTTCACGGAACCAGGCTTGTAGACTCCGTGGACATTGCCGAACGTTGCAGCCAGGAGGTAGCGGCCGCCGATGCCGTTCAGACGCCGGGCCACCTCCAGGGTGTCCTCCGGGGTGGTATAGAGCTTGGCGCCGGCCTCCCCCTTGATTCCGTCCTCCTCGCCGCCCACAACGCCCGTTTCGATCTCCAGGATCAGATCGCTCTTCCGGAAACGCTCCAATAGGTTGCCGGCGATGTCCAGGTCCATTTTGAGCGGCAGGGCGCTGCCGTCGAACATGTGGCTGTTGAAGAGGTTGGGGAGCCCGGCAGCGCGGCGGCGTTCGGTTTCGGCCACCAGCGGCAGAACAAAGGTCTCCAGCTTGTCCGCAGGGCAATGGTCGGTGTGCAGGGCCACGAAGATCGGGTAGCGCTCTGCGACCCGATGAACGTGCTCGGCAATGGAAATGGCACCGAGGGGCATATCCTTGACCGCCGTTCCCGAGGCAAAGGCGGCTCCTCCGGTCGACACCTGGATGATCCCGTCGCTGCCGCTCTCGGCAAGCCCTTTCAGTACGGCGTTGGCGGTGGTAAGGGAGGTGACGTTGAAGGCCGGGTAGGCGAAGCGGTTCGCCCTCGCCCGGTCAAGCATCTCGCAATAGGTCTTATAATCTGCTACTGGCATTTGTCCCCCCTGTTGTTGATGATGCCCA
>CAZUSH010000030.1:26484-38888 GCA_964622705.1 uncultured Geobacter sp. | reverse complement strand
AGTAACAACAGAAAATTTCTCAAGCTCACCGTTACCCAAACAGGTTAAGGTCTTTTGATTTCCCTCTGTGTCCTTTGCGTCCTCTGCGGTAAAAGCCGTTTCAGTTTTTTTGATGGAGTCCGGGGAAGGTGGATCTAAACGAAGAAAGTCCGCAGCTGCCTTACGCAGCATGCGGACTTTCCGTATTCAAGTCGCCTGATCTCGTGTCAACTCCCAGTCCCCGGAGAGTTTCATGATATACGATCAAGGCAGGTCTTCTGACTTGCGAGTCATCCTCCGGGCGTCTTCCCGATCAAACTGATCAGTGACATTGTTGCCCTTTGTCGTCGCTTACAGCGGCGGGTCCGTGGGGGACTCTTTCCGTGTGGAAATACACCCCTCTTCCCTATCAAGCCCATACGGGCACCGTTGATCATGTATTCTGCTTCCGCTCAACAGCAACGGAATATGTTTTCGTGAGTAGTAGCATGACACAATATCTTGTGTCAATGTGCGGGTTGCTGCCACTGTATTTTGTTGTTGCGGCCCGCTGCTGCCGTTTGAGCACGATGCCTGGTTAAGAACGGATTATTTCAGCTTGAGCGGGATGCCGCTGATGGTGACGTAGACCGTGTTGCTGGCAGCAGCCAGGATCTGGTTGGCCTGACCGGCCAGATCGCGGTAGAGCCGCCCCAAGGGGCTCTCCGGCACAATCCCCATCCCGACCTCGTTGGTCACCAGCACCACCGGGGTGGTCATGCCCCGCAGGGTGCTGGCCAGGCGGTGCACATGCCCCAGGATCTGCCCCTCGGCCTCCGGGTCTTCCTCGCGGTACGACAGCAGCAGGTTGGACAGCCAGAGGGTGATGCAGTCCACCAGAATGGCGGCATGGCTGCCGTCAATCCGTGCCAGGGTCTGTGGCACCAAGAGCGGCTCCTCAATGGTCTCCCAGTCAGGGCCGCGCCGGGTACGGTGCCGGGTGATCCGCTCCAGCATCTCGTCATCCAGGGCCTGGGCCGTGGCCAGGTAGCAGAGCGGCGCGCCAAAGGCGCGGGTCAGTTCCTCGGCATAGCGGCTCTTGCCGCTGCGCACTCCACCGGTGATCAGGATGGTCTGTGACATTGGTCTCCTCGTCTGGCAAGCGGTCCGGCTGTCCGGCCAGCCAGAGATGTAGCAAGGGGGCGGCTGAAAGTCAAACCTGTTTGCAGTGCTGGGGGCTAAGTGGCGCAGTCGGGGTCGTGCAATGATTCTCGATTTGCTCATTGACATTGCCCCGCTTCGCTTCGACGCCCGACATCTGTAGCTCTAAGGTTCATTTCGCTGCAGCCGATAAACTCGCCCGGATGGCTTCAAACAGCATCGGCTGCTTAACGCTCCATTTCGCTAAGCGCTACAACGAGGTACGGACGAGGCGCTCACTTGGGGCAACGACAACTGCCGGTTTTAGAGCAAATGAAGTCAGCGCAACGGGAAGGTCAGGGACAACTGCTGCAGCAGCGGGGTGGGCCAGAGACCGGCCAGAAGCAGCAGGAATGCCACCAGCAGCACCACCGCGATCTCGCCAGAGGAGGGTTTTGCTGAGGTAGCGCCCTCTGCCGGGTGCATGTACAGCACCACCACCACCCGCAGGTAGTAGTAGGCCGAGACCGCCGCGGAGAGGATGCCGAGCACGGCCAGCGGGATCTCGTTGGCCGTGATGGCGGCGCTGAAGATCAGGAACTTGCCGGTAAAACCGGCCGTGGGGGGGATACCGGCCAGGGCGAACAGCCCCAGCCCCAGGATGGCGGCCGGCAACGGTTGGGCAAAACCCTGGCCGCGGTAGCTTGCCAGATCGGTGCTGCAGCCGCCCTGTTCCATCAACGTCAGGGCGCCAAAGGTGGCAAGGCCCATCAGCAGGTAGGCGGCGGCATAAAAGGCTGCTGCGCTGTAGCCACCCTGGGAGCCGCTGAGCAGTGCCAGCACCACGTACCCCATCTGGGCAATGGAGGAGTAGGCCAGCATACGCCGGATATTGCCCTGCAGCAGGGCCGCCAAGTTGCCCAGCAGCATCGAGAGCAGGGCCAGCGCCTGCAGGGGACGGTGCAGCAGCGCGGCATCGCCGTAGGGCAGGATCAAGAGCAAAGCCAGCAGGGCCGCGGCCTTGGAGGCGGTGGAGAGCAGGGCTGCTACCGGGGCCGGGATCGCCTGGTAGATATCCGGGGTCCAGAGGTGGGCCGGCACCAGCGAGAGTTTGAAGGCCACCCCGATCAGCAGAAAGCCCCAGCCGAGCTGGGCGATCCGGCTGGTATGGCTCAGCAACAGTACCCGCTCCAGGGCCAGGGTGCCGGTGCCGGCGTACAAAAGGGCGATGCCGAAGGCCAGGAAGGCGGCGGCCAGCGCACCCAGCACCAGGTATTTCAGGCCGGCCTCGCTGGTACTGCCCTGTTTCAGGTCAATGGCCACCAGGATGTAGAAGCCAAAGGTCATGGCCTCCAGGCCCAGAAAGAGGATCAGCAGGTTGGTGGCGCCGCTTAAGGCCAGCATGCCGAAGGTGGCAAACAGCAGGGTGGCGGGATACTCCTCACCCGTGATGCCGTGCCGGGTTGCGTCGTTGCGGGCCAGCAGCAGGGCTGCGGCCGAGGCCAGACAGAACAGCAGGCTAAAGAGACGCGCCAGCGGGGTGGCCGCCAGTCCCAGGGTGGGGGCCTCCGGTGCCGGTGGCGGCAGCAGGATCCAGGCCGCTGCTGCCAGCAGAACCAGCAGGGCCACCAGGCCGGCTGTCCGTTCGTGTCGCAGGGCACCGAGCAGCAGCACCACGATGGCGCCCGTGGCCAAGAGCAGCAGCGGGGCTGCTATCCAGAGATCGGCCATCATCATGGGGAAACTCCCATCAGCAGGGTAACCGGCAGCCTGAGCAGCTCCAGAAGCGGCGCGGGATGCAGGCCGATCCCCACCACCCCCAGCCCCACCAGGCCAAGCAGCAGGGCTTCGCGCCACGACAGCTCGGCAATCATCAGCGGCTGGCGTTCCGTCTGGAACAGTACCTCCTGCAGCAGCCGGACCGTGTAGACCAGCGGCAGTACGATACCGGCGCAGGCGATGGCTGCGGCCAGCGGCCAGGTGCGGAAGCTGCCGGTCAGGATCAGGAATTCCCCCACAAAGTTGTTCAACCCCGGCAGACCGGCCGAGGCCATGTTGAACAGGATGAAGCAGGCGGCCAGGACCGGCGCCTTGCCCCAGACGCCGCCGTAAGCCGCGATCTCGCGGGTGTGGGTCCGCTCATCCAGCATGCCGACCAGAGCAAACAGCGCACCGGTGGTCAGGCCGTGGTTGACCATCTGCAGGATGGCGCCCGAGAGGGCCACCTGGTTCCAGGCCGCAATCCCCAGCATCACAAAGCCCATATGGCCGATACTGGAGTAGGCGATCAGGCGTTTCATATCGGTCTGGGCAAAGGCGATCCAGGAAGCGTAGAGGATGCCGGTCACGGCCAGCACGATCACCAGCGGGGTCAGGGTGCGGGCCGCCTCCGGGAACAAGGGGTAGCCGAAGCGGATCAGACCATAGGCCCCGGTCTTCAAGAGCAGCGCTGCCAGGATGATGCTGCCGGCGGTGGGGGCATCGGTATGGGCGTCCGGCAGCCAGGTATGCACGGGAAAGAGCGGGAACTTAATGGCAAAGGCCAGGAAAAAGGCGGCATACAGCCAGATGCTGGTGGCCAGGGGGATTGCGGTGTTGCGCAGGTCGGCCAGGGCAAAGCTGTAGCTGCCGGTCTGGCTGCCATGCAGCAGGTAGACCGCCATCAACGCCAGCAGCATCAGCAGGGAACCGGCCAGGGTGAACAGGAAGAACTTCAGGGAGGAGTAGATCGAGCGGCCATGGCCCCAGATGCCGATCAGGAAGAACATCGGGATCAGCATCACCTCCCAGAAGAGGTAGAACAAAAACAGGTCCAGGGCCAGGAAGACCCCCATGATGCCGCTTTCCATCACCAGGATCAGCAGGTAGTAGAGCGTGGGCCTGCGGTTGATGGCCTGCCAGGAGGACAGGATGGCGATCACGGTGATAAAGGCGGTCAAGAACACCAGCAGCAGGCTGATGGCATCCATACCCAGCAGGTAGTGAATGCCGAGCGGGGCGATCCAGGGGATATCCACAAAAAAACTGAAACCGGCCGGCATACCGGGACGGGCGCACAGGATGGTGGCCTCGCGCCAGGCCACAGCGGCCAGGGCCAGTTCCAGCAGGGCAATCCCCAGGGCGGTCAGGCGCAGCCATTTCAGGTTGCCTCGGCAGAGCGGCAGCAGCAGCCCGCCGCAGAGCGGCAGGAAGACCAGCAGGGTCAGAAACGGCAGCTGCGGCATCATGGCGTCCCCCAGGCAAGCCAGGCGATCAGCAGGGCTGCCCCGGCAGCCAGACTGAGCAGGTAGTGCGACAACCGGCCCGTGCCCCAGCTGCCCAGCCGTTGACCCAGGCGGCCCAAAAGGTTGGCAAAGCGGTCAAGGTTACCGTCGATCCAGCCTTCGTCAACCTGCTGCCACAGGGTACGGGAGAGCCAGTGATAGGGCCGGACAAACAGCCGTTCGTACAACCAATCCAGGTACCAGCCGTGCAGGCAGAAGGCCTGCAGTCCCCTGGCCGGCTGGGCAGCCTCCTGCAGGCGTTGCGCGCGCCTGGCGCCGCCGTAGCGCTGGTGGGCCAGCCCCAGGCCCAGCAGGGACAGCAGGGCTGCCACACCCTGCAATGCCAGTTCCGTGGCGCTGCTCAGGGCATGGGGCTCGACCACCAGCGGTGCCAGGAAACGTGCCAACAGGCCATGGCCCAGGTATTCGGGCAGGTTCAGCAGACCGCCGCACAGGCCCAAGAGGGCCAGCGGCAACAGGCTGCGTTCCATCAGGGGGGACAGACGGTGCGGTGTGGGGCCGCTGCCGCAGAAGACCAGGTAGATCATCCTGAAGGTGTAGAGTGAGGTCAAGAGGGCGGTGAGCAGACCCAGCCCGTAAAGTGACAGGTAGAGCGGTCCCCCGTGCTGCCAGACCGCGGCCAGGATGCTGTCCTTGCTGAAGAAACCGCCGGTCAGGGGGATGCCGGCCAGGCAGACCGAGCCGGCCAGGAAGGGCCAGAAGGTGGCCGGCAGGCTGCGGCGCAGGCCGCCCATCCTGAAGATGTCCTGCTCATGGTGCAGTGCCGTGATGACACAGCCGGCCCCCAGGAAGAGCAGGGCCTTGAAGAAGGCGTGCACCAGCAGATGGAAGCTGGCTGCCGTGATGGCCCCGGCACCGACCCCCAGCATCATGTAACCGATCTGGCTGATGGTGGAGTAGGCCAGAATCCGTTTCAGGTCGCGCTGAGCCAGGGCGCAGGTGGCAGCATGGAAGGCGGTGATCCCGCCGACAATCGCAATGGCGGCCAGCACCGTGCCGGAACGGCCGATCAGCGGGAACAGCCGCATCAGCAGGTAGACCCCGGCGGTCACCATGGTGGCGGCGTGGATCTGGGCCGAGACCGGAGTGGGGCCTGCCATGGCATCCGGCAGCCAGACCGACAGCGGCAGCTGGGCCGATTTGCCGGTGGCGCCGATCAGGAGCAGCAGCCCCAGGGCGGTGACGGTGGCCAGCGGCAGGGTGGCACCGGCCTGGTTCAGCTGGCTGATGGAGACTGAACCGGTCAGGCTGAAGAGCCAGATGATGGCGATGGCAAAGGCCGTGTCGCCGATGCGGGTCACGATAAAGGCCTTGCGTCCGGCCGTGGCGTTCTTTTCCTCGCGGTACCAGAAGCCGATCAGGGCGTAGGAACAGAAACCGACCCCCTCCCAGCCCAGGTACAGAAGCGGCAGGCTTTCGGCCAGCACCAGCACCAGCATGGCGGCCACGAACAGGTTCAGCAGGGCAAAGTACCTGACATGGCCGGGGTCGTCGGCCATGTAGGCCACCGAGTAGAGATGAATCAGGCCGCAGACAAAGGTAATCATCAGGCAGAGCGAGAGCGAGAGCGGATCGAGGGAGAAGCTGAAGGGGGCCCGCAGGTCAAAGGCTGCCAGCCACGGGGCCGCCTCAATGATCACCGGCTGGCTGTACTGCAGCGCGGCCAGCACGGTTGCCCCGAAGCTGGCCCAGATCACGCCGCAGGCGACCAGTTCGCTCAGGCGGCGCGGCAACCTGCTGCCCAGCAGCATGTTGAGCAGGGCACCGGCCAGGGGCAAGAGCGGTATCAGTAAGAGACTCGTGCGCATCAGTCGTGCAGCTCCCTGAATTCATCCACCGCCACGGTGTTTCTGCGGCGGTGCAGGTAGACCACCAGGGCCAGGGCCAGAGAGACCTCGGCCGAGGTCATGGCGATGATCATCAGGGCGAAGACCTGGCCGTCAGCCGCGCCCCAGTGGTTCGAGGCAGCCACGAAGACCAGCATGGCGGCGTTCAGCATGATCTCGATCCCGATCAGCAACATGATCACGTTGCTGCGCCAGACCAGCACGCAGATCAGGCCCAGGCCGAAGAGCAACCCTGCCAGCAGCAGCACCTGTTCAAGCGGCACGATCATGACCTACGCCTCCTTCCCAGGTAAAGGGCCCCGACCACCGCGAACAGCAGTTGCAGGGAGATAATCTCGATTGCCAGGCCGTAGCCACGGAACAGGGTCACGCAGAAGGTCTTGACCCCGATCTGGTGCAACGTGGCGCTGCTGCCGGTGCGGACCTCCAGCAGGGTTGCCAGGGCCGCCAGGATGGTAGCGCTCAGGGTGATGGCGGGCAGCCAGTGCAGCAGGCCCGGACGGCTGACCTGTTCGGGCCTGCCCAGGTCCAGCATCATGATCACGAACATGAACAGCACCATCACGGCGCCGGCATAGATGATCACTTCGAAGATGGCGATCAGCGGCGCAGCCAGCAGGAAAAAGATGGCGGCCAGGGCAAAGAAGGAGGTCACCAGGTAGACGATCGCATGGACCGGGTGTTTCTCCGTGATGGCGAACAGGGTGGCCAGCACCGTGACCGTGGCCAGCAGGTAGAAGAGCAGTTGGGCCGCGTTCATGGCAAGAGCCCCCTGACATCTACGGGCGGCTTTTCCTGTTCGCCCGTGCCGCGCGGCTGCGTCACGCCGATGCCGCTGTGGTGGTAGAAGTTGTAGTCCGGGTCCTTGCCGCCATGGTCCACCAGCAGGTCCTCCTTTTCGTAGACCAGCTCCATGATGTCCCGTTTGCAGATCTCGTAGTCCGGGCTCATCTGGATCGCCAGGGTGGGGCAGGCCTCGGCGCAGAGCCCGCAGAAGATGCAGCGTGAGAAGTTGATCCTGAACCAGGCCGCAGAGCGGCGGCCATCGGTATCCTCGGCCGGCTGCATGGAGATGCAGTCCACCGGGCAGGCGGCCGAGCAGAGCTGGCAGGCCACGCAACGCTCACCGCCGTCCGGGTCGCGGGTCAGGATGATGCGGGCCCGGAAGCGGGGATAGGGGGTCCGCTTTTCCTCGGGGTACTGGATGGTCAGCGGCCGCCGGAAGATATGCTTCCAGGTGGTCCACATGCCGGCCAGCAGGGCCTGGATATCACGCAGGATCGTCATGGCAGCCCCCGCAGCATCAGCCACCAGCCGGTGGCCAGGATATTCAGCAGGGCCAGCGGGGTCAGCAGTTTCCAGCCCAGATGCATCAGCTGGTCGTAGCGCAGCCTGGGCAGGGTGCCTCTGACCCAGATCACGAAAAAGGCAAAGCAGAACACCTTGAGCCAGAACCAGACCAGCGGCGGCAGCAGCGGACCGTGCCAGCCCCCCAGGAAGAAGGTGGCTGCCAGGCCGCCCAGCACGATGATATTGATGTATTCACCCACAAAGAACAGACCGAAGCGCATGCCGGAATACTCGGTGTGGAAACCGGCCACCAGTTCCCCCTCGGCCTCGGGCAGGTCGAACGGGATCCGTTTGCATTCGGCCAGCACACTGATCACGAACAGCAGGAAGGCCAGGGGCTGGTAGAGGATGAACCAGCCGTCGGCCTGGGCGTTGACGATCTCCGAGACCCGGAAGGAGTGGCCCAGCATCACCACCGGCACCAGCGAAAGCCCCAGCGGCAGTTCGTAGGAGATCAGCTGGGCCAGACCGCGCAGGCCGCCCAGCAGGGCGTACTTGGAGTTGGAGGCCCAGCCGCCCAGGGCCACCCCGTAGACCGCGATGGAGGAGAGCGCCAGAAAGAGCAGCAGGCCGATGTTCAGGTCAGCCACCTGCAGATCGACGGTATGGCCGAACAGCGTCAACGGTGCGCCGAACGGCACGATTGCAAAGGAGAGGATGGCCGGGATGGCCGCCATGGCAGGGGCCAGGTAGAAGAGCCATTTGTCGGCCCCGGCCGGCCTGAAGTCCTCCTTGGTCAGCAGCTTGATCAGGTCTGCCAGGGGTTGCAGCAGGCCAAGGGGACCGACCCGGTTCGGTCCCTTGCGGTCCTGGATCCAGGCCAGCACCTTGCGCTCGGCAAAAACCAGGTAGGCGGCCAGGGTCAGGATCACGAACAGCACCACCAGCACCTTGGCCAGAAGCAGCAGTATCTCCAGTCCGGTCGGCAGCATCAGAATGTCACCTTGTGACCTTCCCCGGCCGGGGCCAGGGTCTGCAGGGGGTGCCATTGACCCGTGAACAGAGGCTGGGGCGGCCTGCCTCCCAGCTGTTCGATCAGGCTGGCCAGAAGCTGCTCGGCCGGCTGGGGGATGCTACCCGGTGCAGTTTGGGCAGGGGTGTGGGAGGGGTGGGAGCCCTCCAGGCCCTGCTTGAGCGGCAGGCCTGGCTGCATGACCGGCTGGAAGCGCTGGGCCCGGCCCTCGTTATTGAGGTAGGTACCCTGCATCTCAACCCAGGCAGTGCTGGGCAGGAAAATCCCAGCAGCCTGGTCCGCGCTACCGGGCAGCCAGTCAATCCGGGCTACGAACTGCAGCCCGGCAGGCAGTTCCTTGGGCAGGTCCGCCTCAAGGCAGAGCAGGGCCTTGACCTTGCCGGTGGCAAACTGTTCCTCCAGGCTACGGGTTTGGTACTGCTTGGCCAGCAGGCCGGCACCGCAGGCGTTGGGGCCGTTCAACAGCATAGCCACCGCTACGGTGTCGGCCAGTTCGGTGAGCGGTTCCTGGACCAGGTGGCCGGCGCTGCAGACCAGCACCGGCTGCTTGGCCGTCGCAAAGGGGATCTCTTTCAGGTCTGTTACCCGGGTGCAGGTAAACGGCAGGTCAGCGCTGTTGCCGGCGACGGCGTAGACCTGGGCTCCTTTGCGCCAGGCCTGGCGGATGGCCAAGGCCATCATGGGTGCCTCGAGCAGAAGGTCGCAACCAAGCAGGGCAATGCAGTCGGCCTGCTGGATAGCGGCCAGGGATGCGGCTGGATGCCTGTGCAGCAAGGCCAGTGCCGTAGCGGTCTCAGTTGCACTGGCGCGATCCGTGAAAAAACAGAGCGCCTCGCTCTGCAGCTGGTCAGCCAGGGCTTGCAGCATCAGGTTGGCCTCCATGCTGGCGCGGCTGGAGCCGAGCAGGGCAATACTTGCCGGGCCGTGCTGTTGGCGAATCTCAGCCAGCCTGGTTGCCAGCGTTTCCACTGCCTCATTCAGCGAAACCGCTTGGTTGTCCACCAGTGGGGTGCGCGGCCGGGCCGGGTCGTTGACTGCAGCATTGTCAAAGCGGCCGTGGTCGCAGATGAACCAGCCGTTGACCGTATCGTTGTGGCGGGCCGTGACCTTGAGCAGCTCGCGGTAGCGGGCCATCGGGGTGGTGTTGCAGCCCAGCGAGCAGTGGGGGCAGAGTGAGGGGGCCATCTGGTAATCCCAGTAGCGGGCCCGGAAGCGGGCGGTTTTGTCGGTGAAGACCCCGGTGGGACAGAGGTCCACCAGGTTGCCGCTGAAGGGGGACTCCAGGGTGCCGTCCCGGAAACGGCCAAAGTAGACCTTGGAGGCGCTGCCCAGCACGCCGAAGTCGGTGCCGCCGGCATACTCCTGATAGAAGCGCACGCAGCGGTAACACTGGATGCAGCGGTTCATCTCATGTTCGATCTGTGGTCCCAGCTGCTGGTTGACGTGGGTGCGTTTTGTGCCGCTGTAGCGCCTGATGCCGTGGCCGCCCGCAATGGTGTAATCCTGTAGCAGGCATTCGCCCCCTTCGTCGCAGACCGGGCAGTCGTGGGGATGGTTGATCATCAGCCACTCCATCACCATGGCCCGCATCCGGGCTGCCTCGCCGTCGGTGGTGGAGACCACCATACCGTCCTGGGCCGGGATCATGCAGGACATCTGCAGCCCCTTGACCGGCCCCTCCAGGAACATCACGGCGCAGAGCCGGCAGGCGCCGGCATTGCCGAGGGCGGGATGGTAGCAGAAGTGCGGTACCCAGACCCCGACCTGCTTGGCCGCCTCCAGCACGTTGGTGCCGGCCGGTACCTCCACTGCCTGGTTGTCGATGATCAGTTTCGGCATCAGTCATTCCTGAAGGGGCAGCGGCCCGTGGTGATATGCTCCAGCAGTTCGTGCTCAAAGTGCCGCAGCAGGCCGTCAACCGGTCCCATGGCGCCGGGGGCCAGGGCACAGAAGGCTAGATTGAGGTACTTGAGGTGCTCCCGCAACAGCTCGATATGTTCCCGGCCGGCCTGACCCGCCTCGATCATCTCCAGGATGTTGACCACAAAGGGCAGTCCTTCCCGGCAGGGGGTGCACCAGCCGCAGGATTCGCGGGCATAGAAACGGACCAGGTTCAGGGTGGCCGCCACCATGCAGGTGTCCTGGTCAAAGACCACCACCCCGCCGGTGCCGAGGCGGGAACCGGCCTTGGCAACGGTGTCGAAATCCAGCGGCAGCTCCAGATGTTCTGCGGTCAGAAACGGGGTCGAGGCGCCGCCCGGCAGGCAGGCCTTGAAGCTGCTGCCCGTCCGCATGCCGCCGCCGGGGCCGTTGATGATCTCACCCAGGCTGATGCCCAGCGGCAGCTCAAAACAGGCCCGGTTTTTCAGGTGGCCGCTCAGACAGAACAACTTCATGCCCGCTGCCTCGGGGATGTTGGCCAGTCCCTTGAACCAGGCCGGCCCTTTCAGGATGATGTCCGGCAGGTTGGCAAGGGTCTCCACGTTGTTGACCACCGTGGGGCCGCCCCAGAGCCCTTTGACCGCCGGGAAGGGCGGTTTGGCGCGTGGGTTGGCCCGCCTGCCCTCCAGCGCATTCATCAAGGCGGTCTCTTCGCCGCAGATGTAGCGTCCGGCCGAAACGTGCAGGTCGATCCGGCAGGAAAAGGCGCTGCCCCTGATCCGCTCGCCCAGTAACCGGGCGGCCCTGGCTTCATCCAGCGCCCGCTGCAGATTGGCGGCAGCGGTCTCGTAGCCCCGCCGGATGAAGATGAAGGCATGCTCCACCCCCAGGGCGTAACAGGCCAGCAGCATCCCCTCCACCAGCAGGTAGGGGTTGGCCTCCAGCAGGACCCGGTCCTTGTAGGTGCCCGGCTCCATTTCGTCGCAGTTGCAGATCAGCCAGCGCGGTCCGGCCAGGTTGCGCGGCACGAATGACCACTTCTTGCCGGTGGGGAAGCCGGCCCCGCCGCGGCCCCGCAGCCCGGAATCGATCACCTGCTGCTGCACCTGCTCCGGCGTCAGCTCCGTCAGTGCCGTGGCCAGGGCCTCAAAGCCACCGGCTGCGCGGTACTCGGTGAAGGTTACGACCCGGCCGGGCCGGTTATGGCGGAAAAGCTGCTGCTCCATAGATCCCTTTTGCCACAGAGGCACAGAGCCTCAGAGAAACTGAAATAGAAACAAAATTCTAACCAGTAAAAACAGTTGCCACAGAGTCACAGCGCCACTACATACAGATCGGTCATCAAAATCAGTCGTGTTTGTTACTCACCCTTTTTGTTTTGCATCTTAATTGTAAAAATCTTGTGATTCCCTTTGCGTCTCAGAGCTTCTGTGGTCTAGCTGCCGATTTTAGGATTAATGCGTACTTTGCCTTTAGCATAAGCCCGGTGTCAGCATATCTAGATCCAGTTTGGTTTGTCGTGCCGCGCTTTTCTCAGTGCCTCTGTGTCTCCGTGGCCACGCTACGTTCCGTTTCTAAAATTTCGGTTGCCCGTTCCGCTGTCAGGTTGCCGTGCAAGGTGTCACCGATCATGATGGTCGGGGCATTGCCGCAGTTGCCCAGGCAACAGCAGGGCAGCAGGGTGAACAGGCCGTCGCTGGTGGTTTCTCCCGGTTGAATCCCCAGTTCGTGGCAGAGGTGGGCCAGCAGGCTTTCGCCCCCCAGGCTCCAGCAGGAGATGGAGTCGCAGACATGGATCACACGCTTCCCGACCGGTCTGCGGTAGAGCATCTCGTAAAAGGTGGCCAGTTCATCCAGTTGCAGAGGGGAAAGTCCCACCAGCGGGGCCGCCTGCTCAAGCAGCTCATCGGAGAGCCAGCCGTAATGGGACTGGAGTGTTTTCAGCACATCCACGGCCGCCTCACGGTTGGT
>CAZUSH010000030.1:0-26384 GCA_964622705.1 uncultured Geobacter sp. | reverse complement strand
ACCGATCCAGGTCCGCCAGCACAAAGTCCACCGACCCCAGGATCGCCAGGAAATCAGCCACCAGCCAGCCGCGGCTCATCAGCGGCAGGGCCTGCATGTGCGGGAAACTGGGGGTCTTGATCCTGACCCGGTAGGGGATGTTCAGCCCGTCTGAGACCACAAAATAGCCGTTTTCCCCCTTGGGGGCCTCGATGGCGCTGTAGTTTTCACCACGGGGCGCGGCCATGCCGCGGGTGGTGTTGACAAAATGGTGGATCAACGACTCGATGTCCTGCAGGGTATCGGGTTTCTGCGGCACCACATAGCGGTAGTCATCGGTGATCCAGCGTCCAGACGGCATCTGCTGCAGGGTCTGTTGGACGATCCGTAACGATTGCCGGATCTCCTCTAGCCGGACCTGGTAACGGGCAAGGCAGTCGCCCCCTTCGGCGGTGGGGATCTCGAACTCAAACTGGTCGTAGCCGCCGTAGGGCAGCTTCCGGCGCAGGTCCCAGGGCACCCCGCAGGCACGCAGGTTCGGCCCGGACAGTCCCCATGCAAAGGCATCCTCCCTGCTGATGGCCCCCACCCCTTTGAGGCGTTCCCGCAGGATCGGGTTGCCGTTTAGGAGCGCTTCGTATTCCCGTAGCCGTGGCGGCATCCAGTCCAGAAAGGCCTGCACCGGCTGTTCCCAGCCTACGGGCAGGTCGTCGGCCACGCCGCCGATCCGGAACCAGGCCGGGTGCATCCTGCCGCCGGTGATCATCTCGACGATGTCGAAGATCTTTTCGCGGTCGCTGAAGGTATAGAAGACCGGGGTCATGGCGCCGATATCGGCGGTGAAGGTGCCCAGCCAGACCAGGTGGCTGGCGATCCGGAACAGTTCGGCCAGCATCACCCGGATCACCGTGGCGCGCTCCGGTACCGTGATGCCGCACAGCCGTTCCACTGAGGTGACATAGGCCAGGTTGTTCTGCACCCCGGCCAGGTAGTCGATCCGGTCGGTGTAGGGGATGAACTGGTTCCAGTGTTGCCGTTCGGCGATCTTTTCCGCGCCACGGTGGTGAAAGCCGATATCCAGGTCCATATCCCGGATCTCTTCCCCCTCCAGTTTGAGGATGCAGCGGATCACGCCGTGGGTGCCGGGGTGCTGGGGGCCCAGGTTCAGGATCAGGGTCTCGTCATCCTGGCGCTCGAAGAAGTCTGAGGCAGGCAGCGCATCGTGCTTTCTGGCGTCGGCGGTGGTGTAGGGGGGCATCTCGGTGGCCCGGAAGGGATGCTCTTTACGCAACGGATGGCCTTCCCAGTCGTGCGGCATCAGAATCCGGCGCAGGCGGGGGTGCCCGCTGAAACGGATGCCGTACATATCAAAGACCTCCCGCTCGTACCAGTTGGCCGCAGGATAGATTGCGGTGACGCTGGGCAGCTCGGGGTGGTTGCCGTCCGTCTCCACCTTGAGGCGCAGGTGCCCCGGCTGGTCGAAGTTGAGCAGGTGGTAGTTGACGGTGAAATCGCGGTACCTATGGCGCTCCCGGCGGCAGGAGTCGTCAACGGCGGCGATATCCTCCAGACGGCGGAACGGCGCGCCCGGACGGTTTTTGAGGTGCCGCAGCACCGTGGGCAGCAGCCCGGCCGGCACCCGGTAGGTCAGCATGTCGGTGGCGTTGTCGTCGCGGACCACCCGCTGTTGGGAAAGCTCCTCCAGTTCGGTGCCCAGCCCGAAGTCGGGGTAGGCGTGCCGTGGGGCCGGTGGCCGCCAGATCTCATCGGAGCGGGGCATGCTGAAGTGGGGATGCTGGAGCGAGGTGCCGCGCAGCGGGGTCCCTTCCAGGCCGGGGCCGCGGGGGTCGCGGCTCTTGCTGCTGCCGTCCACCAGTACCGGGGTGACCGTGCCCTGGGTACCGCCTGCCAGGTGCAGCACCGGCCGGGCCGGACGCTCCTCGCTTCTGATCTTCTGCTGCAGCAGCATCAGCCCCTGCAGAAAGGCCTCGGGCCGTGGCGGGCAACCGGGCACGTAGACATCCACCGGAATGATCTGATTGACCCCCTGCACCACGCTGTAGACGTCGTACATCCCGCCGGAGTTGGCGCAGCTGCCCATGGCCATCACCCAGCGCGGCTCGGCCATCTGCTCGTAGAGCCGCAACACCGAGGGGGCCATCTTCTTGAAGACCGTACCGGCGATCACCATCAGGTCGGCTTCGCGCGGGGTGCCGCGCAGGACCTCGGCCCCGAAGCGGGAGACGTCGTAGCGGGAGGTAAAGGAGGTCATCATCTCGACAAAACAGCAGGAAAGGCCGAAGAACATCGGCCAGAGCGAGTTGGCGCGGCCCCAGTTGATCAGGTCGTCCAGCCGGGTCAGCAGGATGTTGTTAGGAAGCTCAGGTCTGGTCATCGGATAGCTGCTCCTTTGACGGTCCCCAGTTAAGCCCGCCCTTGAGGGCCAGCCAGATCAGCCCCAACAGCAGGGCCACGATGAAGAAGGTGATGTGCAGCAGCCCGGCCAGGCCCAGTTGTTCCCAGACCGCGGCCCAGGTGAAGATGAAGGCGGATTCGACATCGAAGACAATGAAAAAGATCGCCACCAGGTAGAACGGCACGGTCAGCGCCATACGGGCAGAACCGGTCGGCAGCACGCCCGACTCGTAGGGCTGCTGTTTGTTGCGGGAACTGCTCTTTGCGCCAAGCCACCAGGCCGCGGCAAGCAGCCCGGCAATCAGTGCCAGTGAGATCAAGGCATAGCATGCAAAGGAAAAGAGTTCTGCCAGTGCTGACATGTCACTCCTTCTACTGCGCGTCTTGGTGCTGTGCGGAAATGGCTGACTGCAGGATACGCTTTACGATACTAGCAGGAAAATGCGCAAGCGCAAGACTTTGAAAGCGGGATCATGGGGTGACTGCGTAACGATGCCTTGGCAATGGCGTTTGACCCCGGCTTAGCGGTTGACAAGCAGCCAGAGCTTTGCCAAGTTTGTTTGGTACGCTGAGACAAGGAGTTGGGATGCATTACGGCGGTCTGCACGAAGATGCCATAGCCGGCAAGGCCTACGACGCACGCCTCTTGCGCCGCTTTCTCGGATATCTGACCCCCTACCGCAGGATGGTGGCCGGTATCCTGGTGCTGTTGCCGCTGGTAACCCTGTGCCGGCTGGCGCAACCGTTGTTGCTGAAGTACGCCATTGACCATGCCATTACACCGGGGCGGCTGGATCGTCTGACCATGCCGACGGCCCTGTTCCTGGTGGTGCTGGTATTTGAGGCGCTTCTGACCTGGGCAGAGGTCTATGGCCTGCAACTGGTGGGCCAGCGGGTGATGGCCGACTTGCGGGAGGCCCTGTTCAAACGGTTGCTGCACCTGCCGACGGCCTGGTTCGACCGCAGCGCCACCGGCGGGGTGGTGACCCGTCTCAGCACCGACGTGGAGTCGTTGGGGGATATGTTTGCGGCCGGGATTGTCTCTATTGTCGGGGATATCCTGCTGTTGGCCGGGATTGTCGGAGCCATGCTCTGGATGGATGTGCGGCTCTCTCTGGTGACCTTCACCGTGCTACCTCCGCTGGCGTTGGTGGCCTGGCTCTTCCGGCGCAATATGCGTCAGGCCTTTCGCGAGGTCCGCTCCCGCCTGGGCAAGATGAACGGCCACCTGGCCGAGGTGCTGGGCGGCATCTCGGTGGTGCAGGCCTTTGGGCGTGAACAGGACGAACAGCAACGTTTCAGCGCCCATAACAGCGCCTACCGTGATGCCAACAAGCCGGTGATCAGTTGGGATGCCTCACTATATGCCTTGGTGGAGATGTTCTCCTCACTGGCCATTGCCCTGATCATCTGGTACGGCAGCGGCCAGATGCTGCAGGGGGTCCTGACCTTCGGCACCTTGGTGGCCTTTATCCAGTATATTGAGAAATTCTTCGGTCCGATCCGGGATCTGTCGGCCAAGTACGGGATCATGCAGGGGGCCATGGCTGCCCTGGAGCGGATCTTTGCCCTACTGGACGAACAGCCCGAGCAGGATCAGGGGGTTCGGCTGCCATTGCAGCAGACAGGGGCGTCTTCGGCCGCTATTGGTCAGCAGGGGGCTGTTCCGCTGGTGCTGTTCCGGGAGGTTTGTTTTGCCTATCTGCCCGGCCAGACAGTCCTGGATGACTTCAACCTAGTGTTGCACCGGGGCGAACGTCTGGCCCTGGTGGGGGAAAGCGGCGGCGGCAAGACCACCGTGATCCGTCTGTTGACCCGTATGTACGAGCTGAACCGGGGCGAGATCCTGCTGGACGGCCTGCCGATTCAGGCCATGCCGCGTCAGGAGCTGCGGCGTAGGATGGCGCTGGTGCCCCAGGAACCGTTTATCTTTGCCGGCACCGTGGCGTTCAACATCAGTCTGGGGGATGAACAGGCCTTGCAGTGCATGGAACGCGCCGCCGCAGTGGTCGGCGCGGACCGCTTTATCGAACGCCTGCCGCAGGGGTACGAGACCAGACTGGATGAACGGGGCAGCAACCTGTCGTTGGGTGAACGCCAGCTGTTGTCCTTTGCGCGGGCCCTGGCCTTTGATCCGGAACTGCTGATCCTGGATGAGGCCACCGCCAGTGTGGACAGTGAGAGTGAACGGTTGATCCAGGAAGGGGTTGAGCGGCTCCTGGCCGGCCGTACCGCCCTGGTGATCGCCCACCGTCTGTCAACCGTGCGGGATGCGGACCGGATCGTAGTGATCAACCAGGGCCGGGTGATGGAAGAGGGGCGCCATGCCGAACTGCTGGCCCTGGGGGGGGAGTATGCCCGCTTGTACTGCCTGCAGTTTGATTGCAGCGCAGGGGTACAGCGTATACAGCATGCCCCTGGCATTCCTGCTTGACCTAGCCCCCCGGCATCGGTAAAACTGGTATAATTATGCTAACAAAATTCCGTAGCAACGAGGTTTTTCCATGTGCACAACCTGCGGCTGCAGCCCTGTTTCCGGCCACCACCATGACCACGAACATATCCACGATCATGAACACCGCCACGGTGATCTGAGCCATACTCATCCCCATCCGCACGCCCATGACCACGAACATGGCGACCATCAGCATCAGCACGACCACCTGCATGCCGATGGTCAGCCCCATGAGCACAGTCATGAAGCAGGGCAGCGCTCCAAAACCATCAGTATTGAAGAGGATGTGCTGGCCAAGAACAACCGTCTGGCTGCCTTTAACCGGGCCCTGTTCAAGGAAAAAGGCATCTTTGTCCTCAACCTGGTTTCTTCCCCCGGTTCCGGCAAGACCACCCTGCTGGAGCGGACTCTGCGGGACCTTTCCGGCCGCTATCGCTGCGCCGTGATCGAGGGTGACCAGCAGACCGATAACGACGCCCGCCGGATCGCCGCCACCGGTGTACCGGTCAAGCAGATCAACACCGGGGCCGGCTGTCACCTGGATGCCCACATGGTGATGCACGCCACCGAGGCCTTTGACCTGGATAACCTCGATCTGCTGCTGATCGAGAACGTCGGCAACCTGGTCTGCCCGGCGGCCTTTGATCTGGGCGAGGCCCACAAGGTAGTAGTGCTGTCGGTCACCGAGGGGGAGGACAAGCCGCTCAAGTATCCCCAGATGTTCCATAACTCCGACCTGATGCTGCTGAACAAGGTGGACCTGTTGCCCCATCTCTCCTTTGATCTGGCCCAGTGCCGCGACTACGCCGCCCGAGTCAGCCATGACCTGCAGATCATGGAGGTCTCTGCCACCACCGGCCAGGGCCTTGAGGCCTGGTACGCCTGGCTGGCCAGGGAGATGGGCAAATAGCCCGTCACGGGCTGCGTATCAGTGGGATTGTGCAAGGGGTGGGGTTCCGCCCCTTTGTGTTTCGGCTTGCTCATGAACTGGGGCTGGCCGGCTGGGTACGCAATAGCCCGGCGGGGGTGGAGGCCGAGTTGCAGGGGGAAACTGGGCAGCTGGTGCTGTTCAGGCAACGCCTGCAGGCGGAGTTGCCGCCCCTGGCGCAGATTCAACGGGTAGATAGCTGGGAGCTGCCGGAACAGACCGCTGCGGACGGCTTCGAGATCCTGGCCAGCAGCGATGGCCGGGCCGAGGCGCAGGTGGCCCCGGATGCCGCGCTCTGTAGCGACTGCCTGCGGGAGTTTTCCGACCCGGCTGACCGCCGCTATCATCACCCCTTTATTACCTGTACCAACTGCGGCCCGCGCTGGACCATCGTCACCGGCATTCCCTATGACCGTCCCCTGACCACCATGGCGGCCTTCCCGCTCTGCCCGTCCTGCGAGCAGGAGTACCGCAACCCCCTGGATCGTCGTTTTCACGCCCAGCCGATCGCCTGTCCCGTCTGCGGCCCTCAGTTGTCGCTGATTCCGCAGCATGTCGATCCACTGGGACAGGCTGTGCGCCTCCTGCAGCAGGGCCAGGTGGTGGCGGTCAAGGGATTGGGAGGCTACCACCTGGCAGTGGATGCTGCCAATACTGCAGCGGTGGGCCGGTTACGGCAACACAAGCAGCGGGATGAAAAACCGTTTGCCGTGATGGTGCCTGATCTGGCGGCGGCCCGGCGGCTGGCTGCTATGAGCGGGCTGGAAGAACGTTTGCTGGGGGCCCCCGAGGCACCGGTAGTGATTGTGCGTGGCAGGGCCGGTTCGCCGGTTTCCGATCTGGTTGCACCGGCCAGTTGCTGGATCGGCTTGATGCTGGCCTATACGCCACTGCACCAGCTGCTGTTCGCCTGTGGCGCACCCGCGGCCCTGGTCATGACCAGCGCCAACCGGTCCGACGAACCGATGCTGGCCGATGATAACGAGGCTCAGGTGCAACTGGCCGGCATCGCCGACGCGATCTTGACCCATAACCGTCCGATCCAGGTCCGCACCGATGATTCGGTGCTGCGGGTCTTTCAGGGACAGCCGCTGTTTTACCGGCGCTCCCGCGGGTATGTGCCGCGTGGCGTGACCTTGCCGTTTGACAGCGGCCGGATTTTGGCCGTGGGGGCGGAGCTGAAGAACACCATCTGCCTGACCCGTGGTCCCCAGGCCTTTCTCAGTCAGCATATCGGCGACTTGAAGAATGCAGCCACCCTGGAGACCTTCCGTCAGGCCATTACACATCTGGGGGCGGTGATGGAGATCAGGCCCGAGGTTGTGGCCTGCGACCTGCATCCTGATTATCTCTCCAGCCGCTATGCCGGGGCCAGCGGTTTGCCGCTGGTGACAGTCCAGCACCATCATGCCCATCTGGCAGCCTGCATGGCGGAAAACCGTCTGGAAGGGGATTTGATCGGCGTGATCTTTGATGGCACCGGCCTGGGAGATGACGGCACGGTCTGGGGGGGCGAGTTTCTGGTTGGCGGCTATGGCGGGGTGCAGCGGTTGGGGCACCTCAAGCAGGTGCGGCTGCCCGGCGGTGACGCTGCAGCCAAAGAACCGTGGCGGATGGTGGCTGCCTGGTTGTATCCGGTCATGGGTGAGGCGGTCTGGCACCTGCCCGGCATGCCGGAGTTGGCGACAACGGACAAACAGCTGCTGGCCGCCATGCTGGCACGGGGGCTCAATGCCCCGTTTACCTCCAGCGCGGGCCGGCTGTTCGACGCTGCTGCGCTACTGAGCGGGGCTGCAACAGGCAACCGTTTTGACGGGCAGGCCGGCATGGCGTTGGAGGCCTTGGCCGAGTCAACCTCGGAGGCGGCCGCGTTACAGCCGGCTGCGATCGAGTTGGCTGCCGGAGGGCCCTTTGCGCTTGACTGTACGCCGCTCTTGCTGAGCCTGGCCGAGCAGCGTGCCCATGGCGCGGCCAAAGCAGCCTTGGCACTTGGCTTCCATGACCGGCTGGCCGAGGCGGTGCTGGCCGGCTGCAATCACTGCCGTGAGGTCAGCGGACTGTCGCGGGTGGGGTTGTCCGGCGGCGTGTTTCAGAATCGTCTTTTGACCGACTTGGTGTATACTCGCCTGACACAGGCACGGTTCGAGGTCTTTCTGCACCGACTGGTGCCACCCAATGATGGCGGCCTTGCCCTGGGACAGGCGGCTGTGGCCGCACAAAGGAGAGCATGATGTGTCTTGGTGTTCCGATGCAGGTCGTTGAACTGCATGACGATGTGGTGGTGGCCGAGATCGACGGCGTCCGTCGCGAGGCCAGCCTGATGATGCTGGGTGAAGCGGTTACGGTGGGTGACTACGTGATCGTGCATGCCGGTTTTGCCATTTCCCGGATCGATCCCCATGAGGCGGAGGAAACCCTGAAGTTGATGCGGGAGCTGTTCAAGCCTGAGGATATGGCATGAAGTTTCAGGACGAATACCGCGAACGGGAGCTGGTGCAGGGGCTGGCCGGGGCGATCTGCCGTGAGGCGGCCGGACTGCAGCAGCCGGTCCGTTTCATGGAGGTCTGCGGCACCCACACCATGGCGATTGCCCGTTTTGGTTTGAAAAGCCTGTTGCCGAGCAGTGTGCAGCTGGTTTCCGGGCCGGGCTGCCCGGTCTGTGTGACACCGGTCGGCTATATCGACCATGCCCTGGCCCTGGCTGTCCTGCCGGGGCTGACGATTGCAACCTTTGGCGACCTGCTGCGAGTGCCCGGCTCCCGCAGTACCCTGATGGCGGCGCGTGCTGCCGGGGCGGATGTCAGGGTGGTCTATTCCGCCCTGGATGCCGTTCGTCTGGCAGAGCAGCTGCCGCAGCAGCGGGTAGTCTTTCTGGGGGTTGGGTTCGAGACCACCACCCCGACGGTGGGGGCTGCCATCCTGGCGGCGTCAGCCAAGGGGCTGCAGAACTTCTTTGTGCTGGCCAGCCACAAGACTATGCCGGGGCCGATGCAGGCCCTTTCCAGCGACCCTGGGCTGCGGGTCAGCGGTTACCTCTGCCCGGCCCATGTCAGCACGGTGATCGGCGGTATAGCCTATCAACCGTTGGCGGAGCGGTTCGGTATCCCCTGTGTGGTGACCGGTTTTGAGCCGGCCGATGTGCTGCAGGGGGTGCTGTTGCTGCTGCGGCAGCACTTGGCCGGTGAGGCCAGGGTTGAGATCCAGTACGCCCGGGCCGTCAGTTGGGAAGGGAACCCCAAGGCCAGGCAGATCCTCGCCGAGGTCTTTGAGCCGGTTGACGCGCTTTGGCGCGGCCTGGGGATGCTGCCCGGCAGTGGCCTGGCGATCCGGGAGGCCTTTGGGCGTTTCGATGCCGCCCGGATGCTGGCGGTGGAACTGCCCGAACCGCTGGAGCCGGCCGGCTGCCGCTGCGGTGAGGTTCTGACCGGCCGGATCGATCCTTCGGCCTGCCCGTTGTTCGGCACGGCCTGTACCCCGGAAACCCCGGTCGGGGCCTGCATGGTTTCCAGCGAAGGGAGCTGTGCCGCTGCCTGGCGGTACGGTGCGACTATTTAACGGCAGTGAAGGAGCGACACTGATGGAAACCATGCTGAAACTGAAGGAACAGTATCATTTTACGGATGAGGATGCCGCCAACCTGCGGGAGCTTGCGCCGCTGGCCGATGAGTACCTGAATGAGCTGGCCGGGCATTTTATCTCCTACCTGTACGATATCCCCGATACTGAGCGCCTGGTCCAGCGCTATTCCAGCAAGGACCGTCTGGAGGCGTTTCACCGCCAGTGGTTTCGTACCCTGTTTCAGGGCGTTTACGACGAAGAGTACCTGCGTTCCCTGAAGCGGATCGGCCAGGCCCATGTGCGGGTCGGCCTGCCGGTCCATTATGTCAACGCCGCCATGAGCCACGTGCGCCATGCCATCCAGCATATCATCCATGATTCGTTCAGCGATCGCGAGGAGCGCCGGGTCTACCGCGAATCGGTGGACAAGATCATTGACATGAACCTGGCGGTGCTGACCTCCTCCTACCGTGAGGCGGAGATGCGCAAGGTCTTTGTCTCACGTTCCCTTGAGTCGGGCCTGATTCACCTGGCCGAGCGTTTCACCTACGGCCTGAACCTGATACTGGTGCTGGCCCTAGCCGGGGTATCGATGGGAGTGGTGGGGCTGTTTGTGCGCGATATGCTGGACATCTTTCACGGCGATGTGGAGAAGGGCATCCTTTCGGCTCTGGGGGCCATGCTGATCCTCTGGATGATGATCGAGCTGTTGGATAATGAGATCAAGAACCTGAAGGGGGGCAGCTTCAATATCCTGGTCTTTGTGGGGGTGATTGTGGTGGCGATGGTACGGGAGATCCTGATCTCAACCCTGCGGCATGACGATCTCAAGACCCAGGCCTTCCTGACCGTGACCCTGCTGGTGCTGGGGATTGTCTACTACCTACTCAGCAAGGCACAGAAGTGCAGCTTTAACAAGGAGTGAGACCATCGGTCATATTCTTGAGGGGATAACCGCCGGGTGGCGCCATCGCCATGCCCTGCAGAGCTTGCTGGCTGCCACGCCGGGGAACCAGGGGTTGCTGCAGGTGGAACCGGAGCAGCTCAGGGCCGAAGGGATCAGGGCCGTGGCGCTGGATTTTGACGGGGTGCTGGCCCCCCATGGGGCGGACCGGCCGCTACCGGAGGTGGTGGCCTGGTTACAGCGTGCAGTCGAGACTTGGGGTGAGGAACGGATCTTTATCCTGTCGAACCGGCCGTTTGGCCCGCGGGTGAACTGGTTTGCCGAACATTTCTCGCAGGTACGCTTTGTCGGCGGCGTACGAAAAAAGCCGTATCCTGATGGTCTGAACAAGACAGGGGAACTGGCTGCAGTTCCCCTGTCTTCAATCCTGATGGCGGACGACCGTTTGCTGACCGGCTGCCTCTGCGCCCTCTTGGCCGGCGCCCGCCCCTACTATGTCCGGGCCCCCTATGTCCGTCTGGCTGCCAGACCGGGCAAGGAGTTGTTCTTCATGACCTTGCGCAGTGCTGAACGGCTGTTTGTGCGCCTGCTGGGGTGAGCCCCGCTAGTCCTTCTCTAGTACCACGCTTACCAGCATCCACTCCTCGTCCAGGTCGAACAAGAGGTTCATGGAGTTGGCCTGTTTGGCGCAGATGATGTAGTCGCTGCCGCTGGCAACCGAGGGGGTTGAGAGGCGTACATCGAGCCCTCCCCTGGAAAGGTGCTGCTTGATGTTGCCTGCCACCATGTTGGCGATTTCTCCCAGGGCGTCGAAGACATCCTGGTCCACCTCGTTTACCTCCATGTCCAGCATGGTTTCCGTCAGTTTGATGGCCAACGTAGCGGGCTGGTGGATGGAAATCAGGCCGTTGTAGGTGCCCGCCAGACCCACCATGGCCGAGACGGAATCCTTGAAATGCTCCATCGGATCGACTTCAAGCGGCAGATGCATCAGGTCCAGGCCGAGCATGGTGGAGAAGACGCTGCGGGTATCGTCAATCAGCTGTTTGAGCAGTGTTTCGTGAGTCGTGTTGAGGGCGCTCAGCACCTCGACAGGAATAGACATGGCAGCTTCCTTTTGTGCAGCAACTGAACGTGCGTAAACTAGTCTTTATCAGTACGTGTATATAGCGACCGCTAAACTTTTTCAAGTGCCTGTTCAATCTGGTTACAAATAGTCTGCAAGACCTTGATCCTGGCGTGGTTCTTGTCGTTGGCCTCAACCAGGGTCCAGGGTGCGATCTCCGTGCTGGTGCGATCGATCATGTCGCAGACCGCCTGTTCGTACAGCGGCCATTTTTCGCGGTTGCGCCAATCCTCTTCGGTGATCTTGAAACGCTTGAAGCCGATCTTTTCGCGTTCCTTAAACCGTTTCAGCTGTTCCTCCTGGGTGATGGCGAGCCAAAACTTGACCACCACCGTGTGGTTGCGCACCATCTGCTCTTCAAAATCGTTGATCTCTCCATAGGCGCGCATCCAGTCGCTCTGGGAGCAGAACCCCTCGACCCGCTCCACCAGTACCCGGCCGTACCAGGATCGATCAAAGATGGCAAAACGGCCCCGTCTGGGCAGATGACGCCAGAACCGCCAGAGATACGGCTGGGCCCGCTCCTCTTCGCTCGGGGCTGCAATCGGTATGATCCGGTAGTTACGGGCATCGAGGGCCTGGGTGACCCGGCGGATACTGCCCCCCTTGCCGGCGGCATCGTTGCCTTCAAACAGGATCACCACCGAGAGTTTGTTGAAATCCTTGTGGCGGGAGAGCAGGTTCAGCCTGCCCTGCAGCAGTTCCAGTTCGTCGTCGTACTTCTTTTTGGGGACCCGTTTGCCCATATCCAGGGTCTGCAGGATCTGCAGGCCGTCGATGGAGCTGAACAGCGGCGGGATCGGTTCATCGACCTTGGGGGCCTCGGGGGCATCCAGGCGGCGGCGTAGCGCCTCAAGCAGGGCCTTACCGATGGAGAGCGAGCGGTAATGCTCGTCGGCGCCCTCCACGATGATCCAGGGAGCCTCGGGGGTGCTGGTGCTGCGCAGCATCCGCTCGGAAACCAACCTGAAACGGTCGTACTGTTTGAAATTTTTCCAGTCGCTTTCCTGGACGCGCCAGCTGGTTTTAGGGTTTTTCTCCAGCTTTTTGAGGCGTTTTTTCTGCTGCTCCTCGGAGAGGTGTAGCCAGAATTTGAGGATCAGGGCGCCTTCGTTGCACAGCATGGTCTCAAAACGGATGATCCGGTCCAGCTGCTGGTCGAGTTCGGCGTTTTTGGTGCGGCCATGCACGTTGTCCAGGAGCGGGGCCGAATACCACGATCCGATGAAGATCCCGATCTTGCCCCGAGGGGGCAGGTCGCGCCAGTAGCGCCACATTGGTGGGCGTTCCCGCTCTTCGTCGGTCAGTTCGCGCTGGGCATGGGATTCAATGTGGCGAGGGTCCATCCATTCGTGCAGCAGGTTCATGGTCTCGCCCTTGCCGGCGCAGTCCACACCGGCCAGCAGGATGATCACCGGGAACCTGGCCGATTGCAGCAGGTCGAGCTGCGCATCCAGCAGTCCCTCGCGTAACAACGGCAGTTCCTTTTTGTACTGTTCCTTGCTGATCTGATGCCCCAGCTCGGCTGATTCAAACATGGCCGCCCCCTTTACACGCATCTGTACACCTTAATAACACACTCCGGGTCAAGGGCAAGCGGCCACGCTTTTTTCTTTGTTTCTCGTTCAGCAGTTGTGCTATGCTGAAGGACACATTTTCATTAAGGAGGTAACGGTGAAAGTAGCGCTTGTAACATTGATGATTGCCGGGCTTGCCCTGGCAGGCTGTCAGGATAAACCGAAGACCGAGGCCCCGACCAACCAGCCGGCAGCAGGTGCCCTCCCGGCTGGCCATCCCCCGATTGATGGCAAGACTGAAGCACCTGCCGATGCAGCCAAGGGGGGCGATCCCCATGCCGGCCTGAAGCCGATGTCCATTCCGAAGGGCGTTGAGACTAAAACCGGTAAGGTGCTGGAAGTACTTGACGGTGGTCAGTATATCTACCTGCATGTGCAGCATGATGACGGCAAGCAGGTCTGGGTTGCCGCCCTGCCGATGAAGGTTGCCAAGGGCGACAAGGTTAAATACGTCGATGCCCCGGCCCTGCCCAACTTCCCCAGCAAGGCTTTGAAGCGTACCTTTGATGCGCTGGTGCTGACCCAGGCCGTTGAGGTAATCAAGTAGGCTTGCAGTGCCACTGGTGTGCTGACAAAAAAGGCGGCGACCGTAGGGTCAGCCGCCTTTTTTGTGGCCGAGGCGTTGCAGCGCCTCGCGCGCTGCGCTGTGGCGCGGTACCAGCTGCAGGAGTTTCTGGTAACAGTTTGCGGCCTCCCGGCGCCTGCCCTGCTGTTCGCACAGTTCGCCCAGCAGTTGCCAACCCCAGGGGTGGTCGGGCTGCTTGATCGTGATGGCACGGTACTGCGCCTCTGCCCGCGGCGGATCGCCGGCAGCCAGATGCCAGTCCCCCAGCTGCATGGCGGTGACCGGGCTGAATCCGTTTTCCTGTTGGAGGGTCTGGAGGTGGCTGGGCTGCAGGCGGTGCCGAAACCGTACAAGTCGCTTGAGCAGGCGGTCTACCTGTGTCTGGCCATCCGGACAGGCCAGCACAGCTTCATCGTGCGCTGTCTCAAAAATGTCAGCCGGATAGCGCCCAGCCCGCAACCCGCTCTCGAAGAGTGCCGTGCCCGGATAATAGGCTAGGGGGGCTACCTGCAGGTCATCCGGCCTGATCTGTTTGATCAGATTGACGGTCTGCTGACGGTCATCATCGCGCTCTTCCGGTATGCCGGTGATCAGGAAGACCGATAGGTGCAGACCGGCCTGGTGTATCAGTTCAGCTGCCCTGATCACCTGTTCCGTTTTGATATGCTTGCCGAGCAGCTGCAGCATCGTTGGGGAGCCGGATTCAACGCCGAGCTGGATGCACTCGCAGCCGGCCAGGCGCATCCAGTGCAAGGTCTCGGCATCGATTGCCTCCACCCGTGACTGGCAGTTCCAGAATAGTCGGAGCTGCTGTTCGATCAGTTCCCGGCATAATGCCACCGTTCTGCGCCGGTCGGCGGTGAAGGTGTCGTCCCGGAGTGAGAGATAGGTCAGGCCGAATTGCTCTTGGATGAAACGCATCTCCGCCACCACCGACGTGGCGGAACGGAACCTGAGTGTGCGGCCCCAAAAGGCTGGTGATGCGCAGAAGCTGCAGGCTGCCGGGCAGCCACGGGAGCTGCTGATGAATTCGGCCTGCAGTCGGACGTCGGTCTGCAGAGCCTCATGCAGGTAGGTGGCTGGAAACGGGAGCTGGTCAAGGTCTGTCCATGCCGAGCGGGGTGCGGTGCGTATGACGCCTCCCTGGCTGCGCATGGCCAATCCGGGGACCGTTGTCAGCTCCCTGCTGTCTTCGAGCGCCGAGAGAAGCTCAAGCAGAGTCTGTTCACCTTCTCCCAGCACAATCAGGTCCACCTCGGGGTGGCACTGCAGGATCAGTTCAGCCTGATGGGTGGCATGGCCGCCTCCCAGGATGACCAGGCAATCCGGCAGCGTGCGCTTGATCAGGCGTGCCGCGCGGATGGTCTCATGACGGTTATGGGTCCATTGGGAGAGTCCGACCAGGGTGGGGCTGATCCGGTGCAGCAAACGGGTGATCTCGGCGTCGCTTGAGCCGGAAAGATTGGCCAGGGTTGCCGGTAGATTACGGGAGCGCAACAGGCCATGCAGCGAGCAGAGCCCGATCGGCAGAAGGGTTTCAAAGGCCCCGACATCGCGGTTGCCCGATGAGGTTGCCGCTGTGTAGGCCAGCAAGATTTGCATGGTTGTTCTCTCGGTCGAGCCCCTTCCAAAACTGCTGCGGAGGCCGTCTACTGCGTTGCAAGCTAGCAGCTCCTTCGCCTAACTACATGTTATGTCTCAGTCGCTGCGCGACCTAGGCCGTGTATCCGGCCTTCCTCATGACGTTTTACACGTGGCTCGGTCGGCAACATAAAAAAACGGACTCAGTGGATGAGTCCGTTTTGGTAATGCGCAAAATGCGGCCGACTACTTGATGAAGGTGTCAGACTTGTTCAGGCCGAGGCTGTCATTGGCCAGCACGTCGGTCTCTTTCTCCTCCTCAACCCCCAGCATCAAGGCGTTCAGATCAAACAGGTCCGGGCTGACCTTTTCGATCCGGCGGGCACCGATATAGCGCGACAGGTAGTAGGGGGTGTCCATTGAGGAAATGACCACATGGCGGTCGCCGGAAGAGGCGTGGATCATCTTGCGGTTGCCCAGATAGATGCCGACATGGGATGGGAATGAGGCATAGGTGCGGAAAAAAACCAGGTCGCCCTTGCGCAGGTCGCCGACCGGCACCTCATTGCCAACCTGGAATTGTTCCCGTGCCGTGCGGGGCAGGCTGACATTCTGTTCACGGAAGACCTGCTGGGTAAAACTTGAGCAGTCCAAGGCCGTGCGGCTGTTGCCACCGAAACGGTAGCGGGCGCCAAGGAAGCCAAAGGCCGATTTTTGAAGGCTCAGGAAGGTGCTTTTGGGGTTGTTTTCGAGGTTTTTGGCGAGGTCGACCGGGGCGTCGCTGTTGAGGTCGGTCAGTTCTGCCAGGGTGTTGGAAAACTCTTGATCATTCAGCAAGTCGCGGTTCGCCAAGCGCAGGCGACTGGCATGGGCCTCACGGGCCGCCACGAGATCGCAGGTCGTGGCGGTGTCAGCCAGGGCCAGCACTTGCCCCCTTTTGATCTTGTTGCCTTTTAAATGGTTAATTCGGCGCAGATCTGCCATTTTTTTGCCGGTTTTTTTGGCAATCTTCGGCAGGGTGTCCCCTTTTATCACCGTGTAGGTGCTGCAATTTTCAATCGGGGCGCTTTTTTCCGCCGTTCTGGACGGGATGATCAGCGTGGCGCCTTTGGCAATCCGGATACTGCTCAGGTTGTTGGCAGCCTTGATTTCATCCACGCTGACCCTGTATTTGCGGGCAATACTGATAAGGGTTTCTTTGCTGCGGACGAGATGGGTCTTTGAGGCAAACGCCGGAAGTGGGAGGGAGAGCAGCAGGCATATGACTGGTATCAGGCGAATGGAGCGTGTCATCTGTCCTCCTTTCAGGGTTGATTAGGTGAAACAGTATTTTGTGTAATATAACAATTTGGTGTCCTTGTCAAGTTTTTGCCTGAAACGCCGAATGCATAAGTCGTGCCGTTATTTTGCTTTGGGGGCGCCGCGTACCACCACCCGTACCGTGGCCGGTTCCAATCCCACCACGGTCATGCCGGGCGGCACACGCACGTGGGACAGGGAAACCCGCAGGCTGTTGTACCCTTCCTGTGCGCTGCTTAAGTCCAGGTCCGCCGTCAGGTCGAGCTGGCGCGGGGACGGCACCAAGCCCGAGTTGGAGCGCAATCTGACGGTAACCTCTTCCGGCGAGACCCGCACCAGTGTCAGTCCGGCCGGCAGGCCGTGAAAGGTCAGGGGAACCGGCACGATCGCCACTTCTCCCTGGCGGGTGGACAAAAGCAGCCAGACCAGGGTGACGCCCAGCAGTACGGCCGCTTTTGAGAACAGATCGCTGAACAGTCGGCGCGCAAACGATTGCCGTTGCGGTTCCCCGTCAGGCAGCAGCAGAGCGGTAAGACGTGTCTCCAGCTGGTTGATGGTCAGCATGCGGGTCAGTTCGCCGCCTTCGGCCAGGGATACCTCGCCCCGCTCCTCCGAGACGATCAAAACGACCGCATCGGTCCGTTCGCTCAGACCCAGGGCGGCACGGTGGCGGGTGCCGTACTGCTGGGGCAGGTGCTGGGCGTCGGACAACGGCAGCAGGCAGGCAGCCTGCAGAATCCGCTCGTCGTGGATCAGGACCGCGCCGTCGTGGAGCGGAGTGCCGTCCTTGAAGATACTCTGCAAAAGCGGGGTCGATATCTGGGCGTCGAGGGGAATGCCGTTGCTTAGGTGGTCGTCGAGCTGGTCGGAACGCTGAAAGACGATCAGGGCGCCGCAGTTCTCCTTGGCCAGGCTGAAGGCTGCCTCGGCGATGCGGGAAGGACCGGAGCAGCGCCGCCGCTGCTCACCGCCCAGCAGGTCGTGCAGCTTGCTGAAGCGGTAGAGGGCCTGGCGGATCTCGTTCTGAAAGACCACCACAATGACCACGATCACCACAGTCCCCAACTGCTGCAGGACCCAGCTGGTCATCAAGAGGCCGGTCTGGCGGGTTACAAAGTAGATGGCGGTGATGGTGCCCAGTCCGGCCAGCACCTGGATGGCGCGGCTTTTGCGGAACCAGGAGTAGAGTTGGTAGATCAGGATGCTCATGATCAGGATGTCGAGCAGGTCCTGAAGTCTGAACTGCGGCATGGTGGCGTTTCTCCTGCAGCGCTCTGCGGCAAACGGGGGCGTTTCTGCTGGCATGGAGCACGAAAATGTGCTAGATGATAAAGCCTTATTTTATATCATCAAACGTTTGTAAAGGGTACACTAAATTCCATGTTCAGGTTATCGCAAAAAGGGGAACAGATTCAGCAGATGTTTGATGCCATAGCGCCCCGCTATGATTTTCTCAATCACCTGCTCAGCTTCGGTATCGACAAACGCTGGCGGCGCACCGCCGTCCGCATGGTCAAGGCCCCGGAGGGGGGGGCGGTGCTTGACGTCGCCACCGGAACCGGCGATGTTGCCCTGGAGATCGCCCGGGTGACCCCGGCCTCGGTCCGAATCGTCGGCGCTGATTTCAGTCCGGAGATGGTGGCGTTGGGGCAGGTTAAGATCGCCGGCTCGGCCTATGCCGAGCGGATCGAACTGAAGGTGGCTCCCTGCGAGGATCTGCCGTTTGGCAGCAATACCTTTGACTCCGTCACCATCGCCTTCGGCATTCGTAACGTGGTTGACCGGCGCCTGGGGCTGGCGGAGCTTTGGCGCGTGATCAAACCGGGCGGGCGCCTGATCATCCTTGAGTTTTCAACGCCGCGCTCGGCCCTGTTCCGCTGGCTGTATCACTTCTACTTCCGCCGTCTCCTGCCGCTGATCGGCGGTGTCTTCTCCAAATACGACGCCTACAAGTATCTGCCCGATTCGGTCCTCGAATTCCCCTCCAGCGATGAATTTTGCGCCACCATGGCGGATATCGGTTTCCGCCATGTGCGTTGCCAGCCCCTGACCTTCGGGATCGCCTCCATCTATACCGGTTCAAAAGAGTAATGCGTCCCGAAGACCTCCAGCAACTGCAGGTATGGTTTGACAGTTACGTGTCAGGATTTTGCGACCTCGATCCTGAAGGACAACGGAATATTGAGCTGAAGCGGGAGCACACCCTGCGGGTAGTGGACTGCATGGCAACGATTGCGGCGGGGGAGGGGCTCACGGAACCGCACCGGCTGATCGCATCTGCCGTGGCGCTGCTGCATGATGTCGGACGCTTTCCCCAGTATCGGCGCTGGCGCACCTTTCGCGACAGCGAGTCCGACAACCATGCCCGTCTTTCGCTGGAGGTCATGCGTGCCGAGGGGGTGTTGCAGCATCTGCCGGCGGAGGAACAGCTGCAGATTGAGGAGGCGGTCAGGTTTCACAACCTGCTGGAACTGCCGGGTCAATTTGCCTCAACGACCGATCACTACATCCGCCTGATCCGGGATGCCGACAAGCTGGATATCTGGCGGGTCTTCCTGGAGTACTACCGTCTGCCGGAGGATCAGCGGGCCTCGGCGGTCGGGCTCGGCTTCCCCGACCTGCCGGAGGTTACGCCGGTCTGTCTGGCGGCCCTGTCAGACGGGCGGATCGTGCGGCTGGAGCAGGCCAGGGTCTTGAATGACTTCAAACTGCTGCAGCTTTCCTGGGTCTACGACCTGAATTTTGCCACCACCCGGCGCTTATTGCGTGAGCGGGGCTATCTGGAACAACTGGCTGCCACCCTGCCGGACAGCCTGGCGGTACGGCAGGCCGTGCAACGGGCCATTGCGGCGCTTCAAGCGGATACCGTACATCCCTGAGGCCAGACTGACCACCATGATCCGGAACCTCTTGTCCCTTGTACTGCCGCTGCTGGTGTTGTTTCTGGCGGGCATGCTGCTTGACCGGGTTCCAGAGATGTCGGCCGCCCATCAGGAATTGCTGGCCCTGTCCCCCTATCTGCTGGCGATTACCGCCTTTGTCTCCGCCTACCACTTCAAGCGGGGGCGGGTCTGTCTGCTGGTGGTGCTCGCCGTTGTTGGCCATTATCTGTCGAACCGCTATTTTACCGCCGGGTTTACCACCCCGCAGGCGGTGCTGGTGCACCAGGCCCTGGCCTTTCTCCTGCCGTTCAACCTGCTGCTAATTGCCTTGATGCGCGAAAAAGGCATCTGCGGGGTCAGCGGTAAGATGCGGGTGCTGTTCGTCGGCTGCCAGTTGCTGCTGCTCTGGCTGACACTCAGGCATGGCAGCCAGGCCTTGTGGGGGCTTTTGTCCCGGCCGATCCTGCGGCTCTCGGTCCTGCAGAGCTTGCCGTTGCCGCAACTGAGCGCACTGTTGCTGCTCACTGCCATGGCGGTGATACTCTGGCGGGTCTGGCAGCAACCGGCGCCGGTGGAGGGGGCCCTCTTCGGCGTTGCGATCGCCTTTGGCGCCCTGCTGGGCTGGCCGCTGGTGCCATCGGTCACCACCGTCTTCAGCGGGGCGGCCAGCCTGGTGCTGGTGCTGGCCATCATCCAGGACTCCCACAACATGGCCTTTCGTGACGACATGACCGGCCTGCCGTCGCGGCGGGCGCTGAATGAGCTGCTGCGGGGACTGGGCAGTCGTTACGCCATTGCCATGGTTGATGTTGATCATTTTAAGCGTTTCAATGATACCTACGGTCACGATGTGGGGGATCAGGTGCTCAGGATGGTGGCGGCACGCCTGATGGCGGTATCCGGTGGCGGACGGCCGTTCCGTTACGGCGGCGAGGAATTTACCGTCATCTTCCCCGGCAAGGCTGCCAAGGAGGCAGCCCCGCACCTGGATAAGCTGCGCCAGGGCATTGCCGGCTATAAACTGGCCCTGCGCGCCGAAGACCGTCCCAAGGATGATACCAGGGGCCAGGGCGGGCGGGCCGGTCGCCAGGGCAGCCGCGAGGTGTCCGTGACGGTCAGTATCGGCGTGGCGGAATCAGGCGGCCGCTATGGCTCGGCCGAAGAGGTCATCAAGGCGGCGGATACGGCCCTGTATCGCGCCAAGAACGGTGGCCGCAATCAGGTCTGCCTGGCAGGGCAACGCTAGCCGCCGGAGCGGCGACTGCCCGTTTTACAACCAAACAGGAGGGGCTATGCCCATCAAGGATGAATGCCGTCTTGCGACGGAAAAGCTGCGCTGGAGCTGTGATCCCGCTCAGTTCGATTTTGAGACCACGGCCGATCTGCCGGACTTGGTTGATGCGGTGGGGCAGGAGCGTGCCCTGCGTTCGATCGAGTTTGGCCTGGGGGTCAGGGAGACCGGGTTCAACCTCTATATCTCCGGTCAGACCGGCACCGGCCGCACCTCGACCATCCGCAACCTGCTGCGCCAGCGGGCAAAATCGGAACCGACCCCGGACGACTGGGTCTACGTCTACAACTTCAAGGATGCCGACAACCCGATCTCTCTGTCGTTGCCGGCCGGGCGGGGCAGTGAGCTGACCGCCGACATGCTGGAACTGATCGAGACGTTCAAGAAGGATATTCCCAAGGCGTTGGAGAGCAAGGAGTACGAGTCGCGCCGGACGGAAATCCTGGAGCAATATCAAAACGAAAGCAACCAGTTGTTTGAAGGGCTCGAAGCCGAAGCGGAGCAGCACGGCTTTGCCCTGCAACGTACGGTTTCCGGCCTGGTGATCGTGCCGCAGAAGGATGATCACAACTTTACCCAGGAAGAGTACGAGGCCTTGACCGATGAGGAACGTACCAGCCTGGAGGAACAGGGCAAGCTGCTGACCGAGCGTCTGAACGATGTGTTGCGGCAGGTACGCGATAACGAAAAGTCCACCAAGGAGGCGTTGGCCCAGGCCGACCGGGAACTGGGACTTTCCTGCCTGGGACATCACCTGCAGCCGCTGCGCGAGAAGTACGTTGGCCTGGAGAAGGTGCTGAGCTACCTGGAATCGGTGCAGGAGGATATTCTCAAGAACCTGGAGGATTTCAAGCCGCAACCGTCGCAACCTCAGATCCCCGGCCTGAAGATTCCCCGCCAGGAGCCCAGCTTTGAACGCTACGAGGTTAACCTGCTGGTGGATCACAAGGAGACCACCGGGGCGCCGATCGTGTTTGAATCGAACCCCACCTACAACAACCTGTTCGGCCGGATCGAGCATGTCATGCAGTACGGTGGCGTGGCGGTGACCGATTTTACCATGATCAAGTCCGGCGCTCTGCACCGCGCCAACGGCGGCTACCTGGTGATCGATGCCCGCGAGGTCCTGATCAACCCCTTTGTCTGGGATTCGCTCAAGCGCTGCATCCGCACGGCCGAGATCAGGATTGAGGATGTGCTGGAGCAGTACCGCTTCATGACCATGGTCTCCCTCAAACCGGAGCCGGTACCGCTCTCGGCCAAGATCGTCCTGGTGGGGACCCCCTGGATCTATTACATGCTCTATTATCTTGATCCTGATTACCGCAAGTTCTTCAAGGTCAAGGCCGAATTCGACAGCCAGGTCGCCCGTACGCCGGAGGTGATGCGCGAATACGCCCTGTTCGTGGCCACCCTCTGCCGCGAGAACAAGCTGCTGCACCTCGACCGGGCCGGGGTGGCCTGTCTGTTGGAATACACCTCCCGCATGGTGGATGATCAGCAGAAGCTCTCCTCCCGCTTCATGGAAATTGCCGATTTTGTGCGCGAGGCCAGTTTCTGGGCCGAGCGGGACGGTCACACGGTCGTCACCTGCAGCGATGTGCGCCGGGCCGCCGAGGAACAGCTTTACCGGGTCAACCGGATCGAGGAGCGGATGCAGGAGCTGTTCGAAGACGGCACCATCATGGTGGACACCGACGGCGCCGTGGTGGGGCAGATCAACGGGCTTTCGGTCATTTCGCTGGGGGACCACACCTTTGGCAGGCCGTCGCGGATCACCGCCCGCACCTGGCTGGGGCAGGCCGGCATGGTCAACGTCGAGCGTGAGGTCAAGCTGTCCGGGCCGATCCACGACAAAGGGGTCTTGATCCTGACCGGTTACCTGGGCGGAACCTTTGCCCGCAGCTATCCGCTTTCGTTGTCTGCCTCGATCTGTTTTGAGCAGAACTACGAAGGGGTCGAAGGGGACAGCGCCTCGTCGACCGAGCTGTATGCCTTGCTGTCAGCCCTGTCCGGTATCCCGATCCAGCAGGGGATCGCAGTGACCGGAAGCGTCAACCAGCGCGGTCAGATCCAGCCGATCGGCGGGGTCAACCACAAGATCGAAGGGTTCTATGCCGTCTGCAAGGCCAAGGGGCTGAACGGCCAGCAGGGGGTGATGATCCCCAAGAGCAATGAACGGCATCTGATGCTGAAGGAAGAGGTGGTGGAGGCGATCGCCGCTGGCCGCTTCCATGTCTGGAGTGTGGCGACCATCGAACAGGGGATCGAGATCCTGACCGGTATCCCGGCCGGGTCACTGGACAAGCAAGGACGCTTCGCTAAGGGCACGGTTTTTTATGCAGTGGACCAGGCCCTTAAAAAGATGCATGATCGGATGCGCGAGGATGAGGCGGGCAAAAAGAAGGCAGTGCGCAAGAAAAAGGGCGCTGCCACAGCAGGCAAAAAACCGGCCAAACCCGGTAAGGAGGTATAACGATGGGTATTTCGTGGCGTGAGGATCTGGCGCTGGGGGTTGAGGTGATTGACAGTCAGCACAAGGAGTTGCTGGCCCGTTTCGATATGCTGCTGGCATCATGCAAGCAGGGCAAGGGCAGCCAGGAAGTCCTGCATCTGTTGAGCTTTCTGGATGACTACGTTATTACACACTTCCATGACGAGGAGGTGTTGCAGCGCGAAAGCGCCTATCCAGGCTATGAGGATCACCACCGCGAACATGAAGGGTTTATTGCCCGGCTGGCCGACCTGAAACAGCGGATGCACTCGGACGAGGGGGTGCAGATCGATCTGGTGCTGGATACCAACAAGCTGCTGCTGGACTGGCTGATCCGCCACATCTCGGTCAGGGACCGTGAGGTGGGCAGGCATCTGCGGAGTGTGGGAAAGGCTTGAGTTCGCAAAAAGTGCCGGGATTACGCTTGGCGTTGCAGGCGTAATCCCGGCAGCTGTTGGGTTTCAGACGCAGTCTTCACGCCAGAGGCACTGTTCCTGTCCGCAAACATCAACTTTCCCGGTGGCGTAACAGGGGTCGTTCCCTTCCGCCTGCTGGATCTGCTGTATCAGTTCTGCCTTGCGTTGCCTGCCTACCTTGATGCCGTGTTGTGCCGCAATCTTCTTGACTTCGTCCAGTTTCATGGCAGCCTCCTTTTTGGACATGCTTGTAAAAGTATACCTGTTTTCCTGAGCAGGTCAAATGACCGCTACAAAAAAACCGCCGGGAGGTCCCGGCGGCTTTTTGTGCGATGGTGCTGCGCTCTAACCCTACAGGCTGATGCCCGCCAGCTTGAAGAGGGCTTCCTTGTACTTTTCACCGGTCTTACGGACGATCTCCTCCGGCAGCGGCGGCGCCGGGGCGGTCTTGTTCCAGTCCAGGGTCTCCAGGTAGTCCCGCAAAAACTGCTTGTCGAAGCTGGGCTGGGGGCCGCCCGGTTGGTACTGGTCGGCTGGCCAGAATCGGCTCGAATCAGGGGTCAGGCATTCGTCAATGATGATCAGCTTGCCCTCAAAGACGCCGAACTCGAACTTGGTGTCGGCGATGATGATTCCCTTCTGGGCCGCGATGTCGCGGGCGCGGCAATAGATCTTGATGGTGGCCTCGCGGGCCTGCTCCGCCAGGTCGTGGCCGCAGATCTCGGCCATCTGTTCAAAGCTGATGTTTTCGTCATGGGTACCCAGCTCAGCCTTGGTGGAGGGGGTGAAGATCGGTTTGTCCAGGCGGTCGGACTCCTTGAGCCCCTCCGGCAGCTTGATGCCGCAGATGGCGCCGGTGGCCTTGTAATCCTTCCAGCCGGAACCGGAGACATAGCCCCGCACGATGCACTCGGCCGCCAGCGGCTGGGCCTTCTTGACCAGCATGGAACGGCCGGCCAACACCTCGGCGTACGGTTGGCAGACAGCCGGGTACTCCGCCACCTCGGTGGAGATGATATGGTTGGGGATGATATCCTCCACCTGCTTGAACCAGAACTTTGAGATCTGGGTCAGCACCTTGCCCTTGTCGGGAATCGGTTCGTTCATGATCACGTCAAAGGCGGAGATCCGATCCGAGGTCACCATCAGCAGGGCCTCTCCCAAGTCGTAAATATCCCGCACCTTGCCGCGGTTGACCAGCTTCAGGCCGGGGAAATCGGTTTGCTTGACAGGCTGAGACATGACAGCGCTCCTTTATTTGGTGGCGGCAGTAAATGCCGGGTTGATAACGATCTTGGCCTTGCTGCGCAGTTCCTTCAACCAGTTGCGCAGGGTTTCTTCCTGTTTGGCCGGCAAAAGACGCTTCTTGATCTCGTCCTTGCGTGCGGCAAAGTCGGCCTGGGCTGCCGCAGTGCGTTGCTTGAGGCGGACGGCGAACCAGCGATTGCCTACCGGCAGCGGTTCCGTCAACGCCGGCGCAGCGGTGGTCAGATCAAAGGCCTTTTCCATCAGGGCCGGGGAGTTGCCGATGGCGGGGATATCGCCCTTGGCAGTGTAGCCGAAGGCCGGGGTGCTCTGCAGCTTCAGGCCGGCGCCGCCCGCTGCCAGGGCCTTCTGGGCGTCGATCGCCTTCTGCTTGGCCAGTTCGGCGGCCTTGAGGGCCCGTGCCTGCTGCTCTACCCGTGCCCGCACCAGGGCCAGCGGCGGCAGCTCAGCAGCCTTCTTCTCCTTGATCTTGAAGATGTAGACCCCTTTGGCGGTTTCCACCGGTCCACCCAGCTCACCCTGCTTCAGTTCAAAGGCCTTCTTGAGCAGAGCGGTTTCCCCTGTCAGGGGTGCCGGTGCTGCCGCGGCAGCGAAGAGCGGGGTCTCCTGTACCTTGGCCCCCAGCTTGCCGGCCACCAGGTTCAGGTCACCGGATTTAATATTCTGGAACAGCACATCGGCAGCCTTTTCATAGAGCGCCTTGGCGGCCTTCTGGCGCTGGGCGTCGGCGCGGACCTGCTCTTTAACCTGCTCAAACGGCAGGGGACTGTTGTCTTTGGCCATGTAGCGGTCGAGGTTTTTACGGTAAAACCCCTCGACCTCGTCGTTTGTGAGGGGCTGACCGGCCGATGCGGCGGCAGGGGGCAGCAGGAACCAGGCCAGGGCGATCCTGTCGGGACTCTTGAACTGCTCGGCGTTCTTATTCAGGTAGTCCTGCAGGTCGGCGTCGCTCAGCTTGACTTCGGCTGCCACATCGGCGGCAGCGTAGCTGACATAGCTCAGTTCCAGCTTGTCCTGCTCCTTGTGGAACTGCTTCAGCGCCTCGTCATCGCTGATGACCGCCTTGGCCATCACGGCCTTGCGGGTCTTGTCCAGCAGCAGCTCCCGCTTCTTGGAGTCCTCGAAGGCCTCCGGCGTGATGCGGTTGACCTTGAGGGTCTGCTGGTAAAGACCGAAGTCAAAGGCCCCGTTTTGCTGGAAGGCCGGAATGGCGGCAATGGCGTTTGAGATCTCTTCCTTGCTGACCGAGATATCCATGCCCTTGGCGGCCTTGAGGGTCAGGGCGCTGTCAATCAGGCGGTCAAGCACTGCCTGGCGCAGATTGAGCTGTTTTTCCAGCTCTGGCGTGAAGTTGCCGCCGAAGATCTGGCGGTAGGTATCCACCATGTTCTGGTAGGCGTTCTGGTAGGCGTCATAGGTGATGGTGGTCCGGTCCACCTTGGCCACGTAGCCTGATGAACGGCCAAGCCCTTCCTCCCCTTTGCCCCAGACCAGGAAGATGGTGCCGATGAACGACAGCACGATCACCACGAAGACGGCCTTGATTATGAACGATTCCTTCTTTTTCCGCATCAGGTCCAGCATCGGGAAGGGCTCCTTGTCTCTGTAGGAAATTACTTCAAAAAGAAAACGCATACTACACCAGCGC
>CAZUSH010000029.1:39275-39373 GCA_964622705.1 uncultured Geobacter sp. | reverse complement strand
AGTGGAACAACTGGACAAGAACAAGACACAAAAAAACAATATAAACAAAGTGAACGGTGAACGGTGAAGGGTGAACGGTGAACGGTGAAGGGTGAAGG
>CAZUSH010000029.1:0-39175 GCA_964622705.1 uncultured Geobacter sp. | reverse complement strand
GTGAAAGGTGAAAGGTGAAAGGTGAAAGGTGAAAGGTGAAAGGTGAAAGGTGAAAGGTGAAATGGAACGGCCAAAGCGGGATATACCGGAGCGGACGTTTGAGTTTGCCGGAAAGGTTGTAAAGCTCTGCCAAATACTTGATCAAGTACCGGGTGTGAGCAGAACACTGTCAAACCAGTTACTACGTTCTGGGACATCGATTGGTGCCAACGTTGAAGAAGGGCAGGGAAGCCAGAGCCGTGCAGACTTTATTGCTAAATACTCCATTGCCTGCAAAGAGGCACGAGAAACCCATTATTGGTTGCGTCTGCTGGCTGCTACGGAGATGCTGCCTCACCAGCAACTTTCAGAACTACTTGAAGAAGCGCATCAGCTTGTTGCAATACTTACCGCAATAGTCAAAAAGTGCAGGGCAAATAACGAAAGGAAATCGTGAGGCGCAAGAGGTCTACTTTCACTCTTCACCCCTCACTCTTCACTCTTGATGCTACTCTTTCCCACAACATTTGACGAACTGTTCAGGCTGCAGGCCCAGCACCCCGATGCCCACCTGATGGCCGGGGGCACTGATCTGCTGGTGGCGCTGCGTCATGGGCCGCAGGATGAGCGGACGATCATCTGCCTGGAGCGGATTGACGAGCTGCGCCGGATTGATGAGCTGGACGATGGCGGTGTCAGTATCGGCGCAACAGCCACGTTCAGCACCATTGCCCGGAACGCCCTGCTACTGGAACGCTATCCGCTGCTGACCCAGGCAGCCGCAACCGTGGGCGGTCCGGCTATCCGCACCATGGCCACCTTAGGCGGCAATATCGTCACCGCTTCCCCTGCAGCTGATTCGCTGCCTGCCCTGTATCTGCTGGATGCACGGCTTGAGCTGCGTTCTGCAGTAGGCAGCCGGAACGTTGCGATCAGCGATTTTATCAGCGGCCCGCGCCAGACCTGCCTACAGCCCGGTGAGCTGGTGAGCCGTATTCTACTGCCGACGCCACGGGATTGGACCTTCCAGCGTTTTGAAAAGGTAGGGCGCCGCAAATCCCTGGCCATTGCCGTGGCTTCCCTGGCGAGCCTGGTGCAGGTGGCAGAGGATGGCACCGTGGCTGAGGCCCGTTTTGCCTGGGGCAGTGTGGGGCCAACCGTGCTGCGCTGTGCAGAGGCAGGACAGGTCCTGGTCGGCAGGCCACTGTCCGAGGAAAGCCTGAAAACGGCAGTGCTGCTGGCGCACCAGGCGGTCCGGCCGATCGACGATATCCGCGCCACAGCCGAGTATCGACGCAGCGTGGCTGGTAATCTGCTGTTGAGGCTCTGCCCCTGATGTCCCATCCCCTGATTACCCGTCCGTTTGTGCTTTTGTGCTGCCAGTTTCTGGCGGTCTCGATTGTGGCGGTGCTGTTCTTCCCGCTGCAGGGGTATCTGCTGGCGCTGAAACTGCCTGCCGCCTCGATCGGTTTTATCCTGGGGGCAGACTCGCTGGCTGCCCTGCTGGTGCAACCACTGATAATGCCGTTTATCACGGCCCACACGGCCCGCTACTGGCTGTTGGGTGGAGCGGTCACGCTTGGAGCAGCCCTGCTGCTGGAGGGGAGCTGCAGCAGCGCCCCGGTGTTCACCCTTGCCCGCCTCTTGCACGGCATCGGCTTCATCTGCGTGGTGGCGGCCCTGATGCCGCTGTTTGTGCTCTGCATCCCCCGTGAGATGAGCGGCCGCGCCTTTGGCTGGATCTCGCTGGTGCGGTTGGTGCCCTACGCCGTGGTGCCGCCGCTGTTTGACCTGTTGCTGCCGGCTCCGGCCGGTCTGGGTGCGGTTATCCGTTGGTCGGCCCTGCTGGCCGGGATCGTGGTGCTGCTGCTGGCCTGGCTGCCCTCCTTTCCGCAGGAGCAGGAGGCCAGTCACAACAGCTCGCCCTTTGGCGGCATGCGCCAGAGCCTGGCAGACCGCCGCATGCTGATGCTGCTGCTCACCACGGTGCTGCTGTATGCCGGGTATTCCGCCGTGTTTTTCTTTCTCAAGGGGTTTGGCAAACAGGCGCAGATCAGCGGCAGCGGCCTGTTTTTTACCATTGCCACCCTGGTGATGATCGTGGTGCGGCTTGGGGGCGGTTTTCTGTTTGACAGCTTTGATAAACGCCGCATGACCATGGCGGCCCTGTTGCTGGCTACCCTGGCTAGCGGTCTGCTGCCGGTGGTAGGGACCACCACGGGCCTGCTGCTGCTGGCGGCCTGCTGCGGTCTGGGCTGGGGCGTTGCCATGCCGCTGGTGAATGCCCTGGTGTTTGACGTGTCCCGGCCGGAGTTGCGCGGCTTGAACCAGAATCTGGCCCTGACCATGCTGCAGGCCGGTTTCTTTGTGGGGCCGCTGCTGGGAGGCTGGCTGCTGCCCTTGGGAGGCTATGGCGCGCTGTTCGGCATGGTGGCGTTGTCGCAGCTCTTGGCAGCCGGGGCCGTGTTGCTCGCTGGAGGCGCGCATGAGTGACCAGTACGGCGTGCTTGCTGCCCTGGCCCGCCAGGGGGCCGTAGGGAAGACGGCCTGCCTGGCAGCGGTGGTGGAGCGCAACGGTTCAGCCCCCTGCCCAGTAGGCGCTCTCATGGCCCTGCTGGATGATGGGCAGGTGTGCGGTACGGTTGGTGGCGGCCGGCTTGAGCAGGAGGTGCTTTGGTGCCTGCAGCAGGTGCAGGCACAGGGCCGGGCGCAGGTGCGGCAGTTCCGTTTGCTGCCTGACCAGACCGGTATGCCCTGTGGCGGTAGTGTGACGCTGTTGTTGACGCCTGTGCCGGCGCAACAGGGTGAGCTGTTCCGCCGGGCAGCCGAGCAACTGCAACGGGGTGAACCCCTGATCCTGGCAGCACACCTGGACAGTCAGGGACAGGCGTGCTGGTACCTGGCCGCAACGGACGCTGCTGAATACGCTATTACCCTGCAGCCGGTCCCGCACCTGGTACTGTGCGGGGCTGGCCACATTGCCCAGTCCCTGGCACCCATGGCGCAGTGTGCCGGTTTTCGGGTCACGGTTGTGGATGACCGGCCCGCCTATCTGGCTGAGCATCCGTTTGACGCCGGGGTGACGGTCCGGGCGGTGGAACGCTTTGACGCCTGCCTGACCACCCTGCAACCAGGTGTAAACAGTTTCCTGCTGATCGCCAGCTACAGTCACCAGCAGGACAAGCTGCTCCTGCAGCAGGCCCTGGCAACGCAGGCCGGGTATATCGGCATGGTGGGCAGCAAGCGCAAGCGGGAGGAGCTGTTCAGCCAGTTGCGTGCCACAGGGGTGACCGAGCAGGCTCTGCAGCGGGTGCATTGCCCGGTGGGGCTGGCCATTGGCGCGCAAACCCCGGCCGAGATTGCGGTGAGTATCCTGGCGGAGATGATCGCGGTCCTCCGGCATACGCTGTGAGGACCGCCGCCATTATACTGGCTGCCGGTTTTTCCAGCCGGATGGGGCAGGATAAGGCGCTCATGCCGTTTGGTGAGACAACCGCCCTGGAGCTGTTGGTGAGCGCGTACCGCCAGGCCGGAGTGGGGCAGGTTGTTGTGGTGACCGGCAGGAATCACCGGGCAGTTGCACAGCGTGTGTCGGACGTCACGCTTATATGCAACCCTGCACCGGAAAACGGCATGTTTTCCTCGGCCAGGCTGGGGGCGGTCCGGCTTGATCCCGAGGTCGGGGCCTTTTTCGTGCAGCCGGTGGATATCCCGCTGGTGAAGCCGGAGACCCTGCAGGCGCTGCTGAACCACCTGCAGCAGCCGGACTCCTGCTGCCTCATACCTTGCTGTGACGGCAAAAGAGGCCATCCGCCGCTATTGCGGGCAGCCCTGATTGATTCCATGCTTGCTTATGACGGTAACGGCGGCCTGCGGGGGCTGTTGAGCCGGTTTTCATCACAGGAGTTGCAGGTTGACGATCAGGGGGTACTCTTGGGGATGAATACGCCGCAGCAGTACCAGGCCTTGCTGCAGTATTGGCACGGGCTGGTCTTGGCCGCCAAGGGAGGGGACGATGAACTCGGCAGAGCTTGAAAAAATGCTGGAACAGCTCAGCGTGGCAGTAGAAAATCTTGCCATGGGGCGTTACGGCGACCATGAACAGCTCTTTGCCATGACCGACAGCAGCCAGTATCCTGCCATGATCGCCCGCTTTGCCGAGGCCTTCGGCATGATGGCGGTCAAGGTGGAGGCCCGTGAGTTCCGTCTGGAACAGATGGTCGGCGACCTGACCGTGGCGCGGGATGAGCTGACCCTGACCAACCAGCGCCTGCAGCAATCCCTGCGGGAGCTGCAGCAGGCCCAGATGCAGTTGATTCAGCAGGCCAAGCTGGAGACCGTCGGGCGGCTGGCCGCCGGGGTGGCCCATGAGGTCAAGAATCCCCTGGCCATTATCCAGCTGGGGGTTGATTTCCTGGGCCGTGAGCTGCAGGACACGCCGGTCTGGTGCGAGACCGTGCAGGATATGGCCGATGCGGTGCAGCGGGCCGACCGGGTGATCAAGGGGTTGCTGGATTTTTCCCGCTCCGAGCAGCTTGATCTGCAGCCGGCCGACCTGTGGCAGCTGCTCGACGATTCGCTGGTGCTGGTACGGCATGAGCTGAACCGTAACAAGGTGTCTGTTGCACTGGAGCGGAGCGAGACGCTGCCCGCTTTGCTGCTGGACCGCAACAAGCTGAAGCAGGTCTTTATCAACCTGTTCATGAATGCCGTGCATGCCATGCCGGAAGGGGGCTCCCTGACCATCGCCTGTACGGTGCAGCCTGCCGATGCGGCCGAACTGGCAGCCTGCTGTGCGGGCCAGGCTGGACCGCAGCCGGATGAACGGGTGGTCAGGCTGCGGATTGCCGATACCGGCAGCGGCATCTCGCCAGAGGCGCAGGCCAAGCTGTTTGATCCGTTCTTTACCACCAAGCCGGTGGGGGTCGGCACCGGCCTGGGGCTGTCGGTCACCCGCAAGATTCTGGAGTTGCACGGCGCTGCCATAACCTTACGAAACAGGACCGACCGGCAGGGAGCCGAGGCGGTCATGCTGTTTCCGTTGCCTGCCCAAAAGGAGAAAGGTGAACCATGAAAAAGAGGATTCTGTTGATCGACGATGAACCGGGTGTGACCCGCATGATGCGGCGCAACCTGGAGGCCACCAACCGCTTTGAGGTGCAGGAGCTGAACGATGCGACCCAGGCGGTTGCCACGGCCCTGCAGTTCAGGCCCGACCTGCTGATCTGCGATGTGATGATGCCGGAGATGGACGGCGGCGCCGTGGCAGCGGCCTTTGCCGAGACCCCCCAGCTGGCGCGGGTGCCGATCATCTTTCTGACTGCCATTGTGGGCAAGCAGGAGGTGGAGCCGACCGGCAGCATGATCGGCAGCCATGTCTTTCTGGCCAAGCCGGTCAAGCATGATGACCTGCTGGCCTGTATCGCTAACCAGCTGGGAGACTGGTGACGTCGTGTAATCGCAGGGAGCGCCTGGTGTGCGTTTACGGCAGTGTCTGTGTGGAGCGCCAATCGGCCTGTACTGCGGAGTAGATGGCCTGGGCCCGTTCGGAATAGAGCTTGATACCCTCCCAATGCGGCCTGCCGGTGATCTTCTGCAGCATGAGGGCATCGTCATCGAACCAGCGGGGAAAGACGCCGCCGAAGAAAAAGCCGCTGGCCCGCACCAGTTCGACCGCCGCAGCGAGCCAGGGCCAGGTGCTTTTCAGCCAGAGCTGGATCACCCGTATCCGCTCCTGTGCCAGAGATTGTTCCAGATCGGCCAGAACCTGCGCAAAATCAGGGCCGATGCTGGTGACGGCTAGGCGGGCTACGGCAATCTCTTCAAACCGTTTGGTGGAAATGACGGTGCGCTGATCGGCGGGGATCGCCGCAGTTGATGCCGTAAAGGTACGGTGGTCGTCAAAACCGTCGTAGATCAGGCGGATGATTGTTTCGTAGCGTTCCGGCAGGTAGACCTGATGCGGTCTTTTGACAAAGCTGCGAAACATATCCAACACCGCGATCCTGCCGGTATCCGGCGTATCCTTGGCATAGATGCAACCCGGCATCAGGTCAACCTCCAGGCCGGTTTCGATGCTCTTGATCAGGGCCCCGGCCTTTTGGGTGTGCAGATGGTTGCAGACCGATTCGCCGAAGTAGGTCTCTGCTCCCGGCAGGTTTTGCAGGCTTTGCTCAACATACGCAAACATTGCCCGCCCGATACCGCCGCCGCGGAAGTCCGGTGAAACAATGCCTTGCACCAGTTCGAAGATGCCGTCATAGGGAGCTGAGCGGCAGAGGGCGCCATAGGCGACCACCTGACCGGCATCGGTGCGGGCTACAAACGGCAGGTACTGGCTGTCCTGGACGGCCTCGGCGAGCTGGCGCGGATGGTAGACCCGTTTGAGCGGATACGCATCGCCGTAGACCTCATAAAAGAGCGCTGTGACCTGCTCGGCATCCTCTGGTTTAAAGGGGGTGAAGTGAAGTGGGCTGTTGTTCACGCGTGCTCCGCTACTGGTAAAGGCCCTGGTGTCCAGACCGGTTTTACTGACCAGCCCTTGGCTGCGAAGTTGTCAGGCATGGTTGCGCTATTCCCGTAGTCGAGTATAAGAAAAAAAGCTGATCACCCGTTTGACAGACGTGCACGCAAGGAGTGGCTTACCATGGAACAGACCCTTACCCATCAGGACCGTATTGGCGTGATCACCTTGTCGGGACGTTTTGATGCCGTGGCATCGCCGTTATTCGACGACTGGTTCAACGCAGCTGACCAACCGGACAACAACGGCTACCTGCTGGACCTGGCCGAGGTGCCCTACATCACCAGCGCCGGGTTGCGCAGTCTCTTGAAGCTGGTAAAACTGCTTGAGGGGCGTAACGGCAGGCTTGCGCTCTGCTGCGTCGCCCAACCGGTGCAAGATCTGTTTAAGATGTCCGGTTTTGCCGCATTTTTGAACCTGCATGACTCCAAGGAAGCGGCCCTGGCAGCCCTGTTGGGCCCTTAATGCCAGCGATAGAGGGCAGCCCCGAAGGTCCAGCCCGCGCCGACGCCGGCAAAGGCCACGAGATCGTCTTTTTTTAGCTTGCCGTTGCGGTTCAGCTCATCGAGCAGCAGCGGGATGGTGGCACCGCAGGTGTTGGCATAGCGCTCCATGTTGTGGCAGACCTTTTCAAACGGGATGCCGAGCCGTTCCGCCATTTTTTTTAGGGCCCGGATAGCCGGTTGATGGGGGACTACCCAGGTAATATCCTCCTCGGACAGGCCACAGCGCATCAGTACCGAGATGATGGAACCGGGCAGCACCGAGGTGGCGGCTTCGTAGACCGAACTGCCGTCCATGGTGAAGGTGGCATCACCTTCGTAGACGGTAAAGCCGTCGGTAAAATTGGTATCCGAGAAGATCCGGGCCTCAAACAGGCTGTTTTCGTACTCACTGGCGGTCAAGAGCACCGCCCCGGCCCCGTCACCGAAAAAAACGCAGTCGCGCCGTTGCCAGTCTATCAGGGAAGAGGTGACGTCGGAGGCGATCACCAGGGCGTTTTTGTGGGCGCCGGATCGGATCATGTTGGCGGCAATGGCCAGGCTGTACATGAAGCCGGAACAGATCGCCACAATATCAAAGGCCGGGCAGAGATTGCGAATGCCCATCTTATGTTTGGCCAGGCAGGCGGTGGAGGGGGCCTTGCGGTCGGGGGTGTAGGTGGCCAGTATGACCAGGCTGACGTCCTCCTTATCCAGACCTGCGTTTTCAAGGGCTGCCAGACCGGCCCGGGCAGCCAGGTCCGAGGCGGATTCTCCGTCTGCGATCCGGCGCTCACGGATGCCCAGGGTCTCCCTGATCCAGGTGTCGTCAGTGTCCACACCGCTGTTGATGATATCCTGGTTGGTGACGATCTTGTCCGGTACGGCGGAACCGGTTCCGGCGATGCGGATGTTCTTTAGTGAGTAGTCCATGAGTGCTCCTGAAACGTATATCGTTGAGCTGGTGAAAGCATACAACAGCATCCCTGAATTGCAAGGGAGCGGAGACAGACCCAATGGAAAAGACAACAACAGTGGTCGGCGTGGCTGGGGCAGGGGTTATGGGGAGCGGCATCGCCCAGGCAGCAGCCACAGCCGGATTCAGGGTTGTGCTGTATGCCCGGCGTCCGGAGGGGGGTGAAGCTGCGTCTGCAACGATCAGGCACAGCCTGGAAAAACTGCACGGGAAAGGTCTGGTTGAAGAAGAACCGGCAGCGATACTGGCCCGGATTATCCCCTGCCACGACCTTGCAGCTCTTGCCGGTTGCGGTCTGGTGGTTGAGGCGGTCGCCGAGCAGTTGGAGACCAAGGCCGAACTGCTGCGCCGGTTGGGTAGTCTGCTGGATGATCGAGCCATCCTCGCCACCACGACCACCAGCCTTTCGGTGACCACCCTTGGTGCTGCTTCTGGTCGGGCCGACCGGTTTGTCGGCATGCATTTCATGAATCCGGTGCCGCTGATGGAGCTGGTTGAGCTGGTGGCCGGGGATGAGACCTCAGCCGCAACCATCGGCTTTGCCAAAGAGATGACCGCTGCACTGGGCAAGACCTTTGTGGTCAGCAAGGATCGCCCCGGTTTTATTACCAGTCGCCTGCTCTGCACGCTGGTCAATGAGGCCTTTGAGATGCTTGATGAAGAGGTGGCTACCGCAGAGGAGATAGATGCCGCCATGAAGCTGGGGGCCAATTTCCCGATGGGACCGCTGGCCCTGGCCGATCTGATCGGCCTGGATGTCTGTCTTGCTGCCATGGAGGTCATGTCGTCTGGCCTTGACAGCCGTAAGTACGCGCCCTCTGCACTGCTGAAAAGGTATGTCGGTCAGGGACTGCTGGGGAGAAAAAACGGCCAGGGGGTCTATAGCTATGATGGCCAGGCGATCAAAAAACGATAAGGTATTATTTTTGCGTCAATGCCAGCGGTAGAGTGCTGCTCCGAAGGTCCAGCCCGCGCCCACACCGGCAAAGGCGATCAGATCATCCTTTTTCAGCTTGCCGCTACGGTGTACCTCGTCCAGCAACAGCGGGATGGTGGCGGCCGAGGTGTTGGCGTAGTTTTCCATGTTGTGGCAGATCTTTTCAAACGGCACGCCGAGCCGTTCCGCCATTTTCTGCAGGATCTTGATCGCCGGCTGATGGGGGATGACCCAGGTGATATCTTCTTCAGTCAAGCCGCAGCGCATCAGAACCGAGATGATTGAACCGGGCAGTACCGAGGTGGCTGCCTGATAGACCGCCTTGCCGTCCATGGTGACGGTTGCATCCCCCTCAAAAATCGTCACACTGTCGGTAAAGTGGGTGTCGGAGAACAGCTTTGCCTCGAACAGGCTCTGCTCATAGGTGGATTCCGTCAGGAGCACCGCGCCGGCACCGTCACCAAAAAAGACACAATCGCGACGTTTCCAGTCAATGACGCTGGACATCAGGTCGCAGCCGATTACCAGCGCATTGGCAGTAGCTCCTGATTTGATCATGCTGGCGGCAATGGCAAGGCTGTAGATGAAACCGGAACAAGCCGCTACGATATCTAGGGCCGGCGCCAGGTTGTTGATTCCCATTTTATGCTTGGTGAGGCAGGCAGTAGAAGGGGCCTTGCGGTCAGGTGTGGAGGTGGCCACGAGCAGCAGCCCCAGGTCTTCCGGATCGACACCGGCGTTCTCCAGAGCTGCCAGTCCGGCCCTGGCTGCCAGGTCGGATGTGGACTCATCAACCGCGATATGGCGTTTTTTGATGCCGATATTTTCAACAATCCAGGAGTCCTTAAGCGATATACCGCTGTCGATGATTTCCTGATTGGTGACAATCCTGGCTGGAACGGCAGATCCGGTGCCGGCTATCCTGATATGTTTCAGTGAATAATCCATGGTACCCCGCAGTGCAGCGACGTGTTACAGGTGGACGCCGTAGGTTTTGGCCAGCAGGCTCTGGTCGGTGCGGGAATGAATCAGCCGGGATAATGCGGCACAGCACTGTTCCATGTCGTTACGGCTGGAGATGCTGATCCTGATCCAGCCGGGGAAGCGGAAACCGGTCATGGTGCGTACCATCACCCCCTGCTGCATCAGCAGGCGATAGGCCAGGGTGTCGCTGAACGGCAGCTTGAGCATGGCAAAGTTGCAGTCGCCTGCCAGAAGCGGCAGGTTCAGTTCCTTGCAGCAGGCCGCCAGCAGCTGCTGTCCTTCCCGCACCATGGCGCGGGTGGCCCGGATGAACTGCTGGTCTCCCAGGGCCGCCAGGGCCGTTGCCTGGGCCAGGGTGTTGACCGAGTAGACAATGGCGGTCTTGCGCACCATCTCCACCACCTGTTCGGAGCCGGCCAGATAGCCGATCCGCAGGCCGGCCAGGCCGTACATCTTGGAAAAGGTGCGAAACACGATCAGATTGGGAAAACGCTTGAGCAGACTGATGCCGTCCGGGTAGCCGGGCTGTTCCATGAATTCGCAGTAGGCCTCGTCCAGCACCACGATCCGGTTGGGGCCGACCTGTTCCAGAAAGCTGATCAGGCGCTCCTCACTCCACCAGGTGTTGGTGGGGTTGTTGGGGTTGCAGACAAACAGCAGCTTGGTCCGTCCATCCATCCGTTTAAGCATCCCCGCGTCATCGAAACCGAAATCATCGAGCGGCACCAGCCGGGCATCCACGCCGGAAAAGCGGGCAATCCATTCGTAGACCGCAAAGGTGCGGTCAGCGGTGATGATGTTGTCGCCCTGCTCACAAAAGGCCTTGATCACAAAGGCGATCACCTCGTTGGCGCCGTTGCCCAGGATGATCTGGGTGGGGGCCAGCCCAAGGTAGTCGGCCAGCCGGGCCCGCAGGGTACGGCAGTCACCGCTGGGATAACGGCTGACCAGGGCCGGGTCAAAGGAGCGCAGCAGCGCTGCCGCCGCAGGCGGCGGTCCCAGCGGGTTTTCATTGTTGTTGAGGCGGATCAGGCGCTCAACCCCGTACATCCGCTTCAGCTCATCATCGGGCGGCGAGGGGATATAGGCCTCAAACTGCCGGACATGCTGCGGTACCAGCGCCTCAAGGTTCGGCAGGCTCATCGGCTGCCCCTGCTACGATGCAGGTGGATCAGATCACCAACACCGCCCCAGGGGACCAACAGGCAGGGGCGGAAACCGCTTTGCAGCAGGTGCGGCGCCAGCAGGGCATCAAAGGGACGGCCGGTGTCGATGCTGCAGTAGACCGCCTTGAACCCCTCGCGGTCCAGCAGCTCAAGGTGTTCCGCCAGGGTAGCGGCAGCATCGCGCCCCACCAGCAGCGGGGTCAGGCGGGCCATGCTGCTGGTCCGGTTCAGCCGGGTTGCAAACAGGGTCAGGCCGTTGCCGCTTTCGCCGTCATCGTGGCAGTTGACCACGCTTCTGGCCAGGGCCATCTCGGTGCAGTGGGCCGTGTAAAAGGACAGCAGCTCTGTGGGTACTGTGGCCCTGGCGCCAAACTCCTCCGCCAGCATACAGTAGCCGGCCCAGACTGTAGCGGTGGGGGTTTGCAGACAGCCGGCCGCCTCAAAGCCTGCCGCTGGCGGGGGCTGCTGCGGCGCATAGAGCACCAGTCCCAGCCGATCGCTGCGGCCGAATTGCTCGACCACCTTCTCGCACAGGGCAGCGGCCAGCGTCTCCTGTCCTTCGGCAAGGTTCAGGTAGGGACCGAAACATTCTGCAATCCTGCCGGCCTCGGCCCGCCAGATCAGGCCGCCAGCCAGGTTCTCCTGTTGATCACGGGCCAGCACCGCGCCGTACTCGCCACTGGCCAGCTTGTCCAGCAGACGTCCAGCCGGGGTGAATTCCTCGGGGAACTGGCAGGGGGCATAGCGTTCGGCAATCAGGTGCGACAACTGCTTGAGCGCCTCGGGCGGCGGATCGGCGGTCAGCACCAGGCCGTCGGTTCGGCTGAGGGGAATGAGTTGTTCTGCTGCCAGGCTGGGATAGCTGCGCTCCTTGCGCACCATGATCTCCCAGCCGCCCAGGGGCAGTTGCCGGATGCCGAACTGATCGCAGGCCCGCGAGGCCAGGTAGAGCCCCATCTCTGCCAGCCCCTGTTCGCTGTCATGGTCGAGCCTGGCTGTAATGTTGAAGATCCGCAGATCAGGCGGCGCCTGGGGAATCTGAAACAACAGGTCCACGGCATGCCGCCGGTCAAGGCAGTGCAGGTTGATGGAGACGTCCGGCATGCTGTTACAGAGGGCCAGAAACAGCTCTTCGGTGCTGAGCGCCAAAAGCCGTGCCGCTGCTTCTGTCAAGCCGGCTGTTTTTGCAACGGCCTCCACAAAGCCAACCGCCACCGGCATGCGTGCCGCTACCAGTTCAATGCGCAGTTCCATGCGGTTATCCTTCCTTCGGCACTCAGCAACAGATAAAGCATACCGTCTTGCATCTCATCTTCGTGCCATATTTCGCTGTGCCTCAATCACAAAATCCTCTACGTAGAACAACGACGTCTGCGGTTTTGCTCAGTCGGCACAGCAAAATCTGCCCCAAATCTGAGCGCTATCCGGCATGTTTACGTAGTGCCAAGTGCCTTGCTGCGCTGCCAGTCGGCCCGCACCAGTTCCAGGATGGCACGGCTACGCTCCGAGTAGAGCTTGATGGCGTCGAAACAAGGTTCAACAAACAGCTTTTGCATCAGTAGTCCATCAGCGCCAAACCAGACCGGCAGGAAACCTCCCAGAAAGAAGCCGGCATTGCGCAGGGTGGCAACCGTTGTTGCGGCTGTGGCCGTGTCAAGCGGGATAAAACACTGTAGCAGGGCATACCCCTGTCCGCGCAGCTCCTGCTCCAGTACAGCAAGCTGCTCCGCCAGATCCTGCCCGGCGACTATGATATTGCAGCGGCAGACCCCGGCTGAAGGAAATTGTTCAGTCTGCAGCTCGCTTGCTGCGGCAACCGGCTGGTCAGAGGGCTGCAGCAGTTGCCGTTTGAGTCCCAGCCCCGCCATCATGAACCTGAGCTGGTCTGCGTAACAGTCAGGGATGCAGAGCGGGCGTTCATGGTCCTGCTCCACCCGGAAGAGCAGCAGGCAACTGACCCGCCCCTCGGCGGCCTGTTCTTTCTGGTAGGTGTTGTTGGGCATTAGCTCCAGTTCAATCCCGGTTTCGACAAATTTGACCGGGCTCGCCGTCTTCTGGGTGATAACATGGTTGCAGACCGCTTCGCCGAAAATAGCCGTGATGGTCTTGTTTTCAAGCAGGGTTACCAACAAACCGGTACAGCGGGCAAAGGCCAGACTGCCGCGGTAGCTCGGCAGGGTCAGGCCCATCCCCAGTTCATACAGCTCGGGATTGGGGGCTGAGCTACGGTAGAATGCCTCGTGGCAGACCACCTGGCCGTCGTCGGTGCGGGCTACCACGCTTCTGATCCTGCCGGCGCGGTTTTCTTCAATCAGCTGTTCCGGGATGTAATAGGTGTCGATCGGGTGGCCGTCGCCATACACCGCAAACATCAGGCGCGCCACGCCGTCGGCGTCCTGTGGCGTAAAATAATCCACCGAGAAGGCCTCGCCGTCGGGAAGTGGCTGAGCGTCTGCCCGGAGATGTTCGATGGCTTCAGCGCGGGTCATCATGCGGTTGCCGTTGCAACAAAGTCGATAAAGTCCTGCAGGGTACGCAGGCGCAGCGAGTCGGCATCGGAAATGCTGACCTGGTACCGGCCTTCCAGGGCTACCGCAAAGGTGGGATAGTCGATGGAATCGAACCCTTGGGCAGCCAGAGGGGCGGTTGGGTCAAGCGCATTTACCAATGCGCTGTCGATGCCGGTTTGCAGCATCAAGGCCTTCAAATCATCTACGGTCGGTGTCATGGGAAGCTCCTTTTCGCAACAGGTTGTCAGCTCTTGAGTTTGAAGCGTTGTACCTTGCCGGTGGCGGTGCGGGGCAGATCCTCCACCAGGTGCACCTTGACCGGCAGCATGTGCTCGGCCAAAAGCGGAGCCAGAAAGCGGCGCAGTTCCCGCTCGAACCCCGCTTGCGGGGTAACATCTTGCTTTAAGACCAGCCAGGCGGCCGGCCGTTCCAGCCCTACTACGTGACAGGCGGCCACCGCGCAGTCAGCCACGGCTGGATGCGTTCTGATGGCCTCTTCCACCTGGATCGGTGAGATCCATTGTCCGCCGGCCTTCAGCATGTCGTCGCTGCGGCCGCGGTGGTAGAAATAACCCTCTTGTTCGACAAAGATATCGCCGGTCCGGATGAAACCGTCCGGCAGCATCGTGGCGGTAGTCTTGTGGGGCAGGTTCCAGTAGCAGGAAGCCAGGCTGTTGCCGCGAATCAGCAGGTGTCCCGGCGAGCCGGGCGCCACGGCGGTCCCGTCGTCATCCACCAGGCGGGCCTCATAGCCGGGCACCAGCTGGCCGGCGGAACCGGAGCGGGAGCGGCCGGGGTAGTTGGAGATAAAGATGTGGGTTGCCTCGGTGGAACCGATGCCGTCCAGCAGCTCCAGACCGGTCAGACGTTGCCACTCGTCGAAGATCGCGCTGGGCAAGGCCTCGCCGGCTGCGATGCAGAGGCGCATCGGCAGGCTGAGCCGGGGGCTGGTGACCCGCAGGATGATCTGGGAGTAGACCGTGGGTACGGAGAAAAAGAGGCTGGGGCGGTGCTTTTCAATCAGGGCCAGGAGATCGTCCGGGGTTGGTTTGCCCGGATGCAGCAGGGCCGTGGCCCCGGCATAGAGCGGAAAGGCCAGGCTGTTGCCCAGACCGTAGGCAAAGGAGAGCTTGCTCGACGAAAACAGCACGTCGTCTGAGCTGATCCGCAGGACACCTTTGCCATACTGCTGTGCCGCCGTCAGCAGGTCGTGGTGGCGGTGAGGCACCCCCTTGGGCTTGCCGGTTGAGCCGGACGTGTAGAGCATGAAGGCGAACGCCTCGGCTGGGGGGGGAGGCGCGGCCAGGGTAACGGGCAGATACTCTTCCAGCCAGCCGTGCAGCTGCTCCGGGCAGACCAGCCGGGTCACACCGGATGGAGCGAGTTCCAGGGCCGCAGGCACGCTTGCGGAAACCAGCAGAAAGCGGGCAGCGCAATCCTCCTGGATGTAGCGGTACTCATCTGCGGTAAGGGTGGTGTTGACCGGTACCGCGACAGCCCCCTGCAGTACGGTTCCGAGAAAGGCCGCGATGCAGACCGGGCTGTCAGGCAGGATCAACAGGACACGGTCGCCCGCTGTGATGCCGGCCTGCTGCAGCCAGGCCGCAAAGCGGCAGGCGCCCACGGCCAGCTGTTGGTAGCTGACCATCTCACCGTTGCAGACATAGGCGGTTTTGTGGGGGTGTTGTGCCAGGTTCGGTTCAAGAAGTGCGGCCGCCAGATTGAGCGGAGCAGGGGCGTCGATGGTCATGGTCTGATCCCGTGGGTTGTCAAGGCAACTCAGAAATTGTACGTCGCCAAGTATAGCAGCTGTTTGGTAAATGAAAAGCGTGCCAGAGCCACTTTTCGACGCACGGTGTCTGCAGTATGGTGTTGGCTGTGGCATACTCATGCATAGTAATACCCCACGTGGTAAGGAAACAGGAGAACGAGTATGACGGTATTGGTCGATCTGCCCGCCTGGGTTGATGAGCTGCTGGCGGGCCGCACGCGGTTTTCCGACGATACGGAAAAGATGACCCTGGCACTTGAGCTGGCCCGTTACAATGTGCGCCATGGTAGTGGCGGTCCCTTTGGCGCGGCGATCTTTGATCGTGCGGACGGGAGCCTGCTCAGTGTCGGGGTGAATCTGGTGGTGCCTGCCAACAACTCGGTGCTGCATGCCGAGATGGTGGCGATCATGCAGGCCGAATCCCGCCTTGCCAGCTATACCCTGGCGGCTGGAGGCTGGCGCCATGAGCTGTTCTGCTCCTGCGCCCCCTGCGCCATGTGCCTGGGTGGCATCCTCTGGAGCGGACTTGAGCGGGTGGTTGCCTCAGCCGAGGCCGAGGATGCGCGCGGGATCGGCTTTGACGAAGGGCCGGTCTTTGAGGAGTCCTACCGGTATCTTGAGCAGCGGGGGATCGAGGTGATCAGGGGGTTCATGCAGCCGGCAGGGCGGGCAGTGCTGCAGGAGTACGCCGCCAGCGGCGGCATCATCTATAACCGCAGTGCTGCCTAACGGTGACCGGTGCGGTCCTGGTCAAGGGGAGGGAGCGGCGCTTTGGCCGATCCCGATTTCGAATGCGCCGGACGGACCTGTGAAGATACCGCCGGCCGGCCCCTCTTCACGGTGATTTTCCGGCTGATACGGTTTGATACCGCTGCAGCCGGCCAATAGCAAGGTACCAAAGAGCATCAGGCAGGCCAGACGGTGCATCAGAATTTGACCCGCGCCCCGAAGATACCCATGTTGATGGTGGCAACCGAACCGGCCGTGCCGCCCCGGTCAACTGAAAAGGCACGGTACAGCAGGTACAGTTCGGTGGCGTAGTTATCCAGCGCCTGCACCACCGCGGCACCGATTGCGTTGCCTTTGTCGCCTTGGGCGGCTGCATGCTCAGTATGGCTGTAGTCGATGCCAAAGGCGGTGTACCCCAGCGAGGTCAGCCGGGACAGCCAGCCCAGCTTGGCGTACAGGCTGGTGGAGTCCTGGCGCAGATCCTGTTCCTGCAGGCCACCTGAAAGGGTCAGGTTCAGGCCGGTTGCCTGATGCAGCAGCGAACAGGAGCCATCGTAGAGCAGACCGGCAGCATCCGATTTCGGGTTGGAGACCGCAAAGGCTCCGGCCATCTTGAAACCATAGCCTTCCTGCCCCCAGAGCAACGCTATATCGGAACGCTGGCCCGAAACCAGCGAACCGGCCAGATGGAAGCCGAACAGGCTGGGGCTGTCGTAACGCAGACGGCTTTGGCGGCTGAGACCGTCATAGCTTTTAAAGACATCGGAAACCTTGAGCTGCGAGGTGCCGTTGGGGATAAAGGCTTGGGGGGCGTTCCTGCTGCGGAACAGCAGGCCGCCCCCCATATCCGCCAGGCTGGCGTACTGGACCACGTCGGTCCTGGAAAGATCCACCTCCGCCGTGGTGTTGGAGGCCGTATCCCCCTTGCCGATCGAGAGCTTGCCCAACAGCGTGCTCTCAAAAGAGATCTCCAGCCAGCGCTGATCAAAATAGGTGTCGCTCAGGTATTTATTCTGCTGTGATATCGCGGATGAACGGTCGGGCGATACGGCAATCTCCAGCCGGGTGCCGATGGTCAGCGCCTGGCTCGGCCGGGCCGTGCCGACAAGGCGAAAGCGGCTGTTGCTGACGGTGTTGTCGACATGGTAAAGCGTGCTGTTGTAACCGTCGTTGGCAACCAGCACGGCCCGGTTGATCTGACCTGAGATGGCCAGCTTGACCGCCTCGTTGCCCGAGGCAACCGCAACGGGTAACGGCTTGGCGGGAGTGGCGGCGGTAATGGCCGCCTGTCCGGGGGAGGGGGGCGCAGGGACAGGTGTGGCCTTTTTTTGCAATGCCTGGACCTGTTGTTGCAGGCTACGCAGCAGTTCCGCCTGCTGCTGCAGCTGGTCGGCCTGCTGTTGCAGGTGGTGCTGTTGCTGCCGGATGGTCTCCTGCAGCTGCTGCAGCACCTGTTGATCGACCTGGATCGTCTGGGCTTGCACGAGGCCGGGGATGGCAAAGAGCAGGCCAATGGCCGCAAAGGTAAACAGTTTACTCACTGCGCGTCCCCTGTGCTGATGTGGTTGCCCAATGCACCAGTTTTTGCAGCATCTCAAGCGGCACAATCGGCTTGGTCAGGTAATCATTCATCCCGGCTGCCAGGCATGCGTCACGGTCCTGCTGCTGGGCTGCAGCAGTCATGGCGATGATCGGAATATGCTGCCCACGTGGCAGTCCTCGGATGACACGGGTGGCCTGCAGGCCATCCATGACCGGCATCTGGACATCCATCAGGATGGCGGCAAAATTCTCCTCGTGCAGCAGACTGACCGCCTCTTCGCCATGATTGGCCACACGTACCTCCAGTCCCGCCCTGGTCAGGAACTCCCGCACCACAAACTGGTTGGCCTCGGTGTCTTCCACGAGCAGGATCCGGGCTCCCCTGATCGCTCCGGCGATTTCAAAGGGACCGAGCGGTTGCTGTGGAGGCGGGGCCACCGTTGTGTCAAACAGCCCCAGCCGTGCGGTAAAGGCAAAGGTGCTGCCGTGGCCCGGTGTGCTCGATAGCGTGATCATGCCACCCATCAACTGCACCAGGTTGCGGGCGATTGAAAGCCCCAGGCCGGTGCCGCCAAAACGGCGTACGATCGAGCCGTCAGCCTGGGTAAAGGGGAGGAAGAGCCGTTCGGACTGCTGGCTGTCGATGCCGATACCGGTATCGCTGATAATGAAGCGGACCACCAGCTCGTGGGGGCCGTGTTCCGCCATTTCCGCCCTGGCGCTGATGGAACCCTGGTCGGTAAATTTGACGGCATTGCTGATCAGATTGTTCAGGACTTGGCCCAGGCGCAGGGGATCGCCGATCAGCCGGGATGGCAGGTCCGGGTCGATGGAAACAGTGAAGCCCAGCCCCTTTTGCTGGGCGGCCGGCTTGAAGAGGTTGGCCACTCCGTGCAACAACTCGGCGACCGAGAAGCTGATCTGGTCGATCTCGATCTTGTTGGCCTCGATCTTCGAAAAGTCGAGGATATCGTTGATCATGTCCAGGAGTGTGGTCGATGATCTCTGCAGACGAGTCAGATATTCCTGTTGCTGCGGGGTCAGGGGACCGTCGAGCACCAGCTGGGTGAGTCCGACAATGGCGTTCATCGGTGTGCGGATCTCGTGGCTCATGTTTGCCAGAAACTCGCTTTTGGCACGGGTGGCGGCCTCGGCGGTCTCCTTGGCTGCCTGCAGCTCCTGCTGTTGCTGGCTGAGCAGGTGGTTGGTCAGGTCGAGTTGTTTGATCTGGGACAGCAGCATTCTCGTGAGCAGCAGCACCAGCACGCAGAGCAGCAGGGTGATGCTACCCTGCGTGATCGTGGTGGCGCGCCAGTCTGCCGTGGCCTGTGCCTTGCCGAACGAGGTGATGGCCACTACCGGGAACTGGTCGAGCTTATGGTAGGAAACGATTCTGGGTTCCTTGGCAATATTGGAACTGGGATTGTGATAGGTGCGTACCGGTTGCTCTGCCACGTACTGCCGGAAAAATGATGCGGTCTTTTTACCGCTGGCATAGACCGATTCATCCGACGGCACCAGTACCAGATAGTCGCCGGTGTCGGTGTTTGCCAGGGTAAAACGTCCGTTGTGGCCAGTTACAATTGAGCCGTAGAGGTGTTCAAAATAGTCAATATTGAAGGCGACCCGGACGATGCCATCAAACCCTCCGCTTTGGGAGCTGATTCTGCGCGATAGGGTAAAGCTCCATTTGCCGGTGATGCGGGATTTGATCGGCGGGCCGATTACCGTTGTGCGGGTCGGGTTTGCGCGATGGTTGTTGTAGTAGTTGCGAAAGCTGAGATCGAGCGGGAGTTCGGCTGGATCGTTGGTGGCAGCCAGCATGCTCCCCTTGGCGTCGACAACTGCCATGGTGCCGATCTGGCTGATATTGGTGGCGTTTTCTTTGAGTAACTGCACAAGTCTGGGGCCGCTGAAGCGGCTCAAACCGCCATCCGCCTCGATCCGGCGGACGGTGTTCCGGATGGCCTGGTCGGCTTCCAGAAAGGCGCGTTCGGCATGCTCTTTGAGCGCGTGAGCATAGCTTTGGGAGAGGTGTTCGGCATTTTTGACGGCAACCTGGTAGCCCCGGTAGGCATGCCAGATCGAGAGGCAGATCAGGACGGACAGCAGCGCGGAGACGCTGAAGACGATCCTGCGTCGAAGCATGCGGTAATGGTTCAAGAGCGGTTGTGCGGGGTCCAACTCAAGCGGCATAGGGCCTCATTCGCAAGAGATTGCCAGAAAAAACAAGCAACTGTCCGTGCGCACCATAGCGTTGTTTGTGGAGGAACGTCAACAACCAGTTAAAGCCTGAAAAATAACGGCCTTGTACTTCACATTTGCAGGTTCTGTGGCATACTGGCGGAAAATCTGTAGACCGGAGGATGTACATGAAGGTTGCTATCCTTGGCGCGGGCCATGGCGGTATAGCCATGGCCGGTGATTTGACCCTGGCAGGGCACGAGGTCCGTCTGGCGGCAGACCCGCGGCATGCCGCCAACCTACAGTTATTGATGGCCTTTGGCGGGATCATGGTGGAGGGCGTCACCTCCTCCGGGGCACCGGTCGGATTTGCAAAGCCGGCTCTGATGACCACGGACATTGCGGCCGCCCTGAAGGGGGCCCAGGTGGTGATGGTGGTGGTGCCGGCCTTTGGGCAGGAACCGTATATGCGGGCCCTGATCGAACATGGCGAAAAGGGCCAGATCGTGGTCTTTAATCCCGGCAAGTTCGGTACGCTGGTCTTTGCAAAGCTACTGAAGGAGGCGGGCCGTTTCGATGACTTCCTGATCGGCGAGACCACCTCGTTCATCTTTGCTGCCAAGACCAAAGGGTTGGGGCATGTCAACATCAAGGCCGCCAAGGCTGAACTTCCCTTTGCGGCCCTGCCGGCGGTGCGTACGGCCGAGGCGCTCTGGACCCTGATGGACCTCTATCCGCAGCTTTCGCCCAGCATGGGGGTTTTGCAGACCAGCATCGATGCCCCCGGCCTGATCATCCACCCGATCTCGACCCTCATGAATATGAGCCGGATCGAACAGATCGGCCCCTATCGCAACTCGCACTACGATATCACGCCGTCGGTGGGGCGGATCATGGAGGCGGTCGACCATGAGCGGATGGAAGTGGCCCGGCTGCTCTGCCGCGAGACCTTTTCCTTCATGGACACCATGCAGGTGCTGTACAAGGTGCGGGGGGAGAGCGCCTACGACATGATGTACCAGATATCGGCCCACAACGTGCAGATGGCGCCGGACTCGCTGCACCATCGTTATGTGACCGAGGATATCCCCTACGGTCTTGCCACCATCGCCTCGATCGGCCGCCAGATCGGTGTGCCGGTGCCGCGGATCGAGGCGATGGTCAACATCGCCTGCATGGCCAATGGTGAGGATTACTGGGCCACCGGCAGGAACGTGGAAAAGCTGGGACTGGCCGGCATGACGGCGCCGCAGATGGCACGCTATGCCCTGGAAGGTACCCGGTGACCTCGGCCAGCGTCAGTAGGGGCGGCTTGATCCTGTTCAGTATCGCCTTTGCCACCTTTATGGTGAATGCCGACTCCTATATCGTCAACATCTCGCTGCCCACCATAGCGGGCTATTTCCACAGCGATACCGAGGCGGTCTCGTGGGTGGTCATGTCCTACCAGTTGACGGTAACGGCCCTGTTGCTGGTATTCGGTACCCTGGGGGACCGGCTCGGCATCAAACGCCTGTTTCTGGGTGGCTATCTGCTATTTACCTTCAGCTCCCTGTTGTGCGGATTGTCGCCGACCCTGGGGGCGCTGGTGGCCAGCCGGGCGCTGCAGGGAGTGGGGGCGTCGGTGTTGTACGCCCTGACCCCCGCCATGGTGCCGCGCTATCTGCCGCCGGAACAGCGTGGTCCGGCCTTTGGAGCCCTGGCAACGGCAGCAGCCCTGGGGATCTCGGTCGGCACGCCGCTGGGAGGTCTGATCACCGGGCTTCTGTCCTGGCACTGGGCCTTTCTGATCAATATTCCGATCGGGATTGTGGCCGTGTTTGTGGCCAGGCGTGTCCTGCCGGACGACGCCCCAGGCAGGACCGATCTGGCGCTGCCTTCCTTTGACTATGCCGGCTCAATCCTCAGTGCCGTGGCGCTGGCCAGCCTGATCTACGCCTTCAGCAAGTTGAACAGTCTGGGGCTTGCCTCGCTGCAGGTGGGCGGAGCAGGACTGCTGTTTCTGACAATGCTCATGCTGTTCATCCTGCAGGAACGCAGGACCGTTCATCCGTTGCTCGACTACAGCCTGTTTCGCAACCCCACCTTCAACTTCGGCAACCTGGCCAACTTCCTCTGCCTCTGCTATCTGGCCGGCCATAACTTTATCACCCCTTTCTACCTGATTACCATCAAGGTGCTGCCAACGGAAAAGGCCGGTACGGTCTTTCTGCTGTACTCGCTGATCTACATGGCCATGGGACCATTGGCCGGGCAACTTTCGAAAAGGGTGAATCCGCGGCTGCTCTGTACGGTTGCACTTGCAGGGGGCACCATCCTTTCCCTGGGGTTCAGCCGTCTGCTCGGCCAGGCCGGCATGCTGCCGGTGTACGGGTACTTTGTCGGGCTGGCGCTGGTCATGGCCACCTTTATTCCGTCCAACAATACCGTGGTGATGGGGATGGCGCCCGATGGCAGGCATGGCGCTGTTTCCGGCAGCTTCCGGATGGTGGGGCGGATCGGCATGACCGTGGGGGTCTGTCTGTTCCAGGCCATCTTCAGCCTGGCAGCGCTGCAGGGGGGCAAACTCCGGGTTGATGCCCTGAACGGACTTGGGCGACTGCCGCTTTTGGATGCCTTCAGTGCGGTCTACACAGTGGGGGGCTGCCTGTTTGCCGTGGCAGCGGTCAGTTCATTTCTGGCAGGGGGGCAGCCAGGGAACGACAGCGCAGTTGTCCTGCCCCAACCGTCTGCCGGGGAGGAGTGCGTTGCACACGCCATCACCCCGCATGTGTCACAGGAAAAAGGAGAAACGTCATGCTGAACAGGTTGCGTAGAGTGATGATGCCGACCTTGCTGGCGCTGCTGGTGTTGACCGGCTGTGCAACCACCCAGATAACCTCCACCTGGAAGGCGCCTGACTTTCAGAGGCCGCCGCAAAAGGTCATGGTGGTCGGTATTGCCAGGAAAGAGGTCAATCGGCGGGTCTTTGAGGATACCTTTGTCAGCCAACTGCAAGGCAGAGGCATTGCTGCCGTTGCCAGCTATACGGAACTGCCGGATGTCCATAAGCCGGATCAGGCCGCTCTGGCTGCCGTTATGCGCAAGCAGGGGGCCGATGCGGTGCTGATCACACGCCTGCTGAACACCAGGGTCAGGAAAACCTATGTGCCGGGAACATTCGACAGCATGCCGGCCTATTACGGCCGTTGGCCCAACTACTATCTGTTCGGCTATGAGACCATCTACACGCCCGGCTACGTAGCTGAAGACGAATATGCGGATGTTGAAACCAATCTGTACGACCTGAAAGACAGCAAGCTGCTCTGGTCCGCCGCCTCCGAGACGGCGATCCGCGGTTCTGATCAGCAGTTGATCAAATCCTTCATCAAGGTGATGGTTGAGACCATGGTCAAGCAAGGGGTGCTCAGGTAACCGCGTGTCACCGGCTGGGGTGACCCACAAAACCGGCAAGGGGCGGCAGTAATTTGCGGCAAGCGCTTGCGGGCGATGTTTTGTCTGCTAAACTTGTACATTTCTGAAAGACGTGAGGAAGACAGCATGCCCCACCCCAAGCTGCATATCCGTCGTATGAAGCCGGATGATCTGCAACTGGCCATTGCCTGGGCCGGACAGGAAGGCTGGAATCCGGGACTGCATGATGCCGAGCCGTTTTTTGCCGCAGACCCGCAGGGGTTTTTTATTGCGGAACTGGACGGTGAACCGGTCGGCACCGCTTCGGCCGTGGCCTATGATGATCACTACGGCTTTCTGGGATTTTATATTGTTAAAGAGGCACAACGGCATCTCGGCATCGGCACGCAGCTGTGCGATGCCCTGCTGGCCTACATGGGTGAGCGGAGCTTTGGTCTTGATGGCGTTGTGAGCATGGTGGACAAGTACGTGCAGCAGATGGGCGTGAGTATTGCCCATAACAATGCTCGTTACGAAGGGATCGCAAAGCCTGCCGACGGAACGCTGGAGCCGATTTCATCGGTGCCGTTTGAAGAGCTGGAGCGGTTTGACCGCCGCTTTTTCCCAGCTCCACGTCCCGCGTTTCTGCGGAGCTGGATCAGCCGTCCCGGCAGCCAGGGCCGGATTGTCACGATGAACGGCCAGCTGGCCGGTTACGGCGTCATACGCCCCTGCTTGCGGGGATACAAGATCGCTCCGCTGTTTGCGGAGACGCCGGAGATTGCTGAACACCTGTTTAGTGCGCTTGCCGGGCTGGTGGCGGGACAGCCGGTCTTCCTCGATATCCCGGTCTGCAATCAGGCAGCCCTGCAGCTGGTTGAGCGCCATTGGATGCAGAAGGTCTTTGAAACAGCCCGCCTCTACCGCGGGGCTGCGCCGGAGCTGCCGCTGGAACAGATCTATGGGATCACCAGCTTTGAACTGGGATAGCGCTGTGGGTGTCTGCGCACGCGGTGAGTGAGGGGGCATGCCGTTTCTGTCGCATGACGGGATAGAGCTGTACTACGAGCAGCACGGCAGCGGGCCGCCGCTGCTGCTGATCGCCGGTCTGGCTTCTGACTCCCAGAGCTGGCTGCCGGTGGTGGCGGCATTGGCGCAACAGTTTACCGTGATCCTGCCGGATAATCGCGGGGTGGGGCGCTCAACCCAGGAATGTATAATCAGTGTGGAGCTTATGGCCCATGACTGCGCAGCCCTGATTCATCATCTGGGGCACGGGCAGGTGGCAGTGGCAGGACACTCCATGGGCGGGATGGTTGCCATGGCGCTTGCCCGCCGTTATCCGCAGGTGGTCGAACGTCTGCTCTTGGTTGCCACCACAGCCCGCAACCCTGTCAGAAACAACCAGCTGTTTTGCGATTGGGCAGACCAGCTTGAGGCAGGACAGGATCGAACTGTCTGGTTTCGCACGATCCTGTCCTGGATTTTGACAGAGCAGTTTTTTGACAACCGGCAACTGCTGGATGCCACGCTTATCTACCTGCTCAGCTACCCCTGGCCGCAGTCGCCGGCAGCCTTCAGGCACCAGGTGCAGGCCATTGCCGCCTTTGATGCAACCCCCTGGCTGCGGGAACTGGCCATGCCGACCCGCGTGCTGGCGGCAGAACAGGATATCCTGATGCCGCTGGAATACGCGGAATGCCTGGCCCGGCAGATACCGGGCGCCAGTCTGGGAATCATCAAGGCAGCGGCGCATTCGCTGCACACCGAGCAGCCGCAGGCCTTTTCCACTGCGGTTACAGACTTTTTATCGAAAAGACCGAATTGATGTCGATATTTGATTCCATGGGGCATAGGCGGTTACTTGCAGGGCTTTTCCTGTTGCTGCTGCTGCCGCAGCCGGCCGCAGCGGCCGAGCGGGTGACGTTGCAGCTGAAATGGACGCACGCCTTTCAGTTTGCCGGCTACTACGCGGCCAAGGCAAAGGGCTACTACCGGGATGTCGGCCTGGAGGTGACCATTCAGGAGGCCCAGCCCGATCTCGATGTCGTGCGTACGGTGGTTTCCGGTCAGGCCCAGTACGGCGTCGGCACCAGCAGTCTGTTGCTGGCCCGCCATGCCGGGCAGCCGGTGGTGGTGCTGGCGGTGATCTTCCAGCATTCGCCGTTGGTGCTGGTGGCGCGGAAGGAGTACGCCGCACAGTCGATCCATGATCTGGTCGACAAACGGGTGATGATCGAACCCCAATCGGACGAACTGCTGGCCTACCTGCGGCAGGAGGGGATCGCGCCGGAACGCCTGGTGATGATGCCGCACAGCTTCGACTACCACGATCTGGTGCAGGGCAAGGTGGCCGCAATGTCGGCCTATGCCAGCAATGAGCTGTACTATCTGGACAAGGCCCGCCTTGATTATCAGGTCTATACGCCGCGATCAGCCGGTATCGACTTTTACGGCGACAACCTGTTCACCAGCCAACAGGAACTGGACCGCCATCCCGAGCGGGTCGCCGCCTTCCGGAGCGCCAGCCTGCGCGGCTGGCAGTACGCCATGCAGCATCCTGATGAAATCACCAAACTCATCCATACCCATTACTCGAACAAACATCCCCTGGAGTTTTATCGCTTTGAGGCTGCGAGGATGGCGCCGCTTTTGCGTCAGGACCTGATCGAGCTTGGGTACATGCATGCCGGGCGCTGGCGGCACATTGCCGAGGTCTATGCCGACCGGGGGCTTTTGCCCCACGAGGTCTCATTGGACGGGTTTTTATTCGACCCCAACGGTAAGGCGGCGTTGTACCACCTGTATCTCTATATCGGTCTGCTGACTGGCGGGGTTGTGGTGGTCGGCCTGGTGGCGGGCTATATCCTGCAGATCAACCGGCGGCTCAAACAGGTCGCCGAGCACAACCGTCAGGCAACAGCAGAACTGCGGGAACAGGAGGAGCTTTGGCGTACCATTATCAAAACCTCACCGGACGGCATCACCATTGCCTCTCTGGAGGGGAGTATCAGGCAGATATCCGATAAGCTGCTGGCCATCTTCGGCTACGATACTGCAGAAGAGGTTGTGGGCCGGAACATCTTTGAGTTTCTTGACACTGCCTACCATGAGAAGGCCGCTGCCAGGATCGGCCTGATGTTAAACGGTACCTACACCGGTGCGGCCGAATATCTGATGATCCGCAAAGACGGCAGCAAAATCTGGATTGAGGCCAATGCCGAGATCCTGCGCGATCGCGACGGCAATCCCCGTGAGCTGTTTTTTATCGATCGTGATATTACGGAACGCAGGCAGATTGAGGCCAAGGTGCGTTCATTGTCGGTTGCCATTGAACAGGGGCCGGTGTCGGTGGTCATGACGGCGCCGGACGGGACGATTCAATATGTGAATCCCTGTTTTACGGCAGTGACCGGTTATGCGGCCGATGAGGTGCTGGGGCAGACTCCCGCTTTGCTGAAGTCCGGCATGACCGATCCGAGCGTTTATACGGCGTTATGGCATACCCTGGGTGAAGGCAGGCCCTGGAGCGGCGAGTTCATTAACAAACGCAGAAATGGCGAACTGTTCTGGGAGGAGGCCCATATCGCCCCGGTTTTTGATGAGACCGGCGCGCTTACGCAATACATAGCCGTAAAGCTGGATATCAGTGACCGTAAACGGGCGGAGGAACAGATCAAACACCTGGCCCAGTACGACAACCTGACGGATCTGCCGAACCGGTTCTTGTTCTCCGGGCTGCTGCAACAGGCTCTGGCCCTGGCCCAGCGAGACGGCAACCGCCTGGGTTTGCTGTTTGTCGACCTTGATCACTTTAAGCCGATTAACGACACCTATGGCCATGCCCTGGGTGATCAGCTGCTGAAGCAGATCGCGCAACGGATGAAAGAGGTGATGCGCGCCTCGGACGCGGTCGGTCGTATTGGCGGGGATGAGTTTGTGGTGCTGCTGCCCAAGTTGGACTGCGAAGAGGACGCCGTCGTGGTGGCGGAGAAGCTGCGTTACGCCTTGCAGATGCCCTGTGAGATTGAGGGACTGACCCTGTGCATTTCCGCTTGCATCGGCATCGCGATCTATCCGGAACATGGCGTTACGGAAAAGGCGCTGTTTCAGCATGCCGATCTGGCGATGTACTGCGCCAAACAACAAGGCCGCAATGCTGTGCAGATCTTCAACAATTTCCTGTTGCAAAGCATGAGTGTCAGCCCGGAGCGATGATAAGGAGGAACGGCATGGATACCTATATGCAGGCAGCGCTTGCCGAGGCAGAGGCCGGACTGGCCGAAGGGGGGATTCCGATCGGCGCAGTGCTGGTACACCAGGGCAGGATCATCGGCCGGGGCCATAACCGGCGGGTGCAAAAGGGGAGCGCCATCCTGCACGGCGAGATGGATGCCCTGGAGAACGCCGGCCGGCAACCGGCTGCGGTCTACCGTGAATCAACATTGTACACCACCCTTTCCCCCTGCCCCATGTGTAGCGGCGCCATTTTACTCTACGGCATCCCCCGGGTGGTGATTGGTGAAAACCGTACCTTTCTGGGGGAGGAAGAGCTGCTGCGCTCACGGGGGGTGGCGGTGGAGGTGCTGCAGGATTCCCGCTGTATCGACCTGATGGAACGGTTTATTGCAGCAAAGCCGGAGCTGTGGAACGAGGATATCGGGGTGTAAGCCGGCGTGGTGCGCACGGCACACTGCTGCCGTGCATGCCTCAGGGCAGGGGGGGGATAATCATGGCTACGGTGCGGCATGGTCTCTGGTTGCTCGTGCGTTTGCTGCTGCTGTTTGGCGCCATGCACATTGGCGGCTGCGGCAGTGAGACCCCGCCGCCGCAGGTCGATCCCCAGACCGCCTACCTGCAGGCAGTGCTGGATGCTGCCGTGGTGACGCCCCAAAAGATCTACCAGGGCTTGACACCGCTCACCAATGACAACCCGCAGCTGATCTGGGAAAACGGCGTGGTTGGCAGCCGGCTGCTGGTGACGACCTGGATGGGTAGCGCCGGCGCCTTTTACAAATGTCCGCCGGAAGGGTGTGCCCCGGATGACACCTGCAAAGAGGGCAGGGAATGCCCGACCTACCGCTGGGATACCTGGGTCACGGTTGCGCCGGAGCTGAAAAACTTCTTCGGCAGCGTCAGTCCTTCGCCACTGCGGGTGGCCCAGCTGCTGGGACTGCCGCCGGAGTACGCCGATACGGGGCATCCCCGGCAGGCCCAGTATGTGCTGGAGTTATGGGTGTCGCCGGCCGACCTGTTCCGGCCCTGCCCGGACCCGGAAACCTCTGACCGGGAATGTCAGACCGACTTCCCCGCCAGCATGTTCTGGAGCTTTACGCTTGATGAAAAGGTCAAGGCAACCGAAGGGGGTGTTTCTGCCTACCTGGGGTACCAGGACTGGTTCAACAACCGTAGCCGGTTTATCTACAGCTACCCGTACCCGGCTGCAGCCAGTTCCGATCCGTTGCCCTATCCCTGGACGCGGCTCGGCTACACCTACGATTGGGGCAGTGCAGTTCATGTCGGCCTGAGTGAGTTTGTGCTGCACGGCAACCGGATCGATGCCCAGGGGAATCAAAAGTACATTTCCGTGGGCATCAGATCAGTGAAAACCACGGCAGAATACTTTGCCAATCAACCGGGCTGAGTGCCGGCGTAAAACAGGTCGTTGTCTGCGGAACAGGAGTATACGATGTATCGGTATCTGCTGATTGTGGCTATGCTTGGGGGTGCAACGCTTGCTCAGGCGGCGGGGGATGATTGCGGCGGTCTCCGCCGGGTGGCGGCACGCTATGTTGCGGCAAACGGCAAACAGCTGAGCGCCTGCTATGACCTTGAGCAGCAGACGGTCAGGATTGTCTTTGACAACGGCAGCCGGGTCGTCCTGCCGGCAGCGCTGTCAGGCTCGGGCGCCCGCTACAGCGACGGCACGCGGACCTTTTGGGAACATCAGGGGGTGGGACGCTATCTGGTCAATGACGCGCTGCAGTTTGAAGGAGCCTTGCTGCCGCGGGCCACTGCGGATACTGGCCACTAACGAGACCGGGCGGGCTGGGGTAACAACAGCCACCCGGAGAGCAAAGGAGAGAGCGTGATGCTGGGATTGGTGAAAAAAATACGTGCACTGCCGCTTTTTTGCCTGCTGCTGCTGCTGACAGGCTGCGCCAGCGGGCCGGACCTGCATGTCGGGATTGCGCCGACCTATCCGCCGCTGGCGTTTCTGCAGAATGGGGTCCTGGCCGGGGTGGAGCCGGATCTGGCACAACAGATCGGCAAACAGACCGGTCGGCGGATCGTCTATGAAATCCTGCCGTTTGAACAGTTGCTGAACTCGCTGCAGGCCGGCACGGTCGACGTGGTGATGGCCGGTATGTCGCGCACCCCTGAACGCCAGGCCGTGGTCAGTTTCTGTGACCCCTACCTGCAGGTGGGACAGATGCTGTTGATCCGGGAAAAGGATCTGCCGCGTTTTCCCAAGGCGCTGTTTGATCAGCAGGCTGCGGTACGGATCGGCGTGGAGCGTGGCAGTACGGGCGAGGCCTATGCTTTAAAGACCTTCGCCTGGGGCGCGGTGGTGCATTTTGACAGCACTGAGGCCGGGGTGCGGGCACTGGAACAGGGCGGGATCGACTGTCTCATTCACGATGCCCCCACCATCTGGCGTTTCAGCGCCAACCTGGCCACCCAGCATCCCGGCTTGGTCGGCCTGTATGAGCCGTTGACGGATGAGCCTTTGGCATGGGCCGTGCGCAAACAGGATACGGCGCTGCTGAACCTGTTGAACACGGAGTTGGCCAGGATGCGCCAGGCGGGGACCCTGCAGGCCATTCTGCATAAATGGATTCCCACCAGGGTGCAGGTGGAAGCCGCAGGGGCGCGTAACTGATGCCGTTGCCGCGGGCGATGCTCCGTTCGTTTCGCCTGTCTCTGTTGTCGGTCTGTCTGCTGCTGGTACTGAATGCCTGCAGTCACCAGCAGCCCTTTACCCTGACCGTGGCACACCTGAACGATACCCATTCGCACCTGGAACCGACCGGACTTCGCGTTGTGATTCATGGTGAAAAGACCACCCTGCAGAGTGGCGGCTTTGCCCGGCTCAAGACCGTGGTGGATCAGATGCGGCAGGCTGACCCGCAGCTGTTGCTGCTGCATGCCGGCGACGCCGTGCAGGGCACCCTCTATTTCACCCTGTTCAACGGCGAGCTGGAGTTCGATTTCCTGAACCGGTTGGGACTTACGGCCATGACCTTCGGCAACCATGAGTTCGACCACGGCATCGCCCCGATTCCCGGCTGGATCAAGCGCAGCAGCTTCCCCTGGTTGTCCGCCAACATTGATTTTTCGCAGGAGCCCGCCATTGCGCCATTGGTGCAGCTGTATCAGATCAGGCAGCTTAACGGTGAACAGGTGGGATTGATCGGCGTCACCACCGAGACCACCCCGCTCGCCACCCAGCAGGTCGGCGCGGCGGTTTTCAGGGATGCCGCGGCCAGTGTCCGGCAGCAGGTGGCTGCCCTGACCGCCAAGGGGGTCAACAAGATCATCCTGCTGTCCCACCTGGGCTACCAGCAGGACAAGCTGTTGGCAGCACAGGTGGCTGGTCTGGACATCATTGTTGGCGGACACAGCCACACCCTGCTGGGTGATGCCGCCCAGCTGGCCGAGATCGGCCTGGCGCCGGAGGGGGACTATCCCACCAAAATAATGGGGCCGGACGGCAAACCGGTGCTGGTGCTGCAGGCCTGGCGCTGGGGGGCGGTGGTGGGCAGGCTGCAGGTACAATTCAGCCGGGACGGCGTGGTTGAACAGGCGACTGCTGCTGCCGTGTTGCCGATCGGCGACGGGTTTTCCCGTGCCGGCACGCCGGTGGCGCCGGGGTCTGCCCAGTACCGGGAGATCAGCGCCGCCCTTGAAAACAGCGGTATCGTGCGCGTGGTGCCGGAGGACCCCGAGATGGCGGCGGCACTGCAACCCTATACCCGCCAGCTCGCGCAATTCCGCGGCAAGATTGTTGCCCGGGCTGCGGAGGAACTGGTGGTGGGACTGAACAGCGGCCCTGGTCCGCTGGTGGCTGATTCCATGCTGGCAGCGGTCCCCGGGGCGCAGTTTGCCCTGTTGAATTACGGTGGGGTGCGGCGCGGGCTTGCCGCAGGTCCGGTCAGTGTGGCGGACGTGCTGGAACTGCTGCCTTTTAACGATACCCTGGTGCTGGTTGACCTGCGCGGCACGGAGGTGCGGCAGCTGCTGGAGGAAACCATCGATTTTCTTATCGCCAAATTCGGCGTAGATTCGCGGGCCATGCCGTACCCGGCCGGGCTGCGTATCTCGGTACAGTCCGCAGCGCCCAAGGGGCAGCGGGTGCGTGCCCTGGCGGTCCGGCAGCATGATGGCAGCTATCTGCCGCTGCAGGAATCAGCGGTCTACCGGGTGGTGGTCAACAGCTTTGAGGCCAAAGGCGGGGATGGCTGTCTGACCTTGAAGCAGGCCGGTGGATTTCGCGATGATACCGGGATCATCGACAGCGATGCCCTGGCCGCCTATCTTACGCGGGTTGGAACCGTCGGCAACCAGGTGGAAGAACGTGTGACAATCGTGCCGTAACAGGCGGTGAACGCCGGACCATCCGGCGCAGTGTAAAGGGAGTCTTACGAATGCAGGGAGTGTTTGGATTGATCGTATTGCTGGGGATCGCCTGGCTGATGAGCGAGAACCGGCGCACGATCCATTGGCGGCTGGTGCTGGCCGGCGTGGTCTTGCAGGTGCTGATTGCCGTGCTGATGCTGAAATCGGCCATCTTCAGGCAGATCTTCTTTGCCTTGAACAGCGTGGTGGCGGCCTTTGAGGAGGCCACCAGGGCCGGAACCTCGTTCGTCTTCGGCTACCTGGGAGGCGGGCCGCTCCCGTTTACGGAAACCAGGCCGGGCGGCGCCTTTTCGCTGGCCTTTCAGGCCTTGCCGATGGTGCTGGTGATCGGCGCCATTACCGCGCTCCTGTACTACTGGCGCATCCTGCCCAGGATCGTGCAGGGGTTTTCCTGGCTTTTACGGAAAAGCATGGGGATCGGCGGGGCCCTGGGGGTGGTGGCGTCCGGCTGTATCTTCCTCGGCATGATCGAGTCACCGCTGCTGATCAGGCCCTACCTGACCAGACTGACCCGCAGCGAGCTGTTCGCCATGATGGCCACCGGTCTATCCTGTATTGCCGGGACCATGCTGGTGCTGTATGCCACGGTTTTACAACGGGTCATTCCCGATGCGCTCGGCCATATCCTGACCGCCTCGATCATACACGCCCCGGCCGCACTGGTGATTGCCGGCATCATGGTGCCGGAACGGGAACCCCAGACCCTGGGGGGGGAGATCGCCTCCTATGAGGCGACCAGCGCCATGGATGCCCTGACCAAGGGAACCTGGGACGGTCTGAAGATCCTGGTGAATATCGTGGCGATCCTGGTGGTCTTTGTGGCGCTGGTCAAGCTGGTCAACATCGGGCTGGGACAACTGCCGCCGTTCATGGGCGGGGCAGTGACCCTGGAGCGGCTCCTGGGCTGGCTCATGGCGCCGGTGGTCTGGTTGATCGGTGTGCCCTGGTCAGAAGCCGGGACCGCCGGTTCGCTGATGGGGATCAAGGTGGTATTGAACGAATTTTTGGCCTATCTGCAGTTCTCCGGTCTGCCTGAGGCTGCGCTGAGCCCCAAGAGCAAGGTCATCATGACCTATGCCATGTGCAGCTTTGCCAACCTGGGCAGCCTCGGCATCCTGATCGGCGGATTGGGCAGCCTCTGCCCGGAGCGGCGCGAGGAGGTAGTGGGCCTGGGTGCCAAGGCCCTGTTGGCCGGGGTGCTGGCCTCGCTGATGACCGGTGCGCTAGTGGGGCTGCTGGCCGTGTAAAATATCTGAACAAACCTTTCCGCAGCCCGCAGCAGTCCTGAAAACGGGTCAATATTTCATCCGTTTCTGCCGATACGTTATGCAATAACGGTCGAGGTCCGAACCGGTGGGAGTGAAACGGCATGACGCGGCGCTGCAGATGCGCCGATACGGTCTGCCGTGCGGGAGGCAAGGGATGGCTGAAAAGGCCGAAAAGATGCAGGAAGGTTACAGCGAGGGGGCCGAGTTCAGGTTTCTCGGGAACCTGTTCGGCTTGCTGATGGCTGCTGCCGGTCTGCTGGCCGGCACCATGGTGCGCGAGGGCAGCTTTGATTACTGGCTGGAAGATATCGTGCCGCTGCTGCTGTTGGGGATGACGTTGCGCGGCCTGATCAAAAGTGCCATGGAGCTTGCCAAGGATTCGATCTATTATGAAGAAAAGAAAAAACAGGTTGCCGAGGCGCTGATGAGGCAGCAGGAGCTGATGGCTGCCATGGCCGAGTCAGAAGGAGAACTTCCCAAGATCGCCGCCAAGCCGAAGTATTCTGAAGAAGAGGTGCTGGAAGCGGTCAGCAAGCGGATTGAACAGCAACGCGACGAGGCAGTAAAGAAAAACAAGCTGGTTCACTAACCTAAGCAGGGATCATGAAAAACCTTTCCACGCTGTCCATTGAATACCTGACCGCGCTGCTTGTCGAACATCACCTCCTCACCGCAGCCCAACGGGCAGAGGTGCTGGCCAAGGCCAAGGCACAGGAGGCGCGCCTGGCCGCAGGACCCCATGGCGCCGGTCGGCGCCTGCACCGCGGCGGCGAGAATCCTTCAGCCGCACAATTGCTGGCCTCCTTCAACCTTGAGACCCCCGGGGGCAACGGCAGGATCCTGTCGGAAGACGCCATCACCGAGGTGCTGGCCAGATTTCTGAAGATCCCCTATCTCAAGATCGATCCGCTCAAACTTGATCTCGACGTCGTCACCTCGCACATCCCGCGTCCCTTTGCCCTGAAACACCTGATCGTGCCGGTTGCCGCGCAGGCAGGGGAGGAGTTGACCATCGCCGTGGCTGATCCGTTCAATGACGAGCTGTTGCGGGACTTTGCCACGGCCCATCGTCTGAAGGTGCGCAAGGTGCTGAGCTCGGCCAGCGATATCCAGAAGATCCTGCGGGAGTTCTACGGTTTCCGGGCCTCGGTGGCGGCTGCAGAGGCGGAATCGACTGCGGTTATCGACCTGGGGAACCTGGAACAGCTCTTCAAGCTGCGGGGCGAGCAGGAGCTGGAGGGGAACGACCGCCATGTCATTTCAGCGGTTGATTTCCTGCTCTCCTATGCCTTTGATCAACGTGCCAGCGACATCCATATCGAACCCAAACGGGAGAAGTGCCTGATCCGCTTCAGGTTGGACGGGCTGCTGCATAATATCCACCTGCTGCCGAAACCGCTGCATGCGCCGATCGTCTCGCGCATCAAGATCCTTTCCCGGATGGATGTGGCGGAAAAGCGCCGTCCGCAGGACGGACGGATCAAGACCAGCCACAACAACAAAGAGGTGGAACTGCGGGTTTCCACCGTGCCGACCGCCTTTGGGGAAAAGGTGGTTATCCGGATCTTCGACCCGGACATCCTGTTTCAGGAACTTGACGCGATCGGGTTCTACGCCCGTGAGTACGCCCTGTACAACAGCTTTATCCATCGCCCCAACGGTATTCTGCTGGTCACCGGCCCCACCGGTTCCGGCAAGACCACCACGCTCTATTCAACCCTGCGCAAACTTTCGTCGCCGGAGGTCAATATCGTCACCATTGAGGACCCGATCGAGATGGTGATGGAAGAGTTCAACCAGATTGCGGTCCAGCAGGCCATCGGCGTGACCTTTGGCACGATCCTGCGGACCATCCTGCGCCAGGACCCCGATATCATCATGGTTGGCGAGATCCGTGACAATGAAACGGCCGACAATGCGGTGCAGGCCGCCCTGACCGGCCACCTGGTGCTGTCGACCCTGCATACCAACGATGCCCCCTCCTCGATTGCCCGGCTGCTTGACCTGGGGGTGCCACCCTATCTGATCAGCGCCACGGTGGTTGGCATCATTGCCCAACGTCTGCTCAGGCGGGTCTGCCCCCACTGCAAGGCGGAACGCCTGCTTTCCGATGAGGAACGCTCCTATTTGCAACTGCGGGATTCGGCAACTACGGTCTATCAGGGAGAAGGCTGCAAGGAGTGTCGCGGTACCGGATACAAGGGGCGCACCGGTATCTTTGAGGTGCTTGAGATCAATGAGCGCGTCAAGGCCTTGATTACGGATAAGGCCGACCCTGCGGAGATCGTCAAGGTGGTGGAGCAGGACGGCTTTGCCTCACTGCGCCGGCTTGCGATCCGCAAGATGCTGGAAGGGGTCACCACCTATGATGAGGTGGTTTCAATAACCGGCTAGTTCATCCGTTCGCAGACACAAAAAAGCCCGCTTGTGCGGGCTTTTTTGTGTCTGGAGAGACGTGAACGGCGTTAGCAGCCGGCGGTCTTTTGTACTTTTTTGACGGTTTTGCTGCCTTCATCGTAGCGAATCCGCATCTCATCGCCAACGCGAATCTTCTTATCCTTCAGTTTTTCCATGGTGGCGGCGTCATTTACCTTCAGGGTGATATTCTGGTCGGTCTTGCGGTCTTTCAGGGTCATTTCAGCGGTGCTGCCGCTCATTCTGATGGATTGGACCGTGCCGATCATCTTGCCTTCGGCAAATGCAAGGGTGCTCCAGGCAGAAATCAGGACCATCGCGCCAAGTACAACCAGTTTTTTCATGTCTTCCTCCAGTTGCGCCGAAGTCACTTCGGCTGATGTGGTGTTGGGCCTCTGATGCGGTCTTGCCTGCACCGAGCCGCTGTTTCGTAGCGAAAAAAGTATAACGCAACTTTTGGGGGCGTCAATGGTGGCTGTAAAGAATTATGAAAAATTAACATTATAGAATCCTTAAAGTCGTTGTCACCTTTGGGGGGTTGTTCAGGTTGACAACTGGCGTCGCTGCATGCTACCCACAGTGGTATGAAATCTGAACAGTTGCATGCGCGTATTACGGCACTTCTGGATGGCCACGCCATCACTCACGCAGAAGCCCTCGACCTTGCCCGGCTGGCGCCTGCCGATCTGCCGTTCCTGTTTGCCGAGGCCTCGCGTGTCAGACAGCAGTACTGGGGCTCGGCGGTCACGCTCTGCGGCATTGTCAATGCCAAATCAGGACTCTGCCCTGAGGATTGCGCCTTTTGCGCCCAGTCGGCCCACCATGCGACCGGCGTGGCCACCTATCCGTTGCTGGATGAAGAAACCCTGTTGCAAGGTGCTCGCGCCACCGCCGACGAAGGCTGCGGCTGCTACGGCATTGTCACCAGCGGCAGCGGCATTGTGCCTGGTGAAGAGCTTGAGCGGGTCTGCGCCGCGATAGCGCGGATCAGTGCCGAGGGGCGGATTGCTCCGGGGGCCTCGTTGGGGATGCTGGTGCCGGAGACGGCTCAGCGCCTGAAGGAGGCCGGGCTGGTCACCTATCATCACAACCTTGAAACCGCCCGCAGCTTTTTCCCGCAGATCTGCAGCACCCACAACTACGAGGATGATGTTGCCACGGTACGGCTTGCCAAACAGGCCGGCTTCCGGGTCTGCAGCGGCGGCCTGTTCGGCCTGGGGGAAACCATGGACCAACGGGTGGAGCTGGCATTGACCCTGCGCGAACTTGCGGTCGACTCGGTGCCGATCAATTTTCTCGATCCGGTGGCAGGCACGCCGTTGGCGGGAAGCAACCAGCTCACCCCGTTGGCATGTCTGCATACCATTGCCCTGTACCGTCTGCTGTTGCCCCGCACCCACCTGACCATCTGCGGCGGTCGCCAGGCCAATCTGCGGGAACTGCAGTCGTGGGTCTTCCTGGCAGGCGCGACAGGGGTAATGACCGGAAATTATCTGACCAAGGAGGGACGGCAGCCCGAGACCGACCGCCGGCTGCTGGACGATCTTGGGCTGACCTTGAGCAAGGAGTTTGTACGATGAAGAACGGGTTGTTCGTAACCGGAACCGATACCGGGGTAGGGAAGACCATTGCAACAGCGGTACTGGCACGGGCCCTGCGGTTGCGGGGGGTGAATGTCGGGGTGATGAAGCCGGTTACCAGCGGGTGCAGCGAGCGCAACGGCGAGCTGGTCTCCGATGATGCCGAACTTTTGGCCTGGGCCGCCGGCATCGAGTGCAGCGATGATGTGGCGCCCTACCGTTTGCGTGAACCGATCTCGCCGGTTGAGGCTGCACAGCTTGACGGGGTCAAGATCAGCTTCAGCCGGATCAGTGAGGCATACCAACGCCTGTCGGCCAGCCACGATTTCGTGTTGGTGGAAGGGGCAGGCGGTCTGATGGTGCCGCTGAACGGCGGGCTGCTGATGGCCGACCTGGTCAAGCAGCTGAACCTGCCGCTCCTGGTGGTTGCCCGTCCCAACCTGGGCACCATCAACCATACGGTCCTGACCTGTTTTGCTGCCGGCCAGATGGAAATCGACGTCAAGGGGGTCATCGTCAACCGCTTTCCGGCTGATCCGGGACTGGCGGAAAAGGGGGCTTCGCACCAGATCGGCTCGCTCTGCGGCGCGCCGATCCTGGGGATCTGGGATGATCTACCCGGCTCGGCCGAAGAGGTGGTGGAACAGCTGGCAGCGCGTTTCAACGACGACCCCAAGAGCGACATTATCCTGCGGGTGCTGGGAGGCGCGGAGGACACCGGCTGCGGATCTGCCTCAACCGGCAGCTGTGCTGGCGGTTGCTGCTCCACAGGGGCTGCCGCATAAACGGGGCTGGCGAAAAAAGAGGCAGTCGGATGTTTACAGGGCCGGGTCCTGCGGTATACTGCAAACGCGCAGGTCACTGAACGACAGGAGACCCTATGGACGAAAATCAGACCGCAAGCCCGTTAGCGGCTGCTGAAGACGCTGCTGAGGCTACCGCGTTTGAACCGGTGGCGGCAGCGGAGGCCGTTGAAGCATCGTCTCCTCCTGCCTTGGCTGACACAGCTGTGGAAGAGGCGCTTCCCGTTGCCGCCGTGTCCGCAGCCGAGGAGCTGGTTGCCAGGCAGGCCCTGCTTGCGGCCAGCCAGGAACAGTTGACCAAGCTGGAATACCTGACCACCACCCTCTTCACCATGAATGAGCGGATGAGCGAGCTTTCCAAGGGGGTGGCGGCCCTTTCGCAGGAACTGCATAAGGTCTCCGAAGAGACCGAACAAACCGTGGCGATGTTCGGCAAGGCCAAGGTAACCAGTGCCCTGTCCCGCTGGTTTCTGCTGACAGCCATCGTACTCTTGCTGGCCCTTTTGGCTGGACTGTCCTATCTGGCGGTCAATCAGCTGCAGCTGCAGCAGCGCCAGGACAAGCTGTCACTGATTGCCACCAATGCGGTTGAGGCCCAGGAAAAACGGATGGCAGCCTTTGATAAGCATTTTGCCGATCTAATCGGCAGCGGCATCAAGAGCGAGCTGGAGGCCCATAACAGGGAGGCGGGCATGGGCAAGCTGAACCGCTTGAGAAACGGGGCGGCAGAGCTGCGATTGTTACGCAAAAGCACGGGTGACTGGTTGCTGCCGAGCGCTAAACACGAGGAACTGATCACGGACCCCGACATTGTCGAGGCCCTGAATCAGGGCTTTGAAAAGTCGGGGAGAACATTGCTGACACCGGCGAACACACCGCCCCACAAGGTGGTAACCCTGTTGAAACCGGACGGGAAGGGGGGGACCGCCGTGGTCGTCACACGGGAGACCGTACCGTAATCTGTGGATAGGGACGCGGTAGCGTCTGCAAGGGCCAGGCAACATGCCTGGCCCTTTGTTGTTTTGTGCACCAGCGTTTCTTTGTGCTGGTTGTGGTTATCCAGAGGGAGACACCAGCTGGCTTGCTCTTGTCTGCAGGCGTACACAGTTCTTTGGGGGAACCGGGTACTGGTGCGGGGTTGGGCTTAATCTGCGGCTTCTTTCCGGCAGCAGGGCTGCAGAAGGGCCTTCGACTTCATCAACGGTTCGACCAGGTAGCTGAGTAGTGCAGCGCAGATCCCGCCAACAAGCGGTCCCAGCACATAGACCGTTAAAAACCCCAGTCCTGCATCCG
>CAZUSH010000028.1:25424-41758 GCA_964622705.1 uncultured Geobacter sp. | reverse complement strand
TCCTTTGTGCTGTTTGCCTCCTGGTGGCTGGAAACCATGCGGACCAAATGGGCTGCCCGGCAGCAGCGCGCCAGCTACCAGCGTGAAGAGAAAGAGCGGGAAAAGGCCCTGTCAGAGGGAAAACCGAAGCCGACTAGCGGTCCGGTCATCAAGGAGTCGGCCCCACCGTCGGCTACACCGCGCCCCAACTTCTTTAAGAAGGAGAAGAAAAAGGAGGCCGCCAAGGATAAGCCGGTACAGGAGTCCTTTGAGTTTATCAAGCAGGAGGGGGATTTCGTTACCCCCCCACTCTCGTTACTGGACCCGCCGCCGGCCACCGAACGCCGTATCGACCGGGAAGCGCTGGAGATGAATGCCCGGCTTCTGGAGAAAAAACTGCTGGATTTCGGCATCGACGGCGAGGTGAAGGAGATCTGTCCCGGTCCGGTCATCACCATGTACGAGTTTGCCCCTGCCCCCGGCATCAAGATCAGCAGGATTGCCGGGTTGTCCGATGACCTGACCATGGCGTTGCAGGCGCTCTCGATCCGGATTGTGGCGCCAATCCCCGGCAAAGGAGTGGTGGGGATCGAGGTGCCCAACCGTGACCGTGAAACGGTCTATTTGCGGGAAATCTTTACCTGCGAGGAGTTTCAGCAAAGCCGCATGAAACTGCCGCTGGCCTTGGGCAAGGATATTGCCGGGCTGCCGTCAATGACCGACCTGGCCAAGGCCCCGCACCTGCTGGTGGCTGGTTCAACCGGTTCCGGCAAGTCGGTCTCGGTCAACACGATGATTCTCTCCTTGCTCTACACCGCCACCCCGCAGGACGTGCGTTTCATCATGGTTGACCCCAAGATGCTGGAATTTTCCATGTACGAGGGGATTCCGCACCTGCTGTTGCCGGTGGTGACGGAACCGAAGAAGGCCTCCCTGGCGCTGAAGTGGGCCGTGAATGAGATGGAGCGGCGCTATCGCCTGATGGCCGACAAAGGGGTACGCAACATCGAGTCATACAACCGTAAGCTGGCAGCCGAAGAAGAGGAACTGGCCAGCCATGAGGTGGCTGAGGAGGAGATCATCGAGGAGTTGGAAGAGGTCGTTGAGGGCGAGGAGGCTGCGGCGGTGGATGAACCGTTGCCGTTCGTGGTGGACGATAACGATGAGCTGGAGCACAGCCATCTGCCCTATATTGTGGTCATTGTCGACGAGCTGGCCGACCTGATGATGGTGGCCGGCCGTGAGGTGGAGGAGCATATTGCGCGGCTGGCCCAGAAGGCCCGTGCAGCAGGTATCCACCTGATCCTGGCGACCCAGCGTCCCTCGGTGGATGTCATTACCGGCCTGATCAAGGCCAACCTGCCGTCGCGCATCTCATTCCAGGTCTCCTCAAAGGTCGATTCCCGCACCATCCTGGATACCAATGGCGCCGAGGCGCTGCTGGGGATGGGGGATATGCTCTATCTACCGCCCGGGACATCCCGGTTGCAGCGGGTACATGGTGCGTTTGTCTCCGATGCCGAGGTGCAGCGGGTGGTCGATTTCCTCAAGAAGCAGGGTAAACCGATCTACGACAAATCAATCCTGGAGATGAAGGACAGCGATGAGAAGGGCGGTTCCGACGAAGATGAAGAGCTTGATGAACGGTGGGAGGATGCCCTGCGGCTGGTACTGGAGACCAAGCAGGCCAGTATCTCAATGGTGCAGCGCCGCTTAAGGATCGGCTACAACCGCGCTGCCCGGATTGTGGAGATGATGGAGCGGGAAGGGATGATCGCTCCCAGCGACGGTACCAGCAAGCCCCGTGAGATTTATCTGGATATCATCAGCGCCTACCTGAATTCGCAACTGACGCGAGAACGTTAGGAGTAGCACACTATGCAGCCGATTCGTGCCGCAGCCATTCAGTTCAATGTCAAACAAGGGGATCTTGCAGCCAATCGAGCCTACGTACGGGCTGCTTTGCAGCGGGTTGCCGATCAGGGCTGCAACCTGGTCGTGCTGCCTGAGATGTGGTCAACCGGTTTTGCCTACAAGACGCTGCGCGAGCTGGCCGATCAGACCGATGCGGTGGTGGCTGAGTTGTGCGAACTGGCACAGCGGTATCAACTGGTTATTGTCGGCAGCCAGCCGGAACCGGCCGACGATGGGCGGGTCTATAACACGATCCATGTTGTCGACCGGGGACGGGTCGTTGGCACATATCGCAAGTTACACCTCTTTTCCCTGTTGGGCGAGGACAAGGCCTTCAAGGGTGGTGAGAACTGGTGTCTGGCGGAAACCTCCATCGGTAAGGTGGGGGTGATTGTCTGCTATGACCTGCGCTTTCCCGAGCTATCACGTCGCCTGGCCCTTGAAGGGGCGGGCGTGATATGCGTGCCGGCCCAGTGGCCTAAACCACGCCAGGAACATTGGCGCACCCTGCTGCGGGCCAGGGCAATCGAAAATCAGCTGTACATCGTGGCAGCCAATGCCTGTGGTCAGATTGGCAAGCTTGATTTCTTCGGTATGAGTATGGTGATTGATCCGAAGGGCGAGGTGCTGGCTGACGCTGGTGATGTTGAGACGGAGATCCAGGCCATGCTGGACTGGCAGGCCATGGAGGCATGGCGGGCCCAGATTCCCTGTTTCGCCGATCGTCGTCCACAGTGCTACTAGCGGCCAAACAGGTTGTTTTTCTTGACGGACTGCCCCTGAAGGGCTAGGTTGCAAAGGTATACTTTTTTCTGGAGGTTAAGCCGTGGGCCTGGAAATGTTTTTTAGCAGCACTGGTCTGGTGGTGAAAGCAGTGCTGTTGTTGCTGATCATGTTTTCGGTGGTTTCTTGGGCCATCATCATGTTTAAGTTCTTTCAGGTCCAGAAGGCCTTTAGTGAATCGGGTCGATTCATGGACTTTTTCTGGAAAACCAAACGGTTCGATACGATTGCCGCCCAGGCCGACCGTTTTGCAAGCTCACCGTTGGTGGCGCTGTTCAATGAGGGCTACAGCGAGCTTAAACAGCTGATGGACGCCGACGGCGGCAAGCAGGAACATGGCGGCGTCAGCACCGATCTGGGGGGGGTGGCCAACGTCTCCCGTGCCCTGCGGCGTGCGACCAACCTGGAAGTCAATCGCCTGGAGAAATATACGACCTTCCTGGCGACCACCGGCTCGACCTCGCCGTTTATCGGACTGTTTGGAACGGTTTGGGGCATCATGGTGGCCTTTGAGGGGATCGGCAAGACCGGTTCGGCCTCCCTGGCCGTGGTTGCCCCTGGTATTGCCGAGGCACTGATCGCCACGGCAGTTGGCCTGGTGGCCGCCATCCCGGCAGTCATGGCCTACAACCACTTTCAACACAAGATCCGGGTGCTGGTGAAGGAAATGGACAGCTTTTCCACCGAGTTTCTGAACATCGTCCAGCGCAACATCGCCGGGAAGTAGGGGGACGCCATGGCTATGGGCGGTAATGATGACGATCGGGGGATGATGGCGCAGATTAACGTCACCCCGCTGGTGGACGTTATGCTGGTGTTGCTGGTGATCTTCATGGTGACGGCGCCGATGATGCAACAAGGGGTGCAGGTCAACCTGCCCAAGGCTGACACCAAGGGCATGAATGCCCAGGAGGATACCGTGATCGTGACCGTTGACAAAAACGGTCATACCTTTATCAATAAGGACGAGGTACCGTCAGGCGACTTACGCGGTAAACTTTCTGAAATGTTTGCCACCAGGACGAAAAAGGAAGTGTTTTTAAAGGCCGATGCTGGTGTGCCCTATGGGGAGGTGGTCCGGGCCATGGCCGACATCAAAGGGGCAGGGATCGAACGTTTGGGTATGGTGACCGAACCAGGTAAAAAGTAAGGCCGCATGTACCAGCTTGTTCGCCATAAAGACACCGGTCTGGTTGTCAGTAGCGCACTGTCCGTCACGTTGCACGTGGCGGTTTTTGCGTTTCTGCTTTGGTGGCAGCAATTTATGCCGGATCTGGGGCCGGTGCAGACGACCTATTACGTTGACGTCGTCAATCTGCCGGTTGCTAATCCCCGTAGCGGCAGTCCGACGCAGCAGGGTAACGAGGTGGTGCCCGCCGCCAGTACGCCGGCGCCGGAGGCTATGAGCGCACCGGCACCGCTGCGCAAGGCAGTGCCCAATGCCAAATCAACCGCCTCAACTGAATCAACGGCAGCGTTTCAGGAGCGGCTGGCCAAGCTCGAGGGGAAGGTTGATGCCCAACGCCAGGCGGCTGCCTTTGAGGCCCTGCGCAAAAAGGTGGCCGAGAAGGGGCGGGCCGGTATGCCGCGTGGCACCGGTACGGAGGCGGGCAGCGATTACACCTCGTACCTGCATTCGCGTCTGAAGGATGCCTTCCGCGAGACCATCAGTTACCAGAGCAAGAACCCGTTTGTGCTGGTGCGTCTGACCATTGACGGTGACGGCCGCATAATCAGGCGCCGGATTGAAAAGAGCAGCGGCGATCGCGTCTTCGAGCTGTCGGTTTCACGCGCCATTGCCATGGCTGAGCAAACCATCGTGCCGCCACCGAACCATGTCGTGTATGAGGGGCTGTTTGTCTTCAGACCCCAGGGAGTTACAAAACAATGAGGATCTTGACCGCCGTGCTGGTGCTCTGTCTGCTGCTTGTGGGCCAGAGCGACAGCCGGGCAGCAAATTATGTTGAAGTGACCGCTGCCGGTAACCGGCAGTTAAAGCTGGCAGTGGTGCCGCCCCAGCCGCTGGGGGCAACCGTGCAGCCCGAGTTGGCCAATGAGGCCGCTGAGGTGAACAGCTTCGACCTGACCATGTCGGGACTCGTCATGGCGGAGCGGCGTGATGCGGCTCTGCTGGCGAACGGATTGGCCTTGACGCCGATCGACTTTGTGCCCTGGCTTTCGAGCGGCTACGATCTCCTGATTCGTGGGGAATATGAAGTGCGCGGCCAGCAACTGGCCATAGAATTCAGGCTCTACGATGTGATGGCAAAAAAACTGCTGACCTCAAAGCGCTTTTTGGGCAATGTCGCCGACCTGCGCCGGTACGCCCACAGCTTCAGCGATGAGGTGGTGCGTGCGCTCACCGGCGAAAAAGGCCCCTTTACCTCCAAGATCCTGTACGTATCCACGCAGCCAGGTAACAAGGAGTTGTTTCTGATGGACTGGGATGGCTATAACCCGCGTCAGCTGACCAGTAACCGTTCCATCAACATATCCCCCGATATCTCTCCCGATGGCCGGGAGATCATCTTTACCTCGTACAAACGCGGCAACCCTGATCTGTACAAGCGGGGGCTTTCAAGCACCGTCGAGGTGCCGGTGTCCCATCGTCCCGGTTTGAACATTACCGGGGCCTGGTCGCCGGACGGCAGCAAGATTGCCCTGGCGCTCTCGAAGGACGGCAACACGGAGATCTATACCGTGGCGCGGGATGGCTCCGCGCCGAACCGCCTGACCGTCAGCCATGCGGCCAATGTCTCGCCGGCCTGGTTCCCGGACGGTAAAAGGATCGCCTTTGTCTCGGACCGACTGGGCAAGCCGCAGATCTTCACCATGGATGCCCTGGGGGGCAACGTGCAGCGTTTTCCCATTAGTGGTGGGTATATCGTCAATCCGGCCTGGTCGCCCAAGGGGGATAAACTGGCCTACGCGCGTATGGCCGGAGGTTTCCAGATCTTTGTCGCCAACGCCGACGGCACCAACGAGCTGCAGCTTACCACTGAAGGGAGCAATGAGCGGCCGCGCTGGTCGCCGGACGGCCGCTTGATCGTCTTCAGCTCCAAACGGGGGGGGCAGGAGGCGCTGTATGTCATGCGCGCCGACGGTTCGGGACAGACCAAGGTAAGTCGCACCAAAGGGGCCAATCTGCATCCGGTTTGGGTCCCGGTGCGTTAATTGAAAAAATATAAGGGTAGCAGTTGCAAAATGGCGGCAAGGATGTATAATCCGCCCAAAGAAGTCTGATCTGGCTCACAAATAGCCGTTTATTACCGCTTGTATTAAGGAGGCAGCAATGCGTAATGGGATGAAGGGAATGATCGTGGCCCTAGGTGTCGTCGCCCTGATGGCAGCTGGTTGCGCCAAGGAAGAGGTTGTAAAGAAGGATGAACCGGTTGTACAGGAGCAGACGGTCAAGCAACAGGAGCCTGTCGCCAAGCCGGTGGAAACTCCCGCTCCGGCGGTTGAGCAGAAGCAGGAAGCGCCGAAGCAGGAAGAGGCCACCGCTGCCAAGGCCTCGGAGGCCGTAGCGCTTGAAACGGTCTATTTTGACTTCGACAAGTCCGACCTACGTCAGGATGCCCGTGATGCCCTCTCGAAGAATGCCGAGGCACTCCTGAAGAAGATTGCCGATGCCAAGGTCAAGATTGAGGGCCACTGCGATGAGCGCGGCTCCGACGAGTATAACCTGGCGTTGGGTGACCGTCGTGCCAAGTCTGCTGCCAAGTATCTGGAAACCCTGGGTGTCAAGGCAGACCGTATCAGCACGATCAGCTATGGCAAAGAGAAGCCTGCGGTGCAGGGCCATGATGAGGCTGCCTGGGCCAAGAACCGTCGCGATGAATTTGTAATCGTCAAGTAACAAAATCGGCGGTACGAGAAAAACCAAATATGCACCGGTATCCGGGTTCAAGCCGGTACCGGTGCATTTTTTTGTGAAAAAACCGGCTGTTACGTTCGGTTACGGGAAATGCTTGACATTATTATTTTTGATATATATTAATTTTTATATATCAATTGGAGTGAACAGCATGTTGCTATATCGTACAGTCACACAGGCGTTAGCGCTGGTACTGCTGATCGCAGGCAGTGTACAGGCAGGCGCGCCGGAGCGCTTGACGTTGCGCGAAGCTATCGGCAGGGCCATGCAGCAAAACAACCAGGTGCGGGCTGCGCAGTTTCAGGCCGAAGCCGCCCAGGCAGGCGCACGCGCAGCGGCGTTGCACTATTTGCCCAGTGTCACGCTTGAAGAGACCTGGTCCCGCTCAAACCTGCCGGTCAATACCTTTATGATGAAGCTGAACCAGGGACGTTTTACCAACCAGGATTTTGATGCGGCGAAATTAAACAATCCCGCGCCGGTCGGCGATTTCAAGACCGCAGTGACCGTGGAACAACCGCTGCTGGTGCCAGCTGCCTGGGCTGGCCAGCGGGCAATGCGCCGCGCGGCGGAACAACAGCAGGCCGTAGCTGAACTCACTGGTCAGGAAATTGCCTTTCAGGTTTTTCATCTTTATCTGGAGGTACAAAAGAGCAAGGCCTATCTGCAGGCGGCTGACAAGGCCGTTGAGGAGGCCCGCGAGAGCAAACGTCAGGCAACGGTTCGCTCGGCTGCCGGTTTGGGGTTGAAATCCGATGAGCTGCGGGCAGCAACATATCTGGCGGCAATGGAACAGCAAAAAATAACGGCAGCCAACAACCTGACGCTGGCACGCATGCAGCTTGCCCTGCTGACCGGTGGCAAGCCGGGCGACGAAGTTGATGCCGGAGAAACGGTGCAGTTGCAACCGCCGGACAAAGCGTTGCCGTGGCTGATCGGGCAGGCCCAGCAGGAGCGACGGGACTTGCTGGCAGCCGAGCGGGGTAAGGAGCAGGCCGATGCCGTGGTGTTGCAGGCCCGATCGGGTTTCTTGCCAACAGTGGGCGCCTTTGGCTCGTGGCAGATGAATGACAATACCACACCGTTTAGCAGGGACCACGACGCGTGGGCCGCCGGTGTGTCGTTACGCTGGAACGTTTTTGACGGCTTCAGGACCTGGCATGCCGATAGTCAATCCCGATCAGCCAGGGCTGCTGCCAATGAGCAGCTTGAGCGAACCCGCAAAGAGGTAAGCTATCAGGTGCAGGAGTCATGGTTGCGGCGCGATGAGGCGGAAAAACGCAGGGCGGTCGGCGTCGCTGCGGTGGCTGCTGCCGAGGAAACCGTGCGGCTGCTGGGCAAGCGCTTTGAGAATGCGCTGGCTACCATGGTCGAGCTGCTGGATGCCCAGAGCGCCCTTAATCAAGCCCGTGCCAACCTGGTTGAGAGCACTGCAAATCTCACCCTGGCGACCGGGCGGCTGTATCATAGTGCCGGGATTTTCCTGAAGGAGGTGCAGTAATGCAGCGCTGGTATCGAAAGGCACTACTGCTGGTAATGACAGCAGGGATAGGGCTGAGCGGCTGTTCCTCAACGCAGCATGGTGAGCAGGTGAAGCCGCAAGCAGTGGGAGGTCTGACCGTAACCACGGTTAAAAGTGCTGAACTCCCCGAGGTGCTGGATGTGAGCGGAACGGTCAAGGCGCGCACCAGTGCCATGGTCTCGGCCCGTATTGCCGGGACCGTCAGCATCCTGCGTGTGCGTGAAGGTGACCGGGTGCGCAAGGGGCAACTGTTGGGACAGCTTGAGTCACAGGAAAATGTCGCCAACGCAACCGGCGCCATTGCGGCTATCGATGAGGCCAAGCGTGGGCTGGACGAGGCCGTTGCGCGTCGTAAGCTGGCAGAGGCTACCTTTGCTCGTTACAAAAAACTGTATGACGAACAGGCCCTGACCCGACAGGAGTTTGATACGCGCCAGACTGAACGTGAGCTGGCCCAGCAGAACGTGGCACGGGCCGAAGCCCGTCTGCGTCAGACCCAGGAGACTGCCAGGGCTGCAAGCACCATGGCGGACTACACCAAAATCATCGCGCCTATTTCCGGCATCATTACCACGAAACAGGCTGATCTGGGGGCAACGGTGTTTCCCGGACAGCCACTCATGACCATTGATGACGAGGGCTCCTACCAGCTTGAACTCTCCATCCCGGAGACCCATATTCGTACCGTGCATGCCGGCACAGCCGTGCAGGCCACCATCGACGCGACCGGCACGACCTATACGACCAAAATCAGCGAGGTCGTTCCGGCCAGTGACCCGGGCAGCCGCACCTATATTGCCAAGCTGCCGGTCAACATCAAGGGGGTCCGCAGTGGCATGTTCGGACGGGGCAGCATCGCCCTGGGCAGCAGTGTGCGGGGCATCAGGGTTCCCAGGGCTGCGGTGTTTGAGCGTGGCGCCCTGACCGCGGTCTGGGCGGTCGGCAGTGATAATGTCATCAGGATGCGTCTGATCAAGACCGGCCGTGTACAGGGTGAAACCGTGGAGGTGCTCTCCGGGCTGTCCGATGGAGACAGAGTTGTGACCGCCGGCATGGAAAAGGCGGTGGATGGAGCACAGCTTCTGCAAACGCAGGGAGGCGCGCAATGATCAAAACGACAGCTTTGATGCTGGCAGGCCTGCTGGGGCTGACGACGTTAGCGGCGGCCGATGATTTTCGCTGCCCCAACGGCTCAATTGTCTCAACCGGCGATAATCTTGCCATTGTAGCCATGAAATGTGACCCGCCCAGCTTTAAGACAAGCCGGATGGAGAGCGAGGCCGGCCATAGGGGCGCCACCATCATGATCAACGTGGAAGAGTGGACCTATAATGAAGGCCCCAACCGTTTGGTGCATATCCTGACCTTCCGTAACGGGGTACTTGCATCGGTTCAGACCGCAGGCTTCGGTAAGTAGAGGGACATCATGCAACACCTGGGTTTTGCGGGGAAGGTCGCCCGTGCCTTCATTGATTCGAAGTTGACGCCGTTGATAGTGGCGGCCGCGCTGCTGCTGGGGCTGTTTGCCATCAAAATGACCCCCCGCGAGGAGGAACCGCAGATCTCGGTGCCGATGGTGGATGTCTATCTGCCGCTGCCCGGCTCAACCCCGCAGGAGGTGCAGGAGCGGGTCGTCAAGCCTTTTGAGGGCAAGTTGTGGGAAATTTCCGGGGTTGAGTACCTGTACTCCATGAGCCGGCCCGGCATGGGAATCATTACCGTGCGCTACAAGGTTGGCGAGAATATGGAAGACTCGCTGGTCAAGCTGTACAACAAGGTCATGAGCAACCGCGGTATCCTGCCCTCAGGGGCTGCTGAGCCGCTGGTGGTGGCGAAATCTATTGACGATGTGCCGATCCTGGCTCTGACCCTGTGGTCGGAACGCTACGATCATGCCACGCTGCGTAAGGTGGCGCGAGAAGTCTGTGATGAACTGAAAAAGAGCGATAACGTCTCCGAGGCCGAGATCAAGGGCGGCCTGACCCGGCAGGTGCGGGTGACCCTCGATGCCGTGCGTCTGGCCGGTTATGGCCTGTCGCCGCTGCAGGTGGCAGGCGCCCTGCAGGCGGGCAACAAGGCGCTGCCCTCCGGCGCCTTCAGCGGCGGCAATCGTGAGGTGCTGGTTGAAACCGGAGCGTTCTTGAGCGGTGAAGAGGCGGTACGTCAGCTGGTGGTGGGCGTCCATAACGGCAGACCGGTCTATCTGTCCGATGTTGCCAACGTGGCGGATACGGTCAAGGAGCCGGAGGACTATGTCTTCATGGGGCTTGGCGCCGGCGCTGCTGAAAAGGGGCTGCGCGGCAGCCAGGCCAAGGACTACCCGGCCGTGACCATCTCCATCGCGAAGCGTAAGGGGGCCAACGCCACCTGGGTGGCCGATGACCTCTTGCAGAAGGTTACCTTCCTGAAGGGTAAGGTCATCCCCTCCGAGGTGCAGGTCACGGTGACCCGCAATTATGGTGAAACAGCACGTGAAAAGAACAATGAGCTGTTGTTTCATATGTTCCTGGCGGCCATCTCGGTTACGATCCTGATCGCCCTCTTTATGGGGTGGCGAGCCGGGGCGGTGGCTGCCATCGCCATCCCGGTGACCCTGGCCCTGACCATGCTGATTTTCTATCTGATCGGCTATACCCTGAACCGGATCACCCTGTTCGCCCTGATCTTTTCAATCGGTATCCTGGTGGATGACGCCATCGTGGTGGTTGAAAACGTGCATCGCTATTTTACCACCACCTTGATGAAGCCGCTTGAAGCGGCGGTCAGAGCGGTGGACGAGATCGGCAACCCTACCGTACTGGCGACCTTTGCGGTCATCGCCTCAATCCTGCCGATGGGGTTTGTGGGCGGCCTGATGGGGCCCTACATGCGGCCGATCCCGGTGGGGGCCAGCATGGCCATGCTGCTCTCGATGTTCATTGCCTTTATTGTCACCCCGTATTTTGCCTACCGGTTGATGAAGGGGGCGCACCATGAAAGCGAAGAGGAACTGGAAGAGTCGAAACTGACCGTCTTTTACCGGCACTGGATGGGGCGTCTGATCCACGACGTCAAACTGCGTAACGGTTTTCTGGTGATGGTGGTGGTACTGCTGCTGGCCTCCTGCTCGTTGGTCTATTTCAAGGCCGTGACGGTCAAGATGCTGCCGTTTGACAACAAAAACGAGTTGCAGGTGATCATCGATGCTCCGGAAGGAACTCCGCTGGAGCAGACCGCCCGTATGACCCGCGAGATGGGCGATGCCCTGCGCCAGGTGCCGGAGGTGACCGATTTCCAGAGTTACGTCGGCACCAGTGCGCCATTTAACTTCAACGGCCTGGTGCGGCATTACTTTCTGCGCAAAGGTCCCAACCTGGCGGATATCCAGGTAAACCTGATGCATAAGGCCGACCGCAAGGCCCAATCCCACGATATCGCCAAAAAGATCAGGCCCTTGCTCAAGGCGGTGGCCGATCGCTACGGCGCGCGGGTCAAGGTAGCGGAGATCCCGCCGGGACCGCCGGTCTTGTCAACCCTGGTGGCTGAGGTCTATGGGCCAACCGATGCGGCCCGCGCCGCAATGGCCGAAAAGATCAAGGGAATCTTTGCCAAAACCAACGGTGTGGTCGATGTGGACTGGTACCGCGAGGCTGATCAGGCCAAATTGACCCTGGCGGTTGACCGCGAAAAGGCGGCCTTGTCCGGCATTGCGGTGGAGGATGTGGCCAAGTCGCTGCGGGTGGCGTTGGGTGGCATGGATGTGGGATTATTGCATGATCCCAGGGAAAAGGAACCGGTTACGATCAATCTGCGGTTGCCCGAGGCGCAGCGCAGTTCGCTGGCAGCGCTCTCCTCCCTCTACCTGCCCGGCCCCAAGGGGAATGTCCCGTTGTCGCAGCTGGTCAAACCGGTCGAGGGGAGCGAGAACAAGACCCTGTACCGCAAGAACCTCAAGAATGTGGTTTATGTGATCGGTGATGTGGCCGGGGTGATCGAAGCACCGGTCTATGCGATCCTCAAGATGCAGAAACAGATTGCCGACCTGCCGACGCCGGATGGCTCAAAGATCGAGATACTGGCCTCCCGCCAGCCCTGGTCTGAAGCAAGCATGGGCATGAAGTGGGACGGTGAGTGGCACATCACCTATGAGGTCTTCCGCGACCTGGGGATCGCCTTTGGCGCGGTGATGATCCTGATCTATATCCTGGTGGTGGCCTGGTTCAAGGATTTTACGACCCCGCTGGTGATCATGGCGCCGATCCCGCTGACGTTGATCGGCATCCTGCCGGGCCATGCCCTGTTCGGGGCCTTCTTTACCGCCACCTCCATGATCGGCTTTATCGCCCTGGCCGGCATCATCGTGCGAAACTCCATCATCCTGATCGATTTTGCGGAGATGAAGCGGCGGGAGGGGATGGCCCTTGATGAGGCGATCATCGAGGCCGGCGCGGTTCGTTTCCGCCCGATGCTGCTGACGGCAGCGGCAGTGGTGGTGGGCAGTTTTGTGATCGTGTTTGACCCGATCTTCCAGGGGCTGGCCATTGCCATGATGTGCGGTGAGATCGCCTCGACCACCTTGTCACGGGTGACCATCCCGATCCTCTACTATCTGGTACAGGGCTGGAAGGAACGTCACCATATCGGTCAGCATGACCCTGTGCAAGAGAGTATCTAAAAGGAGACAGATTTATGTATATCGAACGGATTGTACGGATTGTTGCCGGGGCCTTTATCGTTATCTCGCTGTTGCTGGCCCACTTTCACACCCAAAACTGGCTCTGGTTCACCGGCTTTGTGGGGTTGAACCTGTTCCAGTCCGGCTTCACCCAGTTCTGCCCGCTCTTTACGATCCTTGAAAAGATGGGCGTGCCCAGGTTCCCTAGGGATGCCTGCAAGTAGTGACGAGCGTGGAGGGGCCGATGCGTTACCGAATCACCATACTCTGTGAAAATTCCGTTGGCCCTGTTTCCGGCACGCTGGGAGAGCACGGTTTCAGCGCCCTGGTCGAGTGGGAGAGCGGCTCGTTGCTGTTTGACACCGGCCAGGGCCTGACCCTGCTGCACAACGCCCAGCGGATGAACAAGAACCTGCATCGGGTGTCGCAGGTGGCCCTGTCCCACGGCCACTATGATCATGCCGGCGGACTCCTGCCGCTGTTGAGGAGTTGTGGCCCCAAGCAGGTCTTTGCGCATCCCGGGGTGTTTCAGCCGCGCTATCGGTACAAGGATACCGGTGAGTCGCTTTCCCTGGGGATGCCGTACCCGCGGGAATACCTTGAGGGTCAGGGTGCCCGCTTTGATCTTGCCGAACAGTACCGCGAGATTCTTCCCGGCATCAGCTTGACTGGACAGGTGCCTCGTGTTACCCCCTTCGAGACCGGGGACAGCGGCCTGTACAGCGATACCTGCGGCTGCCAGCACGATCTTTTTCCGGACGATCAGTCGCTGGTCATCACGACCAGCAAGGGGCTGGTGGTGCTGCTGGGATGCTGTCATGCCGGCCTGATCAACACCTTGCGGCATGTGGTTGAAAAAACCGGACGCAACGATATCGTCGCGGTGCTCGGCGGTACCCATCTCGGCTTCTGTAACCCGCAGCAGCTGGAGCAGACCATCAGCGAGCTTGAGAAATGGCAGATAGGCAAGCTCGCCGTCAGCCATTGCACCGGCTTTGAGGCTGCTGCCCGCCTCAGACAGGCATTCCCTTCCTCATTTCACACTGCAGCAGTTGGCTATACCCTTGAATACTAAAATCAATTAAACTTTTGTTAGCCCCTTTTGTTTTAGCCATTCTTATGCTACATAAGCGAAAGTAAAAATCCTTGTATGCGCCGATTGGCATAGAACTTATTCAATTTCAGAAGGGGAGACGCAGATGAGTTATGACGTAAAAAACGAACAACTCAAGGCCTGGGTTGCTGAAGTTGCAGCAATGTGTGAACCCGACAGTGTGTACTGGTGTAACGGATCACAAGAAGAATATGACCGGCTCTGTGGCCAGATGGTTGAAAGCGGGACCTTCCGGAAGTTAAACCCGGAAAAACGCCCCAACAGCTATCTGGCCTTTTCTGATCCTATTGACGTGGCCCGGGTTGAAGACCGGACCTTTATCTGTTCACGCTTTAAAGAGGATGCCGGCCCAACCAACAACTGGGTCGATCCCAAGGAAATGAAGGAAACCCTCAAGGGTCTGTTCAAAGGCTGCATGAAGGGCCGCACCATGTATGTGATCCCGTTCAGCATGGGCCCGCTCGGCTCAAACATTGCCAAGATCGGGATCGAGATCACCGACTCCCCCTACGTTGTCGTCAATATGCGGATCATGACCCGCATGGGCAAGCAGGTGCTTGACGTGCTGGGGGATGGTGAATTCGTGCCCTGCCTGCACTCGGTCGGCATGCCGCTGCAACCGGGCCAGAAGGACGTGCCGTGGCCCTGTAACAAGGAAAAATATATCGTCCACTTTCCGGAAGAGCGCGCCATCTGGTCCTTTGGCTCCGGCTACGGCGGCAACGCCCTGCTGGGCAAGAAGTGCCTGGCGCTGCGGATCGCTTCCAAGCAGGGCAAGGATGAGGGCTGGTTGGCCGAGCATATGCTGATTCTGGGCGTTGAGTCTCCCACCGGCGAAAAGACCTATGTGGGGGCCGCTTTCCCCAGTGCCTGCGGTAAAACCAACTTTGCCATGCTGATCCCGCCCAAGCCGTTCCAGGAGAAGGGCTGGAAGGTTACCACGATCGGCGATGACATCGCCTGGATCAAGCCGGCCGCCGATGGTCAGGTCTATGCCATCAACCCGGAATATGGCTATTTCGGTGTTGCTCCGGGCACCAACTACAAGACCAATCCCAACGCCATGATCTCCTGCGAGAAAAACTCGATCTTCACCAACGTGGCCCTGACAGAAGATGGGGATGTCTGGTGGGAAGGCATGGATGGCGAGGTGCCGGCCAAATTGACCGACTGGCAGGGCAACGAATGGACCCCGGGCTGCGGCCGTCCCGCCGCCCACCCCAATGCCCGTTTCACCGCACCTGCCTCGCAGTGCCCCTGTATCGACCCGGAGTGGGAAAATCCCAAAGGGGTGCCGATGAGCGCCTTTATCTTCGGTGGACGTCGCAAGGACACGGTGCCGCTGGTCTACCAGGCCTTTAACTGGAATTTCGGTGTCTATCTGGCCTCGACCTTGGGCTCGGAAACAACGGCTGCGGCGGTTGGCGCCACCGGCAACGTGCGGCGCGACCCGTTTGCCATGTTGCCGTTCTGTGGTTACCACATGGCCGATTACTTCTCGCACTGGCTGCAGTTCGGCCGCAGCATTGCCCGTCCGCCCCGTATCTTCAGTGTCAACTGGTTCCGTAAGGATGCCAACGGCAAGTTTATCTGGCCGGGCTATGGTGACAACATGCGGGTGCTGAAGTGGATTGTCGAGCGGGTGCAGGGCAAGACCGCCGCAGTGGAATCGCCGCTTGGCTGGATGCCGCGCTATGAAGATATGGATTGGGATGGTCTGGATATGACCCGCGAGAAGTTCAATGACCTGATGTCGGTTGATCGCGATGTCTGGCAGAATGAGGTCATTTCACATGAAGAGCTGTTTGTGAAGATGTACGACAAGCTGCCCAAGGAGTTCCTGCATATTCGTGAACTGATCTTGTCGAGCCTCTGGCGCTCACCGGAGCACTGGGAGCAGATTGGCGAGGTGCATCCCGAAGGGTGGAACGAGTAGGAACGATAGTAATGCCGGCTGCGTAGCACTGAGCAGCTGAGTGTATAGCACTGAAAAGGGCTGGTCCGGTATGCGGATCAGCCCTTTTTAGTCTTCAACCTCGATTTCCACCACCCGCATCTCTTGCCCTTTGGTGACCTGAACGGCATAGCTGCCGCAGGCCGGACAGGGATCGTACAGACGTGAGACGGGATGTTCGGTGGAGCAGTCCAGGCAGCGCGCCCGCGCGTCGATCTGGCGAATGGCAAGCGTGGCTAGCTCGGCCAGCGTGTCCGTGGTGCAGGCAGAGAAACAGAAATCTACCGCTTCCGGCACAATGCCGGAAAGGGTGCCGATTTCGATATGGACGGCAGTAATGCGCCGGCCTTGGGCATGTTGCAGGCAGATGGCAACGATTTCCTGGGTGATGGACATCTCATGCATAGGATGACTCCTTGCAAACGAAAAAAGCCTGCGGATTGCTCCGCAGGCTTTTACATTCAACCCTGGGAAGAATTAGTGCTTCTTCTCTTCTTTCTTGGGCTCAGCAGCAGGAGCAGCAGCAGGAGCAGCAGC
>CAZUSH010000028.1:0-25324 GCA_964622705.1 uncultured Geobacter sp. | reverse complement strand
GCTTCTTCTCTTCTTTCTTGGGCTCAGCAGCAGGAGCAGCAGCAGGAGCAGCAGCTTCAGGAGCCTTTACGGAAGACATAGGCTTCTGAGCTTCGGGAGCCTTAGGAGCTTCAGCAGGAGCAGCAGGAGCAGGAGCGGGCTCTTGCTTCTTGCAGCCAGCAGCAACGCCAAGAGCCAGTGCGAGTACCAGGGACAGAGAAAGCATCTTTTTCATGTTCAATCACCTCTTTGTTAGTTGACCCTGATCAAGCAGGGCAAGTGTAATCACCAAAAGTGAACTATACTCAGACAAACGCTATTGTCAATAGATTTTTTACTGACCGTGGTGGTAGCGGCCTGAACGCTCCTTGTGGGCCGGCGTTGGGGCGTTGTGACAGTCAAAGCAGCGCGCATCCTCATTCTTTCTGACCTCCAGCGCGGAGGCAGGCTGGTTCTTCCGAATCGGTGTGTTGTATTGGGGGGTCTGGAAGGCCAGCTGACCACGTTCATCCGCAACGGTTGCAGCCTGATAGGCAACCTTCCAGTTTGCAGCAAGCGCAACCGAATGGCATTGGTCACAGCCGCCAGGCGGTGGGATGCTCTTCCAGGCGGTAACCATGCTGCAGCCGGGCAGGGTAAGCAGTACGAGTATGATGGCAGGCAGAAACTGTCTCATGGAACCCTCTCCTTTGGCTGCATCCTAGCATGGGGTTACTGGATGAACAAGCGCCGATTCACAGTTTGGGGATAACCCGCTGTGCCGTGGCAGTGGTTGCGGTGACAACCGTTGCAATGGGGCAAGCGCGTATCCGGGCGAGCGCCGCAACGACTTCAAGCAACCAGGCCGGACGGTTATAGTGTCCGCGGTACTGCTCAGGTGTCATGTCCGGCGCGTCGGTTTCGACCACCAAGTGTTCCAGCGGCAGGCTATGGGCAAGCTGTCTGAGCCTGACCGCATTGCTGCGAGTGATGTTGCCGCAGATCGAAAGCACAAAGCCGAGCTTGATGCACTGCTGTGCCGATTCCAGCGAACCGGAAAAGGCATGCATGATGCCTCCTACCGCATCAGCTTTTTCTTCGCGCAGGATGGTGAGTGTTTTGCCAATGGCCCTGCGACAGTGGATCAGGAGGGGCAGGCCGTGGTGCCTGGCGATCCTGATCTGCTCCCGAAAAAGCCATTCCTGTCGCTGCAGCTCTCCATAGGTGGTATCAAGGCCGATTTCACCGATGGCAACGCCGTTCGGTGCCACCTGTTTCAGCTGTTGCAGGTGACTGTCGGTAACGTTGCCGGCAAATTGCGGATGGATGCCGTAGGCCGGTCGCAGATCCGTGAAACGGTGCGCCAAGCCGGCCAACTGCGCCCAGCCGTCAGGATGAAGCGAAGGGACCAGCCAGCGTGAGATTCCAACGGCGCGTGCCTCGTGCAGCAGGCTGCCGAGTTGTCCCAGCAGCGGTGGTTGGTCAAGATGGCAATGGGTGTCGATCAGCATGGCCGCTTTACAAAAACCAGCAGAGAGGGCGCAGCAGGCGCTCAACCAGACGGACGGCCAAGCCGCGTTGGTCATGCTCAGGAAGGGTGATCCGGCGGGCCTGGGCCAGATCCTGCTGCAGGTGATCCCGCACCTGCTTGCCGAAACTTTTGCTCTGGACGATGGCGTTGATTTCGTAATTACGGTGGAAACTGCGCTGGTCCAGATTGGCGGAACCGATCACCGTCCGGCACCCGTCAACTACCATCAGCTTGGCGTGCAGAATCTGTTGTTGCATCTCATAGATCTCGATACCGGCTTTGAGTAGCTGTTCATACGTGCTGCGGCTGACCAACCTGACCAGTGGCACATCGCTTTCAGCCGGCAGCAGTAGTTTTACCTGCACGCCACGACGGGCGGCGCGCAGTAATGAACGAAGAATCCGGGGGCCCGGGATGAAGTAGGGGTTGGCGATCAGCAGCTCGATGGTTGCCGCCGCCATGGTGACCCGGAAGGCCGACCTGATCGAGGAGCGGCGGTGATGGGGGCTGCCGCTGATCAGGGTAATGCCGGCGCCGGAGAGGGTCAGTGCCGGTGTTTCCGCTTGCGGTGCCGGCAGATCGGGAGAGGTGCCGAGTTCGGCCGACCAGGTTTCGGCAAAAATCTCGCTTAAGTGTTGCAACGAGGGGCCGGTCAGGCTGAAGCAGACATCGTGAAAGTCGCGTCTGCCCCCTGCGATCCCGGCATATTCATCACCGATATTGCGGCCGCCGAGGAAGGCCAGCATCCCGTCGATGATGGCGAGCTTGCGGTGATCGCGTCGATCGAACCAGAAAGGCCAGCGCTTGACGGAAGGAGGGTTGAAGGGAACACAGTGGATGCCATACTGCCGCAGGCGGCGGAAAAACGACTCAGGAGTGTCGAGACAGCCAATGTAGTCATAGAGCAGATAAATCTGGACTCCGCGCTGTCTGGCGGCGATCAGGGCTTCGGCAAGGCGGTTGCCGGTTTGATCGGCCCGGACGATATAGTACTCAAGGCAGATGGTCTGGCGGGCTATCGCCAGCGCGGCAAAGAAAGCCTCGAAAAACGCTCCGGGATCAGGGAGAAATGTAATGGAGCCGGCCGGAAAGGTGCGGGGTAGGCGTTCTCCGCTCCAGCGGCGTAAGCGCCGCAGGATCCGTTGCGTGCGATGATGACGGATCTGGTGGCGCTGCACCATGGTACCCTAAGGCCGGTCACCTGCTGCCGGTGTTGGCGCCTGTTCGGTCTTTTCGTCCACTGCCGGTGTTGGCGCCGTCTTTTCGCGGTTCTCATCCGGGGTGGCCGGTACCGGTTCGGCCGGGAGGGTTGCCGAAGAGAGCGGCTTCATGACCGGCGGCTGCTGGATGGCGGTGTCAACCTTGCGTTGCAGCCCGGCAATATTCGGCGTATTGGCCATGGCTGTCTGCAGCTCTTCCGTGCTGATCACGCCGTTGCTGCGTAGTTTACGCAGAATCATATCCGAGCGCCGTAATACCTTGCCAAGATTCCGGTAAGGATTATAGGCAACCCGTGGTCCGGGCAGCATGGCGGCCAAAAAGGCGCATTCGCGCGGGGTCATTGCAGAGGCTGGCTTGCCGAAATAATACTGGGCCCCGTGGCCGATGCCGTATACCATCGGACCCAGTTCAACTACGTTCAGATACAGTTCGAGAATCCGGCCTTTGGTCAGTTCCTGTTCCATCCGCCAGGCCAGGTAGACCTCTTTCAGCTTGCGGGTCAATGATTTTTCCCGTGAAAGAAAGACGTTTTTGGCCACCTGTTGGGTAATGGTTGAGGCGCCGCGAGCCATGCTCTTTTTTTCCAGATCGTACTTGATTGCCTGTTTGATCGCCTTAACGTCAATCCCTTCATGTTTATAAAAATTGCTGTCCTCAGCAACAATGACGGCCCATTTCATCTCAGGCGGGATCCTGCCGGAGGGAGTCCAGCGACGGTTTTTGGGACCCAGCAGGAACGGGTGCTCGTCACCGTGCCAGTCGCGTACCTGGATGGTCAGATTCGTCTTCTTGTCCGCCAGGCTGCTTACCGGTGGCAACAGCGCCAACGTAACCACAATATACCCGAAATACAACACCAGCAGCAGGATGCCGCCCAGCAGCAACTTCTTCACAGGTGCCTCCGATCAATGGCTCTTGTGTTTTGGTATAGCAGAATCCCGTCCGGACGGAAACCGGCAAAAGAAAAGACCGGTGGTGCCGGTCTTTTTCCCCGTCCGACCCAGGCGCCATGCACCTGCCAGGGCTGTGCAAAACTATTCCGCAGGCCGGCTGCTGCGTTGCGCGGTGCTCGCTCCATCGCCTGATTATCTGGTATGTCTCAGCCGCTGCGCGACCTACGCCTTGTATCCGGCCTTCCTCATAACGTTTTTAAAGCCCTGCTATAATACATAGTCACAGATGGTCTGAGCGGCCTTCTCTGCGTCGTTGCGGTCATTATTAAAGGCCAGGTGGTAACAGCTCAGGTCGTAGGGGTCCCGGTCCAGGAAGTCCCTGATGAATTTGTCGCGTTCCTTCTGCTTACGCTCGATCAGGGCCCGTGCGTCGTCCGCCTCAAGCCCCAGGCGCTTGGCAATGGATAACTCTTTGAATCGTTGAGAGGCGTACATCCTGAAGTGGTAGCAGTTCTTCATGCGGGCCGTTACGATCGGGGCACCGCGTCCCACCAGGATGACGTTGCCCTGTTCAGCCAGGGCAATGATCTGACGGCAGAGCAGGCGGTAGTAATCGCGGTCGCTCTTCCAGCGATTTGAAAAGGTGGACAGGAAGTCATCCAGGAAGCGGTTCTTGTCACCCAGGTTTTTCAGCACCTGTTCGGCGAGATTATGATTCTTGGTAACCTCATCCAGCAGGGCCTTGTCCATCAGCGACCAGCACGCCTTGGTGCGGGCCTCCAGTTTTTGACGCAGCAGCTCTGCCATGGGGTAGGCCTCGCATCCGAACTCACGCGAAATGGTGACAGCCGGTTTGGCCGGCTTTTTGCCGGATTTGAGGGCGTCCTGGCGCCGGGTTACCTCAAGCAGGGCTCCCAAACGATTTTCAATGGCCGGGATCAAGGTGGTTTCTGGCATAGCGGTCACCTCCGAAGGGATCGACGGGCTGGCCGTCGTGCGTGGTTTGCTTCAAGGGTACCACTGAATCCCCAATCTGCAAGGGTTGTTGACAGAAGAGCGGAAGTCGGGCTATCTGGAGGCACACTCATGCAAAGGAGGGGACAGATGGTAACCCATATCGTGTTTTTTAAACTTGCCGAGCAAACGCCGGAAAAGATCGCTGCCGTGCGGGACAAGCTGTTGTCGATGGAAGGGAAGATTGCCGAGTTGCGCCACCTTGAGGCCGGTATTGACGTGATCCGTTCCGAGCGCTCCTATGATGTGGCCCTGATAACCAGATTTGATTCATTGGACGACCTGCAGGCCTATCAGGTGCATCCCTACCATGCCGGTGAGGTGGTGCCGTTCATGAAGGCCAACTGCTCTTCGATTGTTGCAGTGGATTTTGCAGGTTAGTCCAAGCACACCGGAAGCCGCTCGGTCAGCCGGATTTCCTCCGGCTTGACCGCGGCCCGGTAGGCCAACAGCTCCACACCGCTTGCCGACGCCTCACGCAGCAGCCTGCCGTAGGCCGGATCGATCCGGTCGGCCGGGGCCACGGCAGTGCCATCTCCCCGCTGCACGGTAAACAACAAGGCTGCCCGATCCCCCTGCCGCACTACCTCCATCAGCTCCCGCAGGTGCTTCTGGCCCCGCTCGGTAACGGCGTCGGGAAACAGCGCCAGGTCATTTTCCACCAGGGTCACGTTCTTGACCTCTACATAACAGCGGCTTGTCTCACCCTCCAGGAGGATGTCGATCCGGCTGCGTTCACTGCCGTACGGCACCTCGCGGCGCAGCCGGGTATACCCCTGTAATGCGGTGATGGTGCCATCCTGGATCGCCTCTTCAGCCAGGCGGTTGGGCAGCATGGTGTTCAGGCCGATCCAGAAACCGCCGATCCGTACCAGTTCCCAGGTATAGGCCAGCTTGCGGTTCGTATTCGGGCTCTTGGAAAGCAAGACCGGGCTGCCGGGGAGGTTGCAGCCCAGCATACTGCCGGAATTGGGGCAGTGGGCCGTCACCACCGCGCCGTCTTCCAGCGCAATATCGGCCAGAAAACGTTTGTAACGTTTGATCAGCCTGCCGGGGATCAGGGGTGGCAGTTTCATCGGGCACCTGCCAGGCAGGCAGCGGTCCTGATGGCGGCCAGCATGCTGGTCGCCGAGGCGGTGCCTGAACCGGCCAGATTGTAGGCCGTGCCGTGATCCACCGAGGTTCGGATGATCGGCAGTCCCAGGGTGATATTGATACCATCATCAAAGTGCCGCATCTTCAGTGGGATCAGCCCCTGGTCATGGTACATGGCTACCACGGCATCGTAGGGGGGCGGCTCCTGCACCGCAAAGTGGAAGAAGGTGTCGGCGGAGAAAGGCCCGTGCACATCCAGTCCTTCGGCTCGGGCGGCAACAATGGCCGGAATGATGGCATCAGTCTCTTCGGTGCCGAACATTCCCCCTTCCCCGCAGTGGGGATTCAGGGCCAACACGGCCATACGCGGGGCGGCATTCCTGCAGAGCGGCGCCACGCCGGCAGCGGTCACCCGCAGGGTCTTCAACACCCTGGCCGTGGTGACCAGTTGCGGTACGTCGGCCAGCGCCTCATGGATGGTAACCAGGGCTACCCGCAGCACATCGCCGGCCAGCATCATCACAAAGTCGTCGCACCGGCACAACTCGGCCAAAAGCTCGGTATGGCCGGGATAGTGATGCCCGGCCCGGTGCATCGCCTCCTTGCTGATCGGCGCCGTTGCCATGGCGGCAGCCTCACCGGTCAGGCAGAGCTCGGCGGCCCGGCGGATATAGCGGTAGACCGCATCGCCGGCCCGCTCAGAAGGCGCGCCATAGCGCATGTCGTCGGCCTGCAGACGGGAAAGTTCCAGCAGCGGGATGGCGCCTGCTGTCAGCGGCTCCGCTTCCGACGGGGAGGAGATGGACGTTAGGGCAAGGGGGCTGTTGCAGACCTGCAGGGCACGCTGCATGGCAAGACGGTCCCCCAGTACGAACGGAACACAGAGCGTGCGAATGGATGGATCGGTCAGAGCGGTAACGATGATCTCCGGCCCGATGCCGGCCGGGTCCCCCATGGTGATGGCAAGCAGAGGCAGGGTGGCGCGCATATGAATCGTTTCTCCAATCTCAAAATTGCACATACTATTGCACCATATTGGGTTGCTAACAACGTGTTATTTTTGTATAGGTTGAATCGTTTTCGTAAATAGAAGGGGAGTTCATATGCTGCGCCTGATCTGCTGCATCCTGCTTTTTACCCCGCTGTCGGTTTATGCTCAAGGTACCATCACCATCGGCGGAACCGGCAGCGGCTTGGAGATGATGCGTCAACTTGGCGATCTGTTTGCCAAACAACACCGGGACGTCAGATTTGCTGTCCTGCCGAGCCTGGGTAGCTCCGGTGGCATCCGGGCCGTGCAGGAAGGGGTGCTTGACGTCGCCATCGCGGTCCGGCCGACCCGGCCGGAGGATAAGACTCTGGGGAGCAGCCTGCTTTGCCGCACACCGCTTGCCTTTGCCGTACACCCGGCTACGCCGATTACTGCCATCCGCACCACCGAGCTTATCCAGTTGTACAGCTCAACCGCCTATACGTGGCCCGATGGCGGCAGGGCCCGGGTAGTGCTGCGACCGGAAACGGAAAGCGATACGCAGCTGCTGCGTCACATCTCGCCTGCGCTTGATCAGGCACTGTCGCAGGCCAAGTCGCGGGTCGGCATGATCCTGGCGGTGACGGACCAGGATAACCTGAAGGCACTACAGACAACTCCGGGAGGGTTCGGTTTGATCTCGTTAGCCATGTACAACGCCGAACGGGCCGATTTGCGGCTGCTGAGCTTTAACGGCGTTGCGCCCACCGTCAAAAATCTTGGGCAGGGAAAGTATCCACTGGTGCGTGAGTATTATCTGGTCAGCCGCATGCCTGCCGATGCACGGGTGCAGGAGTTTATCGCCTTCAGCCGCTCTGCAAGAGGGATGAAGCTCTTGAAGTCTCTCCAGTGTGTCCCTCCGGAGGCGCATTAGTGGGCGTAGCCCGTCGTCATCTCAAACGTTTGATTGTCGCCTTGGCCGGCCTTGCTGCGCTTTTGACGGCGTTACTGCCGCCACTGGGCTACTGGGTGATGACCAGCCGTTACGAACAGGGGGCGTTGCAGGCGCTTGCAGAGCTTGAGGCCGAGCATGTCTCGGCCCTGGTGGTAGCTGCACCGGCATTCTGGACGTATCAGCAGCTCAGGCTCGACGAACTGCTGGAGCACAGGCCGGGGATGGGGGCAGCGTGTTTACGCCGGATTATGACGTTGGAAGGGGCGGTGATTTCCGCCAAGGGGAGCCCGCCACCCTGGCCGACGATCAGCGGCAGCTGTCTGATCTATGACGCCGGTCTGCCGGTTGCACGGATCGAGGTTGCGCAATCACTGCGGGGCGTACTCGGCAAGACCTTGCTCGTGGCACTCTGCAGTACCGGCCTGGCCATTCTGGTGTTCCGGGCGATCTGGGTCCTGCCGATGCGGGTGGTTGTGGCTGCCCAGCAGTCATTGGCTGAAAATGAACGCAAGTACCGCTCGCTGTTCCTTGGCATTCACGAAGCGGTGCTCTTGCTTGAGATCGGGTGTGAGGAGGATACGGCGACGGTTGTCGAGGTCAATCCTGCCTGCGCCCGTCTGTTTTCAGGCTGTTTTCCCAACCTGATCGGGCAACGGACCGATCGGCTCTTCGGCGATTTGCACGAAGAGATGCTGGTGTCCTTCCAACAGGTCCTGCAGGATGAATCCACGGTTTCGTTTGAGCGAGAGCTGCCGGTGTTGGCAAAGGTGCTGGCGATATCGGTGGCGCCGGCCGGGAAAAGGCGGCTGGCCGTCATCCTCTCCGACGTGACCGAGCACCGGGCTGCCGAACGCCAGGTACGCCAGCTGGTGTCGTTTGACGTATTGACCGGGCTGCCCAATCGCGCACTGCTGTATGACCGCCTGCAACAGGCCATGGCGGCCTGCAACCGCCAGCAGTGCAAGATTGCGGTATTTTTTCTCGATCTTGACCATTTCAAAGCGGTCAACGACAGCCTGGGGCATGCCGCCGGAGACCTGTTGTTGCAGGCGGTTGCCGGACGCCTGGAGGGTCAGCTGCGCCAATCCGATACCATTGCGCGAACCGGCGGCGATGAGTTCGTCGTGTTGACCATGGGGCTGCATGACGAGCTGAATGCCTCCCTGATTGCCGGCACCATACTGAGATGCCTGGGGGAACCGTTCCGGATTGCCGGCCGGGAGCTGTTCGTCAACGGCAGCCTCGGCATATCGATCTATCCCGATGATGCCGATGATGCGGGCGCCTTGCTGAAAAATGCCGATATGGCCATGTATGCCGCAAAGGCCCAGGGCAGGAACCGCTATCACTACTATTCGCGGCAGTTGCAGGAGCAGGCGCTGGAACGGCTTGAAACGGAAACGGCCCTGCGGCATGCCCTGGCAGACGGCTTGTTGTCGCTGGCCTACCAGCCCCAGCTCGATGCGCGCAACGGCGCTGTCATCGGCATGGAGGCGTTGCTGCGCTGGAACGAGCCGGATGGTAGTCCGCATTTATCGGCACTGCAGATTATTCACGCTGCTGAGAAGACCGGTCTGATCCTCCCCATCGGCGCGTGGGTGCTGCAGACCGCCTGCCGGCAGCTGAGCCAGTGGCGACAGGAGGGGGTGCCGGTTCCGCGTCTGGCCGTCAACCTTTCGGCTGCCCAGTTTGAACAGCCCCAGCTGGTGCAGATGGTCCATGAAGCGTTGCAGGCCAACAACCTGTCGCCTGACAGCCTGGAACTGGAGCTGACGGAAAGCCTGATCATGCATAATCCCGGCGAGGCAGCCAAGCAGTTGGAGGCGTTGAAACAGCTGGGGGTGACATTGGCCCTGGATGACTTCGGTACCGGCTACTCTTCGTTAAGTTACCTGAAGCACTTCCCGATCGACCGGATCAAGATAGATCGCTCGTTTGTCTGTGACACTCCGGATAACAGCGATGATGCGGCAATTGTTGAGACGATCATCTCGCTTGCACGGAACATGCGGATGCGGGTGATTGCGGAGGGGGTCGAACAACAGCGGCAGGTGGAATTCCTGCTTGCCCGCGGCTGTTATGAGATGCAGGGGTACTATTATGCCCGTCCGCTTGCCCCGGCCCAGTGCCGGGAGTTGTTGCTTGCCGCCACGGTCAGCGCAGCCGGCCGGACTGAACCGCCAACCGATGTCACCTGATCGCGCCATCCGCCCAAACGCGCCATGCGTACCAAGCCGGCCTCACCGTTCTGACCGGCGCCCTTCAGAAGAAATAGTGCCAAAGGTAGTCCAGTCTGCCGCGCATGATCATCCTGCGTCCGGCCCAGGCCATGATCCGTTTGACCAGCTCGCGTTGCTGCGGGGCGTAACAGTGGATCCGGCAGTGTTTGCAGCTGGGCTTTTCCGCTTCAAGGGGGCATTTCAGGCGCCTGCTGACGGCGTATTCCATGAACGCGCTGCAGGCGGGGCACAGCTCAAGCGGCTTGGACATGCCCGGTACCTGCAGCGGCCGGCGTTGCTCATGCTGGTGTCCGGCGCACCAGGCCTCGGTGAACATGCCGATAATACGAATATCTTTTTGCTGTTGACGGTTCACAAGCGCTTCCATACTGTGCAGCATGCACTATCTGCTTGCCGGCAGCTATGACAAGAGTCAAAAAATGCTGCAAGCAAAATCTTGAGTTACGCAGAAATCATGCTATTGTGTGCCCTCATCAGAGCAAGGAGCTGCTGGCACTATGGGTCTGGTTGCCGTGGACAATCTGGAAGTCGGTATGGTGCTGGCCAGCGATGTGCAGGACCGCAACGGCCGCATGTTGCTCGGCGCCGGAGCCGAGCTGACCCAGAAACATATGGTGGTGTTCCGTACCTGGGGGATCACCGAGGTGGACATTGCCGGCATCGACTATGCTGAAACCGAGGCGCCGCTGCCGGCGGAGGTTGATCCCGAGGCGGTGGCAGCAGCCGAAGCAGCCCTGCTGCCCCATTTCAAGCACTGCGGTCTGGAACATCCGGCCCTGAAGGAGCTGTTGCGCCTGGCAGCCATCAGAAAGGTGCAGCATGGCCTTTGCTGATGCCCCCACTTACACCATCCCCTGGCTGATCGACCGTACCAGTACGGTCTATTCGCTACCGCTTTTCTATGAACGCCTGAACGAGGCGATCAACCACCCCCGCACCTCCATCGACGACATCGCCAAGATCATTACCGAGGATCAGGGCCTGACGGCCCGTCTGCTCAGGCTGGCCAACAGCCCGATGTTCGGCTACTTCGGCAAGGTCGACTCCATCAGCAAGGCGGTTACCATCATCGGCACCCAGCAGCTGCGCGACCTGGCCCTGGCTGCCTCGGTCATGGGGGTCTTCAAGGGGATTCCGGAAGAGCTGATGAGCATGGCCACCTTCTGGCGTCACTCGATTGGTTGCGGCATCATTGCCCGGGCCCTGGCCACCTGGCGGCGTGAGGTCAATGTGGAGCGTTTTTTCGTGGCCGGCATGCTGCATGATATCGGCCAGCTGATCATCGCCACGATCCTGGGTGACCTGGTGCGCACCATGATCGAGGAGACCCAGGCCGAAGAGGCGCTGTATTTCGACATCGAACTGAAACGGCTCGGTTTCGACCATGCCGAGGCGGGCGGGGCGCTTTTGAAGGAGTGGAAGATCCCGGCCAACATTGCCGACCCGGTCACCTATCATCACCGTCCCAGCCGGGCCGAGCAGTTCCCGCTGGAGACCTCCCTGATTCACCTGGCGGACATTATCTGCCAGGCCTTTGAGCTGGGCCAGAGTTGCGAGCGGTTTGTGCCGCCCCTGGATGGGGCCTCGTGGGATCGCCTGGGGATGTCGCCTCACCAGCTGGGGGCGGTGCTGAGGCAGGTCGAGCCGCAGATTGAAGAGACCTTTGCCATTCTTTCGGATGCCTCGTGATCGGATCAGACGACACCGCAACCGTCCCGTTGTTTCTGCAGGAGCGGGTTGACTACCTGGAGGAGGCCAACCGCCGCTATGTCGCCATCTTCGAGATGCTGGCCTCAAGCGGTGATTTCCAGGCCGACCTGACCCGCGCCGAAGGCCTGCAGGACATCTTCAGGGCCACCCTGGCCCAGGTACGCCGCCTGATCCCCTTTTCCCTGGCCGGGATCATGGAGGCCATGGATGACGGCAGTTTTGAATTGACCTCCTGCGACAGCCAGGCCAACAGCACCAGATTGCAGGATGCGGTTGACGCCGCCATTATGGACGGGGTCTTTGCCTGGGCCTTGAACCGTAACCAGGCGGTCATGGTGCCTGCCCAAGGGGGCGGAACCCTGCTTTTGCAAAGCATTTCAACCCGTTCCCGCATCCACGGCATGTTTGTCGGTCTGGTGGCAGACGAATCCTTCAGTATCGATGCCCCTTCGCTCAACGCCCTTTCCATCCTCTTGAACGCCGCGGCCTATGCCCTGGAAAGCACGACCCTGCGTGGTCTGCTGCGGGAACATATGGCCACCCTTGAACAGCGGGTTGAGGAGCGGACCCACGAGCTGGCCATTGCCCGTGAAAAGGCAGAGGCTGCCAGCCGCGCCAAGAGTGAATTTCTGGCCAACATGAGCCATGAGATCCGCACCCCCATGAACGGCGTGATGGGGATGGCCGAGCTGCTGTTGGAAGGAACGTTTACGCCCGAACAACAGCGCAAGCACCTGCTGGCGATCCGCGATTCGGCTGAAAATCTGATGCTGATCATCAATGATATCCTGGATTTTTCCAAGATCGAGGCCGGCAAGCTGGAACTTGCAACGGCACCGTTCCTGCTGCGTAAGAACCTAGAGCACTGCCTCTACCCCCTGCGCTTGAAGATGGAGCAGAAAGGTCTGCAGTTGCGGCTGGAGGTGGCGGATGGACTGCCCGAACGCCTGGACGGTGATGCCCATAAGTTACGCCAGATCCTGATCAATCTGGTGGGCAACTCGATCAAGTTCAGCGATCACGGCGCCATTACCGTTTCCGTGCGGCTTGAAAAGGAGTCTGCCGAGGGTTTGGTGCTGCGCTTCGCGGTTGCCGACCAGGGGATCGGCATCTCGCCCGAGGCTCAGAGCCGTATCTTCGAGACCTTTGAACAGGCTGATCTGACCACCACCAAGAAATACGGCGGTACCGGCCTGGGGCTGCCGATCTGCCGTCGGCTGGCCGAATTGATGGGCGGCCGGATCTGGGTTGAGAGCACTCCGGGCCAGGGCAGCTGCTTCTGTTTTACCCTGCTGGTGACACCGGTGGCCGATGATGTGGTGATAGAAGGCGAGGAACAGACCGAGCCAACGCCCCCGGCAGCCGTGCCGACCGGGCTGCGGGTCTTGCTGGCAGACGACGTTGAGGTGAACCGCGAACTGATCAAGGCGGTGCTGGAACGGTACGAACACCGCATTACCGAGGCAACCAACGGTAAAGAGGCGCTTGAGGCCTTCAGCACGGGGCAGTTTGAGATCGTGCTGCTGGATGTGCAGATGCCGGAAATGGATGGTCTACAGGCGGCAGCAGCCATCCGTAAACTGGAACAGGCCAATGGGACCGGTCATACCCCGATTGTTGCCATGACTGCCTATGCCGGTAAGGATGACCGCGATAAATGCCTGGCAGCGGGGATGGATGACTACCTGACCAAGCCGGTTAAGCCGACCCAGGTGCTGGAGCTGTTGCAACGCTACTGTGGGGGTAGCGTGCCACCGCCTGAAGGGGAGCGGACTGCGGTTGCATCGGCGCCGGTACACGCCTCTGTCGAGGAGGTGCCGGTCTATGCCAAAAAAGATTTGGTAGAGCGCCTGGGCGGGGCCGAGGCCCTGATCCCCCGCTTTATGGGGCTGTTCTTCAAAGGGGTTGGCCCCAACATCATTGCCCTGGAAGAGGCAATTGGCGCGGGTGACCACGAAAAGGTCCGCACCAGCTCCCATGCCATCAAGGGCTCATCCGCCAATATTGGCGCCATGCAGATGCGGGAGACCGCCGGCGGTATCGAGGCGGCTGCCAAGACTGGCGACATCAGTGGGGCGCCGGGAGGGTTGAAGCGTCTGAAGGTGCAGCTGGAGGAGTTCAGGGCTGCGGTGGGCGCTGATGGCGGTGCCTCACCATAACAGCGCTTCACCGCAGCTTCAATTCAGCATCTTCAAGTTGTTTAATCCGGTCCCGCAGTTCTGCCGCCTTCTCGAAGTCCAGTGCCTTGGCCGCCGCCAGCATCTCCTTGTGCATCTTCTTGATCAGCTTGGGCAGCTCCTTCAGCTCAACTCCGTAGGTTTCCCGGATATCCTCCACCACCGGCGGGGTGACGTAATCCTTTTCCGCAATTGATTCAAGGATGGTACGCATCGCCTTTTTGACCGTGGCCGGGGTGATGCCGTGCTCCCGGTTGTAGGCCAGCTGCTTGGTGCGGCGGCGTTCGGTCTCGTCGATGCAGGCCTGCATGGAGCGGGTGATGGTGTCGGCATACATCAGCACCCGCCCATCCACGTTGCGGGCGGCCCGGCCGCAGGTCTGGATGAGTGAGCGGGTGGAGCGCAAAAAGCCTTCCTTGTCCGCATCCAGGATCGCTACCAGCGAGACCTCCGGCAGATCCAGCCCCTCCCGCAGCAGGTTGATCCCCACCAACACGTCAAACTCACCCAGTCGCAGGGAGCGCAGGATCTGCATCCGCTCGATGGTGTCGATATCGGAATGGAGGTAGCGTACCCGCACTCCCAGTTCCTGATAGTAGTTGGTCAGTTCCTCGGCCATCCGCTTGGTCAGGGTGGTCACCAGGACCCGGTCTCCCTTGGCCACGGTCCGGCGTACCTCGTGCAGCAGGTCGTCCACCTGTCCCTGGGCCGGTCTCACCGTGATCGGCGGGTCCACCAGACCGGTGGGGCGGATCACCTGCTCCACAAAGGCCCCATCGGACTGCTGCAGCTCGTAGTCGGCCGGGGTGGCCGAGACATGCACCACCTGATTGATGCGCGCCTCGTATTCCTGGAAGTTGAGCGGCCGGTTGTCCAGGGCGGCCGGCAGGCGGAAGCCGTACTCAACGAGCGTCTCCTTGCGGCTGCGGTCGCCCCGGTACATGCCCCCCACCTGGGAGTTGGTGATATGGGACTCATCCACGAACAGCAGAAAATCCTTGGGGAAGTAGTCGATCAGGGTAAACGGCGCCTCGCCGGGCTGACGGTTATCCAGGTAGCGGGAGTAGTTCTCAATCCCCTGGCAGAAGCCCATCTCCTCCATCATCTCGATGTCGTAGAAGGTGCGCTGCTCGATCCGCTGGGCCTCCAGCAGCTTGTTCTGGCTCCTGAAGTGGCGAATCCGTTCCTCCAGGTCCAGCCGGATCTGTTCAATGGCCCGTTTGAGGTTGTCTTTGGTGGAGACATAGTGCGAGGCCGGGAAGATCGAGCATTTGGACAGCTTCTGCAGCACGATGCCGCGCAAGGGGTCGATCTGGGAGATCGCCTCCACCTCGTCGCCGAAGAACTCGATCCGCAGGGCCCGTTCGCTGTCGTAGGCCGGAAAAACCTCCACCACATCCCCCCGCACCCGGAAGGTGCCGCGATGGAAGTCGGTGTCGTTGCGCTCGTACTGGATCTCCACCAGCTTCTTCAGTAGCGTGTCGCGACCATAGTCGTCCCCCTGATGGAAGAAGATATGCATGGCCTGGTAGGCCTCGGGGGAGCCGATACCGTAGATGCAGGAGACCGAGGCCACGATGATCACGTCCCGCCGGGTCAGCAGCGACATGGTGGCGGAGTGGCGCAGCTTGTCGATTTCGTCGTTGATGGAGGAATCCTTCTCGATGAAGGTGTCGGTGTTGGGTAGGTAGGCCTCGGGCTGGTAGTAGTCGTAGTAGGAGACAAAGTACTCCACCGCATTGTCCGGAAACAGCTCCTTCAACTCGCCGTAGAGTTGGGCCGCCAGGGTCTTGTTGGGGGCCAGCACCAGGGCCGGCCGGCCGGTGCGGGCGATGACATTGGCCACGGTAAAGGTCTTGCCGGAGCCGGTCACCCCCAGCAGCACCTGGTGCTTGTCACCCCGCTCGATTCCGGCCACCAGCTCGTCAATGGCCTGGGGTTGGTCACCGCTGGGGGTATAGCTGGTGGTGAGGTTGAAAACGTTTTGCATGGTTCGATTAACCTAGCATAAACAAAAATAGTTGTCAGGAAAGATGTTTTTGTCCATAATGCGAAGCAACAACGGGCAGTCCATGCCCGTTTTTTTATTTGCTTAAGGAGCTTCACGCATGCAGGAACGTATCCGCAACATTGCCATTATCGCCCACGTTGACCACGGTAAGACCACCCTGGTGGACGCCATGCTGAAACATTCCGGGGTCTTCCGGGAAAACGAGGCCATCACCGAGCGGGTGATGGACTCAAACGACCTGGAGAAGGAACGCGGCATCACCATTCTGGCCAAAAACCTCTCGATCCACCACGGCCAGTACAAGATCAACATCGTCGATACCCCTGGTCACGCCGACTTCGGCGGTGAGGTGGAGCGGGTGCTCAAGATGGTGGACTCGGTGCTGCTGCTGGTGGATGCCCTGGACGGGCCGATGCCCCAGACCCGCTTCGTGTTAAAGAAGTCCCTTGATCTGGGGCTGAAGCCGATCGTGGTCATCAACAAGATCGACCGCCCCGGTTCACGGCCGGACGAGGTACTGAACATGGTCTTCGACCTGTTCTGCGAGTTGAACGCCAGTGATGAGCAGCTGGACTTCCCGGTGGTCTACACCAGTGCCAAGCTGGGCTTTGCCAAGCTGGACGTCAATGCCGAGTCCAACAGCATGGAACCGCTCTTTGCGGTGGTCGAGTCCAACGTGCGCCCGCCCAAGGGTGATGCCAATGCGCCGTTCCAGATGCTGATCGCCAACATCGACTACAACGACTATATCGGCAGAATCGCCACCGGCCGGATCTTTAACGGCAGTGTCAAATCCGGCGAGACCGTGGCCATGATCAAGGCCGACGGCACAACGACCCGTGGCCGCATCACCAAATTGTTGGGCTACGAAGGGCTGAAGCAGGTGGAGATTCAGGAGGCCGGCACCGGCGATATCGCCACCGTGGCCGGTTTTGACGATATCAGCATTGGTGAAACCCTGGCCTCGGCCGAGAATCCGGTCGCGGTCCCCTATGTCTCCATTGATGAGCCGACCCTTTCGATGAACTTCATCGTCAACACCTCCCCCTTTGCCGGTCGTGAAGGTAAGTGGGTCACCTCCCGCAACATCCGTGAGCGTCTGACCAAGGAATTGCGTACCAACGTTTCCTTGCGGGTGGAGGATACCGATTCGCCGGATACCTTCAAGATCTCCGGCCGGGGCGAGCTGCACCTGTCGATCCTGATCGAGAACATGCGGCGGGAAGGGTTCGAGCTGGCGGTCTCCAAGCCTGAGGTGATCGTGCGGGAGAAGGACGGTGTCAAGCTGGAGCCGATGGAATACCTGGTGGTGGATGTGGCCACTGAATTCCAAGGGGCGATCATCGAGAAGATGGGGCCTCGCAAGGGTGAAATGGTGGCGATGCACCCGATGGGTGAGATGGTCCGTCTGGAGTTCGTGATCCCGGCCCGTGGCCTGATTGGTCTGCGGGGCGAGGTGCTGACCGACACCCGTGGTACGGCCGTGATGACCCACACCTTCCATGAGTATGCCCCGTACCGTGGCGATATCCCCGGCCGCAAGAACGGCGTGCTGATTGCCATGGAGCACGGTGAGACCACCGCCTATTCGCTGGATTCGCTGCAGCCCCGCGGCGTGCTGTTTATCGGTCCCGGTGTGGAGGTCTACGGCGGCATGATCATCGGTGAACATAGCCGTGACAACGACCTGGAGGTCAATGCCTGCAAGGGCAAGAAGCTGACCAACGTGCGCGCCTCCGGCTCGGACGATGCCATCAAGCTGACCCCGCCCCGCCTCATGACCCTGGAACAGGCCCTTGAGTTCATTGACGACGATGAATTGGTTGAGGTCACCCCGCAGTCGATCCGTCTGCGCAAGAAGGAGCTGGACCCGCACCAGCGCAAGAAGAAAAACAAGTAATTGAGTGAGCTCGTTACTAAAAAAGGCCGGTGCTGCTGCACCGGCCTTTTCTTATTGGGGGAGATTCGCCTTTGCCTCGCCTCCTGAAGCCTCGGCTGCCAGCACCACAATGTCCACCCGCCGGTTTTTTGCCCGCTGTTCCGGTGTGTCATTGGCGACAAGCGGCTGGTATTCGCCATAGCCGACCGCGGACAGCGTTTCTGGTGAAAATGAGGCTGAATCCACCAGAAAATGGATCACATTGGTTGCCCGTGCCGTTGAAAGCTCCCAGTTTGAACGGAATTCAGCTGATCGGATCGGCACGGAGTCGGTGTGTCCTTCAATCCGAAACCGGTTTGCGTACTGCTGGAGCCCTTCTGCAATGCCTCGTAACGTAGGTATGGAATCCTGCTTTAGTTTTGCGCTACCCGAGTCAAAGAAACCGGCTTCCTTCAAGCTGATCACCAGTCCCCGTTGGGTAATCGAGAGTGTCACCTTGTTTTGGTAACCCTGCTTGACCAGATAGGCTTCTAGTGCCGCGGCCATGTCACGAAACTCTCTTTCGCCTGCCATCTGCTTTGTGCCGGCTCCGCCACCGATCTTGCCTTGTCGCGGTCCAGCTGGAGGCATTTTGTTTGCGATGGGTAGTATGGCCATTTCAGGCTTGATGGCCGGTATCGGCTTTATGTCCCGCGATTGCAGCACGCCTTTCTGGCCCGCTGAGGCCTGCGTGGAATAGCCGAATGATTCCCGCAGAGAAGCCGCCACCTCCTCCATCTTTTTCTTGTCCGATTGCGACATGGCGTACATGGTCACAAATACGGCAAACAGCAGGGTCAGCAGGTCGCCGTAGGAAACCAGCCAGCGTTCATGGTTGGCATGTTTTTCCGGTTCTCGTTTGAGCGCCATACAACATCCTTTTTATATGACCGGTCGTCTTGAAAGTTGTGCAAAAAAAATTATGGTTTGAGAAATGTCCCGAACATCAGATCAACCAGTTGCCTGAGCGGATCCACCGAATCGTGCATCTTCATCCGCTGCATTGCCCCCAGCCAGGCATCCCAGAAGAGTGTAGCCAATTGGAGGGCATCAATATCCTGTCGTATGGTTCCGGCCTGTTGGGCTTGTCGAATTACCACGGCCAGATTTTCTGACCACTCATGTACTACGGCGCTCATGGTGGAACGGCAGATTTCACTGCTTTCGCAGATTTCACCGGCCAGGTGAACGACCACGCTGCAGGTGTTAACGGCGCAACAAAGGTGCTCGGTCAGCATGGTCTCAAAACAGCTGCGTAGGGCCAAGAGCGGGTCAGGCTGCTGCTGATCAAAACTCTCATGCCACTTTTGCCAGAATTCTTCGGAATGCCGCAAGACAATGGCCAGGCCGAACTCTTCCTTACTCTTGAAATAATTGTAGAAAGAGCCCTTGGGAATCTCTACGGCCTCGACGATCTCCTTGATGCCGGTACCGTGATAGCCGCGTCTGGCGAAGCATGCTAGACCGATATCAAGGAGGCGGAGGCGGATTAGTTCTGGATTCTTGGGTCTACTCATGGGTTTAAATATACGACCGGTCATTTAAAAGGTCAAGCGCTCATGCCCGTATGCATGGATGCTGTATAAAGGTACGGTCAAAAAAAAGTTGACCGAGGGAACAAAGCGGCGTATTGAGTGAATGAATATTCATTTTTCTGGCTGGGGGAGCGATGGCGCGTGATGATAAACGGGAAATAATTTTACAGGCGACCCTGGAACTGGTGGCTGAGCACGGCTTTCATGGCTGTCCCTGCGCCCTGATTGCCGAGCGGGCCGGCGTGGCGGCTGGCACAATCTACCGCTATTTTGAGAACAAGGATGTGTTGATCAATGCGCTGTATCTGGAGCTTGAGTCCAAGCTCAGCGCCAGCATCCTGACGGGTTACAGCCCGGAGATGCCGTTTCGTGAACGGTTTGTTCACCTGGTGACCGGCCTGCTGAAGTACTTTATTGCTGCCCCACTAGAGTTCAGATTTATCGAGCAATTTCATCACTCACCATATGGCGTGGCCTTTAGAAAAGACCGCATGCTGACGCAACCCGAAGGCAAGAGCTGTTCAGCCTACAGTGAGCTTTTACAACAAGGGGTGGCACAGCAGGTCATTAAGGACCTGCCTCTGGTGTTGCTGTTTGACCTGGCCTTTGGCCCGGTCATTTCAGTGGCGCGTAATCATATTCTGGGCTTTATCACGTTGGACGAGGCGTTGATTCGACGGGTAGCTGAAGCCTGCTGGGATTCGTTGAAACGATAACGTTGTAGTGTGTATTGAATGGCTATTCATTTAAGTCGCCCAGATATCGATAAGGAGTTTCTTATGTTCAAGACAAAGCGTACGCATGTCATGGCAACAGCGCTGTTGTTGTCAGCCGGTTTGATGCTCAGTGCCTGCGGCAAGAAGCAGGCGGCCATGCCGCCTTCCGGGCCACCCGAGGTTGGGGTGGTGACGGTCCAACCGCAGCGAGTGGCCTTGACCACGGAGCTGGCCGGCCGTACCTCGCCCTACCTGATCGCCGAGGTGCGCCCGCAGGTGGGCGGCATCATCAAGAAACGTCTGTTTACGGAAGGCTCGGATGTGCATGCCGGCCAGGTGCTGTATCAGATTGACCCTGCCAGCTATGAAGCTACCCTGGCCAGTGCCAAGGCAAGCCTGGCCAGGGCCGAGGCGACCCTGGGCACGCTGCGCTTGAAAGCGGATCGCTACCGCGACTTGGTCAAGATCAAGGCGGTCAGCCAGCAGGACAACGACGATGCGCAGGCCTCGCTCAAACAGGCCGAGGCCGATGTGGCCGCAGCCAAAGCAGCCGTGGAAACGGCCCGCATCAACCTGGCCTACACCAGGATCACCGCACCGATCTCCGGCCGCATCGGGCGTTCGACCGTGACGGAAGGTGCCCTGGTGACCGCCAACCAGACAACTGCGCTGGCAACAATACAACAGCTGAGCACCATCTACGTGGACGTGACCCAGTCCAGCGCCGAGTTGCTCAGGCTGAAGCAGAGCCTGGCCAGCGGTATTATGAAAAGGGACAGCGCAGGCCAGACCAAGGTCAAGCTGCTGCTGGAGGACGGTTCTCCCTATCCGTTGACCGGCACCCTGAAGTTCTCTGAAGTGACCGTGGATCAGAGTACCGGCTCCATCACCCTGCGGGCGATCTTCCCCAACCCGAAGCAGATTTTGCTGCCCGGCATGTTTGTGCGGGCGGTGGTTGAGGAAGGGGTGAATGAGCAAGCCCTGTTGGTGCCGCAACGCGGCGTCACTCGCAACCCCCAGGGCGATGCGGTCGTGATGCTGGTGGGCGCCGAAGGCAAGGTTGAGCCGCGAGTGATTCAGGTGGCACGTACAGTTGGCGAAAACTGGCTGGCAACCGGCGGTCTGAAACCGGGTGACCAGGTCATCCTGGAGGGGCTGCAGCGTGCCCGGCCGGGTACGCCGGTCAAGGTCGTACCGTTCGGCAGCAAGCCCGCAGCGCAACAGGGGCAACCGGCCGGGGCGCCCCAACAGGCCCCGGCAGCCAAAAAGTAAAGGAGCCGATTCATGGCCAAGTTTTTCATAGACAGACCGATCTTTGCCTGGGTCATTGCCATCATGGTGATGCTGGCAGGCCTGCTGGCAATCAAGACCTTGCCGGTCTCCCAGTATCCGCCGATCGCACCGCCGCAAATCACCATCAACGCCACCTATCCGGGGGCCTCGGCCCAGACCGTACAGGATACGGTCACCCAGGTGATCGAGCAGAAGCTGAACGGTATCGATAACCTGATCTACATGTCATCCACCAGCGACTCGGCCGGGGCCGTGTCGATCAACCTGACCTTCAAGGCCGGCACTGACCCCAACATCGCCCAGGTGCAGGTGCAGAACAAACTGCAACTGGCCACGCCGCTTCTGCCGCAGGTGGTACAGAAACAGGGTATCCAGGTGGTCAAGTCGACCAGGAACTTCCTGTTGATCATTGGCCTCGTATCGGAAGACGGCTCGATGGACCGCCATCAACTGACCGACTACATGGTCTCAAACCTGCAGGATATCATCAGCCGGGTGGAAGGGGTGGGGGAACTGCAGCAGTTTGGTACCCAGAACGCCATGCGCATCTGGGTCAATCCTGCCAAGCTGAACAACTACCACCTGACCACCAATGATGTGATCAGCGCCCTGCAGTCGCAAAACGCCCAGGTCTCGGCCGGTCAGTTCGGCGGTACCCCGGCGCAACAGGGGCAGCAGCTGAACGCCACCATCACGGCCCGCACCCTGCTGCAGACCCCGGAGCAGTTTGACGGGGTTATCCTGCGGACCAATCCGGATGGTTCCACGGTACGCCTGAAGGATGTGGCTGAAACCAAGATCGGCACCGAAAACTATGACATCGTGGCACGCTACAAAGGCAAGCCGTTGGCCGGTATGGCCATCAGGCTGGCGGCCGGTGCCAATGCCCTGGATACCGGTAACCGGGTCAAGGCCAAGATGGAGGAGCTTTCCAAGTACTTCCCGGCCGGGATGAAGGTAGTCTACCCCTACGATTCAACACCGTTTGTCAAGATCTCGATCGAAGAGGTGGTACATACCCTGGTGGAGGCGGTGCTGCTGGTCTTTATCATCATGTTCCTGTTTCTGCAGAACATCCGCGCCACCCTGATTCCCACCATTGCCGTGCCGGTGGTCCTGTTGGGCACCATGGGGGTCCTGTCCGCAGCTGGCTTTTCGATCAACACCCTGACCATGTTTGCCCTGGTGATCGTGATCGGCCTCTTGGTGGATGACGCCATCGTGGTGGTGGAAAACGTCGAGCGGATCATGACTGAAGAGGGGCTCTCGCCCCATGACGCCACCATCAAATCGATGGGACAGATCACCAGCGCCCTGTGGGGCATTGCCACGGTGCTTTCGGCCGTGTTTCTGCCCATGGCCTTCTTTGGCGGCTCCACCGGGGTGATCTACCGCCAGTTCTCCATTACCATCATTGCCGCCATGATCCTGTCGGTGTTGACCGCCATGATCCTGACCCCGGCGCTCTGTTCAACCCTGCTCAAACCGGTTGAGAAAGGACACGAACCGGGTGAGTGCGGTCCGTTCTGCCGGTTCTTCCGCTGGTTTAACCGTAAGTTCGACTTTGCGCGCGGCAAATACGAAGGGATCGTGGGCCGTTCCTTTGGCAAGCCGGTCCGTTATCTGGTGGTGTACGGCTGTATCGTGGCGGCCATGGCGTTCTTCTTCCACCGCCTGCCGACCGCCTTTCTGCCGGACGAGGACCAGGGCTTTTTGATCTGTCAGGTTCAGCTGCCGGCCGGGGCAACCCAGGAACGGACCATCAAGGTGCTCGAACAGATCGAGCAGCACTTCCTTGAGCGGGAACAAAAGACGGTTGATACGATCATCACCGTGGCCGGGTTCAGCTTTGCCGGTCGCGGCCAGAACATGGGCCTGGCCTGGGTCAAGCTGAAGGATTGGAAGCTGCGTAAAACCAAGGATCTGAAATCGCCGGCAGTTGCCGGCCGCGCCATGGCCGCCTTCTCCAAGATCAAGGATGGTCTGGCCTTTGCCTTCTCTCCCCCTGCGGTGATCGAACTGGGGCAGGCCAACGGCTTTGACTTCCAGCTGCAGGATCGGGGCGGCCTGGGGCACGACAAGCTGATGGAGGCGCGCAATATGTTGCTGGGCATGGCCATGCAGAACAAGAAGCTGGTGGCGGTGCGTCCCAATGGCCAGGATGACTCGCCGCAGTTCAAGTTGAATATCGATGATGTGCGGGCAGGCGCACTGGGGGTTTCGCTCTCCAGTATCAACGATGTGCTAGCCACCGCCTGGGGTAGCTCCTATGTGAACGACTTTATTGATAAAGGCCGCGTCAAGAAGGTCTACCTGCAGTCGGACAGCCAGAACCGCATGCTGCCGGAGGATATCAACAAGTGGTACGTCCGTAATGACAAGGGCGAGATGGTGCCGTTCTCGGCCTTTGCCACGGCCAAGTGGCAGTATGGCTCACCGCGTCTGGAACGCTATAACGGCCTGCCGTCGGTAGAGGTCATGGGCCAGGCCGCTCCCGGTGTCAGCACCGGGGAGGCCATGGCCGAGATGGAAAAGATGGCGGCCAAGCTGCCGCCCGGTATCGGCTACGAATGGACCGGGCTTTCCTATGAAGAAAAGAACGCCGGCGCCCAGGCCCCAGCCCTGTACGCCATCTCGCTCTTGGTGGTGTTCCTGGCGGTGGCGGCCCTGTACGAAAGCTGGACCATCCCGTTTGTCAACCTGTTGATGCTGCCGCTTGGCCTGGTCGGTGCGGTCACGGCGGTGACACTCCGTTTTCTACCCAATGACGTCTACCTGCAGATCGGTCTGCTGACCACGGTGGGTCTGTCCACCAAGAACGCCATCCTGATCATCCAGTTCATCAAGGACCAGCTGCACCAGGGGCACGAGCTGGTGGATGCCACCCTGACGGCGGTCAAGATCAGGTTACGGCCGGTCATCATGACCTCGCTGGCCTTCTTCTTCGGCACCTTGCCGCTGGCCTTGACCAAAGGGGCCGGCGCAGCGGCCCAGAATGCCATCGGTACTGCCGTTACCGGCGGTCTGTTGTCTGCCACCTTTATTGACCTGATCTTTATTCCGTTCTTCTTTGTGATGATTTCACGTCTGTTCGGCAGAAAGAAGTACAAGCGCCATGATGGTGAGCCGGCCACTGCCGCGGCTGTGGAGGGGCATTGATATGAAGACAAACAACAGATCCTCCGTTTCCTTGCTCGGGTGTGCAGCGCTGTTGGCTGCGCTACTGGGGGGCTGCAGCATGGCGCCCAGCTATACCCGGCCCAACGCGCCGGTGCCTGCCAGCTGGCCCAGCGGTGAGTCCTATAAGGCTGAAGCGGTCAAGCCGGATCAGAAGCCGTTGGCCGAGGTGCCCTGGCGGACGTTTTTTGTGGAGCCGCGCCTGCAAAAGGTGCTGGAACTGGCCCTGGCCAACAACCGCGACCTGCGGGTGGCAGTACTGACGATTGCCAAGACCCAGGCGCAATACCGGATTCAGCGGGCCGACCTGCTGCCAACCATCAACGGCACGGCCGGGGCAACCATTCAACGCACCCCGGCGGACCTTTCCTCAAACGGCCATGCCCGCACCAGTGAGCAGTACAACATCGGCCTGGGGGTCAGCAGTTATGAGCTGGACCTGTTCGGCCGGGTGCAGAGCCTGAAGGACCAGGTGCTGGAGCAGTATCTGGCAACGGAAGAGGCCAGAAAAAGTACCCAGATCAGCCTGATCGCCGAGACCGCCAATGCCTGGCTGAACCTGGCCGCCGACCGGGAACGCCTGCAGCTGGCCCGTCAGACCCAGGCCAGCCAGGAGGAATATTACCAGCTGATCAAGCATCGTTACGATGCCGGTATCAGCTCGGCCCTTGACCTCTACCAGGCCCAGACCGCTGTTGACGCGGCCCGGGTGGACAGCGCCCGTTACACCACACTGCTGGCGCAGGACCAGAACGCCCTGCAGCTGCTGGTGGGCAAACCGGTTCCCGCCGAACTGCTGCCTGGCGAGCTGGGCTCGGTGACCGCCCTGCAGGAACTGCCGACCGGATTGCCGTCGGAGGTTCTGTTGCAGCGTCCCGACATCGTGGCAGCCGAACACCGTCTGAAGGCG
>CAZUSH010000027.1:0-43199 GCA_964622705.1 uncultured Geobacter sp. | reverse complement strand
TGATGGAATCTGCCCCGCAGACGGGAGATCGGCTCCTTGCTCTCCAGCAAGGTCTGGGCGGCAAAGGTCCCCAGGGCAACGATCACCTGGGGCTTGATCACCTGCAGTTGCTGGATCAGAAAGGGCGCGCAGGTAGTGATCTCATCCTTATGGGGATTACGATTGGCGGGCGGGCGACACTTCAGAACATTGCAGATGTAGACCTGTTCGCGCTTGAGGCCCATGGCCTCAATCAAGCGTGTCAGCACCAAACCGGCCTCGCCGACAAACGGCTGGCCCTGCCGGTCCTCATCGGCTCCCGGTGCCTCACCGACAAACACCAGCCGGGCCGTCTCGCTGCCGCTGCCAAAGACCAGCGTTGTTCTGGACTGCGCCAGGGCACAGCGCCGGCAGTCTCCCAGCAGCTCCTGCACCGCCGCCAGGGTCGACGGACGTGGCGGCATCCCCGGTATTGACGTACCCGCTGACGGCGGCACCTCATCCGGCAACGGCTGTTCAGTCGGTACAGCTATCTCTTCGGGCGGCAGGCCGTCGATCCCGCTTTCTTCAAGATCCCGCAAATACTCGCGCACCGAGGCGTACATCACTTTGGAGGATAAGCGGTTCATGCCGGCAACCCCGCCTTTGCTTTTGTCCTGTCCATGCAGTATGCTTGCGGTATGTGGATCATCCTGATTGCCATCCTGTTCACCCTGATCTTCCCGACAGCGGGCCACGCCTGGGGCGGCGGCACTCATCTGCAGGTGGGGCTTGAAGTACTTGCGCGACTGCAGCAGCTGCCACCCCAGCTGGCAACACTGTTGGGGAGCTATACCAACGACTTCCTCTACGGTTGCCTGGCAGCAGATATCATCGTAGGGAAAAAATACACCCACTATCTGCTCAACTGCCACCGCTGGCGGGTAGGCGCCCGTCTGTTGCGTGAGGCCCAGGACGATGCCCAGAAGGCCTGTGCCTACGGCTACCTCTGCCATCTGGCGGCCGACGTCGTGGCCCATAACTACTATGTGCCGTACAAGACCATCCGTTCCTTTACCACCATCGCCCTGCGCCACACCTATTGGGAGCTACGCTTTGAATCCTTTGTGGAACCGGCCATCTGGCAGCGGGCCCGCGAAGTCTGCAATGCCGGACGTCCCCACGACGATGCCCTGCTGCGGCGGGTCATGGCCCCCACGCTCTTCTCCTTTGGTACCAGCAAGCGGATATTCAACTCCATCCTGCTGCTGTCACGACTTGAACGCTGGCAGGTCATGATCAAGACCCTGTCAGATCACTCCCAGCACCGCCTGACGCCGGAAGATCGACAGGAGTATCTGGCCTGCGTGCTGGAGGTGGTGATGGATCTGTTGACGCACGGCGAGGAGTCGTTCTGCTGGCTGTGCGACCCCACCGGCGAGGCCGCGCTGGAGGTGGCACAGGAAATGCGCCGGCACCTGCGGTTTCTCTATCAAACCAGGCGTTTCACGCAGGAGGAGGGGATGGAGCGGGTCGAGTTCATCAAACCGGCCCTGAAACGAGCGATCCATCACCCCGAACTGCTGGAGATCCTGCGGGACGGCTGCCGGAGCGCAGACTCACCGTTTGTGCTGTAACAGCACCCGTATCCGGTCCAGAATCAGGTCCGCCAGCAACTCCTTGGACATCAGCGCCAACGGTTCAACCCGGCCGTCGCGGTAGAGCAGGCTGGCAATGTTGGTGGCAACGTTAAAGCCGGCCCCTTCCTGGCTGACATCATTAGCCACGATCATATCGAGGTTCTTGGCCGTCAGCTTGGTCACGGCATGCGTTTGCAGATCTGTCGTTTCAGCCGCAAAGCCAACCAGGAGCGGCCGCTTGGTCAGCTGGCCCAACTCGGCAAGAATATCGGGGTTTTTGAGCAGCTCAAGGCTCATTTGGCCGTCGCGCTTCTTGATCTTGGACTCGTTGCGCATAAGCGGACGATAGTCCGCCACTGCGGCTGCCTTGATCACCACGCTGCAATCCGCCACCCGCTCCATCACCGCCCCGTGCATCTCTCGGGCAGACTCAACCGGTACCAGTTCCACGCCGTCGGGCGCGGCCAAGGCGGTGGGGCCGCTGACCAGGATCACCCGCGCTCCGCGATGCCTGGCCGCCCTGGCCAGGGCATATCCCATCTTGCCCGAGGAATGGTTGCTGATATAGCGTACCGGATCCAGCTCTTCGCGGGTTGGACCGGCCGTTACCAGGATGGTTTCGCCAGCCAGATCGTGGGGCGTCAGAAGGGCGCAGGCCTCGTCGAAGATCCGCTCCGGCTGGGCCAGCCGGCCACTGCCTTCCCAGCCGCAGGCCAGCTCACCACTGTCGGCGTCCACAAAATGATAGCCATGCCTGCGTAGACGGGCCTCATTTTCCAGGTAAAGCGGATTGCGGTACATGTTGACGTTCATGGCCGGAGCCAGCAGTACCGGCGCTTTGGTGGCCATGACGGTGGTAGTCATCAGATCATCGGCAATGCCGTGAGCAATCTTGCCGATCACGTTGGCAGTGGCCGGTGCGATCAGCAGCAGGTCGGCCCGGTCGGCCAGCGAGATATGTCCGATTTCCTGTTCCTGAATCAGGTTAAAAAGCTCAAGGTGCACCGGATTACCCGACAGGGTCTGAAAGGTCAGCGGGGCGACAAACTCGGTGGCGGCCCTGGTCATGATCACCTGGACCCGCGCCCCGGACTTGGTCAAAAGCCGCAGCAGCTCCACCGCCTTGTAGGCAGCGATGCCACCGGTCACTCCCAGTACGATTGTCTTTCCGCTCAGGTCTGTCATGGCACTCAATCCAGGTAGGGGTTGTGACGTTTTTCATGGCCGATTGTGGTGGCCGGACCATGTCCCGGATAGACCTGCACCTGATCAGGCAGACAGAACAGACGGTCCCGGATCGAGCGCACCAGCTGATCATGGGAGCCACCCGGCAGATCGGTACGGCCAACTCCGTCGGCAAACAGGGTGTCGCCGGAGATCAGTTTCTGTTCCTGCTCCAGATACAGGCAGCAGCCACCGGGCGTGTGCCCCGGCGTATGAATCACCTGTAGCTGACAGTTGCCGAAACGGAGCAGCATGCCGTCTTCCAGAAAGCCATCGGCCTCAGGGGAGTTCTCACCCGGCAGACCGTACATGCCGGCCACCTGGGCCACCCGGCCCAACATGGGCGCATCGGCCTGATGAATATAGAGCGGTGCTGCATTGTGCCGTTTTAAGGCGCCATTGCCGCCGATATGATCGAAGTGACCATGGGTATTTACAATGGCGGTCAGCTTGAGGCCATGCTGCGCAACCGTGGCAAGAATCCGGTCAACTTCATCGCCGGGATCGACAACAATCCCCTCGCCGGTTGCCTCACAGCCGAGAATGAAACAGTTGACTCCCAAGGCGCCGACCACAACGGTATCAAAAATCATCTGTGCCATCCCCATAGTTCAGGAGTTTTTTTATACAGCAGCCACTTGCTGGTGTACTGGTTTGATGGTATGTTCCCCACAGGAGGAATCAGGAATGTCTCGCAAACCGTTTGTTGACCAGGAAGCCTGCATCAGTTGCGGCCTTTGCATCAGCATGTGTCCCGCCGTGTTTCGCTTCAACGAAGCCGGCAGATCCGAATGTTACAACGCTGACGGAGCCCCTGAGAGTGAAATTCAATCCGCCATTGACGGCTGCCCGGTTCAGGCCATCAGCTGGACCACCTGAGCCCCCGGAGTCATGACTCCCGCAACTTATCCCACAAAGGAGAACACCAATGCAAAAGTATGTCTGCACCATTTGCCAGTATGAGTACGATCCGGCCGCCGGTGACCCCGATCACGGCATTGCCCCCGGTACTGCCTTTGAAGATCTGCCTGACGACTGGTGCTGCCCGCTGTGTGGTGCCGGCAAGGACGTCTTCGAGCCGGCCTGATACTGCCTGACAAACGGTAACGGGGCGGGAGACCGCCCCGTTTTCAATGCAATTCCGTATCAAGCACCGCCAGAAACTCCTCCAGCTCGGCCGGTTGCAGATCACCCATATGGGCAATCCGGAAGGTTTGTCCCTTGATCTTGCCGTAGCCATCGTCAAAGGCAAAGCCCCGCTCACCCAAACGCTTCTTCACCGCTGCCAGATCAATATTGCGGGTGTTTGCCACGCTGGTAAGGGTGACGGAACGGGCCCCCTCCGGGGCGAACAGCTCAAAACCGCGGGCCTGCACCCAGGCGCGGGTGGTCTCAGCCATGACCCGGTGCCGTTCCCAGCGGGCCTCCAGCCCTTCGGCAAAGAAACGCTGCAGCTGGCAATCCAGCCCGTAAATCAATGAGATACAGGGCGTTGACGGCGTATTGTCCTTATCATCATTTGCAACGAATTCAACAAAGTCAAAATAATAGCCGCGGTTTTCAACCGTTTTCGCCCGCTCGATCGCCTTTTCCGAAGCCGTAAAAATGGCCAATCCGGGTGGCAACGCAAAGGCCTTTTGCACGCCGAAGATGCAGCAGTCAATCCCCAATTCATCAAGGGGAATCGGCATGGCGCTCATAGAAGAGACCGTATCCACAATAAAAACTACTTCGGGGTACTTGCGCATGACCTGTGCAATCTCCGGCAATGGCGACAACACACCAGTAGAGGTCTCGTTGTGGATCATAGTCATGCTGTCGTAGCGGCCCGTTGCCAGGGTCTGATCCACCAGTTCCGCCGTAATCGGCTGCCCCCAGGGGACTTTGATGGCATCAGCCTCCTTACCGCAACGCGTGGCAACGTCATGCCACTTATCTGAAAAGGCCCCGTTACAGAAGTTGGCACACCGCCCCTTGACCAGGTTACGCACCGCCCCTTCCATGGCACCAAAAGCGCTTGAAGTAGCCAGAAAAACGCGGCTTTCCGTGTTCATGAGCCGTTTCAGCCCGGACTTGACCCGGCCGTGTAGCTCAGCATACTCCTTCATACGATGACCGATCATCGGTTGTGACATCGCGGCAAAGACCTCTGCCGACACATTAACCGGACCGGGAATGAACAACTTCTTGGCCATTGGCTCAGCCTCCGAATAGCAGTAATAATAGGATGTTTCGCTATAACAGAGCGACCGACTAAAGTCAAGGCAGGCTGCCTGCAACACCGTTGCAACCATCTTGCAACGCATGCAACTATGCACAATCCTGTTGCTTTTCTGTTTACAGCATGTTAGTTACTGTAAAAATGCAACATTCAAAAATCCGCATCTGTTGAACAAGCCACGAAAACATGATCGCAAAGGGGAAAAACGCATGGCACACCACCACAGCACTCCAACTCTCAACGAGCTGGTCACCGGCGTAGCAAACCGGCTCAAGACAGCGGGGACCGGCTTTTACCTGATGGTCTTCATTGCCTTGGTCGTTGTTCTGGCATCGGCCGGGACCGGCTTAATGGCCATGATCAAAGGGCATGAAAACTATTACAATGTGTATCGTGAAGTTCCTTGGGGTGTTTTGATCGCCACCTACGTCTTTTTCGTCGTCAGCTCCACCGGTCTCTGCCTGATCTCCTCCATCGGTCACGTCTTTGGTGTACAGGATTTCATGCCGATCGCCAAACGTTCGGTTTTTTTGTCCATTGCCACCATTCTGTCCGGCTTCTTTGTCATCGCCTTCGAAATCAAGCTGCCCTGGCGGATGGCCATTTGGAACGTCATATCGCCCAACCTGACCTCCAATATCTGGTGGATGGGTACCCTCTACGGCATCTACCTGGCCTTCATGTTCGCTGAATACATCTTCTTGCTGATGAACAAGCATACCCCGGCCGTTGTCTGCGGCTTCAGCGGTTCCGTGGCCGGTATTGCCGCCCACTCCAACCTGGGCGCCGTGTTCGGCCTGCTGATGGGTCGCACCTACTGGCAAGGGCCCTATATGCCGATCTACTTCATCGCCTCGGCCATGATGACCGGCTGCGCCGTTATTATTATGTTCCACATCCTGGGTTACAAACTCAACCGAGAAGAAATGCCGTCCGATATGCAGCGCTCGCTTGAGGTAACCACAAAAGTTGGCATCCTGCTGATCTGCGTGATCCTGTTCTTCACCACTTGGAAACTGCTCGCTGGTGCAGCCGGACAGCCGGACGGCGCTTATCCGGTGGTGCATTCTGAGGTTGTCGGTCACCATGCCTTCATCTTCTGGTTCTTTGAAATCCTGATGGGCATGGCGGGACCGCTGGTGCTGTTTGTCCTTTCGCGCGGCCGCAACCTCTCGATGATGTTGATCGCTTCATGCTCCATGATCATCGGTATCTTTGTCATGCGCTACAACCTGGTTTTTCTCGGCCAATCCCTGCCGGTCTACTACGACCTGGGGGTCAACGAGTTTAAAGGAATGCTGCACTATGCTCCTTCAGTCTATGAATGGATCATTGCTGCAGGCGGCTTCGGCATGACCGCACTTTTGTTCCTGATCGGCGAAAAGGTCTTTGACGGACACAAGGTCGAGCACCACTAAAACAGCGCACATAACCTTACAAAGACGAGGATACCGACAATGAATAAACATATAGACTTCGATAAGCTGCAAAACGAAGGAGTCGAAAACGTCTCCAACCAGGAGCGCCGAGACTTCCTCAAAATGGGTCTGGCCATCACTGGCATCTTTGCCGGCGGCACAATCTTCTCGGCAATCTCGACCTTCAATCAGGCCCAGGCCTCCGACTTTGCCAAAAAATATCCCTACAACCCCCATTACAGCATGGTGATGCAACAGCACCGCTGTATTGACTGCGAACGTTGCGTGGTCGCCTGCAATGAAACCAACCATGTCCCAAAGGTGCATGGCGCTTACCGCACCACCATTCTGGAAAAGGAAACGGCCGACGCCCTGGGTGGCAAGCGTGAGTTCATCCCGGTGCTCTGCAACCAGTGCAATCTACCCCAGTGCACACGGGTCTGCCCTACCAAGGCGACTTACAAGGACCAAACCACCGGTATCGTCTTGATGAACATCAAGAAGTGTATCGGCTGCCTGACCTGCCAGGAAGGCTGCCCCTACAATGCCCGTTACTTCAATGAGGAAAAGAAGGCGGTCGACAAGTGCAACTTCTGCTGGGATACCCGTCTTTCCAAGGGTGAGAAGGATACCGCCTGCGCCCATGCCTGCCCGGCCGATGTCCGGGTGTTCGGCGACCTTTCCAAGCAGGACGATCGGGTATTCAAGATCGTTCACCAGATCGAGCGGCCTGTCTGGGTGTTGCGTCCCGAAGCAGGTACCCGTCCCAATGTGTTCTATACCAAAGGCTAACAACTAACTATCACAACAAGGATGCTACCTATGACGATACGCACACTGCTCATGACCGCCGTAGCCGCTCTGTCCCTGGCAGCCGTTACTGCCGTTGCTGCTGACTACCCCGAAGCACCCATCATCTATGACAAGCCTGTCCAGGGCGTGATCTTCTCCCACAAGGTGCATGTGGAAAAAGGGCTGGCTTGCGACATGTGCCACAACCGCATTTTTGAACAACAGGCCAAAAAGTCCCAGCAGAACAAGGATTTTGTGATGGAATCCCTTTATCAGGGCAAATACTGCGGCACCTGCCATAACGGGTCGCTGGCCTTTGCCTCCAATACCCGCTGCGCTACGTGCCATATTGGCGTCAAGGGCGCCAAACGTGCCCAGGGCGGCGACAAGGCCGAGCATGGCGAGCACCACTAGTCCATACGCCTGACGACACCACACATGCAAAAGGCGCTGCCGGAAACCGGCAGCGCCTTTTGCATGTCCGAGCAGGTGTAAATCACACCGGCCTATTATAACTCTTCAAACTCATCTTCCTCTACCTGCTCAGCGGTAGCCTCATCATCCGCATCAATGCGATCCTGTTTCAATGCCTGTAAAAAACGCTGGTTTTCACCAATGGTCCTGGCAATTTCCTGCAGCAAGAGTTCCAAGGCAGGATCGTGTTGAGGAGCACCAGACACCCGGATCTACCCTCCCAATCCATCCAGATAGCGTTCCGCATCCAATGCCGCCATACAGCCGGTGCCGGCCGATGTAATCGCCTGACGATAGATGTAATCCTGCACATCACCGGCGGCAAAGACCCCCGGCACACTGGTCTGGGTGGCAAAACCGTCCGCACCGCCCTTAGTCTTCAGATACCCGTCCTTCATCTCCAGCTGCCCGTCAAAGATCGCCGTATTCGGCGAATGACCGATCGCCACGAAGATACCATCCAAGGTAATCTCCTTGGTTGAACCGTCACGCACATCCTTGATCCGCATGCCGGTCACCCCCATGGCATCGCCCAAGACCTCGTCAAGCACCTGGAACCACTCGATGGTCACCTTGCCTTCAGCGGCCTTTTCCTTCAGTTTGTCGGCCAGGATCTTTTCGGAGCGGAACTGATCGCGACGATGGACCACGGTAACGTGGGAGGCGATATTCGCCAGATACAACGCCTCCTCCACCGCGGTATTGCCGCCACCGATCACCGCCACCGGCTTGTTGCGGTAAAAGAAACCGTCACAGGTGGCACAGGCCGAGACCCCTTTCCCCTTATAGGCTTCCTCTGATGGCAGCCCCAGATAGCGGGCCGAGGCGCCGGTGGCGATGATCAGGGCATCACAGGTATAGCTGGCACTGTCCCCCTGCAGTCTGAACGGGCGTTGGTGCAAATCGGTTGCGGTAATCGTGTCGTAGATGATCTGAGTGTTGAAACGCTCGGCATGTTGACGCATCCGCTCCATCAGGTCAGGCCCCTGCACCCCGGCGTGGTCGCCCGGCCAGTTATCCACCTCGGTGGTGGTGGTCAACTGGCCGCCCGGCTGGAGCCCAGCAATCAGGACCGGGTTCAGGTTGGCCCGGGCGGCATAAACTGCTGCCGTATAACCGGCCGGCCCCGAACCGAGAATGATCAAGCGATGATGCTGCGTATCTGACGCCATGTTTCCTCCCAAATAAAAACTATCCCCTGCAGATGCTGCAGAGGATAGCAGGTGTTTTTCGGAATGTCACTACTGAGGGCCGCTATTCAGGCTTGGTACGCAGTCCTGCTGCAAGGTTGAAATTGATATCCACGACGATGTTCAGCTTCTCCTTGCTGGGGTTTGCCATAACCTCAAACAGACGTTTATCAACAAAAATACTCAGATTCAGGATATCCTCCCGCAGGTTTTTGGGCAGCGGATTTTCAGGATCGGTCAACTCGGCCTGAAAAAAACTCCAGACCTTCTGATTGAACTTGATGGCCTCCAACAGTTTGGCATCACGGTCCGGATCGTCCCAGTTATCCTGCACCTGCTTCAGCATCAAGCCGCCGCGGGTCAGCACCGAGGCTTCCAACTCCCGACCGCTTAGATTCTCTTTCTGCATTGAAGTATACGTATTAATCGCTTGCTGCATAGTGGTGTCTTCCCCTTTGGCCTGGATAGACCGATAGTAGCTAAATTCTCCCTAAAATCAAGACTCAAAACGTACTGGCGGCAAAACCGTCATATTGGTCGGCGCTTTCATCCATCGTCCTTCCATTCATATCTTTTCCATTGAATTTGAAAACCAGATGTGCCGGGTCGATCATCCCGGTGCCGGAAGCATTTTGCGTCAATGAAAAGGTCAGCGTAGCGGTACGCGTTGTGGCATCATAGCTCACTCGCTTCGGAATAGTAGGAACGGGAATGTTTCGAAGCGTATCATACAGCCCCGTGTAGAAACCGCCGCCGGTGGTCGGTGATGCCTTCCGGATCGACCAGTTTGCGGTTGACATGACGGACGACGGATCCATGTCGGAGTCAAAGGCAAAGGAAACCTGAACATCACGAGTCGCGCCGGGCGTGGCCAACTCCGTATTGATCGCCAGCAGGTTGACCGGCCCCATTGAAAGCTGCAACGAGCTTTTGGTTGCATCATAGTAGTACAACTTCGGCTTGGCAGTCTCAAGCGACAGACTGCCCGACAGAGCCGATGCAGTCGAGGTGCCGATCTTATTCAATATGTCGATCTGTTCCTGCACCTTGTCCTGGTTACCCAGGCCGTTATAGGCCCGGCCGAGTTCGTAATAGGCGGCTTCAAAATCCTTCTTCAGGCTGGTCGCCTTTTCGAGCTGGGTAATGGCGTCGCTGTACTGCCCCATGCCGTTTAAGGCCATCCCCAGGGCATAGTAGCCGTTGCCGTCCTTGGGTTCCAGCTTGATCACCTGCTGGAAACTCGTCTCGGCAGAGGCGTAGTCACCGGCCTGGGCCTGTAACTGACCCAAGGTATAATAGGCCGGCGTATTCAGCTTGTTCTGCTTGATCCCGTCCTTGAGGATCTGCATGGCGTCGGACTTCTGCCCTTGCTGAAGATAGAGGTTGGCAATGGTGGTATAGAGCGTATCCTGGGTCTTATCCATCTTGAGCGACTGTTTAAAGGCGGAGATCGCCTCCTTGGTCTTGCCCTGACTGCTATAGGAATAGCCAAGATAGGTGTAGGCCTCGGTCAGGGAGGGATTCAAGGCTGCTGCATATTTAAAGGCCTGGGCAGCGCGATCGTACTTTTTATCCTGATAAAAATTGATGCCGGAGGTTAAGGCCGTATTGGCAACACTGGCCTGATTTGAGTACTGTGCTGCAAGCACATCAAAAATGGTTGTTGTTGAAGAATCCGTTGCCATGGCGCGACCTCCTTTCCCCTTTTCTTACTATAAAACACTTTTGCCCGTATTGCCACAGCGGGCATCTGACGATATACTGCAACCGCTCTATATTTATCGGCAAAACAGGACAAACCTTGAATAGATCCTCCTCCACACCGCCTTGGGACGACACCTTGCGGCAGGCCATGCATGCCCAGGCCGATAGAGACTACGAACGCGCCGTCACCCTCTACCGTGAACTGCTGCACCAGTACCCGTTTCTTTCACGGGCTGCCTATAACCTCGGTAATATCTACAAGGAAACCGGACAGTACGAGACTGCCGAGGTCTGCTTTCGCCAGGCCCTCGCCGCCGAACCGGACCTTTTTGAGGCCGCCCAGAATCTGGCCTTTACCCTGCAGGAACAGGGCAAACTTTCCGAGGCCGCCCAGCTGTACCAGCAGATTGTGCTGCGCTGGCCCGGTCTGCCCGACCCGCGCTTCAGCCTGGCCTGCCTGCAGTTGTTGCGAGGCGATCTTGCCAATGGCTGGGCGGGCTATGAAAGCCGTTTCGAGTGCCTGGTCAACCCGGTGCCCAGACGCCACAGCGACCTTCCCCGCTGGGATGGCGACCCCGCCCAGCCGTTGCGCCTGCTGCTCCATACGGAGCAGGGCTTTGGCGATACACTCCAGATGAGTCGCTACCTGCCCCTGCTGGCTGCGACAGGCATCTCGACCATCCTCGAAACCGACGCCGCCTTGGCGCCGCTTTTTGCGCGCAGCGCACAGCTGACTGACTGCATTATCCGTGGTTGCTCCCTGCCGTCGGTTGATGCGCAGCTTCCGCTGATGAGTCTGCCCGGCCTCTTCAGGACCTCGCTGGAAACCATCCCTCCACCTGCTCTGCCCGAGCCTGACCCGGCCTTGGTAGCGCAGTTTGACAGGCAGCTCCCCAAACAGACCGCCCTGCGGATCGGACTCTGCTGGAGTGGTCGCCTGGATCTGCCGGTCAACCGCAAGCGCAGTTGCCCCGTTGAGCAGGTACGTCGTTTACTGGCTGCCCCGGACTGCTGTTTCATCAGCCTGCAGACCACGGCGGCCCCGGAGTTCAACCTCACCGACCCGCGCCTGCTTGACCTGACTGCAGCGCTGCATGATTTTCACGCGACCGCAGCCCTGATCGCCTCACTCGACCTCGTCATCAGCATCGACACTGCCGTCGCCCATCTGGCCGGCAGCATGGGCAAACCGGTGTGGCTGTTGGTGCCCTTTGTGCCGGATTGGCGCTGGCTGTTGGAGCGGGACGACTCTCCCTGGTACCCCTCCATGCGGCTCTTCCGGCAGCCGTCCCGCGGCGCGTGGGAGCAGGTAATCGGCACCGTACTGGCTGAACTGACATTTCTCGGCAACGCACCTGCCGAGGCGTTAACGAACAAAGGCGCCCTGCTGGGAGAACATGGTCGTCATACCGAGGCGTTGCGCTGCTACAACGAGGCCCTGCTGTACCGGAGCGACATTGCCGTCACCCAGTACAACAGGGGCAACAGCCTCTCGGCGCTTGGCTGCATTCAGGAAGCCCGCAACGCCTGGCACCGAGCCCTGCAGCTCAATCCGCGACTGGTTGAGGCCTGGCACAATCTGGCCATCAGCCATCGCGACCAGGGCGATTGCAAGACCGCCCATACCCTGCTGCTGCAGGCGCTCCAGCTTCGCCCCAATGACCCAGAACTGCAGCATACCAGGGGAGAGCTGTTTCAGGCAGAGGAGCGCTTTGAAGAGGCTATCGCCGCCTTTCGGCAGTCCCTCGCCGTGCGTCCCGGGTCCGCCCGCACCTGGAACTCGCTGGGTACGGTCTACCAAAGCCTTGAACAGGACCCGGCGGCAGAGCAGTGTTACCGGGCTGCCCTGGCGCACGATCCCCGGCACCTGCATGCCCGCAACAATCTTGGTGCCGTGCTGCTTTCGCAGGGCCGCGCTGAGGAAGCCATCCCTGAGCTCGAGTTGCTGATCGCCAGCCATCCTGATTATTACGACGGCCACTGGAACCTGGCCTGTGCACTGCTGGCCGCAGGCCATTGGGCACAGGGCTGGCAGGCCTTTGAATACCGCTTTCTGAAACACTCGCCGGTAGAGGAACGTCACCAAGAGATTCCCCGCTGGGACGGCCACCGTCCCCTTGCAGATAAGACCGTGCTGTTGGTTGGTGAACAGGCCTTTGGCGACACGCTCCAGTTCGTCCGCTTCATCCCTCAGCTGGCAGCCCGAGGTGCCCGGGTCATTCTGGAGTGCCAGGCGCCGCCGCTGGTTCCACTCATGCAGGGCCAGGCAGGCCTGACAGACGTGATCTGCCGTGGTGACGCCGTACCGCCGGCCGATTATCGCATCCCCCTGTTGTCATTACCCTTGCTGCTGCAAACACCTGCCGAGACCCTTGCTGATCTGGTCCCCTATCTGACCCCCTCCCAAGACAAACGGGAGCAGTGGCGCATCCGGCTGGCCGACGACACCCGCTTGCGGGTCGGACTCTGCTGGTGGGGCCGCCAGACCCTGCGCAATCGCCGCCGCAGCTGCCCGCCGGACCTGCTGGCGCCGCTGGCCGCACTTTCCGGCATCTCCCTGTACCGCCTCCAACTCGGCGACGACGTCCCGGCGCCGCCCTTCAGCCTGGTGGATCATACCGGACTGATCGCCGATTTTTCCGATACGGCGGCCCTGATCAGCTGTCTTGATCTGGTCATTACCATCGATACCGCCGTGGCGCACCTGGCAGGAGCGCTGGGGGTACCGGTCTGGCTGATGCTCCCGCTAACCGGTGACTGGCGCTGGATGAGCGAGCGGGAAGACTCCCCCTGGTATCCCGGCATGCGCATCTTCAGGCAAGGCACCGCTGGCGACTGGCAACCGGTGGTTGAAAAAATGGCCGACACCCTGAGGCCCCTGGCCGAACCGAAGATTTACCTGTACCGGCCCCGGCACGACTTTCCACCCAGCCCGCACCTGGGACAGCGCCTGGTGCCGCTGCTGGAAACAGTGGACACTCCGGCCTCAGCCCTGTCGGTCCGTTTAAGCCCGGACCCGGCCCAGGCCGACCTGTTGCTGTTTCCCTATTACCTGGAAAACCTGACCGAATGGCATACGATTGAGGGGGTATGGCAGTTTCTCGAAGCACTGCCTCTCTTCCGCGAACGCGAGGAACAGCACCTCTTCTTTTCAGATCACGACAGCGCAGTACCCTATCACTCCAGTGCCTGGTGGTTCCGCGCCAGCATCGCCCACAATGAACGGGATAGCCACAGCCTGGCGCTCCCGTACCAGACCGACGACCTGCATGACTATCTGCACTTTGACCTGCAACGGCTGCGCTACCACGCCAGCTTTGTCGGCTACCTGGGGGTACGCAAGCAGCGCGCCCGGCTGCTGGAAAGCTTCAGCCGCACCACGCACCTTAACGTGTTGATCGAGCCAACCGAGGCGTTTCATGGACACCAAACGCCAGACAAACGTGCCGAACGCCGTCAGCATTTCTTGGACATCTGCGCAGAGTCTCTCTGCATCCTCTGTCCTGCCGGAGACGGAACCAATTCCATACGTTTCTTTGAGGCATTAAGCCTTGGGCGCCTGCCTGTCCTGCTGTCCGACTGCCCGCTTCCCTTTGAAGACCGGATCCCCTATCACCGTTTTGTCTGTCGCATCTTGCCGCACCAGGCCGAACAGGCCGGAGAACTGCTCCTCAGTTGGCTCACGATGCTGGGAGATGAGGACGTCATCCAGCGCTGCCGCGAGGCGCGCCAAACCTGGGAAGACTGGTTTGCCCCGGACATATTGCCGGCACGGCTCTGGCAAGGGCTACTGCGCGCACGCTGCCGGGCCCTTGCTCCGGCTCAGACTCGACAACCCAGCACTCCCCCTCCTGCAGCCGAGACAGCGGCAGTGGCTATTGCCCAAGCCACTGTCGCACAGTCTCCCCGTTCTCCCCGGGCCTACCTTCAGCTTGGGCAAGCGTATGTCGCCTGCGGCGACAACGACCGTGCCGCAGCTGCCTTTCTGCGGGCCATTGGCTACGATCACCGTTGTTTTGAGGCATACCTGGAGCTGGGGCGCTGCCTGGCCGGCACAGATCGGGACCAGGCTGCAGTCGAACGGTTCTACGAAGCCTCACTGGTGCGGCCCGATGACCCGGCCCCCTACCGCGAGGCATTAGCCTGCCTGGAGCGCCTCGGCCGGGAGACGGAAGCGGCGCATTGCCGTTGCCAACTGGAGCGGCTGCCCCCCCAGCCACCGGTCACCCCTGCAGAAGCGCTCATGCAGCAGGGCGATCTCCTGCGTGAACAGGAACAGTGGCAACAGGCCTTGGCCTGCTACCAGCAGGCCTTGGAAGTCCTGCCGGACCAGTACGATGCGCTGTTACGTGCCGGTGGCTGCCTGATCCTGCAAAACCGCCACCACGAGGCCAAGGCCTATCTCCGAAGGGCCATCGCCCTGCAACCGGATAGCCCCGACCCCCACATCAACCTGGCGATCTGCCATTTCGCGCTGGGAGCGTGGCAAGAAGGATGGCACGAGTTCGAATGGCGCCGGCGCTATATCAGCGAAGCACTGCCGGCCATTGCGGAATTGCCGCCGCTGCGTCCCGGTCAGCGTCTGGACGGCGCCAGCGTGCTGGTCCACTGCGAGCAGGGCTTCGGTGACATGCTGCAGTTCTGCCGCTACCTGCCGCTGTTGTGCCGGCTCGGCGCCCGGGTGGTCTTCTCGGTGCCACCGGAGCTTATGCGGCTCTGCCATAGCCTGGGCAGCGGTATTACCCCCATCCCCCACGGCGAGATACTGCCGCAGACCGATTACCAGACCCTCTTGATGAGCCTGCCGGGCCTGTTGCAGGCACTGCAGCCTGGTCCGCTGGCACGGGAAGCATACCTTGCCGCGCCAGCGGCATGCCTGGAGACAGCCCACGCCCTGACGGACACCCTGCCGGGCATCAGGATCGGGCTGGCCTGGCAGGGGCGCAACCTGGGCAAGAGCGGTTACCGCAGGTCGCTGGACCCCGAACTCCTACAACCGCTGCTTGAGCTGCCGGGCTGCAGCTTCGTCAGCCTGCACCCCCAGCCTGTACAGCCGGCTCACCCGAGGATTCTGGACCTCTCGAACCACCTCAGGGATTTTGCCGACACCGCCGCGCTGATGGCGCAGCTGGATCTGGTCATCACCGTCGACACCGCCGTGGCGCACCTGGCCGGCGCCCTGGGGATACCCTGCTGGGTAGCCCTGCTGTATGCCCCGGATTGGCGCTGGTTTCCGCTGGACACGTCATCCTCTCCCTGGTACCCCTCCCTGCGGTTCTTCCGCCAGCCCACCCCGGGGGACTGGCAGGAGGTCATCACACGCCTGGTCAACGCGCTGCAGGAAGAGCTGGACACCCGCAGCGGTCATGCGCTGCTTGCGGAAGGGAGAGAACAGGAGGCCCTGGATTGTTTCCGGGCCGCAGCCTCCCACCAGGAGGCCTCTGCCGCAGCCTGGCTGAACCTCGGCACGCTCCTGCATCGTCAGGGCGCAACCGAAGAAGGACGAACGGCCCTGCAGCAGGCGCTCAGACGTGATCCGACCTACCCCGAGGCCTGGCAGAACCTGGGACTTCTGCAGCAGGCACTGGGTGAATACAGTGAGGCCTATTGTTGCTTCCGCCAGGCCCTGCGCCTGCGGCCTGATTACCCTACGGCGCGCTGGAATCTGGCATTGCTGCAGTTACTGCTGGGAGATTACCGCAATGGCCTGCAGAACTACGAAGCCCGCTTCGACAAGCAGCCACCCATCCCCCGCCTGCACCAGGAACTGCCCCCCTGGGACGGTTCCGGCTCCCTGCGGGGCAAAACGTTGTTGGTACATGCGGAGCAGGGCTATGGTGACACGATCCAGTTCTGCCGTTATCTGCCGATACTGGAAAAAGCAGGTGCAGAACTGGTACTGGAGGTACAGGACCAACGCTTGGTTGCCCTGATCTGTTCGCTTCCCTGCCATGTAACGGTCGCTGCCCGTGGCGAGCGGCTACCGGAGGCATCCCTGCAAGTCCCGCTGCTCAGCCTACCCAGGCTGTTGGAGACCACCCCGGAGACGATTCCGGCGGCAGTACCATACCTGTTTGCCGATACGGACAAACTTGATGCCTGGCGTCATAGGCTCTCCGCAGTACCGCAACTCAAGGTCGGCCTGGTCTGGCAGGGCAGCCCAAAGCATCTGAACGACCGCGTCCGTTCCTGCCCGCCGCAGCATCTGACTCCCTTGGCGGAACTGCCGGGGATTGCCTGGTACCTGCTGCAACCGGACCTGCAGGGGCGTGAGCTGCCGTTTGCCATGGCCGATCTGACTGCGGCGCTGCACGATTTCAGCGATACGGCCGCCCTGCTCACCCAGCTGGACCTGGTGATTACCGTGGACACCGCCGTGGCGCATCTTGCCGGGGCACTGGGCCGTCCGACCTGGCTCCTGCTCGCTTCCGCCCCCGACTGGCGCTGGGGCATCAATAGCGAAACCAGCGCCTGGTATCCGGGCATGCGCATCTTCCGGCAGGGGGTCCCGGGAGACTGGGGAGGGCCACTGGCCCGGATCCGGGCAGAGCTTGCAGAGCTGGCCGCATGGCACGCTGACCGCAGCGTGGACCGGTAACGCCCAAACTGTACTTTAGCAGGGCGCTGGATAAAAAAAGGAGCAAACCGCTTGCACTACGAACAGATCACTGCCGCTCTCGTAAAAAAGATCCATCTGGCCAATGACCTGGCCATAAAAGACAACCCTGCATTAAACTTCCAGTTCATGCAGAATATCTGCGCGGTTGCCGGCTTTTACCGGACCTTCTGGAAAAAAAATTTTTTCCCCATCATCGCCGAACTCCTGCATATGCAACAGCATATCGACGACAGGATTATCGCCAATGCCATGAAGCTCCGTTACCAAGACTGTCCGGAGATTGCCTGCCAACTACTGCAGCAACACCTGCCGCCTGACCGACAGACCGGTTATGCCCGCTATTTGGCGGCTGAACTGCTGCGGGAGCAGGGCAAGCGCGATGCAGCCCGGCAGCTCTGCCGACAGCTGCAGCAGGAGTATCCCCATCTGGACGAGGTTGAATCATGTCTGGCCATGTGCGATGTGGATGAGCTGTTCAACTGCCGCCATGATTATTACCGGCTCCTCCACCATGCCCATGCCCTCCTCAAGCCGGACACGTATGTCGAGATCGGCGTTGCATCGGGAAAATCGCTGGCCCTGACCCGCTCCGGGACACGGGCGATCGGCATCGACCCAAGCGCCTCAAGCGCCGAGGCCCTGTTTTACCGTTCGTTGGAGGTAACGCCCACCCTGTTTGCCACTACCAGCGATGATTTTTTCAACACGCAGGATCTGCCCGATCTCCTGGGACGACCGACCTTTTCCCTGGCCTTTATCGACGGCCATCATTCCTTTGAGCAGGCCTTGTCCGACTTCATCAACCTCGAAAAATGGGCCTCCCCCTCTTCGGTAATCTTCATCCACGACTGCCTGCCGGTTAACGCCCAGGTTGCCGCACGGGAACGGACGACCAAATTCTGGTGCGGTGATGTCTGGCGCATCATCCCCTGCCTCAAGGAACTGCGCCCCGATCTGCAGATCACGACCTTCCCGGCCGCCCCCTCGGGGCTGGCCATGGTCACGGGGCTCAATCCGGTTTCCGAGACACTTGCCCGCAACCTGCATAGCGGCTTCTGCCGCTTCCTCGCCACACCGCTGCCGGACTCCTATACGGCTCGCTGCTCCCTGCTCAACGTCCATCCCGGTGACCCGCTCACCGGAATTACCGAACAGTGCGCACGACTTCCCCGGCCGAGGCGGCACCATGCTGTCTGAACAGCGCGCCAGGGCCGAGCACTGGTGCCGGGAGGCTGACCAGCTACATGACCGCGGCCTGTACGCCGAGGCAATCCAGGCCTACCGCCGGGCGATTGAAGCGGCACCGGCCTATGCCCCGGCGTATAACAACCTTGCCGTCACCCTCAACCAATGCGGCTTCCATCAGGAGGCGTTGACGGCCTGCGAGATGGCCCTGGCAAACGACCCGGAGTCGGCCGAGAGTTACGCAAACAAGGGAATTGCCCTGAAAGGATTGGGGCGCGTAGCCGAAGCCGAGACCGCCTATCGGCAGTCGTTGGCCATCAACCCCGATCAGGCGGCTACCTACAGCAGTCTGGCCAGCCTGCTGACCAGCATGGGACGCGATCATGAGGCCGTGACCGCTTATCGCCGGGCACTGGCGATCAATCCCAGACTGCATGAGGCCCGCCTCAAGCTGACTATGCTCTTGCCACCCCAGGCCGGGGGGCAGCAGTGCGGCCAGACCTTTGAAACCGCCCTCGATGAACTGGCAGCCGCAGCCGCAGAAGACCTGCCCGGACTCGGCGCCGTCGTCGGCACGGCCCAGCCGTTTGCCCTGGCCTATCGCCCGGGCGACCATACCGCAGCGCTCGCACGCTACGGCGCAATCGTCTGTCGCGCCCGTGCGGCCTGGTTTGAAGCCGCAGTACCCCGGACGCCGGCCACGCCGCTGCCGACGACCGGCCGGCTGCGCTTGCTGATCGTGTCCGGCCAGATCAGCAACCATTCGGTCTGGAACGTGCTGCTTCACGGCCTGCTGAAACATCTCGACCGCACCCGTTTCGAGGTCGTGCTCTACAATACCGCCTCCCGCCAGACCGCCGAGGCGCACGTGGCCAAAAGCCTGGTTGACCGCTACCACTTCGGTCCGCGGAACTGGGTAAGCCAAGCCCGGACCGACCACCCCGACGTGATCTTCTTTCCCGAGATCGCCATGGATGCGGTGACAACCCAACTGGCAACCCTGCGACTGGCCCCGCTCCAGCTGGCCGGCTGGGGACACCCGATCACCAGCGGCCTACCGACCATTGACCTGTATCTGTCGGGAGAATTGCTTGAGCCCCCCGATGCCGGGCACCATTACCGGGAACGCCTGGTGCGGCTGCCCGGCACTGGGGCCTGCAGCATCCTGCCGCCCGTCACGGCCGTTGCGCCGGATCCGCAGCATCTGGAGCTGTCCCCCGATCGATCGCTGGTCCGTTTCCTGATCTGCCAGCAGGCCGCCAAACTGAATCCGGCCTTTGACCATCTGTACCCCCAGATCGCCCGTGCCGTGCCGGCCTGCAGATTCTGGTTCGTGCGGGACAACCAGGCCTCATGGCAAAGCTGCATGCTGGAAGAGCGGCTACGCCACGCCTTTGACTGCCGCGGTCTGCCCTCGGCAACCTATCTGCGCTTTATCGACTGGCAGCCGGCAGGACAATTTCTCGGGCTCTTGGACAGCATGGACGTGTATCTCGACACCCCGGCCTTCTCCGGCTACACCACCGCCTGGCAGGCACTGCACCGCGGGCTGCCGGTAGTGACCCTGGAGGGCCGTTTCATGCGGCAACGGCTTGCAGCCGGGCTGCTGCGACGGATTGGGATCACCGCAACCATTGCCGGGGACGAACAGGACTACTGCGCCCGGGCGATCCGCCTGGCCAATGATCCGTCTTTCAGGCAATCCGTACGGGAAATGCTGTTGGCAACCATCGATAGCGCCGATGAAGACACGACGGTGGTACGGGCCTTTGAACAGCTAATTCTGGACAACTGTTCCCGACGGTAACGGCAGGCTGCCGCGCAAGGCGCCCGCCCAAGCCGGTTGAGCGCTTGTACAGGCGCCCAAAACGTAGTATGTCATCACTTTACCGCTTAGCAGGACGGGATCACGACCCATGCGCACCGGCCGAATTCTCTATATGAATCATGACAATCCGCAGCCATCCGGAGGGGTGCAGGTCATCTACGACCATGTGCGCCATTTGGTGAGAAACGGCTACGACGCCTACGTCGTGCATTTCCGCAGCGGCTTCAAACCGGCCTGGTTCAACGGTCAGATCCCCACGCTCTACTGCGATCAACCGTTCCAGGTCTCACCGGATGATCTGGTCGTGATCCCCGAGGACCACGCCGGTTATCTTGAATTTTTCCGCGATGTGACGGCCAGAAAAATCCTGTTTTGCCAGAATCATTTCTATCTGTTTGAAGGGCTCAAGGCGGGCAATTCGCTGCAATCACTCGACATCGCCGGTGTCATGGCCTGTTCCGACGTTGTGGCGGATTTTGTGCGCGCCTACCTGCGGCCGCTGCGGCTGCAAACCGTGCACAACGCGGTGGCAGCATGCTTCAGTTCCCGCACCCCTAAAAAACTGCAGGTTGCCTACATGCCCCGCAAACGCCCACTGGAGGCGAATTTCATCAAGACACTCTGCATGTCGCTCCTGGATCCCACGCTGGCAGTCTCCTGGGTGGCGATTGACCATGTAACGCAGGACCAGGCAGCCGCCATCATGGATGAATCGGCCCTGTTTCTGGCCTTGAACCGGCTCGAAGGCTTCGGCCTGCCCCCCCTTGAGGCCATGGCCAGCGGCTGCCTGGTGGTAGGCTTCACCGGTTTTGGCGCCAGCGAGTACGCCACCCCCGAGAACGGTGTCTGGTGTGACGAGGATGATCTTGTCGGCTGCGCTCAGGCGCTGGCGCAGCTGATTCAATCTGCTGCACAGAATGATCCGGCGGTGCAGCGAATGACGGCGGCTGCCCGGGCAACGGCGGCGCGCTATTCCAGCCGACGCCAGGAGCAGGAACTGCTGTCGGCGATTCAGCAGCTCAGTGCCCCATGAGCTGGCCCACAGATCGGCATAGCGTCCCGGAGGCGGCCAGGCGGAGCCTTTCCTGCTATGCCTGCATTCAGACGCCCCTTGCCGTACACCGAAAGAAAGGGCTGTAACCATGAAGATTTGGCTTGCCTATGTTGCCTACCCGGTAACCACCGCGGTCTATCTGGAACGGGCGCTCCGTCAGGTGGCGGAGGTTACCACCATCGGCCCCCGCTTTCCTGAAGAGCTGCTTGAAAAGTGGCAGTTGCAGAACATGAAACTGCCGCTCTACGACCAGATGATCCCGACCGGTTTTACCCCCGACATGGCCACGCTTCTGGCTCGGACACCGGCGGCCGAGCAGCCCGACCTGTACCTGTGGGTCGAGTCGGTGGGCAGCCATGAACCGCAGCATCTGGCGGCGCTGCGTTGCCCCAAGGCCTGTTACCTGATTGACAGCCACTTAAACCTTGGACAGCACCTGCGCTGGGCAGAGCAGTTCGACTATGTCTTTACGGCCCAGCGGGAATACATCCCACTGTTCCGGCAGGTCACCCCGAACGCCTACTGGCTGCCGCTCGGCTGCGATCCCGAGATTCACGCCGTCAGCGTCCCCGGCAAAAAGTACGATGTCGGCTTTGTCGGTTCGCTGCTGTTCAACCCCCGGCGCCAGCAACTGCTGGAGACCCTCGGCGCCAGCGTCAATCTCTACCGTGCGCGCTGTTTCTGGACGGAGATGGCGGAGGTCTTTGCCAGCTCAAGGATCGTGTTCAACACCTCGGTTCGCAACGATCTGAATATGCGTTTCTTTGAGGCCCTCTGTTCCGGCTCGCTGCTGCTTTCCGACATGGCCAACGGCAGCGCCCAGGACGAGCTGTTCCGGGATGGCGAGGAATATGCCTGCTACCATGATAGCAACCTGATCGAAACCGCCCGTTTCTACCTTGAAAACGACACCCTGCGCGAGGTCATCGCGGAACGGGGCTGCACGATGGTCCACAACGCCCACACCTACCTGCACCGGATGCGCGACCTGCTGGCGGTTGTCGCACAGGGCAAAAAAGACACACTCTCTGCCGCCGAATTGCGGGAGCAGTCACTGACAGGGGTTGCGCCGTTCAACGGTTCCGGGCGCCTCCCGCGCATCGACGGCAGCAGCCAGAGCCGCAGCTTTGTCATACCGGTGCTTGACTACTCTCCTGCCAGCGAATTCAACATCGCCACCCTGCTTCAGGATCTCGAACAGATCCCGGGCGAGGTCCTGGTGGTGTTCAACAACGAGACGGTGTCGGCGGACCTGCGCCGGCACCCGCGCATCACCCGCAGCGCCACCATGACGGAAAACATCGGGGTGGCACGGGCCTGGAACCTGGGCATCAGCATGGCCACCACCCCCGCCATCTTCATCCTGAATGCCGACCTACACCTGCAGGCAGAGGCGGTTGACCGTATCGAGCAGGGCTTGTTCTGCCTCGACAAGGCGGCCTGCGTTGGACCACAGGGTTCTTTTCTCAACTTCGGCCTGACCCGCGACTATCTCTACTTTGATAAGGGGAGCTTCAACCAGCCCGTCCAGGTCGATGCCGTATCCGGCTTTTTGTTTGCCATCCAACGCCGGCACTTCGGCCCCGCCGGCCTTAAGTTTGAAGAGACCTACACCCCGTGCTATTTTGAGGAATGGGACCTGGGGCTGCAGATCAAACGGCTCGGTTTGAAGAGCTGGATCGTGCCGACCAGCGCCTATACCCACCATTGGAGCGGCTCTATTGCCGCCAGGCGGGAGATCGATTTCCTGGGGCAGAGCGAATCACCCCAGGCGATTTTGAAGCGAAACCGCGTCCTTTTCTTGACCAAGTGGCGGGAGCTGGCCCGCCGTGAGCAACGCGAGGAAATTCTGGCCAGCCATATCGCCGACTATGCCCGTCAGACGCTGTTTACGCGGCTCAAAGCAAACGATCCCACGCTGGACGGAGCTGCCCACCAGTTGGCAGCCCTGGCACCCGAACGGGCAGATCTGCAACTGCTGGCTGCCTTCGCCCTGACCCGCCTCGGCAAACCGGAGGAGGCCCTGCCATACCTGCGCAACAGCTCGGCACCGGCGCCTGCCGAGGAGCTGGCGCGGTTGAGCCGGGCATTCCTGCATTCCCGCTGATGCCGCAGCAACGTCTGACAACCGCACTGAACAGCTCGCTGCTGGACGCCTTGTCAAACGGGGAGCTGGAGCGGGCCGAGCATGCCGCCGTAGCGCTGCTGCGCACGCAACGGGAGTGGATCGAGGGCTTGCTGCATACGGGCAAGGCGCTGCAACTGGCAACCACCTGCAGCATCTGCGATGATAACTACCGCCAGCGGGATTATCTGGTAACCGCGCTTGTATCCACCTACCAGGCAGCGCGTTTTCTGCGCGGCAGACTGACGGACCTTTTACAGCAGAGTATTGCCGACCGGCTTGAAATCATCGTCATCGACAGTCATTCGCCGGAGGATGAAGCCGCGATAGTCGCGGAGTTCCAACAACAGACCGACACGATCAGGTACCTCCGCACCAGCCGGCGGGAATCGGTCTATCAGGCCTGGAACCGCGGGATTGCGCTGGCAACGGGGCGGTTCCTGACCAATGCCAACTGCGACGACCGTTTGGCTCCCACTGCCCTTGAACAGCTGTGCGGGCTATTGCAGCAGCATCCAAGCGCCGGCTTCGCCTACGCCGACTTCCTGATAACCGGTTACGAAAACGAGACCTTTGCCGCACACCATGCCCATGATCTCACACGCCGCCCCGCTTACCACCGCAACCGCCTGCTGGAAAACTGCATCACCGGTTCACAACCGCTCTGGCGTCGTGCGTTGCATAGCCGCGTCGGCAGCTTCGACACGGCCTATGCCTCGGCAGCCGACTATGATTTTTTCATCAGGGCGTCCTGCTGTTGCGACGGCATTACCCTGCACGAACCCCTAGGGCTGGTACTGACGTCGCCACGCACCTTTTCGGGTGTCGGTCAACTTCCCACCCTTGAGTTCTATGCGATCCGGGAACGTTATTGCCATCTCTTGGCACCAACGGGGGCCAGCAGCGAGCTGACCGCAGCCGAGCAGGCCCTGCTTGCGCAGATCAGCTCCCAGCAGCTGTCGCTGCAGGAACTCGCCGGCGAATCACCGGCTTGGCACTCGCCGGCCTTTGCCCATGCGTTGGGGCTTTGGTACCAAGAGAACGGCCAGCATGAGCTGGCATGGCGTTACCTGCAGCGGGCCTTTTATCTCGCCCCGGAGCAGGTGGTCTTCCGCCATGCGCTGGAGGCCTGCCTACGGCGCAACCTGGTCAGCGTGATCCAGGAATTTGCCGCAGCGTTGCACCGGCAAACCGGGCGGGACAGCCAGCTTTCCATCGCCCTGTCAAGCAGACTGCTCGGCCTGCGGGCCACGGCAAGCTGGCTATACGCCCAGGCCCTTGCACAGCAGCCCGATGATGTAGTAAGTCTCACGAATCTGGAACGGATGTTGTCGGGACAGCAAGGAGGAATCGCATGAAGGTTTCCATGCCGCGGGGACGCAGCCACGGCTGGGGCATTGCCGGTGAATACCTGGCACGGGAGATCGCCGCCCTGCCGGAACTGCCGGGGGTGACCCTGCACTGCATGAAGGGGTGTGATCTGCAGCCGTTCGACGAGACCAGCTGGGACCGGATCAACATCGGCTACTGCTTTTTCGAAGATGCCCTGTCCGTCCTGGCCCACGCTCGTGCCGCCGGTAAACGCTGGGATATGATCGTGACCGGCTCCCGCTGGTGTGAGTACCTTCTGCGTGGCGCCGGCGTACATAATTGCACCACGATTTTACAGGGCGTTGACCGTGACACCTTCTATCCCGGCCCCAAAATGACCCACCGTGACGCCTTTGTGGTTTTTTCCGGCGGCAAGTTTGAGATCCGCAAAGGCCAGGATGTCGTGATTGCGGCGGTGCGGCAGTTCATGGCACGTCACGACGACGTGCTGCTCTCCTGCGCCTGGCACAATCAGTGGCCCTTCTCGCTGGCCACCATGGAGCTGTCACCATTTATCTCCTACCGTCACCGCGAAGCGGATTGCAGCACCCTCTTGCAGGAGACCCTCGCTGCGAACGGTATTCCGCTGGGACGCGTCATGCTGCATCCCCCCCAGGATAACAGCCTGATGCGCACGGTCTATGCCTCGTCCGATATCGGCGTTTTTCCCAACCGTTGCGAAGGCGGCAACAACATGGTCATGTGCGAATATATGGCCTGCGCCAAACCGGTCATCGCCTCGGACATGACCGGGCATGCCGACGTGATTACGCCGCACAACGCCTTCTGCCTGACCCGCTATACCCCGCGCCACTACCGGCACCTGGCGGAAGGCTTCTGGTATGAGCCCGACCCGGAAGAGCTGCTGGAACTGCTGGAGTATGCCTATAAAAACCGGCAGGAGGGGCGCCGCAAAGGGTTGCAGGCAGCCGTGGATATGGCCGGGCTATCCTGGCATGAAGCCGCGCGCCGCTTTCATGCCATCGGCCAGGCGCAACTCAGGCTGAAAGGCTAGCTGCCATCAAGCGGTAGGCATCCTCGATGTTGCGGGCAAATCGCACCGCGTTGCAGAGCGGCGACGCATGCACGCGCGACCGCAGGTTCTGCCGCAGATGGGAGAGACCGGTACTATCCTGTGCCAAGGCGCAGACCCGGTCACAATAGGCCTCCGGCGAGTCGGTCGCCAGATCGTCAAGCCCCACGGCTTCGAGCAGCGTCTTGCCAACCCGGGCGGCATGATGCCGGCCGACGAGGGTCACCACGGGCACCCCCATCCAGAGCGCCTCGCAGGTGGTGGTGGTTCCGTTGTACGGAAAGGTATCCAGGGCAATATCGGCGTGGCTGTACAGGGCGAGGTGTGAACGCCGGTCGGGCGTCCGGGCAAGCAGTTCCAGCCGGTCCGCCGGCAGCCCGGACCGGGCGACAAAGCGCTCCCGTACCCAGGGATCGGCAAATGTCCCCGATTTCAGCAGCAGTCTCGCCTGGGGCAGCCGTTCCAGCATCCCGCGCCAGATTTCAAACAGTAGCGGGCTGATCTTGTCGATCCGGTTAAAGCAGGCCAAGGTGAGCCGGCCCGCTTGGGCAACCGGGGGCAGCGGTGTCACCGGCGGGGCATCTTCCGGTGGCCCATAGCAGAGAAACGGCGCCGGCAAACGCACCAGGCGTTCGCTATGCCAGCCATCTGCCTCGCCGGCGGGGTCTGCCGTGGCATCCGTAATTCTGAAGCTGATGGCGGGCAGGCCGGTTGAGTGCGGATAGCCCAGCCAGGTTGCCTGGAGTGGAGCCGGTCGCCGCCCCAGCAGCCCCAACCGGTTACCGGCGGTATGGCCGGCCAGGTCCACCAGCAGATGTACCCCATCCTGCCGGATCAGCGCCTCTGCCTCTGCATCACCAAGGGCGGAGATATTCCGCCACTGATCCGCGTAGCTCCGCAGACGTGCCGTAACCGCGTCCTCCTGCTGATTGCACTGATAACAGAAGATCTCAAACCGGCTGCGGTCATGGTGTTGCAGCAGCGGTTCGAGAAAGCCGGCTACCGAATGTTCCCGCAGATCAGGAGAGAGATAGGCAACCTTCAAGCGAGAGCCGGGTGGTACGGTGGTGATGGGTGGGCAGATCGCTTGGTGCTGTCCCCAGCTCCGATGAGCCGCTGCGAGCAGCTCGGGCGGATGGCAGTCGCTGAAGAGCTGGGCAAACAACAGGTTGTCCTGCGCCCGCGCACAGTCCGGCGCGCTGCGCACGGCATGGCGATAGCAGACAAGCGCCCGCCCGACCTCCCCCAACTCCTTCCAGAGATTCCCCAGTTCAAGCCAGGCCTCCAGAAAAACGGGGTTACGGCAGAGCGCCTCCCGCAGTTGTTCAATGGCGCCATGATAGTGGCGTTGTTGCAGGCTGCAGCAGGCCAGGTGATACCAGGCCCAAGTATCATCGGGATTGCTGCCAAGCCGCTGCCGGGTAACCCGCTCCAGCGCCGGCCAATCCTGCTGCAGACGGCAGAGATCCGCCAACGGCCCGAACAACGATCCTGACGGCTCCAGCATAAAGCCTTTCATCAGCAGAAACTGGGCGGCACGGTACTGCCCGTGCTCAAGCAAGCTCGCCGCATCCGTCAAGCGTGCGGTATCCTGCCGCGGCAGCAATTCCCGGCCGTTCATCTGCCCTCCGTCGTCTGTGCTGCGCACCATTTCCTCCAGGCAGAGCGGTAGAGCGCCTCAAGCCCCTGCGTAAAACGTTGATGATCGCAGAGTGGCGATGTTGCCACAAGCTGCCTGAGGTTCTGGCGCAGCCCGGCCAAGAGCGGACGGTTGTTGGCCAGGGCAACCGCTTTTTCGATATACTCCTCCGGGGTCTCGGCAATGCACTGCGGCAGGCCGACCGTGCTGAGCAGGCTGGCCCCCACCCGGGCCACATGGCTACGACCGGCCAGACTGACCACCGGCACCCCCATCCAGAGCGCCTCACAGGTGGTGGTGGTGCCGTTGTACGGAAAGGTGTCCAGGGCGATATCCATGACGGCGTAGCCATCGAGCTGCGCCACCACCGAAGAGGCATGCCCCAATAGTTGCAGCCGCTCGGCAGCAACCCCCTGTTGCTCCAGCTGGCGACCGAGTCTCATCGCAATCTGCTCCCGTTCCTGGCCACGGTAACGCAAGACCAGGCGGGAATCCGGCACACGCCGCAGGATTTCAGCCCAGAGGATCAGCAGGTGCGGGGTGATCTTGCTGAAGTTGCTCATGCTGCCAAACGTCACAAACCGGTTGGCAGCGACCGGCCCCGGGCTTACCGGCGGGAACTCGACCCCCGGATTATAGCTGAGAAAACAGCCGGGTAGCCGCAACAGCTCTTCGGTATGCAACGCCTCCGTCATACCGGGCGGGTCTGCCTGGGCATCGCTGATGCGATAGTCGATCATGCGCAGACCGGTCGTATCCGGGTAGCCGATCCAGGTCATCTGCAGCGGCGCCGGCCGCAGGGCAAAAAGCGGCAAACGATTGTCAGCGCCGTGGCCGGTCAGGTCAACCAGGATATCCACCTGATCCCTGCGTATCAGTTCACAGGCCTGTCCGTCGTCAAGACTGCTGATGTCGCGCCAGTGTACTGCCGGGATCTCCTGCAGCTGCCTGGTCACCACATCCGGCTTTTTCACATTGGCATAGCAGTACACCTCGCATGAGTGCCGATCATGCCACTTCAAGACAGGCTGAATAAAGAAGCAGACCGCATTCATCCTGAAGTCGGCTGAAACATACCCGATCCTCAGACGACGTTCCGGAGCAGGCTCATTGCTGAAGCGAATGGCCCCCTTGGCGCCAAAATAGTCATCGCCCCATTGACGATGGGCCGCAGCGATCTCTTGCGGCGCCACCGTAGCAGGATAGTGCATGGAGAAGAGACGGTTCTGGCTGTAAAGACTGCGCTGCTGTCGACTGGAAGCAGCTTGGATGGCCTGTTCGAAGGTATCCAGGGCTTTTTCCGTTTCCCCCAGGTAGACTTGCAGGGTTGCCAGCCGGTTCAGCAACTCACCGGGGTCTTCATGCCCCAGTTGCAAAGCACGCCGATAACAGACCGCAGCCTGCTCAAAGGCATAATCGGCAACATGCAGCGAGGCCAGCGCCACCCATAACTCGGCGCTGTTCCCCTCCAGCGCCAGGGCATGCTGCAGACTGTCCAGGGCTCCCTGCCGGTCTCCCAGCTCCTGTTGAAGATATCCCCGATTTTTCCAGAGCACCGTCTTATCCGGCGCAATCCGGCAGGCCCGTGCAAAACATTCGACTGCTTTTTCAAGCTCACCTTGGCGTGCGAGGCAATTCCCCAACAAAAAGAGCACCTCAATCTGATTGGGCTGAAGGTCCAGCAGTTGTCGGCAGCGCATTTCTGCAGCAAGCAGTTCCTCCGCATTCAACAATTGTTCGATCTGTTCGAGCGATATCGCACTATCATTTTTTTGCATAAAAATTGCCTACCTGAAATTTTGTGTTAAAGTTACCATCAAAGCATCCGAAAAGGGAACTGTAGAACCACCGGTTCTCTTTTTAAGAGGACTTAATTCAAACCGGTAGAATACCGGACGATCCACCCTAGAAAGGAGTACTTTGTCATGGCACTCAGCGAAATCTCTCTCACGTCAGGCATGCGGTCCAACCTGCTCTCCCTGCAGAACACCAACACCCTGATCAACCAAACCCAGAACCGGCTGGCAACCGGCAAGAAGGTCAACACCCCGCTGGATAACCCGACCAACTATTTTGCAGCACAGAATGCCTTAGGTCGCGCCAACGACCTCGCAACCCGCAAGGACGGTATGTCTGAAGCCCTGCAGATGATGAATGCCGCAACTGCCGGCATCAAAGGCATCACCTCCCTGATCGAGTCAGCACAAGGCGTTGCCTCTTCCGCTTCTGCAACCAACGACACCGTGCAACAGTCCGCCTATGCCAACACCTTTAACACCCTGCTGTCCCAGATCAACCAGCTGGCCAGCGACTCCGGCTATCGCGGCACCAACTTCCTGACCAACGGCTCACAGACCGTTGAATTCGGTCAGCGTACCGGCACGGCAACCTTGGGCATCACCGGGTTCAACGCCACCGCTACCGGCCTGAAGCTGGCAACCACCTCTTCTGCAAACTGGACCGCTTCAGCCAACATCGCTACCTCTTCCGGGCAGCTTGAATCCGCTCTTTCCACCCTGCGGACCAAGTCTTCCGAACTGGCTGCGAACCTGAGCGTTGTTACCACCCGTCAGACCTTCACCGACAGCATGATCAACACCCTGCAAACCGGTGCTGACAATCTGACCCTGGCCGACACCAACGAGGAAGGCGCCAACATGCTGATGCTTCAGACCCGTCAGAACCTGGGCATCTCTTCCTTGAGCATGGCTTCCCAGGCAGCTCAGGCTGTTCTGAGACTCTTCTAATCAGTTGAAGAGACGGTCCTAGCGACTGAAGAGCGTATGGGAGAAAAAAGGGGGATGTAGCCACATCCCCCTTTTTTTCAACCCAAGAGAGGTGCAGCTCATGTCAATTTCAAACATTCAAGGGCAAACAGGAGCACAAACCGCGTATGGTTTAACGCAAACACCGGCTCCCGCGCAAACTACGCCTGCATACGATGCCGCTGGTCACGGCAGCAACAGTGCTGCAAGCACACCGGACCCCAACCCGCAGCAAGCATCCGATCAGATACGTATCAGCAGTCCCGTCACCCTGAAAAACCTCGACACGGTCAAGGCCATCGAGCAGTTGCACAACAAGATGAACACCTTGATCAAAGGGGTGCGCCAGACCAACGAGGTGATTAACAACGCCTCCGAACAAATCACGCATATGTCAACCGCCCTGGAAAATATCGTGAAAAACTTCCCCCCCTTTCCGGTTGACAGCAAGGATCGCCAGGAACTGCTGATGACCTACGCCTCCATCCGACAGGAGATCCTGAAGATGAGCTTCCCCCCCCCTCCTGCGCCAATTTACGAAAAGGTCCAATCAACCTGGGACAGCCTGTTTGCCCAAAACGGTCAGATGCTGGCTTCGGCTGTACCGGCGCTTGAGAACAGCAGCCCGGACACACAGGTACATGAGGCCGCGCAACAGCTCCAAACAACAAGCAACACCTTGTCTTCGTTGAGTTCAGCAACGACTCAAGCGTTGGTACAGGCATAGCCATGCCCTTAAAGATACGTCTCAAGGCTCACGAAAAGATTCTGCTCGGCAACGTGGTCATAACCAATGGCGACCGCCCTGCCGAGTTTCAGGTTGCCAACAAGGTTTCCGTCTTGCGGGAAAAAGACATCATGCAGGAGGAGGATGCCTCCACACCTGCTCGCAAGCTCTATTTTCTGGTGCAGCTGATGTACATGGACAGCAATAACCTGGTCTCATACCATGCCCAGTACTGGGAGCTTGTCAGTGGGATCATAATGGCGGCTCCCAGCACCAAACCATTTCTCGAAGAGATCAGCGAACTGTTGCTTGCCCAGGACTATTACCAAGCCTTAAAAGCGGCTCGCCGCCTAATACAGTATGAAGCGAGTCTGCTTGTCCCGACAGAATAGGCTCCCTTGCGCTCCCCGGCCGGGGATATCTTTACCATTCACTCCATCTTTTTCAGAAAACACTCAAATATTTTACCAAACCACCGATGAGATGAAATAACTGAAGTGGTTATTCAGAGTGCAGAACGCATCTTACATACTAGGGCTGGCCCTCTTTGAGGAAGCCCGCGGAGCGTTGACCGACTGATACGCTCCGTTATCAAAGGAGGCATTATCATGGCTATCAGTGAAATCTCCCTTACTGCAGGTATGCGGTCCAACCTCCTCTCCCTGCAAAACACCAACAACCTGATCAACACCACCCAAAACCGCCTGGCAACCGGCAAAAAAGTCAACACACCGCTGGACAACCCGACCAACTTTTTTGCTGCCCAGAACGCCATCGGGCGCGCCAACGACCTGTCAACCCGTAAAGACGGCATGTCTGAAGCGATCCAGATGATGAACGCTGCCACAACAGGCATCAAGGGCATTTCGGCATTGATTCAGTCAGCGCAGGGCGTTGCCTCTTCCGCAGCGGCTACGAACGACACCGTCCAACAGTCTGCCTACGCCAACACCTTTAATATTCTCCTGTCACAAATCAACGCAATGGCAAGTGACTCCGGTTACCGCGGGATCAACTTCCTCACCAACGGTTCCCAGACCGTTGAGTTCGGCCAGCGTACCGGTATCGCAACACTCGGCATTACCGGTTTTGATGCAACCGCCAGCGGCTTAAACCTGGCAACAACCAGCTATGGCAACTGGACTACCGCCTCCCATATTGCAACCTCCGCAAGTTCGCTTGAATCGGCACTGACCACCTTACGCACGAAGTCATCAGAAGTTGCGGCAAACCTAAGTGTCGTCACTACCCGTCAAGCATTCACCGATAGCCTGATTACAACCCTGCAGACCGGTGCCGACAACCTGACCCTGGCCGATACCAACGAAGAAGGCGCCAACATGCTGATGCTCCAGACCCGCCAGAATCTCGGTATCTCTTCCTTGAGCATGGCATCCCAGGCTGCCCAGGCAGTTCTGAAACTGTTCTAAGCGACTTCAAATAGCAGGTGAAACAATAAAGGGGACAGCTTCTTTGGGAGCTGTCCCCTTCACTATTCCGGTATCCTCACAAAACGCGGCCAGTTGCCTTTAAAATCCCGCCACCTGCCGTAGTTGTGCCGCATCACCTGTCCGGCCGACCTGCTCCAACAGCTTCTGCAGCCGTCCAAGAAATGCCCGCGCCCCGTCACTCCGAAAATCTGCGCACAAAACGCCCTCGCAGGATTCAGCCTGCAGACAGCGCAGCAACTGGTCAAGCAGCTGCAGGGTGGCATTGTCGTGAAATTGCTCACGCAGCACAGCCAGCGAAGCCGCAGCATCCTTGAATGACAACAGCCCAAACTGACAGACAGCTAAATTTGCCACCGCGGCTTGGTAGTCGGGCTGCAGTGCCATGGCCCGCTGGCTTGCCTGACCAGCCTCAGCCAGCTGTCCCTGTTGTAACAGGACATAACCAAGATTGAACCAGGCTACGGCCTGATCAGGTGCCTGCCGTAGAAACTCCCGCCATAATTGCTCAGCCTCATTAAAGTATTCAAGGTCGGCCGCCTGGACAGCCAGCTCATACAGCCCCTTGAGATCTCTGTGCTGCGCCAGCTTCTGTTTACCCAAATCGTAATAGAACAGCTTCTTTTCTGCTTCACGGGCTACATCCAGCCCACCGTAATGCTGAATCGGCACGGGATGCTGCACAAGCGGCAAACCTGCCTGCAACACCGCAGCATCAACGGTCTCATGCACAACCCCGGCAAACCTGATAGCAGGGCAATTCGGGAAAAGACGCACCTTACGACTCTCCGTCCAGCCGATGCCCGCCTCATCTTCCGGGTACTGTCCATCGTTGGCGTGAAACCCTTCCAAGGAGCTTTTCAGGGTATAGTTGCGACTAACCATGCTGAAGCCGCATGCGGCATCATGCTCAGCCACCGTTTGTGTGAAGGTGGCATGATCACGGAGCGACAGCCGCTCATCAGCATCCATGATCAGGATCCAGTCGCCTTGGGCTCCCTCCAGGGCCGCGTTGCGTGCTGCCGAAAAGTCGCCATCCCAGGCCCGGTAACGCACGCGTGCGCCAAACAGTTCGGCAATCTGCGGGGTCCTGTCGCTGGAACCGGTGTCGAGCACGCTGATGTCATGCACCACAGGACGGCAGGAGCTGAGACAGCGCGCCAGGTGCTGCTCTTCATTCTTGACGATCATGCAGAGGGAAATCGCACTCCCGGCAGCGGCTGTCCGGCAATGTCCGCCAACCAGACGACGTGCGGCCAAGCCTGCTTCGAGAACGGCGGTATCGACACCAAAGCGCACGAGATAGTTTTCAGCTGCCGCGACGGCCTCTTCATGCCGGGCAAACCTAGCAGCCATCGTTACCAGTAATCGCCAGACCTGCCGGCTTTCCGGCCATAGATGGCTGTCTTGTTGTAAAATCTGCAGCAGGCTGTCAGCGTGCGCTTCTCCGCAATGCTTCGCAACGGCAGCCAGATACCCCGGGAACACCGGATTTTGTGCCGCCCCCCTCAGAACCAGGGCAGCGGCATATTCCGTTTCACCGCGTGCGGCAGCCAGATCGGCCAGGAACGGGTATGAGCCGCTGAAACCGGGATCACGTTCGAGCGCCTGCCAAAACAAGGCCTCTGCTTCGTCTGGACGCCCCTGCTGCAGCGCAGCCATGCCGTGCGCGGTCACGGATAACGGCAGGGCAACCGAGGACCAGCCCCCGGCCTTTTCAAAATGCCCGCACCCCCACAGAGCCCAGGCAAACAGTTCTGCCAGCACATTGTCACTCCGCAACAGCTCTCCCTGTGTGTGCAATTGCTGCACCACGGTTTCGTGCTGCTCGGCCAATAAAAGCTGCTCAACCTCTTCCCGCAACCGGCAGCGGGCCACCAGGGCAGCCTGTTGTGGATCACTAACCGGGGCGCTCCACTTTTCCCGAAACAGGGTCCAGTTGCCACCCAGGACGTTCCGGTAGTCGAGCCCGGCCCCGGCAAAGGTAACGCTGCCATAATGATGCAGGTAGACATCCCCGGCGATCATGTTGCGGTAGCCGGCAATGGCCGCACGCAGGCAAAAGTCGTCATCTTCGTAATTGCCCGTGCCAAAGCGCTCGTCAAGTCCTCCAATCTGTTGGTACAACTCACGATGAAAGAGGATGCAGAAGCCAACCAGCCGGCGCGACGGTATCCGACGCCCCCCAAAACGGCGGTGCCATGCCTGCGCAAACCCGTCCAGCCCGGCGGCACCATATTCCTGGGGACCAAGCCCCTGGACCCCGCTGGCATTATTGGTCAAGGGGCCGACAATACCGACTCGCGGCACGCTTTGCCAGCAGCGTTGCAATGCAGGCAACCATCCCGGCGTCACCAGCACATCATTGTTCAACAGCACCAGGTACTCACCCCTGGCAGCTGCCAGCCCCTGGTTGCATCCGGCGGCATAGCCGCGATTGACACTGTTTTTGATCAGATGATAGCGCTGATCGGCCGCTGCCCGTGCATCCAAGAACGCGCTGGTGCCATCCTGCGATCCGTTATCCACCACGATGATCTCGATCGGCTCAGGGGTGTGTCGTTCAAGTGCCTCGAGGCAGGCGCAGGTATAGTCCCACTGGTTCCAGGCGAGGATGATGATGGAGGTCAGCGGAAGTCGTTTATCCGTCAGCACGGTGGCCTTGGGTTTTGTCAGCACCTGATGCAGGCGTGTATGCGGATTAAAACCGGTCGAAGACGGCGGGGCAAACCAGTCTATACCCCATAACGCCATTGGGCTGGGAACACGACCTGCCCCGTAACAGGTTTCAAGAATGGCATAGAGCGCATCACTGCTCTGGCCGACCAGCCGCCCCGTCTCGGTCTGTGGGTCGCTACGGAAGCTGTGTTGCCCCTCGTGATAGACAAAGCAGTCACAGGCAATACGCAGCTCATAGCCATGCACCCGCAGCCGCCAGGAAAGTTCAAGATCATCATTGCCGAGAAAAAGCCGTTCATCAAGCCCACCCAACCGTTCAAGCAGCGTGCGGCGCACCAGCAGGCAGAAACCGATCAACAATGCCGCCGACTCAGACCTGCCGGCATTGGCGCGGCACAGACGTTCATCAGCCTGCTGCACCCCTAGATCTTGCGGCAGTCCTCCCTGCCAGTGGCAGGCGATAGACTGTCGCCCAGCCGCAAAATTGGAGACCGGCCCCACTGCGGCAACAGCGGGCCGACGCAGATGATGAGCCAGTTTCTGCAGCCAGCCGGGAGGAACAATGGTATCGGGATTCAGCAGTGCCACCAGCGGTGCATGGCTGGCCCTGATCCCCTGGTTGACCGCACCGGCAAAGCCGCGATTGGTTGTGTTCAGGATGAGCGTCAGATCTGTCGGGGGGAGGGTTGCTGCCAACCTGGTCAGGATATGCGGGGTGGCATCGCGGGATGCGTTATCCACCACAATCAGCTCATCCCCGGCCTGCCTGGCGGCAAGCACACTGGCCAAACAGGCGGGGAGTGTTGCGGCAGAGTTGTAGGTAACGATAATGACGGCGGTATTCACAGCCCCGCCAGGAACTCCCGTGCCTCGGTATTCCAGGGTTCCAGCTCAAGCACTCGCCGGATGAAGGTTCGAGCCTGTTCACGCAACTGATTCGCCTGCGCAACAATGGCAAGGGAGGTGAGCAGTTCGGTATCCTTGGGATGGAATTTTAACAGTTGGGTATAGATCTCGATCGCCTCATCGGTTTTACCGAAGTGGGTATAGTAAAGATCCGCAAGGTTCTTTTTATAGGTGCTGTTTTCCGGCTCACACTGCACCGCTTGTTCAAAATGGTGGCAGGCCGCTTCAAAATCGCCGCGCTGCATCCAGATGATTGCCAGATTGTTGTGTGCCAGGGCGTTACGCGGGTTCTGGGCCAGCATCTGCTGAAATGCCGCCTCGGATTCGGACAGTTCGTCAGTACCGCCAACAGAGGCAGGGGCAGAGGAGGATGGCTCGACCGGTGTGCGGTACTCAGACGCCGAAACCGGGCCATCGATCTGCGCCATGCGATCACGCAGTTGCTGGTTATCCGGATCGCTCTGCAAGGCCTTGCGCAAAAAGACACGCGCCTCATCCGGTCGTCCGACCTGAATGCTGATCTCTCCCAAGGCGGTCAGCACCTCAAAATCGTCAGGATACACCTTCAACAGGGCCGTCAGCATGTCAATGGCATCGTCGGACCAGCCGAGCACGGCATAATAGAACTCGGCAAGGTTTTTAATCACAACCGGGGTGTTGGGCTGGAGCCGGTTGGCCTTCTCATAATGCGCCAAGGCCTGCAGCTGATTGCCCGTGGCATTGTAAAGCACCCCCAGATCGTTATGCGCCAAGGCAACATCCGGAAACATCTTCAAAAACGTCTTGATCTCAACAATGGCCTCCGCAGACACGGGTGACAGGGTTGCCTGCAGGCGTTGATAGGCATTTTGGGCTTCATAGCGATTATACGGAACCAAAGAGGCGCTCATAACGGTCTACTCCCAGGGAAAATAAAGCAGATTTTACCTATCATTCCAGATTATGCAACCGCTTTTCCATGAAACTCGGCTCTGCCGGAGCAAAACCGTCAAAGCCGGTCATACGCAGCAACTGCCGCGCCACAGGAGGCGTGTCGGCAATGGCGTTACAGCCAGACGGAAAAAACGACGCAGGTCGCTGCGTTCGGCTCGTGTGCCATTACCGGGCCAGCAAGCCACGCACCTTCTGATTGTGGGGATCAACCATCAAAAACTCCTCGCACACCATTCTGGCCTGTTCCACGGCATTGCAGCCGGAGAGGATCTCGTAGGCCAGCACCGCAACCGCTTCATCATGGACATGGCGTTCCAACACACCGGGCAGCATCCCCAGCGCCTCAGATTGCTCGCCCTGCCGCCAGAGACAGCCCAACAATGCTGCCGCTGCCGCTGCCGAGGCAGGTGCCGCTGCCACGGCCTCACGCAACAACCGCGCTGCCGCCGCGTAGTCACCCAGGGATTCGTGCTGCTGCCCTTGCGCAAGCTGTGTAGCAAGGCGATTCCAGGCTTGTTTCAGCGTCTCCAGGGGCTGATGGAGAAGCCAGGCAGCCCTGGGTTTGGCCAGGGAAAAGAGCGCCACCTCATTGATCCACCAGGCAGGATCAAGCCCGAAGCGCTCCTGTTGCAACGCACGGGTCTCGGCCAGCAGGTCTTCGGTATATTCGCACCAGCAACGTGTATGATTTGGATAGACCGGCCGCACGCAACCATCCTGCACAAACGCGGCAAGTTCCTCGCGTGTTATGCCGAGCCGGGCCGGCGGGTCAGGCAATGAGCCTAACGGCTGCAGACAGTGGTGACGCTCCCGGGCAATGCATGCCTCGGCCTCACGCCGGTACTCCTTGGCAAAGACATCGGCCCGCTGCCCCGCATTAAAGCGGTACCCCCCCAGCAACGTGTCAAGCGTGTGCAACGGCGAAAACCTGAAGAAACGGCACCACAGCTCAAGGTCCCCCGCGTAGGCCAGCGCGGTATCAAACGCCGCACCGGCCCGCTCCCACAGCGAACGACGCCAGAAGGTGCTCTCTTGTTGAAGATACGGCTTGTTGAAATGGCCCTCCAGAAACTTCCGGCGGGAAAAAATCGCCGGGCAGGCCTCCACCTGTGACAGATTGCCGGCCATGTCCCAGAAACTTTTGCGGCCGGTCAGCCAGTGTACCTCGCTATGCCCGGAAAAAATGGCCGCCACTTTGGCAAAGGCCAGGGGATGGTATTTGTCATCGGAGTTCAACCATGCCATGACCTCGCCACCGGTATGCTGAAATCCGGCCTGTATGGCACGATACTGGCCGCCATCAGGGCAGGACTGCCAGTATTTCAGGTGCTTTTCATATTTTTTGATGATCTCGACCGAGCCATCGGTGCTGCCGCCATCCATGATGACATACTCAAGCCCGGGATAGCCCTGCCCCAGCACCGACTCAATACACTCCTCAAGATACTCGGCCTGATTGAGGGAGGGGGTCACGATCGATATGACGGGAAGCCGGTGCATGCTGCGCCTTATACCTCTGCCCGGCCGTCAAGCCGCCGGACCGTTTCCAGAAATCTGCGGGCAACCGCGACAGGCGAGTAATGCTCCAATGCCCACTGCCTGCCGTTCCAGGCAACCTCCTCCATGCGTCCCCATTCGTCCATCATGCGCTCGACATCCTGCTTTGCATTGGCCATGTCGATACCGATGTACTGCCTCCAGTTTTCCGGCATCACCGGCAGCTTGAACCCGTAGCGCTCAAAGTCAAGATGGATTGTGACACAACCGCTCGCCAGAGATTCCCAGAAACGCCAGCTATCCCAACGGGTGATGACCGTTGTCGCACGGCACTCGATATGCTCCCAAAACTCCCTGACCGCCTCAATGGACATAAAGAAGGGAGAGCGGTGCAGATCCTGTACAAACATTCCCCCGTAGCAAAGCGAAAAACCGCTTTGTTGCAGCAGTGTCCAAAACGCTTCGCGGCTATCCGTGTAGCGATGCTCGATCCGTAGCTGCTGCTGCAGGTTCGGCTCAAAGAGAAGCTCCATGCCGGCTCGCACGTCCTGATGCAGCGAGGGATGGAAGCTCTTAAGGGCATAGGCCCCTCTCGCATTAAAGGGAGGCACCCAGCTGCTGCGCTCCAACAGCTTCTGACTCACGCCGAAGCCGATCGGTATCCTGACGCCTGAAAGTTGAAAAAACCTGTTTTCATGGCTACAGAACAGCGGCAGTTGGCCCTCAATAATAAAGTTGGCGATGTTGTCGTGCATGCAGAGCGCGACCGTACGCTCATGGATTGGGGCAATGCGCCTGACCGTATTGGGGAACAGATCGCAGGCGCCGTGAACATCCAACACAGCGCAGTAACTCGCACTCAGCAGTGCCGGTTCCGGAGCCGCGCTGAAACTGACGGTTGCCAAGGCGTGCGAGGCGTCAATGTTGGCGTATACCGGCACACCAAGCTGGCTGAGCCCGTCTGCGAGGCAGAATGCTGCGTAGGAGAACTGCCCGCTATCTGAACAGAAATAGACTCCTCGGCTATAGGCATCGTCTGCTGGTGTAGCGCGCATCGCCACGTCTCCTACTTCTGTAACATCGTGAATCTCGGCGTTTGCCCGCAGAAATGACCGAACCGCACGCCAGGCCCGCCATCAACCGCAGCATACGCACCGTATTTATTTGGCCTTCGCCACCGTATCTTCAAGCACTTTGCGGACCGCTGCCGCCATGCCGGCCCACGAAAACCTTTTGAGCTGTTGCCGTCCCCTGTGCACAAGGAATAGACGGATCGCCTCATCCTGCACCTGCTGCAAGGCCTCTGCCATCTGCTCGGGCTTGCCCGGTTCGACATACAACGCCGCAGCCCCCGCCACCTCGGGAATCGACGACGTCTGGCAGGTGATGACCGGACAATCGCAGGCCATGGCCTCCAGAATCGGCAAGCCGAAACCCTCGTAAAGCGAAGGATAGACAAAGGCTACCGCGCCGGAATAGGCTGCCCGCAGCTGTGCATCGGGCAGTGCGAGGATATGGATCCGGACATCAGGGACCAGGGCGGCGAACTCCGGCTCCAGGGTCGGGTTGCCACCGATGCAGACGACTTCATAGGCGCCTCGTGACGGCAAGGCGGCCAGCCCGGCAAAAAAGAGCCAGCCGTTTTTGTAGCCGGTCCGGTCACCGACATAGATAAAGTAGGGCTTTTCAACTGCATAGTCGCGCCTGAAACATGCGATCTCTTCGGGGCAGGCCCGATAAAAGCAGGCCGTGTCAATGCCGTTGTACGCAATGGTCAGCGTGTCGGCGGCAGCGGGATGGAACCGTACCAGATCCAGGGCGGTATTGCGCGACACGGCAATGTAGGCGGATGCATGCGCTATCCCGTAATGTTTCAGCTGCCACATCGGTTCGTTCAGGTCAAAAAACGACGTATTCTCCGGAATCATATCGTGGGCCATGAAAACCGACGGGGTCGTCTGGGGCACGGTGTAATAGGTTGAGATGAAGATATCCGCGCCTGCAGCATCGCAGCAACGTTGCAGCATACGCCGATCCTCTTCAGCATAGAGCGGATGAAACGCCGGAATGGTAACGGTGGTGATGTTGGGAATGGCAGGCGCCGTGCCGTCACGATCAAGCAAAATGACGGATGCGGCAAAATCGGAACGGGACCATTGGCTGAGCAGGTTGTGCCACACCCGTGCAATCCCGGTGCTGCGGAACTGAAAAAAGATGCCATCCACCAGAACGGTCAGCCCTGATTTCTGGCGTGGTGCCGGCGGTGCCAGCCAGGGGAACGCCCTGAGGCAGGGGATCGCGAGGTGCTGCACCGTGTCCACCTGGGTATCGTCACTCACCCAGGCAAAGTAGTCTCTGAGCCTGACCGGAAAGGTCCGCGCCTCCTGCAGACGCTGCCAGCCGGCCACGGCATCTGCATAGCCGTAATAGATCTCCTTGAAGCGCAGTTGCGTCTCCAGGGTGTAGGCGTAGTGGTAGAAAACCAGGCCGGCCTGCTCTGTTTCATGGTGCAGGAACGGATTGTCCTTCCCCACATCATGCACGTTACCCCGTTGGTCCTCTGCAAGCAGGATGGGGGGCGAGTGGGCGCCCCAACGCATACCGGGTCTGAACCGCCAGGTGCGCAGCCATTCGTAGGCAGGGTTCTGGGAATAGCAGTTGCGGGTACTCACCAGCTTGTCAGGGCCGACAAAGAAATAGCACCAGTAAAACGCCGCCGTGCGTTCGGGCTGTTCCAGGAACAGGCGCCGTGCCGTGCTGACTTGCTCAGCACTCCAGAATTCATCAACATCAACCTGCCACAGCAGGCTTTCCCGCGTGATGTTTTTCAGCGGGGCCTGCACCATCTCAAGCTTGCCGTCCCACAACATGCCGCTCGGCTTGCGATAGATCGTAACCTGCTGCGGATAGGCTGCCGCAATCTCATCGAGATACGCGGTTGTGCCATCATTACTGAGTCCGTTCTTATGCAGGGAATCGGTTATCCTGCCGCCGTAGGCCAGGGTCCAGGCCGTATCGTGCTTGTGCTCGGCGACCCCTTCAATAATATGCCAATGCCAGCGAAACGGCAGTTGCGTAAAGGTCTCCAGGTGGTGCCGGATGAACGGCTCCCCATTGAGCACAATCGTAAAAAAATGCACCGGCAGCAGGTCTTCGTCGGCCATTTCAGCAGAGCGGCTATCCTTGTTAAAACCAGCTGCAGTCCGGTGCATGAGATCTGACGGCATGCTACGGTCGGTTTGCACGTCTTTAAGCTGCGCACTCAGCTCAAGGAGCAGGTAGTCCGGCAACCGTTGTCGCAATCCCTGGACAAGGGCCTTGAGCACCTCTGGAGACTTGCTCATAAACAAAACCGCGAGGGGGTTGCCTTCCAGATATTCCCGCGGGTTTATCATCCTCACGCTGAAGCAGTCCGCCGGAATCCCCGGATCGTAAGCCTGGCGCTGGGCATCGTGCAGGATCATGACGCCGCTTTCATCAAGGAGCGGCCAGGCTGCCCGCATGCACTCCACCCGTGCCCGCCCATCGACGAAAATAACCTGGAAACGCCTGTGCAGCGTCGCAGGAAAGTCGATATAACTCCCGAACGTGGAGCGATCACCATCCCCCTGACCTTCACACCACCCCTGCGGTGGGATGTAGGTCAACGAGATCTCGACCCTACGGCTTTCTTCAAGCTGCTTTGCAACCTTTTCTGCCCACGCCCGGTTGTGTTCAACCGCGCACCAGCTGCTGCCCTTTGGCAGCTTGGAGGAAAAATAGAGGGTGCTGTTACCGCTTCCCCATTCCAGGGCAGACACAGGTTCATGAAAAAGTGTCAGGCAATAGTCAATGGCCTGAACCTCCAAGCTATGCATAAACGGAAGTTCCGGCCCACCGGACTGCTGCTGGCTCACCTGACAAGGGTCAGTACCAGTACCCACCATAGCGCCTCCTCATAGACTACAACCATAGACAGACAAGCCCAGACCATCTCACCGGCCCTTTTGGGCAGCTAGCGGCCACGCTTCTCCGGTTTTTCGACCCCGTGTTTATCCAGACGGTACTGCAACGTCTTGTACGAAAGCCCCAAGAGCGGTGCCGCCTTGCCGATCACCCAGTCGGAACGTTCCATCGCCTTCAGGATCAGGGCCTTTTCCATCTCTTCGAAGTTAATCCCGTCCGGCGGCAGTTCAAAGGGGACCACCCCGCCCTGGGTAGTAACGGCACTGATCTCAAACGGCAGATCCTCCGGCTGGATAACGGTCCCTTCAGCCATCAGCACCGCCCGCTCAATAACCGACTCCAACTGCCGCACATTGCCCGGCCAGGTGTAGTTCATCAGCAGCTTCAAGGCCGGCTTGGCAATCCCCTCCACCTGAATGCCGGTGGCCTGGCGGTACTTGTCGATAAAGAAGTTCGCCAGCGTAACGATATCGCTACCCCGTTCCCGCAGCGGCGGCAAGACGATCCTGATCACGTTCAGCCGGTAGAACAGATCCTCCCGGAAGGTCCCCTTTCTGATCTCCTGCTCAAGGTCCCGGTTGGTGGCGGAGATGATCCGGACATCAAGCGGCAGATTGGCCTTGCCGCCCACCCGGCGGATCTCTTTTTCCTGAATGGCCCGCAGCAACTTGGCCTGCATGGAGACATTCATCTCGCCGATCTCATCCAAAAAGACCGTGCCGCCGTTGGCAGCCTCAAGAATGCCGATCTCACGGGCACTGGCGCCGGTAAAACTGCCCTTCTCATGGCCAAACAGGTCGCTTTCTATCAGGGTTTCCGGAATG
>CAZUSH010000026.1:3942-43273 GCA_964622705.1 uncultured Geobacter sp. | reverse complement strand
TGGGGCCACCAGAAGAAAGCTGAAGCTAGCGGCCATACCAACGGACTTTTGGGTAGTTTCAGAAACGCCTTATTACAGCAACCGCTGTTACCATAGGCCGTTACCGGTAGTTTTTACTGTGGTTCCAGACGTATCAAGTGCCCCCCTCATTTGCTCCTGAAATAGGAAAGTATTTTGTTTGTATTTTTCCTCCTTGGGTACAGAAGGGGCGGGAAAACTCTGTATGACCAGTTGCGCAGCATACCGGCCAAATGGCGACGGCGCAGCCGCCAGTGGATATAGACCTAGAGTGATTGCATTTTTCTACCTCGCGTTTTATAGTCTCGCAATTCATATCCACGGGGAACCTGCAATGAAGCTAAATAATTCCTCTCATCTAGCTCCCGCAACCATTATCTGCCGCAGTACGTCTGCCCTGTACTCATCCATTGGTGACGAAACGGTGTTGATGTCCCTTGAGCGCGGCAACTACTATGGCCTTGATGCCATTGCCACTGATATCTGGCTGCGTTTGGAGGAGCCGGTCAGTATTGGCGATCTGTGTGCGCGGTTGGTTGAGGAGTACGAAGCCGATCTGCCCACCATCCAGCAAGATGTGCTGAACTTGCTTGAACAGCTTCGAACCGAGGGCTTTCTCGACGTGCAGGATCACGCCTGATGGCTGCTGATTATCACCTGTGTGGCTGGCGGGTTCGTTCGGATATCGACCTGTCCGAATTGCTTCCCTGGCAGGGGGATGACCGGTCCGTTGATGTTGAAATCCGTGCCGCTTCCATCCTCAAAACCACGGAAGATCCGGTTTTTGTACTGCCCCACAGCAACCTGTGGGCGAACAATGATTTTGAATTGAATATGCCTGGTGTGGGGCGGTTTCGGGTGGAAGCCGGCTGCCGGGTGCTGGTGGAACCGGCAGCGGACCGGCTGGAAAACGAACTGAAGGCGTTTTTGTTGGGGTCGGTGCTGGGGGTGCTGTGCCACCAGCGTGGACTTTTGCCACTGCATGCCTCGGCGGTGCGTATCCGCGAATCAGCGGTGTTGATCGCCGGTACGACCGGTGCCGGAAAATCCACCCTGGCGGCAGCGCTTGGTTTGCGCGGTCATGGACTGCTGACCGATGACGTGGCAGCCATTGATCCGTCCGGACCGCTGGTGCTTCCCGCATACCCGCAACGCAAACTGACGCCGGATGTGCTGGATGCGTTGGCGCTGCCCCATGATGGCCTGGTGACCCACCGCCCCGGCCAGGTCAAGTACCGGGTGCCGTTATCAGACGGTTTTGCTGCTGCCCCGCTGGCGCCGGCGGCAATTTACATCCTTAAACAGACACCGCTGGGGCCGTTCGGTGAACCGGTGCGCCTGCCGCCTGTCAATGCCATGGCTGTACTGAACCGGATGATCTACCGCCGGCAGGTTGGCACGCGGATTCAACCCAAAGCAGCTCTGTTTCAATCCATTGGCCGGCTTGCCCAGATCCCTGTCTATCAGGTAAACCGCCGCAAAGGCGCACCGCTGGATACCCTTGACCGTTTTGCCGCCATGATCGAAGCCCATGCGTTGCAGCACGAGTGCTGAAAGGAAAACAGCCATGCACGGCATCTACTGGTTGGCCTCCTATCCTAAGTCGGGCAACACCTGGCTGCGCTTGTTCCTGGAAAACCTGCTGGACAATGGAAACAGCTTTGACCTGAACAACCTGCGGTTTACGGCGCACAATGCGGCAGAACGTCAACGATTCGACCGGATTCTGGATATCTGCTCATCAGACCTGACCGATGACGAGATCGCCAATGCCCGACCCCGCCAATTCGAGCTGGAAGCTGCCGCAGCAACCACCCCCCTGCTCTACAAAACCCATGATGCCTGGCGTTTGACTCCTGCCGGAGAACCGCTGTTTCCCCCTGCCGTAACCCGTGGTGTCGTCTATCTGGTGCGCGACCCGCGCGATGTGGCGATCTCTATGGCGCACCACATGGGGCAGAGCGTGGATCAGATCATTGTCCGCATGGCTAATCCCCAGGCGGTTATGGAGCGGGCGAGCATTCGCATGCCGGGACAGTTGCCGCAACTGCTGACCACCTGGAGCGGGCATGCAGCGAGCTGGTTGTCTGCGCCGGTGCCGCTACTACTGCTTAAGTATGAAGAGATGCTGGCCGACCCGATAATAAGTTTTGGCAAGGCAGCGGGTTTTCTGGGGTACAAAAGAACACCCGAACAGATCCGGGCGGCAGTGGAAGCGGTGCGATTTGAACGGCTACAAGAGATGGAAGAAACCACGGGATTCGGTGAAAAACCGCCCCAGGCGGAGCGGTTCTTCCGGCGCGGCATTACAGGAGGCTGGCGTGACAGCCTGACGCCGGAACAAGCAGGACGGATCACGGCGGATCACGGGGAGATGATGCGCTTGTTCGGCTACCTGGCCTGAACGCTAATAACTGCCGCGCTGACAGAAGCGAGCAGCTTTCCGCAAAGCGATATGAGAGGTGTCTCGGCAGAGGGGGGACTGGCATCAGGTTCTGCTAATTAGGAAAACATCAGGAAACTGTGCTGGTTCCTCCTCCGTCACTCGCAAGTCCGCCGTAAGCTTCGGTCCAGTTCGATATATCCACTGTTACCATCTGCGGAGCACTCCAGGTTTTGCGCGTTTGCCGGTGTTGTTCCATCTGTTCATCTCTTTTCATTGCACGACCTCCGGAGTTTGCAGGGGGCGTTGACGAATTCACTTATCATTAACTGTGCGGATATTCTCATACAAGGCCGCATTCTGTCCAGCGTAAAAAATGCGCAACATTCATGGCCCTAGGCAGGGTTAGCCAAAGTTCCATTCCCTGTTGGGGCCAGTCGCGTACGATCTGTTCAAGGCGCGGCAGGTCGATGCAGCGGCTGACCAGGGAGGATTGTCTTAGTTCCCGGAGTGCCGCAGCAAACCCCGGGCGCAGTAGTTCCAAGCGGTGCAGTATTTCCGGGTTCTGCATGCCGATTCTTTCCTTGTCCAACACGGTATGGGGCAGGCGATCCGCCAGGGCCCGCCGGGCAATGCGGCGCGACAGACCGTCTTTCAGGAATTGTTCCTGCGGCAGGGCAAGAAAAAACTCGATCAGCCGCACATCGAGCAAGGGAGTGCGCTGTTCAATCCCGGTAAAAGAGCGGAGGGCGGTCGTAATATCCGCCCCATGTTCGTTGCGGTTCAGCATGCTTCGCATCATGCCCTGCCCGTCTGCTGTACCGGCAAAGTCGGCGTCATGCCCTGCCGCGCGGCAGCGCTCGTACAAACCGATTTCGCGGGCAAAGGCGGGGTTGATGGCACTGTAGCCGGTCCATGGCTCAACCTCACGGACACGGAGGCGGCGGAGCTGACGCAAGAGAGCCGAGGAAAATTGCGGGCGGATGACCTCTTTTTTTAGCAGGTATTGCCACTCCCTGCCAAGCGGCGCCCGTTTGCCGGTCAGGTACAGTTCGCGTACCAGGCGCAGCCAGCGGCCTTGCCGGAACATATCGGACAGTGAGCGCACGCCATCGAAACTCCAGGCAGCATTGCCGAGTGTTCCCGTCAACAGCACCGTGATACCGACATGCGCCACCTGTTCATAGCCGGGCAAAAACCAGCCGATGTTACTGATGTTGCGCATCGGTAAACCGGCGACCTCAAAAAATGCTCGTGGGTCCTGCTCGATCCAGTGCGGCTCGCGGGAGCTGGCGGTTTGGATATCCAGGTTGGGATGCAGGGGGGCGATCTGCGCCAGGTAGGGGCGTTCGTCGTTGTACCAGGCCGGGCCAGGAGCGGGAAGTTCCATCCCTTCGGGCGGCACCGAGCAGATGGCGAGCAGCCGGTTGGGGGCAAGCAACCGGGCGCACGAGGTGGCCACTGCCGAAGAGTCCAGCCCACCGCTGATCTGGGCGGCAATCCCGTCTTTGGCGCGCAGACGGCAGGCAACGGCCCGTTCAAGATGCTCACGCGCCGCCTCAACATACTCCTCGTCGTTGGACAGACGCACGGTCTTACCCGGTTCCGGCGACCAGTAGCGGGAAAGTTTCAGGCCGTTCCGGTCGTAGTTTGCATAATGAGCTTTGGGCAGCCGCCGCACCTGCTCGTAAAAGGTGTTTTCCGGATGGTGCATATTCAGAATCAGGAAATCGGCAATACCCAGTTCATCCACTCTGCTCGGTACACACGGCAGGGCCAGCAGCGCCGGATAGGTATTGGCGAATGCCAGAAAACCGTTGCCGTGGTGATAGTAGAGGGTGCGCCTGCCCATCTGGTCCCGTGCCAGCAACAGCCGCTGTTGGCGTATATCCCACAACGCAAACACGAAATCACCCAGCAACCTGGGCAGGGCAGCCTCACCCCAGCGTTCCAGGGCAAGCAGCAGCAGTTGACCGTCCGGCACCATGTCGCAGTGCAGGTGAATGCCGAGCGCCTGGGCAAGCTCCTCACGGTTATCAATCCGGCCGTCATGGATCAATACCCATTGTCCGTCGCATCCTACCCATGGCTGCTGCTCGGCCAGGTCTTCGAGTGTCACGACTTTCTGTTTGGCCACAAAACCGGCGCCGTGGTTGGCCCAGAACTGCGCCTCGCCTATTCCCGGCTCAATCATACGGGCTGCCGCAGCAGTCAGGTCTGCAGTTAAGACCGGTTCGCCGGTAAATCGGATAATGCCTGCAATGATGCTCATATCGGTTCCTGTTCGATGTTGGATAATGGTTTCAGGACGAAAAAGAGCGCTGGTGGGCCTTGCTCGTTACTGCCGTGGTAGTAGGTTTCCCAGGACTGTTCGATGCGGAAATGTCCGGTAAGTGCCCGTGCTTTGGTAGATTGCCCGGCATTGAGCTTGAGCAGGAACAGTCCGGTATCGCTCAAAAGGCCCCGCACGTTGCGGGCATAGTCTGTCAGCTCCCACTCCTTGAGTGTGGCGAGGCAGCCCCGGTCGGCAATGACGTCAAACATTTCCCGTAGGGAGGTGGCCAGAATATTATCGGTCAACAGCTGCAATGCCGGTGAGTGAATACCATGGTGTGCGGCAGTGTTTTGCGCAATGGTGATGGCCGTGCCGGAAACATCGGTCGCCGTGACCTCAAAGCCGGCCTGGGCATAACGTATGGCCTGACTGCCTAGCCCGGTGCCGATTTCCAGCAGCTTGCCGCCTGCGATGCCATGCTGTTGCAGCGCATCGGCAAAGTCGTGATCCAGGCTGTCAAGCTCCGGGCAGAATGCTCCCTGACCCGAGAGATGTTCTCCCTTCCGGTAACGTCCTTCCCAGCGGAGCGCAATGGCAAATGTCTGCATTTTTTTCAGGTCTGTCTTCATAATTTGCCTTTGATGGCGCAACGTCGTTACTATTTTAATTTCTTGTGAAATATTACCTCAGTATCCGGCGAGTCCGGCAGGCGGTGGTTGCTACGGTCGTACAACGGGGTGTCGGTACGCAGTGGTTCGGTACGGCTGAACACGGCATGGAACCCGGCGGCAATTTCTGTATCGGCGAATCGGAAGTTACTTCCTATGATGATAAAATACCCGTCCGGCTTCAGGCAACGGCACAGATCGCTCACTGTTTTTTCGAAATCGTTGAAGCGGATCAGGTGTGCGCAGTGCGCCGGTTTGGTCGCGCCCAACTTGGCCTGGCGCAGCACCGAGAGGCAAAAAATGGCATCGTAGTGTGCGGACGGCTCGGCGGTGCTTGAATTGGCCACGTTAAAACGGATATGCGGGTCACGTACCTGCGCCAGTTTTTTTCGGCAGACGGCAATACTGCGCGGGTTGATGTCAATGCCAACGATCTCGGCGTTGGGGAAATATTCCCGCAGTGAAAAGACCTCTTCCCCGGTTGAGCAGCCGAAAGACAGGATACGTGGCGCGGAAACATCGCTCAGGCGCTCTTTGACAAAACCGAACTCGCGCGGGTGGCGATTGGCCCATGTCAAGCCGGAGAGTTGGAACAGGCTGCCGGGCTTGCTGCGCAGCAGCAGCCATTCGCTGCGATGAGCCGGGTTGATGATGAGACGAATCAGCCGTGCCAATTCTGGTACACCAGGGATTTTTCTGAATGCGGTTATCAGGTGCATGGATATCGGATTGCCTCAGTGTGAAACAGATCTGCAGCTGATAATATCACCTTACTTCCACATGTAAATCACTATGTCTGATAATGACGTGGGCCGGAGCTTTTCTGCAACTGGAATGTGCGCTATATATACTTTGGTTGAGGTGAAGAGTGATGTCCAAATTTGTCCGAGTTGGCGGCGTTATGCAAACAGTACAGATCGACAGCCTGCGAGAATTTGCCCGCAGGCTGGATGAACAGGCAAACGGTGTTTCTGAAGATCCATCGCCAGATGGCCGGGCACTCAGGAAGAACATGGCAATGGCCTATCTTCGGCTTGCACGGGACATGACCCTGATCGGGTTTAGCGAGGAGGGGCTTGCCGCCTGCCGTAAGGCGCAGCTTTTTGATCCGGAAAATGTGGACGTTGATTTTTTTTATCTAATGAGACTGGAAAAATTGAACCGCATTGATGAAGCATGGGCGGGAATGCTTGCCATAGAAAACAGGCACAAAGCGCCCTATGCCATCTGTAACAAGCTGTATTTTCTGAAGGGCTGTCTTGAATATCGGAGAGGCAATCTGGACGCTGCCCGGCACCTGCTGGAAACGTTCATAGAGCAAGCCCCCGACGCCACAGCTCTTGTCGCCCAGGCTTACGGCTTGCTGGGGAAAATACTGGACCGCCTTGGCCGTTACGATAGGGCGATGGAGGCTTTTTCACGAAGCAACACCCTTGTTGCCACTACCCGCGTGGCACGGGAAATGCTGAGAAAACTTGATGACGCCCAATCAGCTCTTGAAACCAGTATACGTTGGTATGGCGACCGAAGCGCCTTGGAGCCGCAGGAACAGTATGAGCTCCCGTGCCCGTCCCCAGTCCTGCTGGTTGGATTTCCTCGTTCGGGGACAACACTGCTCGACCAGATATTGAATTCGCATTCAATGCTGGTAACACTCGAAGAAAAACCCACGCTGAAAGGCATCTCGGACAGGTTTTATGGTGACGAGGAGAAGTTGTTGTCCTTGCGGCAGGCCGGATACCGTGAACTGTCGGTATGCCGGCAGACATACTGGACGAATGTTGGCAGCTATCTTGAGACAAATCTTGAAAACTCTGTGCGGGTAGTGGACAAACTCCCGCTTAATATCATGCACCTTGATCTGTATGCCCGGCTGTTTCCCAATATAAGAATCATCGTTGCATTGCGCGATCCCCGGGATTGCATACTGAGCAACTATTTCCAGACATATCGCCTGACCCCGGAAATGGCGGCCAACCTGAGTTTGGCCGGTAGCGCAGGGTATTATTCCCGGGTCATGTCCTTGTATCTGCTGTTCCGCAAAATGCTCCCGGACAACATTCTTGAAGTGCACTACGAACAGGTCGTGCGCAACTTTACGGGGGAGTGTGCCAGGATGCTGGAATTCCTTGGGCTTGAATGGGAAGACAGCCTTGAATATTATTATAAAAATGCAAGGAAGCGCTGGATAAAAACACCCAGCTACGATCAGGTTGTTCAGCCGTTATATGATGACTCCATTGGTCGCTGGAAAAACTATGCGGATCACCTGCGGGAGGTAACGCCCGTTTTGCAACCGTTTGTTGATGCTTTTGGGTATGCTGCAGAGCAGTAGTAAAGGCTGCGCCGGTTTGACGGGCAAGCTGGATCGGTCTTTGGATATTCGGCTCTGCCTTTGTATCAAAATGTGGCTTGCTTTTGCTTTGCCAAAGTTCCTTGTGACAAAAGTCCGTTTTTTTATGCGCCTTTGAGCTTGCCACCTCATCATTGCTGTAGTATCGATACTAGCTGATATGCCATTGAACACAACCACATGGACGCAGTACCTGCGCAGCATACCGGCCAAATGGCAACGGCGCAGCCGTCTTGAACAACGGCTCTTGCTGGAGGCCTTTGTGCTGCTGGGGATGGCGCGTCTACTGGTGTTGTGTGTGCCGTTTCGCCAGCTGGCCCGAACCTTGGGGCAGCATATGCGCGAGTCGGCTCAAGATGTTGCCGCGCCAGAGGAGGAGCTGGCAGTGCTGGTGGGGCGTGCCGTGCAATCGGCTGCCAACAATACCCCCTGGGAGAGCGTCTGCCTGCCCCAGGCGGTGGCAGGGCAGTGGATGCTGAAGCGGCGCAGGGTTGCCGCTACCCTGTACCTGGGGGTGATGAAGGCGGAACAGAAGCCGGAACAATTGGCTGCCCATGCCTGGCTGCGGTGCGGTAGCAAAATTCTGACCGGCGCTGCCGGACACCGGCAGTTTACGGTGGTTTCGATGTTTTCCTGAAAGCCTGGAGTATCCATCCCGCTATGAACCATGCCGAGAATCAGATCGCCGCAGCTATAGACCGGCTCAAGACACAACTTCCCTACCTGCCGCAGGCCTTCGGTCTGGTCTGGCAGGCCTCCGGCACCTTGTCGGTGTGCTGGTTCGGCCTGATCCTGGCACAGGCGCTGTTGCCGATCGCCTCGGTCTACCTGACCCGGTACCTGGTGAACGGGGTTGCCGCATTGCTGGGGCGGGGCGGGGGCTGGATGGCCCTGCAGCCGCTCCTGCCTGCTGTGCTTGCCATGGTCTTGGTACTGCTGGGGATCGAGCTGCTGCAAAGTGTCGGCAAACTGCTGCGCACGGCCCAGTCCGAACTGGTGCAGGATCGGGTACACACCCTGATCCATGAGCAGGCGTTACGGCTGGATCTCTCCTTTTATGATAATCCCGAGTACTACGATCAGTTGCACCGTGCCCGTATCGATGCCATCAACCGTCCCACGGCCCTGCTGGAGAATGTCGGTACGCTGCTGCAGAGCCTGATCACGCTGTTGGGCATGGGGTGGGTACTGCTTAGTTATGGTTTTGGGATTCCACTGATATTAGCCATGAGTACGGCCCCGGCCCTGCTGGTGGTGTTGCGGCACACCGTTAAATATCATCGCTGGCGTCTGCGCAATACGGCCGCCATCCGCCGCGCCACCTACTATGATCTGCTGCTGACCCAGCGGGAGGCAGCGGCGGAGATGCGACTGTTCGGACTTGGTCCGCATTTTCGTTCACTTTTTCTCCGGCTGCGGGAACGGTTGCGGCACGAGCAGGTGCAATTGGCCCGTTCCGAGGCCTTTGCCAACAGCATAGCGGTGCTGTTCGGTCTGGCCGGTCTGGCCGGGGCGTTGTTGCTGATGGGGCGTCAGGCGCTACGGGGGCTGATCAGCCTGGGGGATCTGGCCCTGTTCTATCAGGCCTTTTTTCAGGGGCAACGCCTGATGCGTTCGTTGTTGGGCAGTGCCGGTGAAATTTACCGCAATCTGGCCTTTCTGGAAAACCTGTTCCAGTTTCTTGAGTTGCAGCCTGCCCTGCAGACTGCAGCGGCAGTACGTAGCTTGCCTGCAGAACCGGTGGGTGAGATCGTTTTCAGGGATGTCTCGTTTGCCTATGAGGGAGCCACCCACAAGGCGCTGCATGATTTTTCCATGGTCCTGCCGGCAGGCAGCGTGACCGCCGTGGTGGGGCATAACGGAGCGGGCAAGAGTACACTGATCAAGCTGTTGTGCCGTCTGTACGATCCGCAGCAAGGGGCGGTGCTGTTTGACGGTATTGACCTGCGTGAGCTGGACCCGGAAGAACTGCGGCGCAGGATTACGGTGCTGTTCCAGGAACCGGTACACTATCATGCCAGTGTGAACGAGAATATTGCCATGGGCAGGCTGGATGCTGATCTGGAGGCGATCCGGGCCGCTGCCGTGGCAGCCGGGGCCGATGGGCCGATCCAACGTCTTGCCCGGGGCTACGATACCGTGCTGGGCAAGTGGTTTGGCGGCGCGGAGTTGAGCGTGGGTGAGTGGCAACGCTTGGCCCTTGCCCGTGCCTTTCTGCGCGATGCGCCGGTGATCGTGCTGGATGAACCGACCAGCGCCATGGATTCCTGGGCCGAGGCCGACTGGCTGGACCGCTTCCGCGGGATGACGCAGGGACATACGGTCTTGATGATTACCCACCGTTTTACCACGGCCATGCATGCCGATCGGATTCTACTGATGGACCGGGGCAGGATTGTCGAATCCGGCACCCATGCCGAGCTGGTGGCGCTGGGGGGACAATATGCAGTGTCATGGCGGCATCAGATGAAGGAGCTGGAAGATGGAACAGCTTGAACAATTGCTGCTTGATGCATTGCATCCGGCGGTGTCGCTGACGCCGGAACGGCTTGCCGCCGTCACGCCGGAGCAGTGGCAGGCGTGGCTGGCACTGGCAAGGAAACAGCGGGTGACCTCCTTGTTGTGGCGCTGTCTGCAGCGGAAAGGGGCGGCAACGTTGCTGCCCGATGCCGTTGCAACAGAACTGAAGGCGGCGACCAAACGGACCGCCCTGCTGAACCTGCGCCGTTATGGTGAGCTGCGACAGCTTCTAAACGCAGCGCAAAAGGAGCAGATTCCGGTGGTGCTGTTGAAGGGGATCTATCTGGCCGATGTCGTCTATGAAAATCCGGGGCTGCGGGAGATGAACGATATCGACCTGCTGGTCCCGATTGAGGCGCTGCAGCGTATAGCGGACCTACTGGAATCTCTGGGCTATGAACCGTTTCAGCCGGTTGATCCCGCGGTTACGCTGAAGGTCTGCCACCACCTGCCGCCCTTCATCAAAAAAGGGTATGCATGCTTTGAGATTCACTGGAATCTGCCGAATCCCGGTGAGGCTGGTTATGTGGAACCGGATGGCTTTCTGCAGCGCGCCGTAGCGGTGCGGGTGGCGGGTGGCGAGGCCCTGGCCCTGTCGCCGGAAGATCTGCTGCTGCACCTCTGTTTCCATACCTCCTTTCATCACCACTTCGCCTTCGGTCTACGTCCTTCCTGCGATATTGCCCATCTGATTGATCATTTCGACAGCCGGCTTGACTGGCGGATCGTGGGGGAACGGGCAACTGCCTTTGGGTGGCAGCGCGGTGTCTACCTGGCGCTCCGGCTGGCGCGTGAACTGGTGGGGGCCAAGGTGCCGGACGCTGTGCTGGAATGCTTACAACCCGGCGCTGGTGAAGCGGCTATTGTTGAACTGGCACGCCGGCAGCTTTTCAGCGATAAACTGATAGCCAGCGAGATCACTCCTTCCTTTGCAGAACTGGCCACCGCGCAGCATCTGTTTGAAAAAATACGGATCTTTTGGCAACGCATCTTTGTCAGCAAGGAGTATCTCGCAGCGCACTATGCGCTCCCGGTTGACTCCCCGTACCTGTATCTCTGGTATCCAAGACGTGTTCTGAGTCTACTCCGAAGATACAGGAACCGATTCTGGCTGATGAAGGGCGGCGATGCACAGCTGGGCGGGATTGTAACCCGCAAAAGGGATATTGTGGGGTGGCTGGAAGAAAAGCTGTGAAATATGTCGATTTGGAAGTCGAGGACCTGGAATTATGGATAGTTTGAGCCAGCTGGAACAGGAGTCCATCCGTATCATCAGGGAGGCGGTGGCCGGGGCGGAGCGCCCGGTCATGCTGTACTCCATCGGCAAGGACTCGTCGGTGATGCTGCATCTGGCCCTCAAGGCGTTTTACCCGCTCTTGCCGCCGTTCCCCCTGCTGCATGTGGATACCACCTGGAAGTTCCGCGAGATGATCAGCTTCAGGGATAGTACGGCCGCACGGCTCGGGATGCAGCTGCTGGTGCATACCAACCAGGGGGGGCTTGAACGGGGGATCAACCCGTTTGTACACGGCAGCCGGGTCTATACCGATGTGATGAAGACCGAGGCATTGCGGCAGGCCCTGGATCAGTACGGTTTTGACATGATCTTCGGTGGCGCTCGCCGCGATGAGGAGAAGAGCAGGGCCAAGGAGCGGGTGTTTTCATTTCGCAACAGCGACCATCGCTGGGAACCGCGTGAGCAACGTCCCGAGTTCTGGGATATCCCGAACCTGCGGAAGAACCGGGGTGAGAGCTTCCGGGTCTTTCCGTTGTCCGACTGGACCGAGCTGGATGTCTGGCGTTACATCCAACAGGAACGAATTGCGGTGGTGCCGCTCTATTTTGCGGCCGAACGTCCGGTGGTGGAGCGCCGGGGGCAACTGCTGATGCAGGATGATGCGCGTTTGCCGCTTGAAGAGGGCGAGACGGTCCGCATGCAGATGGTGCGGTTTCGTACCCTGGGCTGTTATCCCCTCACTGCTGCAACGCCTTCGGAGGCCACTGACGTTGCGGCGGTTATCCGCGAGCTGGAAACGGCAACCCTGTCGGAACGGTGCGGCCGCCTGATCGATTTTGACCAGGCCGGCAGTATGGAGCTGAAAAAGCAGGAAGGGTACTTTTGAGATGAACGCGACGGACGGGGTGGTACGCATACTGGCCTGCGGCAGTGTGGATGACGGCAAGTCCACCCTGATCGGGCACCTGTTGTTTCTGACCGGCAATCTGGCGGAGGATCAGCTGCGGGTACTGCAGGAAGAGAGCGCCCGGTTCGGCAAGACCGGCGACCAGCTCGATTTTTCCCTGTTGCTGGACGGGTTGCTGGCCGAACGGCAGCAGGGGATCACCATTGATGTTGCCCATCGTTATTTTGAGGCGTCCGGCCGCAAGTACATCCTGGCCGATGCGCCGGGACACGAGCAGTATACCCGCAACATGGCCACGGCAGCCTCCCGTTGCGACGCTGCCATCCTGCTGTTGGACGCCACCAGCGGTTTTTTGCCGCAGACCCGCCGCCACGCCCTGATCTGTGCCCTGTTCGGCATCCGTCAGTTGTTGCTGGTGGTCAACAAGATGGATCTGGTGGGGTGGGCGCGGCAGCGTTTTAAAGAGATTGAGGAACAATGCCGCCAGCTGTCGGATGAGCTGGAGGCGTTCGGTGTCAGCCTGGAACAACCGGTGGTGGTGCCGGTTTCGGCGCTTGGCGGCGACAATCTGGCTGCGCATTCCCCGCGGACGCCCTGGTACCAAGGGCCGACCGTGCTGGAATGGCTGCAGGCGGTTCAAGGCGCAGACCATTATGAGGTATCCGGCGCCAGGGTGCCGGTGCAGTATGTCCTGCATGCCGGTCAACAGGGGACGGTGCAGTCAAAGGCCTTCAAACCGCATGATGCCGAGGTGTTCAGGGGGTACTGCGGCCATCTGTCGGGAGGCCCGCTACGCCGGGGTGACCGGGTGGTGGTGCTGCCTTCCGGCCTCGAAACCTCCATACTGCGGATCTGGTCCGGTTTCCGGGAGTTGGAGCAGGCGGAGCCGGGGCGGGAGATCGCCCTTTCCCTGGCCGGTGAGCAGGATGTCGTGCGGGGGGATTGCATTGTCCCGCTTGGTAAACGCCCGGAACAGGCCAATCGCTTCAAGGTCAGGCTGGTCTGCCTGGCTACGCAGGCGCTCCTGCCGGGCCGCCGCTACCGCTTCCGCTCGGCCTGCGGCGAGACAACGGCAGAGATCACGCGTATCAGAAACAGGATCGGGCTTGACACCTATCAACGCCTGGCTGCCGAGCGCTTGCAGATGCACGATCTGGGTGAAGTCGAGTTGCAGCTTGCCCGTCCGATGACCTTTGACCCTTACGAGCAGAACCGGCAGACCGGCTCGTTCATCTTGGTCGACCCGGAAAGCCACGCAACGGTTGCCTGCGGTATGATGCTGCATGCCCTGCGCCGTGCCAGCAATATCCATCGCCACCAGGAAACCGTGGCGGCGGACGAGCGGGCCTCGCTCAAGGGGCAGTCACCGTGCGTGGTCTGGCTGACCGGCCTTTCCGGCGCAGGTAAAAGCACGATAGCCAACGCGTTGGAACGGATGCTGCTCGACCGGGGCTGCCATACCATGTTGCTGGACGGCGATAACGTGCGCCACGGGCTTAACCGTGACCTGGGCTTTACCGAGACGGACCGGATCGAGAACATCCGCCGGATCGGCGAGGTGGCGAAACTGATGACCGAGGCGGGCTTGATCGTCATTACCGCCTTTATCTCGCCCTACCGGTCGGACCGGGCCATGGTGCGCCGGATGTTTCGCGCGGGGATGTTCTACGAGGTGCATGTCGCCACGCCGCTGGAGGTATGCGAACAGCGCGATCCCAAAGGGTTGTACCGTCAGGCCCGTAGCGGCTTAATCCCCAATTTTACCGGGGTGAGCGCACCCTACGAGGAACCGCAGCAACCGGAGCTTGTCCTTACCACTGAAAATGCCCAGGCCGTTGCAGCTGCGCAGGCCATCGTCAACCTGTTGCACCGTGCCGGTAAATTGCGGCCCAACGGGCATGAAGACGCACAGAAGGATCTCCGGTGAGCATGGATCAGCACCTGTTTTGGAGCTGTCTGGCCATCGGCTTCGGCGCCCAGTTTGTGGCCGGCTGCCTGGGGATGGGCTACAGTGTAACCATCTCCTCCGTGCTGCTCAGCATGGGGATCAGCCCCTCGGTCACCAGTGCCTCGGTCCATACCTCGGAGGTGGTCAACCGGCTGTTGTCGGGACTTGCCCATTACCGCTACGGCAATGTTGAGCCGCGCATATTTAAACAATTGGCGCTGTACGGGATGGCAGGCGCCTTTATCGGCGCCTTTGTAGTAGTTTATATGCCGGTTTCCGTGATGCGGCCGCTGGTGGCGGCCGGGCTGCTGATCATGGGATTGCGCATCCTGTATTCGGCCTTCCGGCAACTGCCGGTTACCGTGGTGCAGCGGACCCGTCTGGGGCTGTTGGGGTTTGTCGGCGGACTTGTCGATGTCATTGGCGGCGGCGGATGGGGGCCGGTGGTGACGGCAACCCTGATCTTGCAGGGCAGGGCAACCAACCTGGTGGTCGGCTCCATCAATTTTGCCAAGTTCTTTGTTGCCGTGGTGGAGTCGGTTACCTTGCTGCTGCTGCTGAAATCCCCCAACTGGCTGATGATTGCCGGTCTGATCGGTGGCGGCGCGTTGGCAGCGCCGGTGGCCGCCTATGCCTGCAGCCGGGTGCCGAAGCGTCTGCTGACACTGCTGGTGGGCTGTCTGGTCTCTGTCCTGAGTCTGCGCACCTTGGTGCGGGCCCTGTGGTAGCCAGGCGTGCCGCGCCTGTTCGTTGCCATTGATCTGCCCGAGCAACAGCGGCAGTTGCTTGCAACGCTGCAGACTGGCGTACCGGGTGCGCGTTGGGTGCGGCCCGAACAGTTGCATCTGACCCTGGCCTTCCTGGGGGAGGTGCAGCAGGAAACGTGTGCACCGCTCAGCCGGCTGCTGGCGCAGATCAGGTTTGCACCATTTCAGCTCGATTTTGGCACGCTGGGGCGTTTTCCGCCCCGCGGTCTTCCCCGGGTGCTCTGGATCGGCTTGCAGCCACAGCCGCACTTGTTGCAGTTGGAGCGCGCCGTCAGTACCACCGCCCTGTCGTGCGGTCTTGTCTTGGAAGCACGTCCCTTTTTCCCTCATATCACCCTTGCCCGCTGCAAGGAGCCGGATTGCCAGGCAGTAGTTGCCTTTCTGAACAGCCGGAATTCTGTAAACCTGCCGCCGTTTCAGGTGCAGGAATTTCTGCTGTTTGAAAGCAGACTCACACTGCAAGGGGCCGTGCATCAGGTATTGCAGCGCTACCCATGCCATCCTAAGGAATAACGTTACTAGCCATAATGGCTAGCCCGGTTTGGTCATGTTGAGCGGCACCACCCAGCGGTCATACTGTTCGGCGGTGACCAGCCCCGATGTCAGGGCTGCCTCACGCAGCGACAAGCCCTGCTGGTGGGCCTGCTTGGCGATCCTGGCTGCGGCATCGTACCCGATGTGGGGCGTCAGGGCGGTTACCAGCATCAGGTTCTGCTCCAGGTGTTCCGCAATCCGCTGCCGGTCCGGCGCAATGCCGTCGGCACAATGCTCGTTAAAGGCCCTGCAGGCATCGGCCAACAGCTGGATACTCTCCAGCACGTTATGCACCATGATCGGTTTGTAGACATTCAGCTGGAAATTGCCCTGGGTTCCGGCCAGTGCCACGGCCGTATCGTTGCCGAAGACCTGCACGCAGACCATGGTGAGGGCCTCGCATTGGGTGGGATTGACCTTGCCGGGCATGATGGAGGAGCCGGGCTCGTTTTCCGGGATGATCAGTTCACCGATGCCGCAGCGGGGGCCGCTGGCCAGCCAGCGGATATCGTTTGCCAGTTTCATCAGCCCCCCTGCCAGGGTCCGCAGACTGGCCGAGGTCTGGACCAGGGCGTCATGGGCTGCCAGGGCAAAGAACTTGTTCGGTGCACTGATAAAAGGATAGCCGGTGATCCGGGCGATCTTTTCGGCGGCCAGCTCACCGAAACGGGGGTGGCTGTTGAGCCCGGTCCCCACCGCGGTTCCGCCGATTGCCAGCTCCAGCAGTCCGGGCAGGGCCGAGCGGATTGCCGCCAGCCCGAAATCGAGCTGGGCAACCCAGCCGCTGAACTCCTGGCCCAGGGTGATCGGGGTGGCGTCCTGCAGATGGGTGCGGCCGGTCTTGGTCAGGCCGGCGTATTCAAGCGCCTTGGCCGACAGGGTCTCCCGCAGGCCGGTAACCGCCGGCAACAGCTGCTGATGCAGTTCCTCGACCACGGCAATATGCATGGCCGTGGGAAAGGTGTCATTGGAGGACTGTCCCCGGTTGACATGGTCATTGGGATGCACCGGCTGCTTTGAGCCGCGCACACCGCCGGCCAGTTCGATGGCCCGGTTGCTGATCACCTCGTTGGCGTTCATGTTGGACTGGGTGCCGGAGCCGGTCTGGAAGACCACCAGCGGGAACTGCTCATCCAGGGTGCCGCTGATCACCTCGTCGCTGGCGCTGATGATGAGTGCCGCCAGCGTGCTATCCAGCTCCCCCAGCTCGGCGTTGGCCTCGGCTGCCGCTTTTTTCAGAATGCCCAGTGCCCGGATGACAGGGCGCTGCCAGCGGAAACGATCTACACCGATCGGAAAGTGCTGCAGCGAGCGCTGGGTCTGTGCGCCCCAGTAGCAGTCAGCCGCCACCTCAACCGTCCCCATGGAATCGCTTTCAGTACGTGTTCCTGCCATGCTGCCTCCTTGATCGATAAATTGTGCAGAGACAAAAAAGCCTCGGACCGGCTTTCGCGGCGGTCCGAGGCATACATACGGGCATCATCGCAGTTTGCGCGGGCTAGGGGGTCAGCCCGGTGCTCACGGATGAAAGTTGAATCTCCGTACCACCTGAGTCAACCGCAGCAACCTGATAGTAGTAGGTGGTGTTGTGGGTGACGTTGCTATCGGTATAGGTCGTTGTGGTCAGGTTGGACTGAATCCTGGTCATGCTGGTGGTAATGGCCGTGGTGCCCCGGTACAGGTTGTAGCTGGCGGCGCCGCTGATGGTCGACCAGTTCAGGACCACACTTGTGCCCGAGATGGTACCCACCAGGCTGAAGCTGCCACCACTGGCGGTTGCCTCGACCTCGTTGGAGGCGCTGGATGAACCGTCGCCGTTTATGGCACGGACCTGGTAATAGTAGGTCGTACCGGTCAGGGCCGAGGTGTCGATGTAGCTGGTGCCGGTAATATCGGTCGCCAGTTGTGTCTTGGTGCTGATGTCGCCCGAACTGGTCCCGCGGTAGACGCTGTATTTGTTGGCGCCGGATACGGCGTTCCAGCTCAGGGTGATTGGATTGGTGGAGGTGACGGTCAGGCCGGTTGGCGAACTGGGGGGAGTGCCGCAGCCTGCCAGACAAACGGTCAGGAGTGCCATGATCATCAGTGACTTGAAGATACGAAACAATGTGTCGTGCATATGCGCCTGCCTTTAGTCTTGTGTCGTTGTGGGTGTGGTCTGCCGGTCCAGGGGGCCGGACGGTGGCGTGCGGTTTGTCCTTTGTATGATACATACAAACGGATGCAGCTGATGTCAAGTAGACAGAACAGGTTGTTGCGTGACCGAGGACACAGGCGCTTTCCCCCGGGCGGAGGCGAGCGATGCTGCTATCAGGGAGTGCCTTTGTGACGTACCTTCTTGACCAATCCCACCAGCGATTTGTCTCTGGTCTTCAGGGTGACCTGCCGTAGTTCGCTGATCGGTATGCCGGTTGGTACGGTCAATGAGCTGCTTTTCTGGCTGCCCAGGACCTGACTCGGGTAAATGCTGCGGTAGCCGCAGATCAGGTAGCTGACCATGCAGGCCAGGGCCGCATAGGGGGCAATCCCGGCGCCTAAGAGTTCAATGGCCATGACCGAGGCGGCAATAGGGGTGTTGGCAGCCCCGGCCAGCACCGCGACCATGCCGATGGCGGAATAGGCCGCCAGATAGTGGGGGCTGAACAGCTGGGCAAACAGGTTGCCTGCCGAGGTGCCCACGAAGAAGATCGGGGTGACCACGCCGCCGCTGCCGCCGCTGCCCAGCGTGACCGAGGTGGCGATGCTTTTCCAGAAGAGCGCCGCAGCTGGTATGATCCCACCGTGGAAGCCGGTATTCAGGGTATCGAGCCCAAGCCCAAGATAATTCGGCGATATAAAATGTCCGATGCAGATCAACAGGACGCCGCCAACCAGTGCCTTCAGTGACCAGTGCAGATGCCATTTTTCAAAGGCCTTTTCACCGTATTTCATGGTTTCGATCAGCAGCAGGGCCGCCAGACCGCACCAGACCCCCAGCATGATGATTTCAAACAGGCTCCAGCCGCTGAAAACAGGCACGGCCGGCATGGTCTCATGGGCATAGGTGCCGCCCAGCTGCAGGGCGACATGGTAGCCGACGATCCCGGCCACAAAGGAGGGGAACAGCACATCGTAGAACATCTGCCCCAGCACCAGCACCTCCACCCCGAAGATGGCGCCTGCCACCGGTGTGCCGAAGACCGTGGCAAATCCGGCGCTGATACCGCAGATCACCAGCTTGCGGCGATCCACATCCTCAACCCGCAGCAGGTCGGCAAAGGCCGAGGCCAGTCCGGCGCCGATCTGGGCAGCCGGCCCTTCCTTGCCGGCTGAGCCGCCACCGGCCAGGGTAATCACCGTTGCCACCAGTTTGACCGGAATCACCGCCACCGAGATCTTGCCCATCCGTTTGTGGACCGCCTCGATGACCTTCTCCGTGCCGTGTCCCGCCGCATCGGGCGCCAACCATCTGACCAGGGCGCTGCTGGCCAGGATGACCAGCGGCAGAAAGAGGTAGTACGAGGGAAAACGGGTGACCTGTGCGGTGCTCCAGGCTAGGGTGCGTAAAAAGACCGTGGTGCCGATACCGACCAGGATGCCGACCAGGGTGGCATAGCAGGCCCATTTGACGACACTGGCAAAAAGGGTGGCCTGTTCTGTGAGGCGTTGTTTCATGATGGATACCTGTCTTGTGGAGTGGTGGAACGAACACTGCGGACGTGACCCGGCCGCCTGCTCAGGACCGTAGCGTACGTTGCAGTATGGCTGCTCCAATGATGCCGGCCGTGAGCGATGACAGCATCACGGCAATCTTGGCATTCTGGATCAGGTGCGGATCATTGAACGCCAACAGGGTGATGAAGATGGACATGGTAAAGCCGATACCCCCCAGGAAACCGGCCCCCAGCAGGTGCTGCCAGTCTACCCCCTTTGGCAGGCGGGACAGGCCCAGCTTGATCGCCAGCAGGCTAAACAGGCAGATGCCGAGCGGTTTGCCCAGCACCAGACCGCCAAAGATGCCAAGACTGTTGAGGCTGGTGAGCGAATCGGCCCAGTCCGGCCCCAGGAGGATGCCGGTGTTGGCCAGGGCAAACAGCGGCATGATGAGAAAGGCCACCGGTTTGTGCAGAAAATGCTGTAACTGGTAGGAGGGTGATCGTTCGTCGCCGCGTCTGAACGGTATGGCAAAGGCCAGCAAGACCCCTGCCAGCGTGGCGTGTACGCCTGATTGCAAGAGGCAGTACCACAGGCAGACGCCGGGCATGAGATAGGCCCAGAGCCGGTTGACGCCAAGCCGGTTGATGACGAGCAGTAAAGCGAAGATCCCGAGGGCTGCCACCAGGTAGCCGAGGGAAAGGCTGCCGGTGTAAAAGAGCGCGATGATGATGATCGCCCCCAGATCGTCGATGATGGCGAGCGCGGTCAGAAAGATCTTGAGCGACAGCGGCACCGTGCTGCCGAAGAGGGCCAGAACCCCGATGGCAAAGGCGATGTCCGTAGCCATCGGAATCCCGGCGCCGCGTTGTGTAACCGTCCCGTGGTTGAGCAGGAAATGGATCAGCGCCGGTACCAGCATGCCGCCGGCTGCTGCGGCGATCGGCAGCATGGCCTGTTTTAGATCCGCCAGCTCGCCAATATAGAGTTCCCGTTCGATCTCCAGCCCCACCAGCAGGAAGAAGACGGTCATCAGTCCGTCATTGACCCACTGTTCCAGAGTAAAGTTTAGCGAGATCGGGCCGGCCGTGAAGCCGGCAGCGCTGTGCCAGAAATCGAGGTACGCCGTGCCGAGGCTTGAGTTGGCAAGCAGCAGCGAGGCAATGGTGCAGATGATCAACAGGATGCCGGAGGTTTGCTCGCTCGCAAGGAATTCGCGGAACAGACTGGTCAGCTTTTTTTTCATGGGTAGCAGGTCTCCAAGGTACGGACCATACCACTACCTGACCTGCAGGTGAATGGTTATCTGGTCAAGCAGTTGCGCCATCCGGGCCTGTTCGGCCAGGTAGTAGCGAGCCGCCGTCTCCCGTTCCGTCCCGACATTGATGGTGAAAAGTTGCGGGCCGCTGAGGCGGAAGACATCCTCATCCGTTACATCATCACCCACAAACAGGGCCCGACCGCAGCCGCTATGGGCCATCAGCCGGCGCAGGGCGTCGCCTTTGTGCGGCGCCTGGGCGGGGATCAGGTTTTCAACATATTTGCCGCTTACCCTGCGGGGCTGCGGATCGAGCCATTTGATGGCATCCAGCAGAGCGCCATGCACAGCTGCGTGCTGCTGAGCATGGCGATAATGCAACGAGAGGGATACGCCCTTTTGTTCCACGAAGATAGCAGACCAAATCTCTGGAGCGAGCAGGGCCTGCAGCTGGCGCAGCCACTGCTCCACCAGTTTCTGCAGCGGTGAGAGGTCCGTGATCTCCCCTGGTAGCCCTTCACCGCCATGGTTTCCCACCACGTAACGGGGAGTGAACCCCAACCGTGTAACCGCATCGGCGCGGGCCCGGCCGGTGATGACGGCGGTTACGGCACATGCTGACAACTCCTGCAGACTGTGCCGCACGGCTTCGGGGATCATGACCGCAGCAGGCGCGGCAACGATCGGCGCCAGGGTGCCGTCCAGGTCAAAGGCAAACAAGGTGGCCCGGTTGATAAAGGCATGCAGATCACGCAGCCCCTCTGGTGACAGCACCTCTTTCACGAGTTCCTGCCGATCCGGACAGACAGGCGTTCACGCTGCCGCACCCGTGCCGCATCCAACAGCATTCGGCCTGCCCAGCGGTAGACATTGAAGTCTCGCACCAGCGCCCGCATGCTGCGCATCCGTTCCTGCTGTTCGTATGCCGGCATGGTCAGCCCCTGATAGAGTGCCTCGGCGGTCTGTTCCACATGGTACGGATTGACGATCAGGGCCGCATGCAGCTCATTGGCAGCGCCGGTAAACTGGCTCAAGATCAGGACACCCTGCTCGTCGTCCCGGGCAGCCACGTACTCTTTGGCAACCAGGTTCATGCCGTCATGCAGGCTGGTAACCATGCAGACATCGCTTGCCCGGTAGTAGCGGTTAACCTGTTCCGGTTCATGGTGCTCCGCCTTGAGGATGATGGCCGGCGTCCGATTGTGGCTGAAACGGCGGTTGATCCGCTCCGTCAGGGCGGCCACCCGCTGTTCGAAATTCTTATACTCCTCAAGGGCGGAGCGGCTGGGGGCGGCGATCTGCACAAAGGTGAACCGGCCCACCAGCTCGGGGTGCAGCTCGAACAAGCGTTCGACCGCGCTGAAACGTTCCAGAATTCCCTTGGTGTAATCCATCCGGTCCACCCCGATCCCCAATAGATGCTGCTCCGGCAACTGCAATTCGGCCAGAATCTCATGCCTGGTCTGCGCGGTGGGGGGCACGCTTCCCTGCCAGGGAGGCGGCCACTGGATCGAGATCGGATAATCCTCCACCATGGTCAGCTGCCCTCCATGAAAGATGGTGGAGGATTCAGGCTCTATGCGGGTCTCCAGGTAGCGATCCACGGTTTCAAGAAAATTTTTACAGTGGAACGGGGTGTGGAAGCCGAGGATGGTACTGCCCAGCATCCCCTGCAGCAACTCTTCCCGCCAGGGACAGATGCCGAACGACTCCGGGTTGGGCCAGGGGATGTGCCAGAAGGTGATGATGGTGGCCTTAGGCAAGCGCTTGCGGATCAGGGCCGGCAGCAGGGCAAAGTGGTAGTCCTGCACCAGCACCACCGGGTCATCGCTGTGGGCCTCCTGTATAACGGCCTCGGCAAAGCGTTTGTTGATGGCCTGGTACCATTGCCAGTCCGAGTTGCGGAAGATTGGGCGTACATGGGCATTGTGGCAGAGCGGCCAGAGCCCTTCGTTGGCAAAGCCGTAATAGTAGCCCTGTTCCTCTTCAGGGGTAAGCCAGACCCGACGCAGATGATACTCAGGCTTTTGAGGGGGCACGCCGACCCGGTCGTTGCGGTCCACCGCAGCGCGATCCGCCGAGCCGCTGCCATGGGCGATCCAGGTGCCGGAACAGGCCCGCATGACCGGCTCAACGGCAGTCACCAGGCCGCTGGCCGGGCGATGCACCACAATCTCGTCTCCCGCATGCACATGGATGTAGGGCTCGCGGTTGGAGACCACCAGCACCTCGTCGCCGGTCAGCTGCTTGTTGAGCAGTGAACGTAACGCGGCTGGGTCCCAGGTGCTGGTCATATCGTCGGCATGGCGTCGTTCGGACTCAAGGTTGCGCAGCATGGCCCGCATTTCAACCACCAACGGCTGCAGCTCGGCGCTGGCCGGTTGGCGGAAAGGACGCACGATCCCTTCACCGCGCAGCATGGCGCGGACCCCCTCCATCCATCCCCGCCAGCTCAAGTGCGCCACAAAGACCGTGATCAGGGAGACGATGATGCCCAGCACCACAAAGAGTATGATTACGTACTTGCGGGTATCGGCGCTGCGGCGTTCAACAAAGCTCATGTCATGCACCAGGATCAGGCTTCCCACCTTGACGTCATTAGAGCTGAGGTCGGTGGTGACGACATGGACCGGCCCCTGGTCAAGTTTCACCAGATGGGGGATTGCCTGCTTGTCCTGCGTCTGGTCGGCACAACGGATCTCTTGCGGGAAGGCCTGGGTGCGGTAGGCCAGTTTGTTGGTGCTGTCACAGATGCCCAGCGCCAGCAAACGCTCATCTTTAGTGGCCTTTTGCAGCAGGGCGTTGATCCTGGTTCGTTCCTTGGCCTGGAGCAGTTCCGCAAGCGGCTCCTGCAGGGTGTTGCTGATCAGGTGAGAGCGGATCTCCAGATCACGGGCAAACCACTTCAGGGTCAGCTGATCAACCAGCGGTACGACCAAGTAGGCCAGCAGCGCCAGGGCTAGGGTCAGCGGCGCCACAAAGCGTAGCGACAGGCTGAGGGAGCGAAAAGAGAATCCGCTTTTATCCGGCATTAGCGCGACTCCGTCCGGCGCGTGATGGTCAGGTAGACCTCATCGGCATTGCCGGCCCTGGCAGCGGTTCGTGCCGAGCTGATCAGCGTTGCCGGAACGCCCTGGCTGGTCGTCAGGTAGTGTTTGGTCTGGACCAGGGCCTTGTGCCGGGCACCTCTGAGCTGGTAGCGATAGTTGTCCCTTCCGTCAGGCAGTTGTGCAATGATACCAAGCGCAGACCGGCTTGCCGGCGACAGGCTGCCGTCGTTTGCGAGCAGCAGGGGAGGCAGGAGCGGGGCTGTCTGCAGGGTGACCTCCACCGGCAATTCCAGCACGTATTCGAGCCGACGCTTCAGCACGAGGCGTTCATCCGCATTGACCGGCCAATCCCGCTGCAGGGTTGCGTTGACATGCACCGGCTGTTCATCCGACGCAAAACCAAGCCATACCTCCCGGACCGTGAACGGTGCAAGCAGCGTTTGCAACTCTCGTTCAGTCCGCAGCGTCAGTTGAGCTGCTTTGGAACGTATCACTGCCGGCGTATCCTTTTGCTTTGCAGGCGGCGCGGGCTGATCGGGCAGACTGCCCGAGGCCATGATGACTTGTTCCAGGTGTAACTGCACCGGCATCTGAAAACCGGCTCCCAAGTCTGCCTCAACCTGTTGTTCCGCTGATTTGGTGATGTACTTGACCGTATTGACCGAGGCCTGGACCTGGAGCCCCCCCGTGCTGCGCTGATAGCTGAAGCCGGTCATGCGTGACACCTGCGGGTGGTTGAGCTGCTGCTGCAGAATCCGCTCTATCCGCTTGCTGGTGTTGATCTTCTGCACATCCTTCACCAGGGTATAGATCAGCGGGATTGAGATCAGTCCCAACAAGCCCCCGATTACCAGCAAGCGTGTCCGTGGCGAGTACTGGGCAGCTTCCACATGGCTGGTACGGAACCCCATGATGAAAAAGACCAGATCGGAACTCAGGACAATCGCCACAAAGTTGGTGAAAAAGAGCAGAAAGCCGCCGCCGGCCAGCAGCGGTTGAGCGGTACCCAGGCCGTACCCCACGACACTGAGCGGCGGGATGACCGCCGTGGCAACCGCCACGCCGGTTGCTGTTATCAGGTAATTGCGTTTGGTGCAGAGCGCTACTGCGCCCACAATGCCCGATAACATTGCCACAAACAGGTCATAGATATTGGGGCGCACCCTGGCCAGGATCTCACTGGTGGGATCCTTCAAGGGCGAGATCAGTGTTACCAGGGTGGTAACCAGAATGGTCAGGAACACGCTGGCGGCGATGGCCTTGAAGGCGCGACGGGCCAGCCGCAGATCGCCGATGGTCAGGGCCAGGCCGGAGGAGATGATCGGCCCCATCAGGGGCGAGATCAGCATGGCGCCGATCACCACCGCGACGCTATTGGTCAAAAGTCCTAAAAGTGCTATAAGCCCTGCGGTCAGCAGCATCAGATAGTAGACCCAGGAATGCTCAACCCCGCTGGCAACCTCGTGGATAATGGCCTGATGGTTGACCATCTCGGTTTTCAGAGCCAGATAGTCTTTCAGTTTTTTTATCCGGTAGTGGATTGAGACCGGTGCCATACGGGGCTCCTTGCCGTTGGTTGCATCGTCCTAAAAAGCGGTATCCCAGCGCTTGCTGAGCCGGATGGCGGAGTTGATCAGCCCAACCATGCTGTAGGTCTGGACAAAGTTGCCCCATTGCTCACCGGTGCGCGGGTCGATATGTTCTGCCAGCAATCCCAGCCGGTTGCGTTTGGTCAACAGGTTCTCAAACAGACGGCGGGCCTCCTCCATCCTGCCCAGGGCGGCCAGGGCGTGAATGTACCAGAAGCTGCAGACCAAAAAGGCGTTTTCCGGCTCCCCGAAGTCATCTGCCTCAACGTAGCGGTAGATGTAGTCGCCCCGCTTCAGCTCGCGCTCGATGGCCGCCACGGTCAGGGCAAAGCGGGGATCGTCGGCGGACAGAAAGCCGACGTCGTACAACAAAAGCAGGCTGGCATCCATGCTGTCTCCCTCAAAGGAGGCCACAAACGATTGCTTCTGCTCGTTCCAGCCGCGCCGGTAGATTTCGACATAAATCCGATCGGCATGTTCACGCCAGTAGGCGGCCCGCTCCCCGAGACTCAAGCGCTCGGCAATCAAGGCCAGCCGGTCGCAACCGGCCCAGCACATCACGCTTGAAAAGGTGTGTACCCGCGCCGTGCCGCGCAGCTCCCACAGCCCCGCATCCGGCTGGTCGTAAACCTTTACGGCGGTTTCACCCAACTGCTCAAGGCGCTTAAACAGGGTGACATCGCCGCAGCGCAACAGACGCCGGTCGAAGAAGATATGGGTCACCGCCAGGATGGCGGAGCCGTAGACATCATGCTGGACCTGTTCAAAGGCCTGGTTGCCGATCCGCACCGGTCCCATGCCGCGGTAGCCCGGCAGGTCGGCGATCAGGCGTTCTTCCAGGCGGGCCTTGCCGTCAATGGCATAGACCGGTTGTAATCGGCCGCCCGGGGCGCTGGCGGAGATGTTGGCCAGATAACTCAGGTAACGTTCCATGCTCTTGGTGGCCCCCAGGCGGTTCAGGGCGTTGACCACAAAGTAGGAATCCCGCAGCCAGCAGTAGCGATAGTCCCAGTTGCGTTCGGTATTGGCGGCCTCGGGCACCGAGCTGGTCATGGCAGCGATGATGGCCCCGGTATCGTCGTAGGTGTTCAGCTTGAGGGTGATGGCGGCCCGGATGACCTCGTCCTGCCACTCGAACGGGATGCCCAGGTCCCGTACCCACTCGTGCCAGTAGGCCGTGGTTTCATCCAGAAAGCGCCGTGCCAGATCGCTGACATTGCTGGGAATGGTTTCGTCCGCGCCAAAGATCAGTGAGATGCTGTCATCGAGAAAAAACGGCAGCTCTTGCAACAACATGGTGATCGAGGCATCGGTGGTCAGGCGCAATACCCAGTCCGGTGCCAGATAACGGATATGATGGCTGCCGTAGGTGCTGGGACACCGTTCGTGGCCGTACCCGCTGGCCGGCCGAATACAGATACGGATGCGTGGCGCCCCCTGCAGACGGCGGATCTGCCTGATCAGCATCACCGGGGTGAACATCCGGCCGAACTGGCGGAAACGCGGCGCACAATCGGTAATCTCCACCACTGCCCCGTCGGCATCGGTCAGGCGAGTCACCAATACGGCGGTATTGGGGAGATAGAACTGTTCCGCGCTGATCTGTTCCACCAGCTCAATACTGCAGTAGCCGAAGCCGTCCTGATCGGTGTGCTCCCGCAGAAGCGAGCAGAACATCGGGTCACTGTCGAAGCGGGGCAGACAGCACCAGACAATCTCGGCGTTTTCGTCGATCAAGGCGCCGATGGCGCCATTACCTATTAGTCCGAGGTTCAGTGAGTTGCGCACAGAGTGTTCCCCGCCTGTGGGCAGCCGCGCTTACACGCTGCTGCCGTCTGAATAAATAATTTGTATGCAAATCATTTGTGTTGCAAGCATATCGGGCAAGCACTATGCTGTCAAGCATTGCCGAACCGGCAATGCATCCTTTGTAACGGGAGCAAATGGCATGTCCATGCAGGCCGATAAGGCGGATATTGCTCAAATATTCAATAACCTGAGACGTGTTTTTCAGGCGCTGAACGAACAGTCCAAACAGGCGGAAAAACTGACTGGCCTGACCGGCCCGCAGCTCTGGGTGATGGTGACGGTGCTGCGGGAGGGGCCGTTACGTGTTTCGGCCTTGGCGGAAAAGTTGTACCTGCACCCGGCAACCGTGGTGGGTATCCTGAACCGGCTTGAGGCAAAGGGGTTGGTGGTACGTAAACGGACCCCCAAAGACCGCCGGGCGGTTGAGATCGAGTTGACCCCCGAGGGCGCCAGAATTGCCCTGAGCGCCCCGGAGGTGCCGCAGGGCAGGCTTGCAAGCGGCCTGGCAAGTTGTTCGCGGGGCGAGTTGCAGGGGCTCTGCCGGTCGCTGGAACAGCTTGTCGGCATCCTTGATGCGCAGGCAGTCAAGCCGCTTCCCATTGCCCACCATCCCTGATACTTTCGGTTGTTCGCTCTCTGCTGAAAAAAAGGGGGAGGTCCCGTTAGAGACCTCCCCCTGTCTGTGTTGTTCCGGGTTGCTGCCTATTGCACGATCTTGAATTCTGCCCGGCGGTTTTTGGACCAGGCGGCTTCGTCATGCCCTTGTACGGCAGGTTTCTCCTTGCCGTAACTGATGGTGGAGAGGCGATTCGCCGCAACTCCCAGGGTAAGCAGGTATTTTTCGACCGATTTGGCGCGGCGTTCGCCCAGGGCAAGGTTGTACTCGTCCGAGCCGCGCTCGTCACAGTGACCTTCAATCTGCACCTTGGCCCCGGCCAGACCCTTCAGCAACTGCTCGGCATCCTTGGCCAGGGTGTCACGAGTGTCTTTTCTCAGGTCTGATTTGTCAAAGTCAAAATAGACGGTCTCAAGCTGACTGGCCTGGTTTGCCTTTTGTGCTGTTGCGTTATCCTGCTGTTGTTGGGCTGCCGCGGGTGCCGCTGTGGTGGCGGTTTGCGGTTGTGCCACCGGCTGTTGGGCCGGCTGTTGCGGCACGGTCTGCTGCTGGACCACCGGTTCATCCTTCTTGACGACTTCTTCCTTGGCGCAGCCGGCAGCGGCCAGCACCAGCACCATGAAACCGAGAACGGTGTATGATTTTACCTGCATGGGTCATGTCTCCTTGAAAACGGAATAAGGTATCCCAACACCTCCGGTGGGGGGGTGGGGTGAGCAACGGACGGGTATACGTGTGCGAAAAATGGATTAACAGGATGGCGGTGAGGCCCGTGACGGCGCCAGGGCTTTGGCCGCATGAACGGGAAAATGGGGCGAAGGCAACGGGAGGCTGCTGGAGGTGATTTCAACCTGAGCCGGTAATGCCGGCAGGGTGGGAACAACGGCAAGGCTGGGACTTCTTTCCGGCTTTACCTGTGTCTCCTGGAGGGGACGCTCGGATAGTGTGGCTCGGGGGCGCTGCTTTGGATTGGAAAAATCCCCTTTGAGGTAGGGGATGCGCATGCCGAGGAAGATCAGAAAAAAGATGATGCTGCCGACAATCAGCTTTACGGGTAGATCGGTGGTATGGTCGGCTGCTCGGGATGCCATGGCGGATGATGATGCAGATCCAGATTTGACTACGATAATGATTCATGCATCTAGCATGTTGCCCTGCGGGGAGCAATACTTTTGTTGTGCAGTCGGCAACCGGCTGAACCGTTTTTCGCAGGTGCCGGTTCGGCGTATGGAGGTAAAATCGTCACGTGCCTGCACGTAGCCTCGTAGTAAACACTCGGGAATGCGCTTTCGCCGATGCGTAGCAAAGATTCTGCTGCTGCGCCTGAATTTTATGCAGTGCGCTATCGACAATGTCCCTATATACTGTGCCTGTCAGGTTGTTGAAAATCGATTGCCCAGCACTGTGCCCCGTGCGCCTTGCAGCCATGCTTCCCTATGACGTTTGCAATAATCTGCCATACGTCATAAGGAAGCTGCCAGCGGATGTAAGTAGGCTGACAAGTGCAGGTTATGGTTGCGACACATGGTTGTAGGGCTGAATTCGGATGAAACTGGTTGTCTTATTCTGTGCTGAGATAGTGGTGACAATCATGCAGTCTATCAACATACCAACATTAGCTGCCGTATCATCAGTTGTGGATATACTGATCATACTATTCATGCTGCATGCGCTAGCTACACGTAAAACATATCCTGGCTTTAGGGAGTGGGTGTTAAGTATAGCATGTTGGACATTCGGTTCTTTGCTGACATTAGCGCTACGAGGTATGATTCATCTGTCACTGTCGGTCATTGTCGGATCAACATTGATTATGCTGCAGCCAGTGCTTTTATACGAGGGCTTCAATAGATTTTACCGGCAACATCGCAGGTGGTCAGGCACTGTTATCAATGCAGTTGTCCTGCTTATCGGTCTGATAATTCACATATATTATTATCTTGTTAACAATAATGATCTTATCAGGGCGATCAATATCTCAATAGTCCTAGGGCTGCTTTTCCTGCATACGGCCATTGCGCCACTTGCACTACCTGCGGCTCGCCGTAATTCTTTGCAGTGGCTGTTAGGCCTTGTGTTTATAGTTCTGTCCGCTCTTCTGTTTTATCGTTCTCAGCAACTCGTGATGTTGCAGACGCTTGATCTCGTCAATGAGCGCCTTTTGTGCTGGATGTTGTTCTACGGGATTGGCGTTGAATTGGTGCTTTTCTATGCCTGTCTCGCCCTGACCAGTGATCGTGTTGAACGGGAGTTGCGTGAAAGTGAAGAACGTTTTCGACATCTCTCAGAAGAATCGGCCGATTTGGTCTGGCAGTTGGACGTTGACTTGCGCATCACCTATGTAAACCACGCAGATCAGGCTCTGCGCGGCTTTACGCCCGATGAGGTCTTGGGTACCAATGTCTTTGATATGTTCACAGCAGCCGGGGCTGCCTTGATATGGGATGCCAATAAGCAGCGTTTAGCACAGGAAGAACTCGGTACTAAGACCGGTGCGGCACGTTATGAGCTTGAGCTGCTGTGTAAAGATGGGAGCCGGATTTGGGGCGAGGTCCATGCAAATCCGCTCCGTAACAAGGAAGGGGTCATCACCGGCTATATCGCCGTGATCCGTGATGTCGGCGCCCGCAAAAGAGATGAACAACGCCTCGCTGAGGCCCTGGCCGGAGAACAGCGGGTGCGCAGCGAACAGGATCGCTTTCTGGATATGATTTCTCATGAGTACCGCACGCCTCTTGCTATCATACAAACAAATGTCGACATTTTAGAGATGAAGGACAAGGCCGGTCAGTTCGGTTTGTCCGGGTATCTTCAAAAAATGCACCGAGCGATTGAGCGGTTGTTGGATATTTTTGAAGCAACCCGGCGCAGAAAAGGCTGTGACCATCGTTTGCACAATCCTGTGCCGGCTCATGTTGATCCAACGGAGTGCTTCAAGGATATTTTGCAGACGGCCTATGATCTCTGGGGCAACCGCTTTGAGGCACACTGTCTTGTCAACGCCGGCTGTACGCTGCAGATCGATCCCCACCTCCTGAGGATCGCCCTCTTGAACCTGCTGGATAATGCGGTAAAATACTCCGCTCCGGGGAGCTTTGTTTCGTTTCGGTTTGAACAGAGTGACGGAAAGCTGCAGGTTCACGTTGTCAACCGGTCCGCACAGGCCTTGCCGTCTGATCTGCATTCGCTCTTTGCCAAATACTGCCGGGGGTCGAATAGTGTTGGTATAAGTGGTACGGGGGTCGGGCTGTATTTGGTTGATGCCATTTCGCGGCAGTATGGCGGTAGTCTGCAACTTGCCTCAGATCAGAGCGACGTTGTGACGGCAACCATGACGGTGCCGCTTGACTTTTGACAGGAGGGTTGTTTCATTGGCACTCGAGAACATAAATGTCCTGATTGTTGAGGATGATACCGACCTGCGCGAGAGTATTAGCGAGTATCTGAGGCTTTCCGGGTACAGGGTGACCGGAGTCGGCATCGGAAAAGCCCTCTATCGGGCTATTGATGAAGAAACATACCATGTCGCCATCATCGACCTTGCTCTGCCTGATCAATCGGGCCTTGTCCTGGTGGACTACTTGCATAGAAACACCGATATAGGCATTATCATTCTTACCGCCACCGATGCGGAAGAAAGCCAGCTTGCCGGCTATCAGTCCGGGGCAGACCTGTATCTGATCAAGCCTATTTCCAGCAGTGTGCTGGAATCGGCCATCGCACGGCTGGTCAAGCGTTTAAACGCCAAAGAGCCTGCACCGGTTCGTCACGAGCCGGAGTATGAGGCACATTGTTGGACACTGCACAAGGATAAGTGGTTGCTGATTCCGCCCTACGGTCAGAGTATCCCTCTGACTGCCATGGAATTGCGTTTTCTGACAAAACTGGCTACGCATCCGGATCACCTGGCAACGAGAAGCGAATTGTTACAGGAATTCTATGATCGTACCGACGAGTACACCGGCAGGGCGCTCGATGCCTTAGTGCGCCGTCTGCGCAACAAATTGTCAAAACACCAGGATGCTGTCGGCTCACCGATTAAAACGGTGTATGGCGAGGGCTACTGTTTTACCGAACTGCTCCAGATCAAGGCTTAACAACCGCACTATTTCGCATCTGTTTTTCCCGCCTTAGTTGTCGCTGTCACGTTACATTTGGTTACAATTGATCGTATTTGATGGGGTTAAATACACACAACTTTTGTGGTATTAGCTTTAACCCATACTGATACAGTCTCAGCTTTCCATCCACTGAAGCTTCCAAAGACGAACAGCACGTTGTTTTGAACAGCGTCACAGGCCGGGCAAACGTCCGGCACCACCACGCGTAACGGCATACCGGTGTTTGAGACAATTGAGATAATTGCGATCGCAAAAGGCTTGTACTGCAGGAGGTGGCAACATGTTTTTTTCTAAAGCGAAGCATCGTTCAAAGCAACTCTCCATGCCGCATGGTCACAGTAAGCAGCAGCTTATCGTGCCGCTTGAACCCCGGATCATGTTTGATGCCGCTGCAGTAGCCACGGTGGAAAACGCCCTGGTTGATAAGTCACAGGCTGCTCAGGTGCCCCGGGAAACGACAACCGATAGGGGCGCGGATAGTAAACTTCTGTCTGCTCCGGTGTTGTCCTCACCTGCGGCAGAGTCTCAACCTCGTGAGATTGCGGTCATTGACCAATCACTGCCGGACTATCAGACATTGGTGGCTGGTTTAAAACCGGGGGTTGAAATCCTTTTGGTAAATGGCGATACCGATGCCATACAGCAGATAGTTCAAACAGTGCAGACCGGAAGACCCGTGTCGGCCCTGTACCTCTTCGGCCACGGCGCCCCGGGCTTGATCAGGCTGGGAAATGATATCATCAGCAACGATACCCTGGCCGGCTACGCGAACCAGCTCACCCAGCTTGGCAAGGGGTTGACCGCTGATGGCGACATACTGCTGTATAGTTGTGACACGGCCCTTGGCAGCAGCGGCGCCCAGCTGTTGACACGCTTGTCCCAGGTTACCCAGGCCGATATTGCCGCCTCAACCAATCCGACCGGGGCGGCAACCGACTGGGCTTTAGAGGCCCGTGTCGGCAGTATCGAGGCGACAACACCGCTTAATACCGTTACCCAGGCGACCTATGCTGCGGAACTGGACGCCCCTACCATCACCAGCATTGTCCGGCAAACCCCCACCTATGAGACCACCAACGCGGATACCGTAACGTTCCGGGTTACCTTTAGCGAAAAAATTCAAAATATTGATGGTACCGACTTTGTCTTTGCGCCCGGTTCGGTCAGCGGTGCAACCGTGCAGTTGGTAACACCGGTTGCGAACAGTAACGGGCTGCAGTATGACGTGCAGGTTGGTGGGGTAGGGAGCGCAACAGGGGCACTCAATCTGGATCTCTCCGCGCAATCAGACATACGCAGCCTGAGCACGGGGACGCTGATTGCCTACACCAACCCCGCCGGTGGTAACACTACCAGCGACCAAAGCTTTAATCTTGATCACTCCATTGCAACGCCATCACTTACGAGTATTTCACCTGATGCGGGCGCGTCAAGCAGCGACTTTATCACCAGCGCAACCCACCTTGTCTACAGCGGTACGTCCGATCCGGGCAGCTTTGTCCGGGTGTATGTTGACGGCACCTCGGTCGGTACGACGACATCCAATGCCACAACCGGAGCCTGGTCCATCGACTGCACTGCCGCCACACTTGCAGAAGGTAGCCATAATGTAACCGTCTTCGCTCAGGACGTATCGGGTAACTATGTCACCTCGGCTCCGGTTGCTATCACCGTTGACACGACAGCTCCGGTGCTGCAGAGCGGTTCTGTTTCAGACATGATCGTCACCCTGAACTATACCGAGGCCCAAGCCCTGGACGCCATCAATACCGGTGGCACCTTCACGGTCAAAGACAACGGCACCACTGTTGCCGTCAATGCGGTTTCGGTCGATGCCGCCCATAACACCGTCATGCTGACCCTGGCCAGCCCGGTAACCGCGGGCCATACCGTAACCGTCAGTTACACCAAACCCTCTGGAGGCGATGATGCCCACGCCATTCAGGATAAGGCCGGCAACGATGCCGCATCCCTCACCGACTTCGCCCTGACGAACAACACCAACGCAGCCAATACCGCCCCGGTCATCAGCGGTGTCTCCGGCTCTACCTGGTACAGCAAGGGTGATCCAGCTGTGGCAGTCTTCAGTGGAACCCCCACCTTAACGGATACTACCGACACCTACCTGGAAAGCGCTACCATCACCATCACGTCAAACCGCCAGAGCAATGATGCGCTCAGTATCTTCGAGGACCTTCCTTCGGGCATAAGCGCCACAGCCTACGATGCTGCAAGCGGGAAACTTCAGTTGTCCGGCCACGCCACCCTGGCCGATTATCAGGCCGCCCTCGCACAGGTGCGTTTTGCCAACAGTACCGGCCAATCCATTGACACGAACCGGACCATCACCGTTACCGTCAATGACGGTCAAACCGATTCGGTAGCGGCAACCCGCACCATGCATGTCCTGGGGCAGGCGTTTTCCCTGGGGGAGACCACCTCTGCGTACCTGTTAAGCGGTTCCGGCACCTATCTGTACGGTGTAAACCTGGTCATGGGAACAATCACTACGCTCCAAAGCAATTTACCGGCGGATTCGATGAACGGTTTGGGTTTCAGCCCGGTGGATGGCCATCTGTACGCTTCCGACAACAAAAACGGTGTATATAAAATAATTCGCATCAACGCAGACGGCACCACACAGCAGATGTCGGCCTCTTATAGCGGCGGAAATTCGCCGGCTGCAAATACCAGCCTGATATCGGCAGATATTGATGCAAACGGGATCATGTATCTGAATGCCAGCGGCGGAAACAAGATTTACCGCTTTGATACGAATCCAACTTCAAGCACGTACCTGACCTGGCTTGCCCCGCTTTCTGTTTCCGGAGCGGTCACCACTACACAATGGGTGGACATGGCCATCAACCCGGTCGATGGTAAGCTCTATGCCGCCGGGAGCAGCCTGTATCGAATTGATCCCACCACGGGAGTGACCACGAACCTCGGTACAATTACTGGAGAATCCGGTGGCGGCAGTTACCCGATGCAGTATTTCGATAAGGCCGGCTTTTTCTATTTCACCGGAGGTGGTACCAATCCAGTTATCAACAGATTGGACATTACCACACCCGCCGCGCCGTCTGTGGCGGCAACCCAGATCGCCTATGCAGGCTCCACGCTGCCCACCTCCGGTGATGCAGGCCGCATTGTCACTATTAACCTCGATTTCGGCGATGCGCCGGACAGCTACAAGACCCAGTTGGCCAGTGACGGCGCCCGGAACAGCCTGCTGAACAACACCACCTGGATCGGTACGGCGCCTGACGTCGAGTCTGACGGCCCTGCAGCGGGAACCGGTACCACCGACAACGCCACCGGAAGCAACGATGAAAACAGCATGACCTTTGGGGTGTTGCCGGCCAATGCGACGACCTATAGTGTCGACGTTCCGGTAACCAACAACGGGTCAGGCAACACAACGTTGATCGGCTGGATCGATTTTAACAAAAACGGCACCTTTGACGAGAATGAGGCAGCTACCGCCACCGTTGCGCCGGGCGCCACCTCGGCCACACTGACCTGGAGCGGCCCCGGCATGTCCGGCATGACTGCCGGGTCAACCTATGCCCGCTTCCGTATCGGTACTACCTTTGCCACACCGACTGGTTCCGGGCAGGATGAACGTTCCTATGGTCCGATGATGGATGGTGAGGTCGAGGATTATGCCTTTACCATTGCAGCGCCCGATAATGCGGCTCCTGTTGCTGCAATCACACCGGTCAGCCCGGACCCGCGCCACACCACGGTGGGGACGGTGGCCGTTACCTTTACCGACGGTTCAACCGGGTTGGCAGAAAATGTCACCGGCGTTGATATCTCGGATTTTACCCTGACCCGTGACGGCAACGCGGTTGCAATAACCGGGTGTACCGTATCCGGCAGCGGCGCCAACTACACCATTGATCTGAGCAGCGTTACCAGTCCGGCCGGAGTCTATCAGTTGACGCTCAATGCCAACGGCTCAATAAAAGACGCCTCGGGTAATGCTTACACAACGGCTGTCTTCGACAGCTTCACCATTGACACTACCGCACCGGTCATTGATCTGGACCCGACGGATGTCAGTAACCGCGACTACCGGACCACCAGCCCGGACGGAAGCCTGGTCGCGCTGGACAATGCTTCAGACCAGGCAACCCTGACTGAGGCCTCAAATAACCTGACGCAACTGACGGTCAAGCCGGGCGGCTTGCAAGACGGCAGCTCCGAGTATATCCGTTTCGGCAGCACCGACCTGCGGGCGGACGGCGGTTCGGGTAACGTCACCAGCAAAACCGTTGGAGGCGTACTCGTCGATATTAGCTACTCTTCCGGCACCTTCACCATCACCAAAAACGGCGGCGGTACCTTGAGCGCAGCCGAAGGCCAGGCAATCATCCGGGATCTGTCCTACCACGATGATGCCGCTCTTCCCACTACCGGCGCCCGGACCTTTAGTCTAGGGGCTACCGACCTGGCCGGTATCACCTCGACACCGACCGTTTCCATTATCACCCTCACCGACACCACCCCTCCCGGCGCCCCGGTCATAACCGGTATCTCCGACGACACCGGCACGGTTGGCGACCATGTTACCGCCGACACGACCCTGCATATTGTCGGCACCGCCGAGGCCAACAGCACCGTCGAGGTCTTTATCGACGGCGTCTCAAAAGGCACTGCCACCACCGATGGCAGCGGCAGCTGGGATTTTGACTACACCGGCACCACCCTAACCAACGGGGCCACCTACCACGTAACGGCACGGGCAACCGATGCTGCCGCAAATACCAGCTCGTCAAGCTCTCCATACGATGTCACCATTGATACCAGCGCCCCGGCCATTACCTCCATCAGCGATGATACCGGCATTGCCGGTGATTTCCGCACCAATGACCAGACGCTCACCTTTGGCGGCACGGCAGCGCCTGGTGAGACGGTGACGGTAAAACTCGACGGTACGGTGATCGGTACCCCGACTGCCGACGGCAGTGGTAACTGGACGGTCGACTACACCGGCCACACCCTGGCCCCCGGCAGTTATACCTTGACTGCCGAGGCCGGCAGTTCGCCGGTGGATACGAAAACGGTCACCATTGATACGACAGCCCCCCAGTTGACCACGACCAATCCTTCCGACGACGCCTTCGGGGTTGCTGTTGGGGCAAACCTTGTACTTACCTTTGATGAAAACATCATGGCCGGTTCCGGCACCATCATAATCAGTAACGGCGCCGGTGACACCCGTACCATCAGTATCACCGACAGCACACAGGTCAGCATCAGCGGCAATACCATTACGATCAACCCCACCGACTACCTGCTGAAGAACACCGGCTATTATGTTCAGATGGCCTCAGGCGTCGTGAAAGATACCGCAGGTAATGATTATGCCGGTATCAGCGATACAACCACGTATAATTTCACCACCGTCAACAGTTCACCTCCGGTTATTACGGATGTGCCGGAGAATCATAATGGTGGTTACATTGGTATTAATGCCGCAGAAGCTGTGGATGGCACGGATGTGTATGTCAGCTTGACCGACACCGGTGCAGCAGCGGGGAATACGATTACCATTTACTGGGGAGGACAAAGCTATAGCCGGCCGGCCACGCTGACAGCTGGTGAAATCTCAGCCGGTACGGCAATTGTCAGCATCCCGTCCAGCACTATTACGACCCAGGGAGATGGTACGTTCTCGGTGACTGCCAAGATCGGCTCAGGACCCGTTTCCGACCCCTATGCCGTCACGGTGGATACGGTAGCGCCGGCTTCGACGCCAACGGTGGATGCTCTCTCAACCAGCAATACGACCCCCACGCTGACCGGTAGCGCTACCCTGGCATCCGGTGAGACCCTGATGGTTGCCGTTGATGGCGTCACCTACACACAAGGTGATGGCCACCTGAGTTATAGTAGCGTCAACCATACCTGGAGTTTGACCATACCGCCCGAGCATGAACTGACGGAGCGGACCTATCCGGTTACCGCCACCATTGCCGATGCAGCAGGCAATACCTCAAGCGACATAACGACCAATGAACTGGTGATTGACCGGACACCACCGGCAACCCCTACGGTGAATTCCCAGCCCGTTACCAGTGACACGACCCCTACCATAACCGGTACGGCCAGTGTTGCTGCCGGAGAATATCTGACGGTCACGGTCGGCACAAAGACCTATACCGAAGGAGACGGAATCCTGGTGCGCACCAGCACCAACTGGACCCTTACCATCCCTGATGCAGATCACCTTGCCGACGGCACCTATAATGTTGTTGCAACGGTCCATGATGCCGCCGGGAATACGACCAACGATATAACCTCGGCTGAGCTGGTCATCGACACCAGCGCACCTGCCAAGCCGGTAGTCACCGGCATCAGCGACGATTCCGGCAGTGTCGGTGATCACCTGACCAACGACACCACCCTGGTCTTCAGCGGCACGGCCGAGGCCAACAGCACGGTCGAGGTCTTTGTCGACGGCGTCTCCAAAGGCACTGCCACCACCGACGGCAGCGGTAACTGGAGTTTTGACTACACCGGCACCACCCTGGTCAACGGCAGCACCTATCAGGTCACCGCCCGCGCCACCGACGCAGCGGGCAACACCGGCGCCGCATCCGACGCCTATGCCGTCACCATCGACACCAGCGCACCTGCCAAGCCGGTAGTCACCGCCATCAGTAGTGATTCCGGCACTGTTGGTGATCACCTGACCAACGACACCACCCTGGTCTTCAGCGGCACGGCCGAGGCCAACAGCACGGTCGAGGTCTTTGTCGACGGCGTCTCCAAAGGCACTGCCACCACCGACGGCAGCGGTAACTGGAGTTTTGACTACACCGGCACCACCCTGGTCAACGGCAGCACCTATCAGGTCACCGCCCGTGCCACCGATGCAGCGGGCAACACCGGCGCCACCTCCGATGCCTATGCCGTCACCATCGACACCGCGGGAACCGATGCCCCCACGGTGACCATCGTCACTGACGCCAACAACGACGGCTATCTGAATAGCAGCGAGCTGGGCAGCGCCACCACCGTTTCCGTCAGCATTGGTCTTCCCTCCAACGCCGTTGCCGGTGATACGGTCGACTACAGCATCGACGGCGGCAGCACCTGGTCACACCACACCCTGAGCGGCACCGATATCAGCGCCACCCATTGGGATACCAGCGTTGCCAAGCCTGCCGAAGGCGCCACCCTGACGGTGGCTGCCACCATCACCGATGCGGCGGGCAACACCTCGATCCAGGGCAGCGACAGCGCCACCATCGACACCAACGCCCCCGGGCAAAACGGCGACGGCACCGGCCCGGCCATCACCGCAATCAGCAGCGACTCAGGCGTAGCCGGTGACTTCATCACCAACGACCAGACCCTCAGCTACAGCGGCACCGCCGGTGCCAACGAAACCGTCACCGTCAGCCTGCAAGACAGCGGCAGCGCCACCATCTTCAGCACCACCGTCGTAGCCGACGGCAGCGGTCACTGGACCCTTGACCGCAGCAGCCAGGAAACCCTTGCAAACGGCAGCTACACCCTGCATGCCAGCACCAGCGACCTTGCCGGCAACATAGCCACCGCCAGCCAGACCATCGTCATCGACACCAACGCCCCCGGGCAAAACGGCGACGGCACCGGCCCGGCCATCACC
>CAZUSH010000026.1:0-3842 GCA_964622705.1 uncultured Geobacter sp. | reverse complement strand
GCCGGCAACATAGCCACCGCCAGCCAGACCATCGTCATCGACACCAACGCCCCCGCTGCCCCCACGGTAGACATTAAAACCGATGCCGACAATGACGGTTATCTCAACAATAATGAGATGGGCAGCGGCACCAGCGTTGCCATCCGGATCGGTGTGCCTTCCGGTGCCGTGGCCGGCGATGTCATCAACTACAGTGAAGATGGCGGCACCACGTGGTTGCACCATACCCTGACTACCGGTGAGGTTACCGCAGGCTATTGGGATACCAGTGTCGCCAAGCCTGCCGAAGGGGGCACCCTTGCCCTCGTCGCGACCGTGTCCGATACGGCCGGCAACATCTCCGGCCAGACTAGTGACCGTGCCGTACTGGACGTTACGGCGCCTGCTGCGCCGAGCGGCAGCCTCAAACATGATGCCGCCAACGACAGCGGAACAAGCAGCAGTGACAACTACACCGCCGTGAAACAGCCGGTCTTAAGCGGCACGGCAGAGGCCGGCAGCACGGTCGATGTCACCATTGACGGCCACACCTACAGCACCACCGCAGCAGGTGACGGCAGCTGGTCCATCACCGTCACGAACCCCCTTGCCGACGGCAGCTACACCCCGAGCATCAAGTCCACCGATGCGGCCGGGAACAGCACCACCGCTAACGGTATCGCTTTCACCGTGGATACTGCCGTTCCATCGGCCCCAACCGTCGATGCGCTCAGTACCTTGAGTACAACGCCGACAATCAGCGGGACATGGGATAACCGTTCAGGGAATGTCCTGACGGTTCAGCTCAATAATGTGGTCTATACGGACGGCGACGGTAGTCTGTCGGTGCAGGGAGGTCACTGGACATTGACGGTACCGCCAGGAAACGCGTTGACTCCCGGCAAGACGTATGACGTCTCAGCCCAAGTAACCGACCTGGCCGGGAATATGACTCGTGATCACTCAAGCAATGAGCTGAGCATTACGGTTCAGCCGGTAACACCCGGCACGACCCCGACAACACCGACTTCACCAACGCAAGAGCCGTCGTCGCAGACGCCAACCACTCCGGGTACAACAGTGGATGTTGGCGACACTCCCTCGGGTACATCGGATTTTGACTGGTCTTCGGCAGCTCTTCAGCCTGTGCCGGTGGCCGTTGACACCTCGGGAGACAACGCGGGGCTTACGGCAAATCCGCTTCAGGATACGACGGTTCATCCGGGAGAGTTGACGACTATCGAACTTCCGGCCGGGACCTTCCGGCAAACTGATCCTACAGCGACAACGCGACTTGAAGCTCGCCAGGCCAATGGGCAACCGTTGCCAAACTGGCTGCAGTTTGATCAGGTTACCGGCACCTTTAGCGGAACGCCGCCAGTACATGCGGAACAGTCCGTGCAGGTCGTCGTATTGGCTCAGGACAGTAACGGCAACAGTGCTGCGACAAGGTTCGATATTACCGTTTCGACGTTGCCACAAGCCGCCCAGCAACAGGGCGATACGCGGGAGGCCGTGAATACCAGCGCAGCTGCAACCTCGCAAAACAATGCCAATGGGGAACTGCCCGGTCAAACGACGCAACAGGCACCGACACAGAGGAGCGCGTCCGATACCGCGGGAGGAGATGCCGTCAGTATGGCTCCGGGGGGCTTGACGGAAGGAACGTCGTTGGTGTTCGTCAATGGCGCCTCTGGTGGTGATGCACGCGGGCTTCTGTTTGTCAATCTTGAGCCGCCTTCGCAAGAAGCTATCGTCAATAGATTTTCTCAATTTCAACTGCCAAGCGGAATATTTGGAAGTACCAGTGCGGATGCGCGGTTTACCGTAGAGGCAGAGTTGCTCGATGGGACTCCCTTGCCGCAATGGCTCGCATTTGATCCGCATGCGGGTGTCTTTAAGGGGACGCCACCAAAAGATACCGTACCGACTCTCGAAATCAGGCTGGTGGCACGGGATAGCAAAGGGCATAAGGCCAACGCGGTCTTTACGTTGCGGGTAAAAGCGGGCGATGAACGGAACGCCATACGCTCTACTGCCCCAGACCGGGGATTGGACAACCCTGGTGATGACCGTGCTCCTGCTGAAACACCCGTCCAACGGCCGCATGCCGGCGGCAGGTTGTCCTTGTCGGAGCAGTTTGCCCGGCAGGGACGTAAGGGGCTTGAGTCGGAGCGTCACCAGATGGTGGCGCTGCTCCAGAAAGGATTTTCCGCACACCGTGCTTGATACTACTAAGATGGCTTACCTTTTGATGTCTGTGGTTGGCGAACGAGAGGGGGTAGAATGAAGTTACAAACCAGAAAACTGTTGCTGTATGGCTGTTTGATGTTGCTGCTGGCAGGTTGTACGGTTAAGCCGGTACCGTTAACGGATGAAGAGGTGTCGGCTCAGATTAAAAGTGATCTTGTTGATATCACCAAGGATCAACCGCCGATCAAAGGTCAGCTCACGCTTCAGGAGGCGATCAACCGAGCGCTGGCTCATAACCTTGAGTATCGGCTGAAACTGATGGAAGAGGCGCTTTCCCTCCGCCAGCTGGATGTCGCATCCTATGAAATGTTACCGCGCTTGGTGGCTTCGGCCGGGTACTCGGCACGGGATAGCTATAGTGCATCCTCCAGCGCCAGATATCCGGATGGAACGCCCTATCTCAACCAGTCCTACTCGCAGGAAAAGGAACGATTTACCGCTGATCTCGGGCTTACGTGGAACATCCTGGATTTTGGCGTGAGCTATTTCCAGGCCAAACAGCAGGCGGATCGCTCCTTGATTATGGAAGAGCGTAAGCGCAAGGTGATCCATAGCGTTGTGCAACAGGTCCGGTACAGCTATTGGCTTGCCCTGGGGGCGCAGCAATTGCAGAAACAGTTTGAGCCGTTGCTGCTAGAAGTGCAGAAGGCTCTGGAGGAAATGGACCACATCGAACAGCAGAAGCTGCGGCCGCCGCTGGAGACGCTTAACTACCGGAAAGCGTTGTTGGATACGTTGCGTCAGTTAGAGGCGTTTCGTGATGAGCTCAATCAAGCCAAGCCGCGGCTTGCCACCCTGATGAACTTGGCGCCGGGGCAATCCTTTGAGTTGAACAGCCAGGAAGCGATGACAACTCCCTCGTTTAAGGAGAACATCGCAACCCTTGAAATGCTGGCCCTGCGGTTAAGGCCGGAGCTGATGGAGGCGCGGCTTCAGGAAAGAATCAGTCTGCAGGAAACCAAAAAGGCAATTGCCAAGATGTTGCCCGGTATTGACCTGACCGTGGGCCCTCACCTGGACACAAATACGTTTTTAGCAAACAAGACGTGGGTTGAAGGCGGGGCACGCGCTACCTGGAACCTGATGTCTTTGATCACCGGCCCCGCCCAGTATAAACTTGCAAAATCCCAGGAAGAGGTTAGTCGGATGTCTCGTCTTGCCTTGAGTATGGCGGTTTTGACGCAGGTGCATGTGGCGTATCAGGATTTTTTTAGTAAAAAGCGGCAGTATGAACTGGCTCAGCAGATTCAGGAACTTGACACAAAGATCCTGAGCCAGACGCGCAAATCAGTGAAAACAGGTGCAAAAAACAGGCTGGAGGAAATCAGGACGGCAGTCACTTCGTTGATGGCGGATTACCGTAAGTATCAAAGCTATGCGACGCTACAAAATGCCTATGGGCAATTAATGGTTTCCGTTGGGTCCTTTGTTGCTGAATCCCCGGCTCGTGCCAATCAAGCGCCGTCTTCGGCACAATCCCCAGCAGTAGAAAGAAAACCGGACAGCTCGCCTGCCTACCCGGAGGTTGTGAAAGCTCCCACAACCGAGAAGGCTGCCACAACCGAGAAGGCTGCCACAACCGAGAAGGCTGCCACAACCGAGAAGGCTGC